>NZ_LSIC01000022.1 GCF_001556045.1 Bradyrhizobium sp. CCH5-F6
GTCCGACCATCGCGCAGGGAAGGCCGTGTGTTGGGCTTCACCTGTATGCTGCTGTGCGGTTCTTCCTGCGTGTGCATTTTCGCGCAGCGGACCGCGGGTGCCGCCGGCACTCGGCCTTCCCTGCGCCCTCTTGGCTCGAGAGGGTAGAGCGACGAAGCAAAGCTCGGGCGGATTGCGCCGCGAGAACGCGACGGCGCGCCTGGCGCCCTTTGCTCCGCAATTGCGGGACCAGTTCGAGGGCAGACGCGCGCTGGATCAAACTTAGAATCTCTCCAAGAAACTCTCCGGACTCACTTCGCTGCGCACGCAATGCAACTCTGAAAGATATTGCTCATTACTCTTGCGGGAGGGTCAGGTGCGCGTCTCGCAGCGATTTCTTTCCGCTGCTCGATCTTTCGCAAGTCCTGCGTCGTCATCCCAGGCTGTGTGGCCGGGGCCTAACCGTACGCCTCACCCCTGGCTCGACACGCGCGCGGGGTCGAGATGCTGCTCGATCTTGGGGCGGTCACGCGTGCGCTCGAAACTGGTGCACAGCAACTCGGTCTCCTCGAGCGAGATCGGAGCGCGATAGAGCCGGCACATGAATTCGGCGGTGGCACGTCCCTTGACGGTCCCCGGGCCGCGCTCCGCGAGGAACATGCAATCCCGGCAGATGCTGGCATCGAGCCGCTGATGGGCCGCATCGAGGTGATTGAGGATCTCGCGGAGAGAGTCGCGCAGCCTGATGCACTCGTCGGTGCCGAGCGCCGTGACCGCGTTCACGACGTGGTTGATAGGGTCGTGCTGGCTCAGGCATTTCTCGCCCTGGGCGGTGACGTGGAGGACGACGGAACGTTTGTCTTCCTGCGAAGGCTTTCGCACCAGAAAGGACTTGCTCTCCAGAGTCTTCACGATCTGCGACGCAGTCGCCCGCGTCGCGCCGATGAAGCCGGCCAGCGCGGACGGAGTGCGCGAAAACCTGTTGGCGCGGCCGAGGAAGCGCAGCGCCATCCACTCCCGATCGCGCAATCCATGCTGATTGCCTTCGAAATACCAAGCCCTCGCCGCCTGAACCAGCAGCTCGACGGCTTCCCGCGCCAATGGCATGGATCTACCTCGTCCCCGGAGCTTCGTCGGCGGCGTCTCGAAGCCGCTTCGCGCCCTGAGGTTCCGACCAGCATGTCGTGTCGAACTCTCGCGCAAACGCACCGACCGCAACGCGCCGGATCTGGGCCGATCGGCGCCGCGTTGTCCGAAGCGAGAGGCTGTGGCGCCGATGGCATGCCAGCAGCATCGCCATCGCGGGGGAGCCCGGGTCGCCGTCGCCGGCAGACGGTGGATCGGAGTAGCTCAACCGAAGCCCCCAAAGTTCAAGTCACAAGCAGACGTTTCTTGTAATCCGCGGAAACGATGAATGAGCTTCTCAACAAAATCAAGTCAAGACGCTCGCGGAGACTGGATGTCGTCGCAGCCGAACGTAACGTTCAAGACAATCTCGCTCTCTCGGACACATGATGGTGAACGCACATTCTCTGCCCGGCGCGCGAGATGCGTCAGATCCACGACGGTTGGATTTCATTGGCATGTTGCTGTCCGCCGTTGACGCAAACTGATCGAAGCTTGTGCATGACGACGATGTGTGTCGGCACGTCATCCACAACTTGTGCGTTCTGCCCGGGAATCCTCAGGGGAACTCGCAAGGATTACTCGTGATGGTTGTCAGGGCCGTAGTCGCAGGATCGACCGCCCCGTCGCACCTGGGGCGCGTTCTCACCCGAACGGAGGATACGCCGACGAGGGAAATTGGTCGTAGATGTGCGCGCGCATGCACGGGAAGCGTAGCGACATGCGCAATCTCCTGTCGATAACCACGGGCTGGACGGGTGACAGGCTTGTGTTGCACGCCGTCCCACCTTTCCGACTAGTCGCCCTTGAGCATGTCCCGGAGCTCGCGGAACGGATCGGCGCTCGGCGGAGCCGAAGCGCCTTGGCGCATCGCGCTGTAGATTCTCGGAACCATCTCAACCGCCTGATCGAGGCTCGAATCACGTCCCGACTGGTATCCGCCCATCAGGCGGAGGTCGCGCGTGTCCTCGTATTTCGCGATCATGGCGCGCAGCTTGCTCACCAGTTCGCGCTCCTCGGGATCCCAGACGTTGTGGGCGAGGCGCGAGACCGAGGCCAGCACGTCCACGGCCGGATAGCGCGCCTGGTCGGCGATGTGCCTGGAGAGCACGATGTGCCCATCGAGTGTGCTGCGGATGGTGTCCGCGATCGGCTCGTTGTGATCGTCGCCGTCGACCAGCACGGAGAAGATCCCGGTGATCGTGCCGGATCCCTCCTCGCCGGGACCGGCGCGCTCCAGGAGGCGCGGCAGATCGGTGAAGACCGTCGGCGCGTAGCCGCGCGCGACCGCGGGCTCCCCGGCGGCGAGCGCGACCTCGCGAGCGGCATGGGCGAAGCGGGTGATCGAATCGACCATCAGCAGCACCGACTCGCCCCGGTCGCGGAAATATTCGGCGACCGCCATCGCGGTCTTCGGCGCCAGCCGCCGCATCATCGGGCTCTCGTCCCCCGTCGAGACGATCGTGACGGCGCGCTGACGGTCGGTGCCCAGCACGTCCTCGATGAACTCGCGCACCTCGCGGCCGCGCTCGCCGACCAGCGCCAGGACGACGGTGTCAAAACCCTGGCTGCGGGCGAGCATCGCCAGCAGCGTCGATTTGCCGACGCCGGAACCGGCGAAGATGCCGACGCGCTGGCCGGCGCAAATCGGCGCGAACAGGTCGATGACGCGTACGCCGGTGCGCAGCGGCTTGTGCACGCGAGCGCGCTTCATGGCCGACGGCGCCTCCGCTTCCGCCGAGACCGCCTGGGCTCCCTGGGTGAGGGGACCCTGTGCGTCCAGCGGCTCGCCGAGAGCGTTGATGACGCGGCCCTTCCAGCTCGGATCTGGCGCGAAGGACAGAGGCGGCATCCGGTAGGCGACCGAGCCGAGGCCGCCGGAAAATTGCCGGTCGAACGGCTTGGCAACGATGCCGTCGCTGTCGATCCGCACCACCTCGCCGATCTGGCGCTTGCCGGCCGAATTGACGCCGATGAGCTCGCCGAGCCTGACGAAGCGCGACAGGCCGGAGACGCGGAAATGCGTCGGCGCGATCTCGGAGATCGCGCCGCTGACGCTTGCCAGGGGAGTGCTCTGCTGGAGCTCCAGCAGCGCCCACTCGAGTTGCCGAAGAGCGTTCAAGGAAACCGTCCAACCTCAATCTCAATGCGCGCGAGGCGCAGTCTACTTGCCGGGTTCGCCGAGTGTCCGGATGGCGTTCTGGAGCGAGCTCTCGGTGCCCTCGATCATCGAATTGGTGCCGTCGAAGGCGCGAGAGGCCGAGATCAGCCGCGTCAGTTCGAGCATCGGATTGGCGCCGGAGCCCTCGACATAGCCCTGCTTGAAGCCGTCCCGGGAGAAATCGGCGATGGCGGTCGCGGGCCGGTCGGGCGTCACGCCGGAATTGCCGTAGCGTTCGAGATTGGCGTCGGCCGGAATGCTGAACAGGCCGATCGTGCCGATCTCGTTGTTGTCCTGGGTGATCGCGCCGCTGCGCGCGATCGAGATCGGTCCGCCGTTCGGGTCGAGCGTGATCTGCGCGCCGCCGGAATCGACGACGGGGAAGCCGCTCACGGTCTGGAGGTCGCCGTTGGGCGCGATCTGGAGGCGGCCGTCGCGCGTGTAGACGGTGCCGTTCGGACCGGCGAAGGCGATCCAGCCCTGTCCGACCACGGCGACGTCGAGGGGGTTGCCGCTCTCGGTGATGTTGCCCATCTCGCGCGAGATGATGTTGTCGCCGGGCGAGGAGAACGCGACCGGGGTCGGCCCCGCCTTGGACAGCACGGTCTCGAACTTCACCACGTCGGTGCGGAATGCCGCCGTGTTGACGTTGGCGACGTTGTTGGCGATCGTCTGGAGGCGCTTTTCGAGAGCGACCTGCGCCGACAATCCCACATAGAGGGCGGATTGCATGACTTACCTGTTGAACTTGATGTTCTGAAGCGTCGCGAGCATGTTGGTGTCCATGCTGATCGACGTCGACGCGCCGGCGATCAGGACCAGCGCGGGATTGGTCGAGGGGTCGTTCTGGGCCTGGGTCGCATCCCACATCGCCGCGAAACGCTGCACGAATTTGGTGACCTTGGCCGGGTCCTGGAAATCGGCGAGATCGATCTTGTCCGTGATCATCTTGGCCTGGGCGTCGATGTCGGACGAGCTGATCGTCGACGGCCAGCCCATTGCCGTCTGCACCACCTGCGTCAGCGCCTTGTCGGCGAGGATCTGGTAGGGGGTCGTGATCGTGGAAGCCTTGCGGGCGAAGTAGAGCGCCAACCGCAGGCCTTCGTTCTGGTCGCCGGCCTTCTCCTCCATCGTCTGGGTGACGTATTGGGTCGCCGTGCCGGTCGTGGCCGCGGTGGCCTGGGTTGCCTTGTCGCCGAGGGCGGCGAAGTCGAAGGCGGCGGCAAATTGCCGGTAGCGGGTGTCGGTCAGCTTGTTGGCGAAGGCGTCCTTGCTCGCAACACCCTCGGTCAGAACCTTGCGCATGAATGCCTTGGCATAGGTCATGTCGCTGAGGCCGTAAGCCTTCATCGCGTAGGAATAGAGACGATAGTCCTTCAGGAAATCGTCGATGGTCTTCACGTTGCCGATATGGCTGAGGAAATAGTCGGTTTCGCGGCTGACGTCCGGCTGCTTCGCGACCTGCGTCAGCGACTTGCCCATGTCCTTCGTCAGTCTGGTGTAATCCGCGATGGTGGATAGCATGACGCGCGCCCCTCTGGCCCCTGTTGCGGCTTCGTCTCAGGCTGCCGTGAATTGCTTGCGCGGGGCTGGCGAGACCGAAGCCAGCTTCGCGCAAGCGTCGCCGACTAGATACTTTCGACGGGATCGGCGATGGAGCGGCGCGTTGGGCAGTTTCGTGGGGATATTCATCACGGTAGCGGCGCTGCTCGGCGGCTTTGCCGCCATGGGCGGGCATCTGGCCGTGCTCATGCAGCCGTGGGAATTCGTCATCATCGTGGGCACCGCGGTCGGCACCTTCATCGTCGCCAATCCCTGGAAGACCGTCGTGGACACCGGCGTTGCCTGCATGCAGGCCATCACCGGGTCGGTACCGGGCCAGCGCTACTATCTCGACCTGCTCGGGGCGCTGCACGCGCTGATGCGTGAATTGCGGGGCAAGGGCCGCAACGAGGTGGAAGCGCATATCGACGATCCCTCTTCTTCCGAGATCTTCAAGGCGTTCCCCAGCGTGCTCGGCGACCCGTCGCTGCTCCAGTTCATCTGCGACTATATTCGCCTCATCATCATGGGCAACGCGCGCACGCACGAGATCGAAGCGCTGATGGACGAGGAAATCCACACCATCGTGAAGAGCAAGCTGACCCCCTACCATTCGCTGGTTACTGTCTCCGAAGCGCTGCCGGCACTCGGCATCGTCGCTGCGGTGCTCGGCGTCATCAAGGCGATGGGCGCGCTCGACCAGTCGCCGAAGCTGCTGGGCGGCTACATCGGCGCGGCCCTCGTCGGCACATTCGCCGGCATTTTCCTGTCCTACGGCATCATTTCGCCCTTCGCGCTGAAGATCAAGATGACGCGCGAGAAGAAATGCCGGCCATACATCATCGTCAAGCAGACGCTGTTGGCGTTCATGAACGGTGCCATGCCGCAGATCGCGGTCGAGCACGGCCGCAAGATGATCGCGAGTTCCGAACGGCCGTCGATCGATGTCGTCGAGAATGAGACCATCGCAGGTCCCAAGGCGGTCGTGACCGAGCCCGAACCCAAGGCGGCGCGCGCATGATGATGGAAGACACCGAGGTCGATCAGCGGAAGCAGCTGCCGAACTACCTGCTGGACGCCGCCGGCATATCGATCGATCGCATGCCGATGCTCAATGTGATCTTCGATCGCATGGCGGCATCGTGCACGGACAGCCTGCAGCCGATGGCCGGAACGCCCTGCTATTTCTCCGTCAACGGCATCAGCAACGACCGGGTCGGCGACATCATCAAGGACTACGAGGCCAACGCGGTCGCGGCGGTGCTCTATGCCGAGCAGTGGGATTCCCGCATCATCATCATGCTCGACCGCGACTTCGTGTTCACCATGGTCGAGGCGATGTTCGGCTCCGACGGGGCCGAGCCGCCGCTCGACGTCGAGCGCTCGTTCTCGAACATCGAGCTCCGCCTGGTCCAGGCGCTGTTCGAACGGTTCGCCAAGGCGCTGCAATCCGCCTTCGCCGGCACCTCCAACGTCACCTTTCGCGTGGAACGGGTCGAGACCGCGATGGCATCGCTGGCGATCGGGCGGAGCGGCAACATGTCGATCTGCGCGAACATCATGCTGCAGGCGCTCTACCGCGGCGGCCAGATGTTCCTCATCATTCCGCACTCCGCGCTCAATCCGCTCAGGCAGAAGCTCGCGCACGTCGTCGTCAGCGACGGCCGCGCCGCCGATCCGCGCTGGCGGGAGCAGATGGAGAGCGAGGTTCAGCGTACCGAGGTGACGCTGAGCGCGGTGCTGGACGAGAAGACGATATCCCTCGGCGACATCGTGAAGTTCCATGTCGGGCAGGTGCTCGAGCTCGAAGCCACGCCGCGCACGCTCGCTCGCCTCGAAAGCAACAACCAGGTGCTGTTCTGGTGCCAGATCGGCCAGCTCGATGGCTATTACGCCATGCAGGTGGCCGATCCCGTCGATCAGAAACGGGAGTTCGTCGATGATATCCTATCTCGTTGATGCCGTACTGCTGATTGCGCTCGCCTTCACCAGCATGCGGGTGACCCGGATGCACCGCGAGCTGGCACGGCTTCGCAGCTATCAGGGCGAATTCTCGACCGTCATGCACGAAACTGCGGGCGCCTTCGACACGGTCATCACCGCGGCGCACGATTCGACGGCAAGTCTCGGACGGCTCGCCAACGTGCTCAGCACGAAGATCGACCAGGCGCACGAGGCCATCGCGGCGCTCGATGCGCGGACCGGGTTCGCGCCCGCCGCGACCGCAGGCGGCGCCGACCTGAACAAGCACTGAAGCCGAAGCCGGCGGAACGAATACGATCGGAACGCCACGGCGCTCCGGGAGCGGAAATACCAAAAGGCGATACAAGATGGCGCAATCCTTCGACTATGAGTCTGCACATGAATCGGCAGAATCCGAGACGTCTCCGCTGGAGCGGCTGGCGGAGATTGCCCAGCGCACGGCCGAGGAAACCGGCAAGTTCGCCAATGTCGACGCGATCCTGCGCATTCCCGTCACCATGCAGGTGGTGCTCGGCTCGGCCACCATCCCGGTGGCAAACTTGATGAAGCTCGGACGCGGTGCGGTGGTTCCGCTCGATCACCGGGTCGGAGAGCCCGTCGACGTGGTCGTCAACGGCCGTATCGTCGCTCGCGGCGAGGTGGTCGTCGTCGAAGAGGACAATTCCCGCTTCGGCGTCTCGCTCACGGAGATCGTCGGACCGCTGGGGCAGGGTGATACCTGACCATGGCGGCACCGGTCGGCATCGCTCCCGTCAAGCAGCGAGGCGTTACCACGCTCGGCGGCACGGAAAAGGTCGCCGCGCTCCTGCTGGCGATGGGACGGCAGGCGGCCGCCAGCGTGCTGCAGCAGTTCGAGCCGCAGGAGATCCGCATCGTCACCAAGGCGGCGGCGGAACTGCGGCCGATCACCGCGCAGGAGCTGGAGGGCATCGTCGAGGAGTTCGCCCAGCAGTTCTCGATGGGCGCCAACATTCTCGGCACCCTCGGCGGCCTGGAAGCCGTGCTCGGCGATGTGCTTCCGGCCGACCAGGTCTCGCAGATCATGTCGGATCTGCTCGGCAATTCCAGCCGGTCGGTGTGGGACCGCGTCTCGTCAGTGTCCGAAAACTCGCTCGCGAGCTACCTGTCCAAGGAGCATCCGCAGACCGCGGCGCTGATCCTGTCCAAGGTCAAGCCGGCCTGCGCCGCCAAGGTCATGAGCCAGCTGCCCTCGAGCCTGCGTAACGAACTGATGCGGCGCGTCCTGAGCCTCAAGCCGATCGTCGATGACGCCATGCGCATCATCGAGAAGACGCTGCACGAGGATCTGACGCTGAACTTCGCCCGAAACCTCGGCGCGGATACCTATGCCCGGGTCGCGGACATCATCAACAAGATGGAACGCGGCCACATCGAGGACATGTTGAAGAGCCTGTCGGAGAAGCGGCCGAAGTCGGCCGAAGTGCTGAAGGAGCTGCTGTTCACCTTCGACGACGTCGTCAACCTGACGCCGAAGGCGCGCACCATGATCTTCGACCAGGTGCCGACCGATCGCATCGTCGTCGCGCTGAAGGGCACCGACAAGAATTTCCGCGAGCTGATCCTGTCCTCGGTCGCCTCTCGCGTGCGTCGCGTCGTCGAGCACGAGCTCGCCATCGGCGAGCCGTCGAACCAGCGCGACGTGCTGGAGGCGCGACGGGTGATCACCGACCTTGCGCTTGACCTGGCGGAGAAGGGCGAAATCGAGCTCAACCCCGAGCAGGAGGATGAGCTGGTCTTCCGCTGACCGCTGAACGGGCATGGCAGAAACATCCGATCAGGAGAGTAAGACAGAAGAGCCGACCGAGAAGAAAGTCCGTGATGCGCTCGAACAGGGCAAGATCCCGGTCTCTCGGGAGGCCTCCATTTTCGCCTCGATGGCCGCGCTCATGGTGATCCAGGCGTTCCTGATCGGCCAGGGCGTGCAGCAATTGACGCCGACGCTGAAGAGCCTCCTCGACGATCCCGAGGGCTTTCCGCTCAGCACCGGCGCGGACGCGCAGAACTTGCTCACGGTGGTCGGCCTCCAGGCGCTGCGGTTCCTGGTGCCGCTGGTTGTCATCCTGATGGTGTTCGGGCTCGCCGCTTCGCTGCTGCAAAACGCGCCGCGCGTGGTGCTCGAGCGCATCAAACCGGACCTGAATCGAATCTCTCCGGTCAGCGGCTGGAGCCGGCTGTTCGGGACGCAGGGCCTGATCGAGTTCGCCAAGTCGCTGTTCAAGCTCGGCGCGGTGACCGCCGTCGTCGCCTTCGTGCTGCGCTCGTCCGAAGCAAGGGCGTTCGAGGCGATGTACACCGATCCGGTCGCGCTGCCGGAGATGATTCTCAACATCGCGATGCGAATCGTCTCGGCGATCTGCATCGCGACCATCGTCCTGGTGGCGATCGATCTCGCCTGGGCGCGTTTCCACTGGCGGCGCGAGCTGCGCATGACCAAGCAGGAGATCAAGGACGAGCACAAGCAGGCGGAAGGCGATCCGCTGGTCAAGGCGCGCCTGCGTTCGCTGGCGCGCGACCGTTCGCGCCAGCGCATGATCGCTTCGGCCTCGCGCGCGACGCTGGTGATCGCCAACCCCACGCATTTCGCGATCGCGCTGCGCTACAAGCGCGAGGAAAACGCCGCGCCGCTCGTCGTGGCCAAGGGCATGGACGTGATCGCGCTGAAGATTCGCGAAGTCGCCGAGCAGAACCGAATCCCGGTGATCGAAAACAAGGCGCTGGCGCGCGCGCTGTACGAGGCGGTCCAGGTCGACCAGGTGATTCCGGCGGAGTTTTTCCGGCCCGTCGCCGAGATCATCTACTTCCTCCAGTCCAAGCAGGCGGCGCGGCCCGAGAAGGTTCAGTAGATTTCGGAGGACGGCGTCTGCCTCATCAGCCTGACGAAAGCTTGCCGCCCTAAGCTTCTCCCGAATGGATCAGAATGGGGCCGTCGTGGGACCGCTTTATCTCTTCGAACTCGCATCGTCGCAGGCGCGGTACCTCGAACTACGCCAGTCGACCATCGCGACCAACGTCGCCAACGTCAACACGCCGGGCTTTCGCGCGCGCGACGTCGAGCCGTTCAACAAGGTGCTCGACGGCATGCCGGTCAGGCTTGCGACGACGTCGCCGTCGCACATGCAATTGTCCGCGACCGAGACCGACACGCGGGCGACCGCGAAGAAGGACAGCTGGGAGGTGGTTCACTCCGGCAACTCCGTCAGCCTCGAGCAGGAAATGATCAAGGGCAGCGACGTCAATCGCGATTATTCGATGAACTCTGCAATCGTGCGGTCGTTCCACCGCATGGTTCTGTCGAGTGCAAAGGCTTGAGGTGAACTGATATGCTGGACTCCCTGCAGGCGTCATTGACGGTCGCAAGCTCCGGGCTCGAAGCGCAGTCGACACGCATGCGCATCGTCTCGGAAAATCTCGCCAACGCCACTTCGACGGGACGCGCCGCCGGCGCCGATCCGTATCAGCGCAAGACGATCACCTTCGACGCCGCGATGGATCGTGCTTCGGGCACGCAGCTCGCGAAGGTCAAGGAGATCGGGGTCGACACCACGCCGTACCGCGTGGAGTACGACCCCGGGCATCCCGCCGCCGACAAGGCCGGCTACGTCAAGCTGCCGAACGTCAACATGATGATCGAAATGGCCGACATGCGGGAAGTCAATCGGTCCTATGAAGCCAATCTCCAGGTCGTGAAGCAGGTGAGATCCATGCTCGGCATGACCATCGACCTTCTGAGGAGCTGACAATGCTTGAGGCGATTTCATCCACGGCGATCTCCGCTGGCCAGGCGGCGACCCGCGCGACCGAGACGCAGGTCGTCTCGCCCGCGGCGACCACGGCGACTCAGGCCAGCGACGACCTCGGATTCGAATCCGTGATGAAGCAGGTGACCACCGACGCGATCGGGACGCTGAAGGCCGGCGAGGCGGCGTCGATCTCGGCGATGCAGGGCAAGGAATCGACGCGCCGCGTCGTCGAAGCCCTGATGTCGGCCGAGCAGGCCCTGCAGACGGCAGTCGCGGTTCGCGACAAGGTCGTGCAGGCCTACCAGGAAGTCGTTCGGATGTCGATCTGATCTGAAGGGATGAGATAAGTGAAATCGCTCGCCATTGCGGCCACGGGCATGAACGCCCAGCAGACCAACATCGAAGTCATCGCGAACAACATCGCCAACATCAACTCGACCTCCTACAAGCGGGCGCGCGCGGAGTTCACCGATCTGTTCTACCAGATGGACCGCATGCAGGGTGTCGCGAACGTCAACGGCTCCTCGCCGATCCCTGAAGGCGCCAATCTCGGCCTCGGCGTCAAGTCGGCGGCGATCCGCAAGCTTCACATCCAGGGCGCGCTCACGCAGACCGGCAACCCCTACGACCTCGCGATCAACGGGCGCGGCTGGTTTCAGGTGCTCGGCCCGAACAACGAGGTGCAGTACACCCGCGCGGGCTCGTTCAACACCAATGCCAACGCCCAGCTCGTCACGATCGACGGCTACCTGCTGGATCCCGCGATCACCGTGCCGCAGGGAACGGTGGAGGTCACGGTCAACGCCACCGGCCAGGTGTTTGCCAAGCTCGATACGGAAGTGAACCCGCGGCAGATCGGCCAGCTCAACCTCGCCAACTTCGCCAACGAAGCCGGCCTCGAGCCCCTCGGAGGAAATCTCTATCGCGAGACCACCGCGTCCGGCACGCCGGTCGTCGGACTGCCCGGCGATGCAGGCTATGGCAAGATCAACCAGAAATATCTCGAAGCCTCGAACGTCGACCCGGTCAAGGAAATCACCGAGCTGATCTCGGCGCAGCGTGCCTACGAAATGAATGCCAAGGTCATCCAGGCCTCGGACGAAATGGCCCAGACGGTCTCGAAGGGCATGCGCTAGTTCCGGTGTCTCGATGTTGAAGAGGGTGGGCCTGATCATACGCGGGTTGGCCGCCGTGCTGCTGGTTCTCGGCGCGGCCCGGGTCGCTGCGGCCGAGGAGAAGCGGCTTCCCGTGCCGGCCGTCTCGATCCGGGCCGGCGAGCTGATCCGGGAGGAGATGATCACCGAACGCGCCTTCGCGCCGAGTCTGCTCGGCGTCGCCATGTTCATCGAGGGGCGTCAGGTGCTAGTCGGCCGCATGGCGCGGCGCGCGCTGTTCCCTGGCCAGCCCATTCCGACCAATGCGGTGGAAGATCCCTGGACCGTGGCCCGCGGCGCCATGGTCAAGGTCGTGGTGGAAGACAGCGGCCTCTCCATCGTCACTTACGGCTCGGCGATGCAGTCGGGTGCGGCTGGCGCACTGATCCCCGTGCGCAATACGGACACCGGGGTGATCATCAGGGGCGTCGTCCAGCCGGATGGCACCGTCAAGGTCGTGGACGGGTCATGACCAGACTCCTGCTTGCGCTTGCTCTGCTCATGTCGGTCGCCAGCGCCCAGGCCGCCGTCCGCATCAAGGACATCGCGGACATCAAGGGTCTGCGCGAGAACCAGATCGTCGGTTACGGCCTCGTCATTGGCCTGAACGGCACGGGCGACACGCTTCGCAACGCTCCGTTCACGGAACAATCCCTGCAATCGATGCTCGAGAACATGGGCATCAACGTCAGGAACGAGACCACGAGCACAAACAACCCCCCGCGTCCGACGACGCTGCGCACGCGCAACGTCGCGGCGGTGATGGTGACTGCGGATCTGTCGCCCTCGATCGGGCCCGGCGAGCGCATGGACGTCACCGTGTCGTCGCTCGGCGACGCGACCTCGCTGCTCGGCGGCACGCTGGTCATGACCTCGCTGCGCGCGGCAGACGGCGCCGTCTATGCGGTGGCGCAGGGCGCGATCACCGTCGCCGGCTACAGCGTCGGAGGCCAGGCACAGAACGTCAGCCAGGGCACGCCGACGGCTGGCCGCATCCCGAACGGTGCGCTGGTCGAGCGTGAGGTGCCGGGAAGTCTCCACGAGATGGAGTTCCTGGTGCTGCAGCTGAAGAACCCCGACTTCGTCACCGCAACGCGCATCCTCGACGCCATCAACCGCTACGCCGGCGGCCGCTACCGCGCGCAGATCGCCTTCGAGCGCGACTACCGCACCATCGTGTTGTCGAAGCCGCGCCATATCGGTCCTGTCCGCTTCCTCGCCGAAATCGGCGAATTGTCGGTCGAGCCGGATACGCCTGCGCGGGTCGTGATCAACGAGCGGACCGGCACGGTGGTGATCGGGCGCGACGTGCGGATATCGACGGTGGCCGTGACCCACGGCAATCTGACGGTCCGTGTCACGGAGATGCCCGTCGTCTCGCAGCCGGCGCCGTTCTCGCGAGGGCAGACGGTGGTCGTTCCGCAGACCGTGGTCGAAGCCAACGAGGCGGGGTCGCAGGTGGCGATCCTGAGCGGGGTCGATCTCCAGCGCCTGGTGCGCGGGCTGAACCAGATCGGCCTGAAGCCATCGGGGATCATCGCGATCCTCCAGGCGATCAAGTCGGCAGGCGCTCTCCAGGCCGATGTCGTCGTGCAATGATGCACAAGCGTCATGCAAGCTTGTGCGCTCAATGCTGAGGTCTCGACCGAGAATCGCACGCGGCCCGATGCTGAAGCTGGATCACAAAGCCAAACTCCTCCTGCTCGCCGTAGCCACAGCGCTCGCGAGCGCGTCGCCCGTGCTGGCGCTGGAGGAGGCCAAGCCGTCGAAGCCGCTCAATTTGCTCTCCTTCGCGCGCGCCCGCGCGCCTGGACCGCAGAGGCCGCCGGTTGCCTCGTTACCAGGCGGCGATGCCTCGATCCGGGCGACGGCTTGGGCGGCCGAAAATTCGGGACCCGCGATCACCGGCGCGATGCCGTCTTCCGAGACGCCGCCCCCTGCGCCGGCGCCCGCGCCGGCACGCCCGGCAAAGCCCGGCAGCGCCGCGCCTGCGAAACCAATGCCGACGCAAGCCGCGGCGGCTCCGGACAACGAAATCGCGCTGTTCTGCAGCAACGTCGCCGATTCCGCCGTCGACGCCAGGCTGGCGTGGCAGCTCAAGGAGCTGGAGAAGGCCGAGAGCCTGCTGCGTGAGCGGATCGCCGAAGTCGAGGCCAAGCGCGCCGAATACGAGAAATGGATGGCGCTGCGCGACGACTTCCTGAAGAAGGCCGAAGCGAGCGTGGTCGAGATCTATTCCCGCATGAAGCCCGACGCTGCGGCGACACAGATCGCCGGCATGGCCGACGAGACCGCCGCCGCCGTGCTCGCCAAGCTCAGCCCGAGGAGCTCGAGCGCAATCTTCAATGAAATGGACACGGCGCGCGCGGCACACCTCGCCGACCTGCTCGGCGGCATGCGTCGCGTGGATGACGGAAAGCCAAAATAGATGAACAAGCCGATCCTCGTCCTCTCGCTGCTGGCCGCTTCCGTGCTCCTGGCCGGATGCTTGCATGACCCGGCCGAAGTGCTGATCGGTCCGCAAATGTCGCCCGTCGGCAGCGGCCTGAGGATGCAGGCCGATCCGATCCCGGTGACGCCGCGCATGCGCACGCCTGTCAGCTATCGTTCGACCTGGGACGACGGCACCGATCTCTACCGCGATCCCCGCGCCCGGCGCACCGGTGACGTCGTGACGGTGATCATCTCGATGCAGGACAAGGCCAAGCTCGACAACAAGACCGGCCGCTCCCGCGATTCGCAGGTCAAGTTCGGGCTCGACTGGCTGATGGACGTCGCAGGCTGGAGCGATACGGGCCAGGCTAACGCCAACCTCAGCACAAATACGCAGATCAAGGGCAACGGCCAGATCGACCGCACCGAGGACATCAAGCTGTCGATCGCGGCCATCGTCACCGACGTGCTGCCGAACGGCAACATGATGATCAGCGGCTCGCAGGAATTTCGCGTCAACACGGAGATGCGCGTGCTCAACGTCGGCGGTATCGTGCGTCCGCGCGATATCTCCCGGACCAACACGATCTCCTACGAGAAGATCGCCGAGGCGCGCGTGTCCTATGGCGGGCGCGGAAATCTGTCGGACGTGCAACAGCCTGGATGGGGACACCGGATCTATGACGCCGTGGCACCATTCTGAAGTTCGTCCCGCCCGGGTCGCGTCACGACGGCAGGGAATGGCATGCGCCTGATTGCCGCCATCGTCGTGCTGACCCTGATCGCGATCGGCGCGGGCGCCCTTGCCGGTCTGCACCTGATTGCGACCGCCGAGCGCGTTGCCGATGCGAGGAAGAGCGCCACGCCGCCGCCGATCGCGTCGAGTTACGCCGGCAGCGCGCGGCTCCGGAAATTGTCTCCGATCGTGACCAATCTTGCCGCGCCTGCCAACAACTGGGCGCGCATCGAAGCCTCCATGGTGACTGACAGCATGAGCGACGAGGACGCCGGCATTCTGGCCGCCCACATCAGCGAGGACATCGTCACCTATCTGCGATCGGCGACGGTTGCGCAGTTCGAGGGATCGCGCGGGCTCCAGCATCTGCGTGACGACCTGACCGAGCGCGCCAACATCCGCTCGTCTGGCAAGGTCCGCGAATTGATCATCGAGACGCTGGTGATCCAGTGAGGGTGAGGGTCCTGCTGCTCGCGTTGGTTCTGGTCGCTCTGCCCGAAGCGGCGCTGGCCCAGATTCCGGACCTGAATTCCCTGCTGCCGCCCGGCAACGGCTCGACCAGCGGTCGGATCATCCAGCTGATGGCGCTGATCACGGTGCTGTCGGTGGCGCCGGGGCTGCTCATCATGGTGACGAGCTTCACGCGATTTGCGGTGGCGTTGTCGTTCCTGCGCGCCGGTCTCGGCCTGCAGACGACGCCTGCCAACCTGGTGCTGATCAGTCTCGCGCTGTTCATGACCTTCTACGTCATGGCGCCGACCTTCGACAGGGCCTGGGAGACCGGCGTCCAGCCGCTGATGAAGAACGAGATCTCGGAAGAGGAAGCCTATCTGAAGATCACCGATCCGTTCCGCGAGTTCATGCTGGCGCATGTGCGCGACAAGGATCTCCAGACCTTCGAAGCGCTCGCCGCGGAGAGCTTCCGAAAGAAGTTCGACGACAAGCGCATCGATCTGCGGGTCATCATTCCGGCCTTCATGATCTCCGAGCTCAGGCGCTCGTTCGAAATCGGATTCCTCATCATCCTGCCGTTCCTGGTGATCGACATGATCGTGGCGACGCTGACCATGTCGATGGGCATGATGATGATGCCGCCGACGATCCTGGCGTTGCCGTTCAAGATGCTGTTCTTCGTGCTGATCGATGGCTGGAACCTGCTGGCCTCCGGCCTGGTGCGCTCGTTCTCTTAACCGCCGAAATCGCTGACCGGCTGGATATGGTTAAGCGATACGCGCTGGTTATGGTTAGCGGCGAGTAATCTTAACCATATGATTTTACAGCTAAATTCAGGCGCGCCTTAATCCGGAAGCAAGATTCGGCGTGCTAGCAATGCGGCACGGCGGGTTGGACCCCACCCACATCAGTCCAAAGGCATGATGCCGCCCTTCCGTACCGGTGAAAGCCCGGTATGTCCCCTCGTGAAATGTAACGCGTACATAAAGGGACATTCGCAATGTCAAGCCTGCTTACGAACTCGACTGCCATGACCGCACTCCAGACCCTGCGGTCTGTGAGTTCGCAACTCTCCACCACGCAGAACCGGATCTCCACCGGTCAGCGCGTGGCCACCGCGTCGGACAACGCCGCCTACTGGTCGATCGCCACCTCGATGCGCGCCGACAACGCCGCGCTCTCCGCGGTCTCGGACTCGCTCGGTCTGTCGGCCGCGACCATCGACACCGAATACACCGCTCTGACCTCGGTGATCGGCGACAAGGACTCGGGTCTGACCAAGCTCCAGGCGCTGCTGGTCCAATCCAAGACCGCCGGTATCGACCGCACCAAGATCCAGGCGGACATCACCCAGATCCAGCAGGACATGAAGCTGAAGGCCAATTCGGCGACCTTCAACGGCATCAACTGGCTGAGCACCACGACCGGTACCACACCGACGAGCTTCAGCCTGGTGTCGTCCTACTCGCGCGTCGGCGGCACGCCCACCATCGGCTCGATCACGGTGACGACGGCCAACTACACGCTCTACTCGACCACGCAAACCGGCATTCTGGACACCGTGGCCGGCAGTGCGTCGGTCGACACGATCAACATCTCCGCGCTGACCGACTCGGCCGCCGACCAGACCACGCTCGATGGCTACATCTCGAAGGTCACCGCGGCGATCAACTCCGTGGCCTCGGCCGCTGCCGATCTCGGTGCCGTCAAGAACCGCATCTCGACCAACACGAACTTCGTGAAGTCGCTGATGGACTCGGTTGACCGCGGTGTCGGCCAGCTCGTCGACGCGGACATGAATGCGGAATCGACCCGCCTGGCTGCCTTGCAGGTGCAGCAGCAGCTCGGCGTGCAGGCACTCTCGATCGCCAACAACAGCAGCCAGAGCATCCTGTCGCTGTTCCGCTAGGACCAGATCATCGGAGGAAGGGCCGCGCTTCAAGCGAAGCGCGGCCCTTTCGTTTGGCGTGTCGCGGCGCGTACGCCGTCATTTCGGCTGCCTGTTGCGCGCGGAGCACAGAGCCACAAGCCTCGCACAAGCTTCGCCCGCTAACCTCGCCGTTACGACAGATTGGGCCTTGAACCTGCGCTTGCGGGAGCCCAAAGGCATGACGCCGTTCTGTCGTACCGGTGCAAGCCCGGTATGTCCCCTCAGCACGATTCAATCTCCAAAGGGACATCAAAATGGGTTCTAGTCTCCTCACCAACTCCTCCGCCATGACCGCGCTCCAGACCCTGCGGTCTGTCAGCGCCCAACTCGCTACCACGCAGAACCGGATCTCCACCGGCCAGCGCGTCGCCACCGCGTCGGACAACGCCGCCTACTGGTCGATCGCCACCTCGATGCGCTCCGACAACGCCGCGCTCTCCGCGGTGTCCGACTCGCTCGGGCTGTCGGCCGCGACCGTGGACACCGAATATACTGCTCTGACGTCGGTGATCGGCGACAAGGACTCGGGTCTGACCAAGCTCCAGGCGCTGCTGGTCGAAGCCAAGACCGCGGGTATCGACCGCACCAAGATCCAGGCGGACATCACCCAGATCCAGCAGGACATGAAGCTGAAGGCCAACTCGGCCACCTTCAACGGCATCAACTGGCTGAGCACCACAACGGGTACCACCCCGACGAGCTTCAACCTCGTTTCGTCCTACTCGCGCGTCGGCGGCACCCCGACAATCGGTTCGATCACCATCACGACCGCCAACTACACGCTCTACTCCACCACGCAGACCGGCATTCTGGACACCGTGGCCGCCAGCGCCTCGGTCGACACGATCAACATCTCTGCGTTGACCGACTCGGCGGCCGACCAGACCACGCTCGATGGCTATATCTCTAAGGTCACCGCTGCGATCAACTCGGTGGCCTCGGCCGCTGCCGATCTCGGCGCGGTCAAGAACCGCATCTCGACCAACTCGGAGTTCGTCAAGACCCTGATGGACTCGGTTGACCGCGGTGTCGGCCAGCTCGTCGACGCCGACATGAACGCGGAATCGACCCGCCTCCAGGCGCTGCAGACTCAGCAGCAGCTCGGCGTTCAGGCGCTCTCGATCGCCAACCAGAACAGCCAGAGCATCCTGTCGCTGTTCCGCAGCTAAGCGACGCTCCCGAAAACGACCGTGCTCCCTCAGGGAGCACGGTCCCCGCCACGTTTCGCGGACGTGACGGCACGGGACGTGCCGGCAATCGACCTTCCGGCCCCAGACTTCGTGCAACTCGCCGCAGCCGATCGCGCTGCCACGCGCCCGAGCGTGCGCTTGTAGCTGCTGAGCCGACTGGGCCCGCCCGAGCTTCATGTAAAATTGCAACGCCTCGCCAGCGAAACGACACATTGGTAGCCTCGCACAACCTTCAGACAAGGTTGAAGGCTGAGTGTCCTCTGCGTTCGCATTGGTACGAGGTCACATGCTCAGTCGTGCGCAGGTACAGCAGCTGCTCAATAATCTGCTGGAGCTTGGGCCGCGTCGCCTGATGGCCCTGGGACTGATCGGCTTTGCGGTTCTCGTCACGGTCGTCGGCGGCGCCTATTACCTCAGCCGGCCCGAGTTCGAAGCGCTCTACACCGGCCTCACCCGAGAAGACGTGACGCGCATCGGTGCGGCGCTGCGCGAGCAGAACATCGCGTTCGACGTCAATTCGGCAGGCGATGCGGTCTCGGTGCGCCCGAGCCAGACCATGCAGGCGCGGATGCTGCTCGCCGAGAAGGGGCTGCCGACCAGCGCCAATTCCGGTTACGAGCTGTTCGACAAGATCGGCTCGCTCGGCCTGACCTCGTTCATGCAGGAGGTCACCAAGCTGCGGGCCCTGGAAGGCGAGATTGCCCGCACAGTCCAGCTGATGAAAGGCGTGAAGGCGGCGCGGGTGCATATCGTGCTGCCGGTGCGCGGCTCGTTCCGCGCGACGCAGCAGCCGCCTTCGGCATCGGTCGTGCTGCGCACCGACGGCGCGATCGAGGCACGAACGGCGCAGTCGATTCGTCATCTCGTCGCCGCTGCCATCCCCGGCATGAGCCGCGACAAGGTGACGGTGCTGGATGCCGACGGCTCGATGCTGCTCGCCGAAGAGGACGAGGCGAGCGCTGCGCCGGCCAAGATGGCGAGCCTGCAGAAGACGGTCAGCGGCATGGTGCAGGAGAACATCCGCAAGGCGCTGACGCCGTATCTGGGCATCGACAATTTCGAGGTGAGCGTTGCGCCGCAGCTGTCCACCGACAAGCGGCAGATCAACGAGACCGTCTACGATCCGGAGAACCGCGCCGAGCGCTCGGTGCGGAACGTGCGCGAGAAGGAGTCCTCGCAGAACGCCGACCGCTCGACGCCGACCACGGTGCAGCAGAATCTTCCCGACCAGCAGGTGAATGCCGGTGGAGGCAAGAACTCCAGCGAGGACAAGACCCGCCGCGAGGACGTCACCAACTTCGAGGTTTCGTCCAAGACCACGACGACAGTGAGCGACGGCTATTCGGTCAAGAAGTTGTTCATCGCCGTGCTGGTCAACCGCGCGCGACTGGTCGCCGAGCTCGGCGACAAGAGCAACCAGGCTATCGTCGACAGCAAGCTCGCCGAGATCAGTCAGCTCGCGGCGACGGCGGGAGGACTGGACAAGGCGCGCGGCGATCAGATCCAGGTCACGGCCGTCGACTTCATCGAGGGCTCGCGTGAGCTGGCACCGGTGCCGCCGATCAGCTTCGTCGAGATGATCAACAAGCAGCTCGGCAGCGTCATCAACGCGGTGACGATCCTGGCCGTTGCTTCGATGCTGGTCTGGTTCGGGCTTCGGCCCGCGGTCAACGGCATTCTGACCCATCGCGCGGAGCAGGAGCAGGCAGAAGCGGCCGAGGCCGCCCAGCTCGAAGCTGCGGGGACCCTGGCACTGTCGGATGGCGAGGAGGCCGAGCTCAACCTCGTCGAAGACCTCGAAGGCAAGATGCAGCGAACGCCGCAGAAGCGGCTGGAGCAGATCGTCCGGCTCGACCAGATGCAGGCGGCGGCGATCCTTAAGGACTGGATGCGACGCGAGGAGGCGGCATGAACGCGGCAATCGGAAAGCTCCTGACGCAGTTCGACGCGAATGGCCGGGCCAAGTCGCCGCCGTCTCCACCGCCGAAAATCCAGGACGTGCTGACGAGACCCAAGGATGCGCGGCGCGAGCCGTCGCCTCAACCGCCGCCTCAAGCGCCCACGCAGCCGCAGCTTCAGGCGCCGACGCCTGCCACGGAAGCTCCGCAGTTCAATCTCCTTGACGATGCCTATCGGCGAGGCCATGCGGCCGGCGTCGCGGAAGGCGACGCAAGGCTGGCCGAGGAGCGCGTCCGCAGCGCGATCCGGCTCGGCGAGGAGCGGGCCAAATGGTCCGACCAGCAGGCACTCGCGATCGTCAGCGGCTTCGAGGCGGCCTGTCGCGAGATCGAGACCAACATCGCAAGCTCCGTTGCGCGGATATTGCTCCCGTTCCTTGCTGAGGCGGTGCGCGACAAGGCGATCGGATCGCTGGTCGAGCAGATCTCGGCGCTGACCGGCAATTCGTCCGTTCCGGCCTTCAAGGTCACCGGCCCGAGCGAGTTGCTCGACCTCGTGAAGACGCAGCTCGAGGCTTCGAGGCGAACGGGCATCACGTACGAGTCGGCCGACACCTTCGAGGTCCGCGTCGTGGCCGACCAGACCGTGATCGAGACCCGGATCGCCGCCTGGAGTGAACGCCTCAAGGAAGCGCGCCGGTAATCTGCCATGGAAGAGGTCAAGCATGAGATCGTGATCATCCGCCGGCGCAGCGCCTTCGCCGAGGAGGCGCATCATGGCGGCGTCTGGAAGATCGCGTACGCGGATTTCATGACCGCGATGATGGCGTTCTTCCTGGTCATGTGGCTGCTCAACGCGCTCAACCAGGACCAGAAGCAGGTTGTCGCGAGCTATTTCAACCCGATCAAGCTCGCGGAGAACGCGCCTGCCCCGAAAGGCCTCAAGGATCTCTCCAAGAAGGAGCCGTCGTCGTTCGAAGGCCAGGATGGCAAGCGCCAGCCGGCAGGGCCGAACGAGGAACGTCGTGGTGACTCTCCGACCGCCGAGAAGCGGGCCTCCTACGAGGAGAAGGTCCTGTTCCGCGATCCCTATGCGACGCTCGCCGAGATCGCAAACAGTGCGAACCAGTCCTCGGGACAGCGGCGTGTGGGCGCGCTCACCTCCGCCGAAGAGGAGGGCCTGAAGGGTGGCGATGCCTACCGCGATCCCTTCGATCCCGGCTATTGGAGGCTGGCGCCGCAGACGTCCAAGGACGCGGATCGTTTCATCGAGAGCGAACCCAAGCCGAATGCCTCCGCCCGCGATGCGTCGGGAGCCGCTCAGAGTGAGCCGCAGGCGCGCCGTGCCAAGGTGGACGAGGCCGACGGAAGCGTGGCGCCGAACGCAGAGAGCTCGTCCGCAAGCCTGTCGCCCCTGCTGCCGCCGGGTCCCGCACCGACGCAATCCTCACGCGAGGGCAGCGCCCAGGCTGGCGTTCAGGCCAGCGCCACCCCGCAGGCGCGTCCAAACGAAACGGCGAAGGAGTCCGAACCGCGCGATGCGGCGCAAGCGCAGCAACCGACGTTGAAGCAGCTTCAGTCGGCGATCGCGGATGCGCTGTCGGACATCAAGGCGGGCGCGGGGCCGGCCGCCGAGGTGCGTCAGGTCGAAGAGGGGCTCCTGGTCAGTCTGACCGACGATGCGAGCTTCGGCATGTTCGCGGTCGGCTCGGCCGAGCCGCGGCCGGAGTTGATCCGTGTGATCGACAAGATCGGGCCGCTGCTGACCAAGCGCCAGGGCGTGATCATCGTCCGCGGCCATACCGACAATCGGCCCTATCGTTCGGAAACCTACGACAACTGGCGGCTGTCGACCGCTCGTGCCCAGATGGCCTATTACATGCTGGTTCGCTCCGGCGTCGACGCCCGGCGGATCGAACATGTCGAGGGCTACGCCGACCGGCGACCGAAGCTTCCGAACGATCCGGCGGCCGCGCAGAACCGCCGGATCGAGATCCTGATCCGGGAGAAGCGCCCTTGATCAGGCTGCTGCGCCGCGCCGCCTTGCTGCTGCTGCCGTTCGCGGCGGCGAATGCGCTTGCTCAGCCTGCGCCTCGGCCCGGCGAACCCTATGAGCTCGTCCGTGCGTTACAGGCTGTGCAGGACGGCATCGCTAACGGCGACACCGCCGCGCACGGCAGCCACATCGCGATGATCCGGCAGATCGGCGAGAAATTCCTCGCGGCCGATCCCGCCGTGTGGAGCAATCCGCAAAACAGCCAGGCCGTGGTCATCTACCTGCTCAGCGGCGGCGCGCCGCAAATCGTCCGCAAGCTGCCGCGCGACAAGATGAACGTGGACGAGCGGCTGTTCAACGGCGCGCTCGCCTATGTCGAGGGTCGACAGGACGAAGCGCGGGAGCTGCTCAAGGAGGTCAAGCCGCGGACGCTTTCCTCGGGGCTGGGCGGACAGGTCGCGTTGGTTCAGGGCGCGTTGTTCGCGCGCGCCGAAGCATCGTTCGCGATCGAGCGTCTGGACGATGCGCGCCTGCTGTTGCCCGGCACGCTCGTCGAGGAGGCGGCGTTGCGGCGCGAGATCCTGCTGGTGGGGCAGGCGGAGGACTTCGAGAAGTTCGAGTTCCTCGCGCTCGCCTATATCCGCCACTACCGCAACTCGATCTATGCCGGCGATTTCTGGCAGCGCTTTTCCACGGGGCTGACGCAATCGAGCATGGCGCTCGACGAGCGTCGTTTTGCGCGGGTCGCAGCTCTGCTGGAGCAGATCGATCGCGCCGGCCGCCTCAAGCTGTATCTCGTGATCGCGCGGGATGCGATGGTGCGCGGACGGCTGGCCGTGACCCGGCTCGCCAGCGAGCGGGCGCTGACGCTCAGCGCCGACGCCTCGGCTGATCGCGAGCGGGCCCATTTTTTCCGCGGCGCCTCGCGGGCGCTCACCGACGAATATGACGGCGGTCTCGCCGAGCTGAAGGCGCTCGACCGGTCGAAGCTGCCGGAGCGCGACGTCCCCCTTTTGAATGCCACGATGCAGCTCGCGCTCGACGTCCGCAAGCCGTTCGCAGGCGGGTCCGCCGCCGCAGCCGACAAGCCTCCGGCAACGCCGGCGCGACTCGATCTGGCGTCATCAACCGTGACGCTTGCCCGCGCGCAGAAGCAGCTCGGCGAACTCGAACTCCTTACCAGGGACCGCCGTCGATGACCAAGCTCAACGGAACCTCCGGACAGCTCTTCTCGGGTCTCGCCGAGAGCCTCAACATCCGCGGGACGTCGCGTTCGGCCAAGAGCGCGGGGACCAAATCGCAGGCAAATTCGTCGTTCAACGATCTGCTCCGCACCGTCTCGAACCTTGCGAAGCAGGCACTGAGCGATGATGGCAGCGATACGACCGCGAAGACCGGAGCGCCGCGCACGCATCTGGCCGGCCCGACCGAGAAGGACAAGAAGGGCGCGACGGCGCACGACCGCATCGCGGCGACCGCGCATCCAAAGTCCAAAGAGGAGCCTTCCGACACCAGGACCGACGGGTCGTCGGAGAATCAGCGTCCGATCGATCACGCCGCGGGGACAGACGTCCACGACCAGTCCGGCATCACCTTGGTAGCCGGGCAGGAGATCGCCGTTGCGCCTGCCGTGACGCCGCAGATGCAATTGCAATCCGCCGACAAGGACGCGCCCGCGCGTGACGAGCGGCTCTTCACGGCGAAGCGCGAGGCTCCGGGCGCGAGCGCGGCGAAGGCGGCGTCGGTCGACGCCGCCCCATCCGGTATCGCTCCGACTGCCGCGCGCTCGGAGGCCGCAGCTTCGCAAGGCATGACTGCGGCGCAGCCGGCGCCGACGCAAGGCGCGGAGACTTCGAGCGCAATGCCTGCATCACCCGGCTTCGAGGCGGTCACGGCCAATGTCGAGCGGGCTGCCAAGGCGTCAGCTCGCGCCGCGCTGCCCGAGACGACCAAGGTCACCGTGGTCCAGCAGGAGACGCACCTGCCTCCGGCGCAGTTCGGCCCGCCGCAACAGGTCGCCAATGCAGTCGTCGCCGAGCTGAAGGAGTCCTCGGCGCCGGCAGCATCCGCAGCGTCCGATCTCGCGGCGTCCCAGACCAATGCGCCGGATCAGCCTCTCAAGATCCTGACCGTCAATCTCGAGCCACCCGCGCTCGGCAACGTCACCGTACGTCTTCGTCTCGTCGGCACCGAAGTGTCCGTGCAGCTTGCAGCCGAGCGCAAGGACACGAGCCAAATGCTCGACCAGCAGCGCGACCAGATCCGCGATCTGATGCAGTCGGCCGGGTATGTCGCCGACGTCGCGCCGGTCCAGCACGGCTCGCTGGACGGATTCCAGAGCGGATCCGGCCAATCGCAGCCGCAGCTTTCCGGCCAGCAGCAATCGTCGCCGCAGTCGCAAGGCACGTCCGGCGGTGCGGGCACGTCCTCGGGGCAGTCCGACGGCGGCGCGAAGCAGGGGCGCCAGGAGCGCCAGTTCAACCAGGAGACGCGTCATGATCAGGACGTGGGGCCGCATCATCGCCGCGGCCCTGTTTATCTCTAATGCGAGTGTCGCCGAGGCGGCCGCCGAAACTGCGCGGCCCTGCGAGCGGGAAATGGCGCGGGCGGCCCATCAGCACGGGATTCCGCTCGGCATTCTCTACGCGGTCGGCCTCACCGAGACCGGACGGCGCGGTGCACTCCATCCCTACGCGCTCGGCGCGGATGGTCAGACCGTGTTCGCCAAGGACGTGAACGATGCAATCGCGAACTTCGAGGCGATGCGCAGCAAAGGCATCAAGCTGATCGACCTCGGCTGCATGCAGATCAATCACTACTATCACGGCGAGAAGTTCGCCTCGGTGCGGGCGATGTTCGATCCTGCCAGGAACGTCGAATACGCCGCGCGTTTCCTGAAAGAGCTGAAACAGCGCGAAGGAAGCTGGACCATGGCGGTCGCCCGTTACAACGCAGGCCCCAACAATCAGCCGGCGCAGAAGCGATACGTCTGTCACATCGTCGCTCATCTCGTCTCGAGCGGCTTCGGCGCGTGGACCGAAAAGGCGCGCTCCTTCTGTCAACCCAGAACGACCTGAAGCGGCAAACCGAAGCGACAACCGACGGACCACGACAAGTTGTGCATCGCTTCCAATCATCAGCCCCGCGCAAGCAAGACCCCCCATTGTAGCTGCAACCTACCAAAGGAGCCCAATTCATGAGCCTGTATGGTGTTATGCGCACCGGCGTTTCCGGCATGTCTGCGCAGTCCAACAAGCTGTCGACGGTCTCGGACAACATCGCCAACGTCAACACGACCGGCTACAAGCGGGCTTCCACGGAGTTCTCCTCGCTGATCCTGAAGAGCGGCTCCGGCAACTACGATTCCGGCGCCGTCGAAACCACGGTCCGCTACGCCATCACCGATCCCGGGCATACGCAGTTCACCACCTCGAGCACGGACCTCGCCGTTCAGGGCAATGGCTTCTTCGTGGTGTCGAACGCAAACAACACGCAGCAGTATCTGACGCGCGCTGGCGCCTTCGTGCCGGACAGTCAGGGCAATCTGGTCAACGCGGCCGGCTACTATCTTCTGGGACAGCCCGGTCTCGTGACCAACTTCTCGCAGAACAGCCTGTCCGGCATGCAGATCGTCAACATTGCCCAGATTCCGCAGGTGCCGGTGCCGTCGACGGCGGCGACGCTCACGACCGGCAATCTGGATCCGGATGCGGCCGTCATCGCCGGTCCGCCCGGCCCGGCGTCATACTCGTCGAAGAGCTCGATCGTGGCCTACGACAATATCGGCCAGGCCGTTACGCTGGACGTCTACATGTCCCACACGGCGACGGCTGCCGGCTCGGATACCTGGCAGATCGAGGTCTACGACTCCGCGACGGGCACCTCGCTCGGCGCCGCCACCACTTTCACCTTCGACACCACGGCAGCCGGCAGGGGCGCGCTGGCGGCGGCGAGCCCGACCGGTCTCACCGTGACCGTCCCCGGCGGTGCGCCGCTGACCATGGACCTCTCGAACATGACGCAGGTCGGAACCGACTTCAGCTTCAAGGCGACCGTCAATGGCAGCGTTCCCGCGGCCATCGAAAAGGTCGACGTCGACGGTGCGGGCCACGTGACGGCGATTCTCAAGAACGGTCAGCAACTGACGCTCTACACGATCATGCTCGCCGACGTCGCGAGCCCCGACAATCTGACGCCCGAGCCGGGCAACGTCTATTCCACCAACCTGAATTCCGGCAACGCCCAGGCTGGAAATGCCGGCACCGGCGGGCTCGGCACGATCCAGTCCGGCGCACTGGAAGCCTCCAACGTCGACCTCGCGGACGAACTCACCGGGATGATCGAGGCGCAGCGCGGCTTCACGGCGAACTCGAAATCGTTCCAGACCGGCGCGGACCTGCTGGACGTCGTCGTCAACCTGAAGCGCTGAATTCTCCAGCGCTCGCTTCGGTCAAGAGCACGCCATGTCGCTTACCGCCGCTCTCAACTCGGCTCGTTCCTCGCTCTCTGCGTCGAGCGTCCAGTCGTCGGTCATTTCGCGCAACATCGCCGGCGCGAGCGCCGACGGCTACTCGCGCAAGCTCGCCGTGCTGGACAATCTGCCCGGTGCCGGCGTCTATGTCGCGGCAATCCAGCGTGCCGCCAGCTCGGGCCTCTACGACAACGTCCTGATCGCCACCTCGTCGTCGGCCAAGCAGACTGCGATCTTTGATGGTCTCCAGAAGATCGCGGCTTCGACCGTGGACGATCCGGAGCTCGACCAGTCGCCGACGGCGCAGCTCAATGCGCTGAAGCAGGCGCTGCAGAAATACGCCAACGCTCCGGACAACACCACGCTGGCACAGGCGGCGGTGGCGTCCGCCAAGGACATGGCAACCGCGCTCAACCAGGCGACGAAGACCGTGCAGTCGGTCCGCGAGAGCGCCGATGCCGACATGAAGACGTCGGTTCAGAACATCAACCAGTTGCTCTCCCAGTTCGAGACCGTGAACACCGCGATCGTGAAGGGCACGATCTCCGGCGACGACATCACCGATTACCTCGACCAGCGCGACAGCATCGTCTCGCAGCTGTCGCAGGAGGTCGGCGTCACGATGTCGATCCGTCCCAACGGCGATGCGGCGCTCTACGCCGACAGCGGCGTCGTGCTGTTCGACAAGACGGCGCGGACGGTGAGCTTTGCGCCGACGAACGTCTACACCGCCGGCACCACGGGCAATGCGGTCTACATCGACGGCGTCCCCGTGACCGGGGCCAATTCGGTGATGCCGCTGAAGTCGGGCAAGCTCGCAGGCCTCGCTCAGCTGCGCGACCAGGACACCGTCACCTATCAGAGCCAGCTCGACGAAATCGCGCGCGGCCTGATCAACACTTTCAGGGAAATCGATCAGACCGCCGCGGCGCTGCCCGACGTCCCCGGGCTCTTCACCTATCCCGGGGCGCCGGCCATGCCCGCGAGCGCCACCGTCTCGGTGGGCCTCGCCGGCACGATCTCGGTTGCCGCATCGGTCGATCCGGCCCAGGGCGGCAATCCGAACCTGCTGCGCGACGGCGCGATCAGCGGCAACCCTGCCTACCAATACAACACCGCCGGTAACGGCGGCTACTCGACCCGGCTGCAGCAGCTCATCGACGGCATGGATGCGTCGCAGCCGTTCGATCCGGCAACGCAAGGCAAGCCGACCGGCAATTTGATCGACTTTGCGTCGTCGTCGACGAGCTGGATCGAGAACCAGCGCAAGACCGCCAACGACAACTCCGAGTACCAGAACACGCTGCTCAACCGCAGCATCACGGCGCTGTCGAACGTCAACGGCGTCAACATGGACGACGAGATGGCGTTGATGCTCCAGGTCGAGCGCACCTATTCGGCGTCGTCAAAGATCATCTCGACCGTCGATGAAATGCTGCAGAGCCTGCTGGCTGCCGTGGGGAATTAAGTCATGATGAGCGCAAACTACGTTTCCACCCTGATGTTGTCCTCGTCGTTGAGATATTCGATCACGAGTAACCAGGCGGCGCTGACCAGGGCCTCGACGGAGGCGACCACCGGCCGTTTCTACGACGTTGGGCTCGAGCTTGGTGCCACGACGGGAAGCGACCTCACGCTGCGGGCCGACTTCAGCTTCGCCGATCAGCTCGTCGACACGAACGGGCTCGTCGCGGGACGCCTGGACGTGACGCAGAACCGGATCACCCAGCTCAGCAAGACGGCGACTGACTTCCTCAAGGACCTGATCGCGGCTCGCAGTACCGACGGCGGCGGGCGGGTCATCCTGCCGCCTGCGGCGTCCAATCTCCAGGATCTGATCGGCGCCTTGAACGTCTCTTATAACGGCTCGTATCTGTTCTCGGGCATCAACACGCAGAACGAGCCCATCACGGCTTACGCCGCGGGCTCGGCCAGCAAGAACCAGGTCGATGCGGATTTCCTCGCGACCTTCGGCTTCTCGCAATCCTCGCCCAATGTGGGCACCATCACCCCGGCCCAGATGCAGACCTTCCTCGACACCACCTTCGATGCGGAGTTCGCGAGCCCGGCCTGGAACACCAACTGGTCGTCGGCCACCGACCAGACCATGCAAAGCCGCATCTCCACGACCGAGATCGCCGAAACGTCCGTCAGCGCCAACGAGGCCGGCTTCCGCAAGCTCGCCGAGGCCTACACCATGATGGCCGATCTCGGGAATGTGAACCTGAGTCAGGAGACGTTCCAGGTCGTCGTGGACAAGGCGATCGGGCTCGTCGGCAACGCCATCAACGACCTCGCAGCGCTCGGCGGCTCCGTCGGCACGGTCCAGCAGCGGATCACCACCGCGACGGCCAAGCTCAAGACGCAGCAGGACATCCTGAACAATCAGATCGTTGGCATGGAGAAGGTCGACCCGACCGAAGCCTCGGTCCGGGTCAATACCCTGCAGACCCAGATCCAGACCGCGTTGGCGCTTACCTCGCAGCTCCAGAAGATCAGTCTCATCAACTATCTCTGAGGCGGGGCTCGTAACCTTTGTCTAGTTGTTCGGTCTTCGAAGAGTGGTCCTGATGACGTTTGAAGCCTATGAAGCGGTCGTTGACGAAAGCGGCTATGAAGCGCGAAGCCGCGAGCGGCAGGCGCTCAGCCTCGGCATCGACCGGCTCGAGCGGATCCAGAAGGGGCGTTTCAGCCTCGAGGACCTGGTCGAGAGTCTGCTCTATGTGCGGCGGCTGTGGACGATCTTCATCGAGGATCTCGCTCACCCGGAAAACGGGCTGCCGGACAAGCTGCGCGCCGACATCATCTCGATCGGCTTGTGGGTCGTCAAGGAAGCCGACCGTCTCCGCGAGGAGAAGTCGAACGACGTGGCGCAACTCATCGAAATCAACCGCCTGATCAGAGACGCGCTCTAATGAAGATCTCCTTGCGGGCGGGCGAACGGATCTACGTCAACGGGGCAGTGCTTCGTGTGGACCGCAAGGTGTCCGTCGAGCTCGTCAACGACGTGATGTTTCTGCTCGAAGGGCAGGTCATGCAGGCTTCCGACGCCACCACGGCCCTGCGGCAGCTCTATTTCATCGTCCAGCTCATGCTGATGAACCCGACCGATGTCCGCGACGCTGCGGCGCTCTACGCGCAGCATCACGCAGCCCTGTGCGCCGTGTGTGAGAACCGCGAGATGCTGGATGGACTCGGCGCGGTCGACGAGCTGGTCGGGGCGACGCGTTACTTCGAGGCGCTCAAGCGGATTCGGGCGCTGTTTCCGGTGGAGCAGGCCATCCTGGCCGGAGCCGCCACCGTTTCCCCATTCGAGGCTGCCTGACAGCGGAGAGGCCAGATGAACGTCACCAGCGCGACCGACACGACCGGAAATGCGTCCAGTTCGAACAGCTCCAGCTCGACGACGTCGAGCAGCAGCGTGGATTACAACACGTTTCTTCAACTCCTGATCGCCCAGATGAAGAACCAGGATCCGACCAATCCGATGGATACCTCGGAATATATGAGCCAGTTCGCCCAGCTCTCGACGGTGGAGCAGGCGATGCAGACGAACTCGAAGCTGGACGCGCTGCTGTCATCGCAGTCGTTGTCGCAGGCTAACGGGCTGATCGGGAAGACGGTCAGCTTCACCGACTCGACCGGCGCGAGTTTCAGCGGCAAGGTGGTCTCGGTCTCCATCAACAGCGACGGCTCCATCGCGACGCTTCAGGACGGCACGAAGGTCGCCGTCGGGCCGGGGCTCACGATCAGCCAGTCATGAACGAGCGGGATGCCCTCGATATCGTCCAGGCCGCGATCTGGACCATCATCGTCGCCTCCGGACCCGCGGTCGGCGCCGCGATGCTGGTCGGCACCGTCATCGCGCTGATCCAGGCCCTGACCCAGATCCAGGAGGTGACGCTGACCTTCGTTCCGAAGATCATCGTCATTCTCGTCGTCGTTGCCGTCTCGGGCTCCTTCATCGGAGCGCATCTCTCGACGTTCACCGAGATGGTCTACTCGCATATCGAGCGTGGCTTCTGATCCAGCGGGGGCCGCGGCCACCACCCTCGCGTAAGCTTTGCGCGGCAGATTACGGGCGGACCCCTCTGCCGGTGACCCATGGCCGATACGTTAGCTGCTAGCCTGCCCAATCAGCGCCGCCTCGGGGCGGATGCCTTTTTCGCCGCCGGCATCGTGGCCATGCTCACGATCCTGTTCCTGCCGATCCCTCCGATCCTGATCGATCTCGGCCTCGCATTCTCGATCGCATTGTCGGCGCTGATCCTGATGGTCGCGCTATGGATCCAGCGGCCGCTCGACTTCTCGGCCTTCCCGACCGTGTTGCTGATCGCGACGATCCTGCGCCTGGCGCTGAACATCGCGACGACCCGCCTGATCCTCTCGCGCGGCGGCGAGGGCGAACATGCCGCGGGCCATGTCGTTGCCGGCTTCTCGAAATTCGTCATGGGCGGTGACTTCGTCATCGGCCTGATCATCTTCGCGATCCTGGTCACCGTGAACTTCGTCGTGATCACCAAGGGTGCGACCCGTATCGCCGAAGTCGGCGCCCGCTTCACTTTGGACGCCATTCCCGGCAAGCAGATGGCGATCGACGCGGACTTGTCCGCGGGCCTGATCGACGACAAGGAAGCCCAGCGCCGCCGGCGCGAGCTCGAAGAGGAGAGCGCGTTCTTCGGCGCCATGGACGGCGCCTCGAAGTTCGTCCGTGGCGACGCCATCGCCGGCCTCATCATTACCGCGATCAACATCTTCGGCGGCATCGTCATCGGCGTCACCCATCACGGATTGACGCTCTCCCGCGCCGCCGACGTCTACACCAAGCTTTCCGTCGGCGATGGTCTGGTGTCGCAGATGCCGGCGCTGATCGTGTCGCTGTCGGCGGGCCTCCTGGTCTCCAAGGGCGGCACCCGGGGCTCGGCCGAGCAGGCGGTGCTGCGGCAGCTCGGCGGCTATCCGCGCGCGGTGTCGGCTGCCGCGCTGATGATGTTCGTGCTTGCCCTGATGCCGGGGCTGCCCATGGCGCCGTTCGTGCTTCTTGGCGGTGTCATGGCTTTCGTCGGCTATTCGCTGCCGAAGCGGGAGGCCGCGCGGAGACAGAAGGAGGATGCCCGCAAGGCCGACGAGCGCGCCCAGACCGACGCCAAGGAATCAGTGAAGGAGCAGCTCAAGACCGCCGAGATCGAGCTGGCGCTCGGCGGCCACCTTTCGGTCCATCTCCTGGGCTCGCGCACCGAGCTTGCCCACCGCGTGGCCAAGATACGCAAGAAGTTCGCCAAGCAATACGGTTTCGTCATTCCCGAGATCAAGCTCACCGACAATCTGTCGATCGATCCCAAGAGCTACCAGATCCGGATCCACGACACGCGCATTGCCCATGGCGAGCTCAGGCTCGGCGAAGTTCTGGTGCTCGTCGACAAGGACGGCAAGCCCGACGTGCCGGGCGACGAGGTGATCGAGCCGGCCTTCGGCATGAAGGCGCTGTGGGTGACGGAAGCCTTCACCGATGAAGTCAAGCGGCAGGGCTGCAAGCCGGTCGACAATCTGTCGGTGCTGCTCACCCATTTGAGCGAAGTGATCAGGGCGAACCTCGCCCAGCTGCTGTCCTACAAGGACATGCGCGGGCTGCTCGACCGGCTCGATCCCGAATACAAGCGCCTGATCGAGGATCTCTGCCCCTCGCAGATCTCCTATTCGGGCCTGTTGGCGATCCTGAAGATCCTGCTGGCCGAGCGCGTATCGATTCGCAACCTCCATCTGATCCTCGAGGCAATCGCCGAGATCGCGCCACACGTGCGGCGCTCCGAGCAGGTCGCAGAGCACGTGCGGACGCGGCTGGCCCAACAGATCTGCGGCGATCTCTCCGACAATGGCGTGCTCAACGTGGTGCGTCTCGGCAACCGCTGGGACCTCGCCTTCCACCAGAGCCTGAAGCGCGACGCCAAGGGCGACGTCGTCGAGTTCGACGCCGATCCGCGCCTGATCGAGCAGTTCGCGACCGAAGCCAGCGCCGCGATCCGCAAGTTCACCGAGAACGGCACCAGCGTGGTGCTGGCTGTGACCCCTGAAGCCCGTCCCTATGTCCGGATGATCCTGGAGCGGGTGTTCCCGACCTTGCCGATCCTGTCGCATGTCGAAGTCGCGCGCAGCGCCGAGATCAGGGCGCTCGGAGCCATATCGTGATCAGCAGCCTTGCCGACAGCGTGCTGGTGACGTTCATCGTGTTCTGCCGCATCGGCGCCTGCCTGATGCTGGTGCCCGGCTATTCCAGCGTCAATGTTCCGCCCCAGGTGCGCCTGTTCGTGGCGCTGGTCACGACCTTTGCGCTGACGCCGATCCTGATCGCCGTGCTGAAGCCGCTCACGGACAATGCGGCGCCGCTGACGCTGGCGCTCCTGATCTGCTCCGAACTCGTGATCGGCAGTGTCATCGGCCTCGGCGGTCGCGTGTTCTTCCTCGCACTCCAGACCATGGCGACCATGATGGCGAGCGCGATCGGGCTGAGCAACATCCCGGGCACTCCGGTCGGCGACACCGATCCGGCGCCGGCCCTGGTGCCGCTGATCATGGCGGCCGTCACCACGCTGTTCTTCATGACCGACCAGCACTGGCAGGTGCTGCGTGGGCTGATGAACTCCTACGACGTCTGGCATCCCGGCAGCAGGCTTGGTGGCAGCATGGCGCTCGATCTGCTCGTCGGCCGTCTTTCGGAAGCGTTCGTGCTGACGCTGCGGATCACGAGCCCATTCATCGTCTATTCGGTAATCGTCAACCTGGCGGTTGGCCTGATCAACAAGCTGACGCCGGCAATTCCCGTCTACTTCATCTCCGTGCCCTTCGTGCTATTCGGCGGCTTCCTGCTGCTCTATCTCACCAGCGACGAACTGCTGACGCAGTTCATGCTCGGCCTCTCATCGTGGCTGGCGGAGTGACCAAGTCATGACGTCGCGCGCGGACAAGCTCGGACGGATGGTTTCGCTGGTGAAACTCCAGCTTCGGCTGTCCGAATGGCACCTCGCGCAACTGCGGCAGCAGGAGCGCAGCCTGCAGGACGAGCAGGAATGGCTGGTCGGAGCCCTGAACGACGGCAGGCCGCCGGCGGGATCGTCCAGCGAATCGATCGCGCGGCGCTTGAACAGGACGAGCGTCGGCGCACGCGCGGTGCAGGCACAGGCCGCACAGCAGCTTGACCAGATTCGGGCGGAAAGCCGCCGCGTGAAGCAGCTCGAGGAGGTCGCGAAGGCGGCGCTCGCCGACAAGCTCCGTGACGCGGAGAAACGCTCGCTCGAAGAGATGACGGGAATAAGCCCCGTCGTGCACGCGTGGATGCCGCGGCCAGCCAACCGGACCAAGACATGATCGTGACAGCAACCCCCGACCTCGTTCTCGATGTCCTCGATGCCGCCGATCCCGCGACGCAGCGCGCGGCCACAGCGAAGCTCGACGCGTTGAAATCCGCCGATGCCGACTTCGGCGCCACGATGAAAGCAGAGATCGGCAAGGCCGCAGCGGCCACTGCCGATCAATCCGCGGCGAAGGCGTCGGAAGCGCAGTCGGGCGCAGTCAACGGTCCGCCCGTGCAGGTGATCAAGGCGCCGGCATCCGGCGAAGTCTACCGGAAGTTCGAAGCCTTCATCCTCCAGACCTTCGTCGAGACGATGTTGCCGAAGGAGTCGGAGGAGGTCTTTGGCAAGGGCACTGCCGGCGGCGTCTGGAAGTCGATGCTTGCAGAGCAGCTTGGCAGCCAGCTGGCCAAGGGCAAGGGCATCGGCATCGCCAAGCAGCTCGCCGCCGCACATCCGGCCGGGCCGGACGCCGCGGGGAAGGTCGGATCAGATTTGCGAACGGGTGAAAGTTGAGGGGTGAATTTCCTATGCAGCTAGAAGAAGGCGCCGTGGCCATGGCGATGGACCAGCCGGTCGCGGACGGCGAGGTGATGACGACGGAAGCGGCGGCAAGCGATGTGCTGCTGCCCGTCCTGCTGCCGATCGGGGGTGGCGAAGCGATGATCGATGCCGCGGATGCGGTGAGATCGGACGAGGTGCGCGGCCTGCTGGCCGCAATCCGCCGGCTCGCCAGTATCGTCGAGGAAGAGACGGTCGCGCTCACGACGGGTCAGAAGATCGATTTCGACGACTTCAGCGCCCGGAAGAGCCGGAGCATGCTCGAATTCGTCCGCCTGATGCGGGCCCGAATGCACCTCGGCGGCGAAGTCGAGATCACCGAGGAGATTCAGCGGCTGCGCGAGAAGCTGGAGCGGAATCGCTCGATTCTCGAAATGCACTACGATGCGGTGCGCGAGGTCGCGAGCATCATCGTCAAGGCGGTCAAGGAAGCCGAGTCGGACGGCACCTATACCGGCCGCGCAGCGCAGGACGGAAAATGATCAGACTGGTGCTGGCCGGGCTGTGGGTATGCATCCTCACTGCGGGCACGAGCTATGCCGTCGCCTATTGGAAGGAAAACGGCAGCCTGCTGCCGGCGAAGGACGAATATCTCGACGGGCTGCAATATCAGAAGACGCGGGCCCTGAGCGTGCCCATGGTCGAGAACGGCAGCGTGCAGGGCTACATCGTCGCGCGCTTCGTCTACACCGTGGAGGGACGAACCATGCACCAGCTCAACGTTCCGCCGGAGCCGTTCGTCGTCGACGAGGCCTTTCGCCGGATCTATGCCGACGAGCGCCTCGACTTCAGGAAGCTCGCCCGTTACGACCTCTCCATCCTGACGACGGCCATCAAGCAGCGCGTCAACGAGCGGATGCAGGCTGAAGTCGTCCAGGACGTCCTGGTCGAGGACTTCAACTACGTGTCCAGGGAAGAATTCCGGCAGAAGCCGTAGCGCGCGACGCCTCGAAGCCGCGTTGAGAGCACTTCCGTGCGGCCATCCTTCGAGACGCCCGCCAGAGGCGGGCCCCTCAGGATGAGACTGAACGCGTGGCGGCTGCCTCAACGGGTACTGCCGCTGCTTAGCCTCATCCTGAGGAGACCGCGTAGCGGTCGTCTCGAAGGACGAGGCGTGCGCTCGAACGGCTGCTTGCCGCCTCTACCCCAAAAACTGCAACGGCCTCCGCGAAGGTGCTTCGCAGAGGCCGTTGTCTTTGCGCCCGCAGGCTTGCGCCGTGTCAGTTTCCGGCCGGGTATGCGGCCGGGGCGGCGTGCGCCCTGTTCAGGAGGATGCCGACCTCGTCGAGCTCCTGCACCGGCTCGTCGAGGGTCTCGCCGGCCGGGATGTTGAGGCGGTATCCGACGTAACGCCGGGCCACGATCGCGTCGAAGCCGAGGCGGTCGCGGAGCTTCTTGCGCAGCTTGCTGACGTGACTCTCGATCACGCTCTCGTCGAAGGTGGACTCGAAGATGCCGTAGATCGCGTTGAAGATCTGCGTCTTGGTGATCCACTTGCCGTGGTTGGCGACCATATATTCGAGAATGCGCAGTTCGCGGCGGGGCAGGGTGAGGGCGTGGCCCGCGATCTCGGGGTCACGGCCGTTGAAGAAGACCTGGATCCTGCTCTCGCAGGGCCTCGGCAGCTCGCCCACCCGGCGGCGCGCGATCGCGGCCGTTCGGGCAAGGATTTCGCGCAGGTGAATCGGGACGTGCACGACGTCGTCGACGCCCGATTCGAACAGCTCCAGCGTGTTCTTGAGCATCTTCTGGCCGCTCATGGCGATGATGGGAGCCGAGGAACGCTTGCGCATCGCCCGCGGCAGGCTTCCGCGGGCATCGCAATCCCCGAGGAGAAAGGCATCCACCGCCGCGAGATCCGATTCACTCGCAGATCGCAGCCAGTCCCAGAACTCCCCGGAGGAGAACCCGATGGACGACACGCCTTCGCGAACGAGCCCTCCGACGTAGCTGTTCGCGACGCTCTCGCGATCATCAACGATAATATACATCAGTCTTTCGCCCCTGTTTCGCACTTGTTGCGGCCGGTTGTTTGTTGTGATGCTCCGGCTCGGCAACGATGCTGTTTGACGACATTCCTTCCCGCGAACCGTTGTTATGGTGTCGATGTTCGCGGGCAGCCCTACGCATTCAGTGCCTGCGTTCGCAGGCCTGCTACTTCGACTCGATACTGAACGCTTACGACGTGAGGCTCGGCGGGTGTCCTACGGATCACCGCGCGGAGCGGATTGAGAAACGACCTAGAACAGTTGCGCCAAGTTGCTCATCGCGTCCGAACACCGCTGGACTGTGTCGATCTCCTCGCCAACTCGCGAGAATCACTTGAGTAGGACCGTAACAACTGCCGATTTCCGATCAAGCGTGCGTCGTAAAGCGATTGCTACACGTGCTTGATGCTGTTGATTCGTTTCGGGTTGTTTCTTGGTGTGTTCAATCGCATCAGTTGATTTGCATGTTTAACTACTTTTGCACCGTGGCGGTTGCAAGGTTCCGCATCCCCGTGGAATTACTGCCATTTTGAGTGCTGCTGCGGGTCGTGCAAGTTGCGGTGTTTTCAACCGCGGATTGACGCCGACGTCCGCCTTTCCATATGCGACAATTCGACTCACACGAGGCGAGATGACTCAAGCTTGGCGAAATCTCGGCGAGTGTGTGTCTTTCGAGTCGCACTATCGCCACGTGCGTGACCCGATTGCTCATGCGGTGTCGCATCGCGCGAGATGAAAAGTTCTTCGCTGCGTACGTTTCAGGCAAGCTTCGGCAACTAACGTCGCCATTCGACAGATCGAACCGAACGGAGCATTTTCACATGTTGTCCGATGGACAAGTTCGTCCAAACGCGACCGCGGATGCTTCCGCGGCGGCGAAGCCAGCTTCGGAGACGCGCGATCCGAACAATACGACGGGAGCGGGCAAGCCTGCTGGGGGCGCGAAGCGTGCATCGGCCGCGACGAGCGACGAAGTCCTCGCGAAAGAGGCACTCGAGGGGCTGAAGCGTATTCGTGCCAAGGCGCGCCTCGACAAGATGGCGATCCCGAAACCTGCGCCGGCCGTGATCAAGCCGGCCGTGATCGTGGCGAAGCCGCCGCCACCCCGTCCGACATGGGTCGCGCCGCTCGCAACTCTGGCAGTTGCTGCCATGCTGGTGGTCTGCGCCTGCACCGGCGTGATCGCCTATCTCACCACGCAGCCCGCTCAGAACAACGCTGCGGCCAATGCCGAGATCAGGAATCTGCGAGAGACCGTCGCGCAACTGCGCAAGCAGGTGTCGGGCGTGTCGGAAAATCTCGACGGGTTGCGCACGGCGGTCGATCAATCGAGCAAGGTGACGAATGATCGCTTCGGCAGGTTTGCCGAGAACCTGGACCGGATCGAGCGGGTGAGTTCGTCCTCGACCGCCAAGCTCGACAAGCTCGCTCAGGTGCAGGCCCAGGTTCAGCCCCAGGTCCAGACTCCGGCGCAGGCAATGGTGCAATCGCAGCCGGCGTCACAGCAAGGGCCGATGATGGCCTCGGTTGCAGCGCCCGAATTCACGGGCTCGGTGCCTGCGCCCGAGCGTATGTCGGCGCCGCGCAAGACGATCAAGGGCTGGTCGGTCCGACAGGCCTATGAAGGGATTGCGATCCTGCAAGGCCCGAACGGCGTCGTCGAGGCCGTGCTGGGGCAACAGGTGCCCGGCCTTGGCCGGATCGAGGAGATCAGGAATGAGAACGGGCGCCTCGTGGTGGAAGCCAGCGGCGGCGTCATCTATTCGTCACGCAAGCCAGCGCCTTGATCGAGCCGCCTTCTATTGACGGTGATGCTCGAAGCTGGTGCATAGCAGATCGACCTCCGCCTCCGCGATCGCTGCGCGAAACAGGCGGCAACTGAACTCGACGGTCGACTTGCCGTCCGTGGTGGTGCGATCTTCCCGCAGGAAGATGCATCGCTTGCAAACGTCGGTGTGGTGGCGCTGCTCGGCGGCATCCGACTGGTCCAGCACGTGCCGGAAGGTGTCGCGGAAACGGATCTTGACCTCGTCGTCGAGGACGGCAATCGCCTCGACGAGGACGTTGACGGGATCGCGCACCAGGAACTTCTTGCCCTGCTGCGTCACGCTCAACATCACCGACCGCTTGTCCGTGGCCGAGCGCTTTCTTTCGAGGTAGCCGAGCCGCTCGAGCTCTCCGATGATGAACGAGGCGGTGCCGCGCGTGGTGCCGACGTAGCTCGCCAGCGCCGACGGTGTTCGCGAGAACCGGTTGGCCCGGGAGAGGAAGCGCAGCGCCATCCATTCGCGGTCGCGCAAGCCGTGCTTGGTGCCTTCGAACCAAAGAATTCGCGCAGCCTGCTCCAACAGTTCAATCGATTCGCGAGCCAAATTCATTTCAGTTCCAGATAGAAACAACGTGCAGTCAATTGACCTTGGACAGCGCAATCGGCGTGGACGAGATGAAGCCCTCGGGCGCTCCTTCGTCCGTTGCCGGACGGCTGATCGCGCGTGGGGAGAAGCCTGCCCGTTTCCGGAGAAGGAGCTTTCCGGCCGTGGAACTAGGGCGTCACAAAGAAAGTTCGAGTAAATCGCGCGGCGCAGATTTTCCGAAAATTTCAATCAAATGACGATGGCCTGCAGGCGAATTGGCGGGGATGTGCGATGTGCGAGCAACATCATGTGTCATTGTCGCCACTGCAGCTGCCATTTGTTGCGCCTGGGCGCTCCGCGTACGCCAGCAAGAGCATTCGCTGCAACGGCTGGTGGCTTGGCCGGCCGGGAGAGAACCGCTTTCTTCGGTTAATGGATGTTGCGATGCAATGCAGCTAGACCGTTAAATCCTGCACACGCGATACCGGGAATGCCGGCCTGACATTGGGAGTCCGGCTCCGTTCAACGTCAACATCCCGCCTTGGCAGCCGCGATCGCGGGCATCCTGGCATTCGGCGACTTCATGCAGCAGCGGCTTGCGCGATTGCGGGCCTGACGGCTTGGCGCGAAAGCGAGCGGGCTCGCAGGCTGGTGACTTGCGTTTGGCCGGCAACTATTGGCGAATGCGCCGCCCCCGAGGGTAGCAATGAGCAGGAAGGAATAGAGCGATGAGCTTCGAAACCACCATGACATCCGACGTCGTCGGGCTGACCAAAAGCGCCCCGGTCTCACGCCGCGGATTCATGAGCGCCACCGCGGCCGTGGCGGCAGGCTATACGCTTGCGGCAGGTCCGGTCCGCGCCGAGGCGATCACGACCGACACCAGCGGCCTCCAGGCCGGCGATGCCAGGATCAAGGTCGGTTCCGAGGAGATGCCCGCCTATTTCGCCCGGCCGGCCGGCAACCCAAAGGCGCCGGTGATCATCGTGGCGATGGAGATCTTCGGCCTGCATGAATACGTCAAGGACGTGACGCGGCGCCTCGCCAAGCTCGGCGCGTTCGCGGTCGCACCCGACTATTACTTCCGCAAGGGCACTGATCTCACCAAGGTCGCGGACATCAAGGATCTGCTCCCGATCGTCAATGCGAAGCCGGACGCCGAGCTGTTGTCCGATCTCGACGCGACGGCGGCATGGGCGGGATCGCAAGGCGGCGACACGACGAGGCTCGGCATCATCGGCTTCTGCCGGGGCGGCCGCACGGTCTGGGAATATGCCGCCCACAGCGGCACGCTCAAGGCGGGTGTGGCCTTCTATGGCACGTTGGTCGATCCTGCCAATCCGGTGTGGCCGAAGAGCCCGATGCAGCTTGCGCCCGAGATGAAGGCGCCGGTGCTCGGTCTCTATGGCGGCGCCGATTCGGGTATTCCCGTCGCCCAGGTCGAACAGATGAAGGCGGCGCTCGAGCAGAGCAAGAAGCCAGCCGACTTCAAGATCTACCCCGAAGCGCCGCACGGCTTCCATGCCGACTATCGCGGCAGCTATCGCAAGGAGGCCGCGGAAGATGCCTGGAAGCAGGCGCAGGCCTGGTTCAAGAAATATGGCGTCTTGAGCTGATGCATGGTTTCGAAGGGCGGCCCGATCGGCCGCCCTTTTGAGATCAGGTTTAATAGCTGCAGCGGGAGAGGTGAACGAGCCGCGGCAATCGATTCAACCTAAGCCCATTCCGCTTTAGACATCGCGCGAGCCAAGACATAACGGGTGCGCCACCTATCGTCCTTCGCCTGTCCGCCACAGCGCATCCAGGCCGTGCCGGTAGGTCGGGTAGGCCAGCGTGACGCCGAGCTCGCGCTTCAAATTCGCGTTGGAGACACGGGCGCTGCCGGCATAGAAGCTGCGGGCCATCGCCGACATTTCGGCGGTGGCGAACGCCTCTTCGGGCGGCGGCGCAACGCCCATCAGCTGCGCCGCATAGGAGATCACGTCCTGCGGCGGTGCGGGCTCGTCGTCGCAGACGTTCCAAATGCCGCCGCCGTGGCGATGAATCGCGGCCATGATCGCACGCGCGATGTCGTCGACGTGGATGCGGTTGAAGACCTGTCCCGGCTTGATGATGCGCCGAGCGTTTCCCGCGCGCAGCGTCGCCAGCGCGTTGCGGCCAGGGCCGTAGATGCCGGCAAGCCGCAGGACCGCGGCATCGCCGTGTGTCACCTCTGTCCAGGCCTGCTCCGCAGCAACGCGCATGCGCGTTCTCTCGAGCGTCGCCTGCGGCGGCGTGCTCTCGTCGACCCATCCGCCGGCGTGATCGCCATAGACGCCGATGGTGGAGAGATAGACGACCTTGCGCCGACCGTCCGCCAGCAGGTCGCCGAACGCCGCGATGGCGGGATCGCCGGTGGTGCCGGGCGGGATCGACACCACTAGCACGTCGGCCTCGCGAACCTGTTGAGCCGTGTCGCTTGACGGGGCGCCGCCGGAAAAGGCATGCACCTCGAGGCCGGAGAGATCGTTCCGCTGCGCGGGGTCGCGCACGGTGCCGGCGATATGCGAGAAGCTGTCGCCGTGTTTGCGGACGAAGTGCCGGGCACTGTAGCCGAGGCCAAGGATGAAGAGCCGCATGCGTCTCCTGTGCAGGTCGGAGTTCCCGTTCGCGCCGTCGTGCGCCTCTCGCTCATAAGAGATTTTTGGGTCCGGCAAAAGATATTGCGATTTGTCGCGCCTGTCGCTTCGCGGGATGCTCGCTCGTCACAGGCAGGTCGGGAGGAGGCATCGTTGGCGACCGGGTCGATCATTCAGGCGGAAGCGCCGGGGGCAATGCCATGTGATGCCGGGCCATGTGATGCCGGCGAGCTGATCCGGCGCGCGGCGGCGCTGATCTTCGACGTCGACGGCACCCTCGCCGAGACCGAGGAACTGCACCGGCAGGCCTTCAACCTTGCCTTCGTCCGCCGAGGCCTCGACTGGCACTGGGACCGCGCCGTCTACAAGGAGCTCTTGCGCGTGACGGGGGGCAAGGAGCGCATGCGCGCCTACCACGCAAGGCTGGGGATCGCTCCACCATTATCCGACATGGATATCGCAGAGCTCCACCGCATCAAGACCGCGCATTATGCCGAACTGGTGGAGACCGGCTGCTGCCCCTTGAGGCCCGGCGTGACGGATCAGCTCGCTGCGGCCCGGGCACGCGGGCAGCGGCTGGCAATTGCGACCACCACCTCGCACGGCAATATCGATGCGTTGCTGTCGCGGGCGCTGGGCAAGCGCTGGGCGGGGGACTTCGACGCGATCGTCGCCGGCGATGACGTGCCGCACAAGAAGCCTGCGCCGGACGTCTATCTCGAGATCCTGGCGCGGCTGAAGCTGGACGCGTCGGATTGCGTCGCGATTGAGGATTCCGCCAACGGCCTGATTGCGGCCTCGCGCGCCGGCATCCCGGTTCTGATCACGCGCAGCATGTTCTTTGGAGACGATGACTTCACGGCGGCGCAGGTCGTGTTGGACGACCTGTCGGAACTCGGTGCCGCCCAACAAAAGATCGAAAAACAACCCCATGCACAGTAGATCACGCCCGCGTGATCGCTGCGTTCAGTGGACCCGGTGGCTCGTTCTATCGTCCTCAGCCTGTTCGATTATCTGCGCGATCGGGCTGGACTGATGGTGCACCAGGCGCCAGTCGTCGCCGACGCGGCGAAAATGGTTCGCGGCGGCCAAAGCGGTGCCATCGACGATCTCGATGCAGAGCACGCGCGCGCTGTCGCCGTCGACGATCGCCTGCGGCTCGGCGCAGACGATCTGCGGCCGCTCCGGGTTTTGCAGGATGTCGCGCCAGCTCCCGATCACGGTGGAGCGTCCGATGATGGCCGGCCAGCCGGGATGGATGCAGGAGATGGCGTCGTCATCCGCCCACATCCGCTCCATACCGGCAAAGTCGCCTGCTGAGAACGCGGCGTAAAAGGCCGCGTTGGCGGCGATGACCTTGCTGTCATTTCCCATCGCTCTCGGGTGGCGCAAGGACAGGCAAAAATCAAGCGCGACTTCCGTCGATCTTGGCCGCAGTGCAGCATTCAAGAGCGCGCCCGCTTCGTCGGCGATCCACGCGGGGAGGCGGGCGAAAACGCATCATCCGATCGCAAAATCGGCTGCCGTCTCGGCGTGAATGGCCGTCGTGTCGAACGTTTCGACCGAGGTGTCGTCCTGGCCGACCAGCATCGTGATCTCGGTGCAGCCGAGGATCATGCATTCGGCGCCGCGGGCGACGAGGGCTGCCATCACCTCCTGGTAGCGACGGCGCGAGGGAGCGGCGACGTTCCCGAGGCAGAGCTCGTCGTAGATGATGCGGTTCACGTCCGCGCGCGCGTCGGCCGGAGGAATCAGCACGTCGAGATCATGCGCGCGCAACCGGTCGATGTAGAAATCCTGCTCCATCGTGAACTTGGTGCCGAGCAGCCCGACCCGCCGGTATCCCTTGGCCCGAATTCGCTGCGCCGTCGCGTCGCCGATGTGAATGAACGGAACGGCCACGCTCGATATGATCTCGGGTGCCAGTTTATGCATCGTGTTCGTGCAGAGCACGATTGCACGCGCCCCGGCGCTTTCGAGCCGCTGTGCGACCTCCGCCAGGCTGGCCGCTGCCTCCTGCCAGCGGCCGGCGTATTGCATTTGTTTGATCTCCTCGAAATCGTAGGAATACATCAACAAGGGTGCCGAATGCAGCTTGCCCATGCGATCGCGGACCCGCTCGTTGATCAGCTTGTAGTAGAGCGCGGTGCTCTCCCAGCTCATGCCCCCGATCAGGCCAATGGTTTGCATTCGAGTGCTCCAGAACAGTTGCCTCGGCCGGATCGTAGACGAAGACGCCGAAGCTCGGAAGCCGTCCCTTGATTGTGGCAGCTCCGCCGTGCCATCATTCCCTCGCGCCGATTTGATCCTCAGCTTGCGGGCGCATCTAAAAATGCAGCTAAAGAGAACCGCTATCCCTGCATCGTCCCGCATTGCGTGAGCCGTCGGCCATCTCGACTGGGAGGGCCAAATGAAACTTGCTGCGATCGCGGATGTGCACGGGAATCGTCCGGCGCTGGACGCCGTCCTTGCGGACATTGCCGCGCTCGGTATCGACGACGTCGTGAACCTTGGAGACCACGTCAGCGGACCGCTCGAGGCGGCCGGAACTGCAGACCTGCTCATCGAGCGGGGATTTCCGTCGGTGCGGGGAGATCAGGACCGCATCCTACTGGAGCTCCGGCAGGCGGGCACTTCCTCACGGAGCGATTTTCAACAGCTTGAGCGCAGGCATTTCGAGTGGATGGCTGATATGCCGTCCACTCTGATGTACAAAGACCGGGTGTTCCTGTGCCACGCATCGCCTACCAACGATGCTGCCTTCTGGCTCGACACGATAAGTGAGAGCGGTGTGGTGCGCGCCAGTTCGATCGAGGAGATCGAGGTCGAGGCCGAAGGGATCGATGCCCAAATCATCCTGTGCGGGCACACTCACATTCCAAGGATTGTTCGTCTGAGGGATGGGCGACTGGTCGTAAATCCCGGCAGCGTTGGGTTGCCCGGTTACGATGGAAGATTGCCTGTGCCTTACGTCGTCGAGCTCGGCACGCCTCACGCGTGCTACGCCATATTGGAGCATGCCGGAGGAGGCTGGTCCGCGAGCATCCGCTACGTGCCCTACGATAGCGCCGCCATGGCCGCACTGGCGCGCCGCAAGGGCATGCTCACCTGGGCGAGCGCGATTGCAACCGGTTGGGTTCGGCCGGAGCGGAGTTAGGCCGGCACCGGGTCAGAAAGGCACGCCGCGCTCCTCTGAAGCTGCGGAGCTCCAAGCTCTCCGGTATCTGTTCGCGGGCCTGGTCAAGCGGCCGCGGCACCGGCGGTCGTGCAAACGGCAGGGACGGGCATGCCGCCTGCGCAGGCTGCGAAAAGCCTTTCGATCTTGCGCGTCCTGTCGGCCTGTCCTACGCCACCTCCGAACGAATTTTGCGAGGCGGTGAGGGGCATCGCCGAAGTCTCGAGGGAGCCGACATGACCATCCGCAACACCCGCACCGGGGGCCAGATCCTGATCGATCAGCTCGTCGCCCAAGGCGTCGAGCGCGTCACCTGCGTGCCGGGCGAGAGCTATCTGGCGGCGCTCGATGCGCTGCATGACAGCCCGATCGACGTCGTGATCTGCCGCGCCGAAGGTGGCGCGGCGATGATGGCGGAGGCCTATGGCAAGCTCACGGGGCGGCCTGGTGTCTGCTTCGTCACCCGCGGCCCCGGCGCGACCAATGCCAGCCACGGCGTCCACATCGCGATGCAGGATTCGACGCCGATGATCCTGTTCGTCGGCCAGGTCGATACCGGCATGCGCGAGCGCGAGGCGTTCCAGGAGCTCGACTACAAGGCGGTGTTCGGCACCATGGCGAAATGGGCGGTCGAGATCGATCGCCCCGACCGCATTCCGGAGCTGGTCGCGCGCGCCTTCCGCGTCGCCATGCAGGGCCGCCCGGGCCCGGTGGTGATCGCGCTGCCGGAGAACATGCTGACCGAGACCGCCGCCGTGGCCGATGCCAAGCGCATCGAGCCCGCCGTCAGTTGGCCGGCGCCTGCCGATATCGAACGCGTCGGTGCGATGCTTGCGAGCGCAAAGGCGCCGCTCGTCATTCTCGGCGGCACACGCTGGACCGATGAGGCGACCAAGAGCATCGCGCGCTTTGCCGAGCGCTTCGATCTGCCCGTCGCGACCTCGTTCCGCCGGGCCTCGCTGATCGATGCCGATCATTCGCACTATGCCGGCGATCTCGGCATCGGCCCGAGCCCGGGCCTGAAGGCGCGCATCGAGGGCGCCGATGTCATCCTGCTCATCGGCGGCCGCATGTCGGAGATGCCGTCCTCGTCCTACACGCTGCTGGACATTCCGACGCCGCAACAGAAGCTGATCCATGTGCACCCGGGCTCGGAAGAGCTCGGCCGGGTCTATCAGCCGGCGCTTGCGATCCAGGCGACGCCGGCCGCCTTCGCTGCCGCCGTCGAGCCGCTGAAGCCCGCCGGCGCGGTGGCCTGGAAGGGCGAGGCCGCCAAGGCACATGCCGATTATCTCGCCTGGACCGACAAGGCGCGCGAGCTGCCGGGCAGGTTCCAGTACGGCCAGGTGATGACCTGGCTGCGCGACCGCCTGCCGAAGGACGCCATCGTTTGCAACGGCGCCGGCAATTATGCCGGCTGGATCCATCGCCATCACCGCTTCCACAGCTTTGCGGCCCAGCTCGCGCCAACCTCGGGCTCGATGGGCTACGGTGTGCCGGCGGGCGTGATGGCAAAGCGGCACTATCCGGATCGCGTCGTCGTCGCCTTTGCCGGCGACGGCTGCATCCTGATGAATGGCCAGGAATTCGCGACAGCCGTGCAGTATGACGCGCCACTGATCGTCATCATCATCGACAATTCGCAATACGGCACCATCCGCATGCACCAGGAGCGCGACTATCCCGGCCGCGTCGTCGGCACCCAGCTCAAGAACCCGGATTTCGCGATGTACGCGAAAGCGTTCGGCGGCCATGGTGAGCGCGTGGAGCGCACCGAAGAGTTCGCGCCGGCATTCGAGCGCGCGCTGGCCTCGGGCAAGCCGGCGATCCTCCACTGCATCATCGATCCGCGCGCGATCTCGGTCGGCAAGGACTTCGTCCCTGCGGTGAAGGCTTAAGGCAATGGCGGCCGGCCGCCACGTTGCCATCATCGGGGCCGGCGCGGTCGGTGTGATCAGCGCGATCGAGGCGCTGCGCGAGGGCCATCGCGTCACGCTGATCGACCCGGGCGAGCCCGGCGGCGAACAGGCCGCCAGTTACGGCAACGCCGGCTGGCTGTCGTCGCATTCGGTGATCCCGCCGGCCGAGCCGGGCATCTGGAGGAAGGTGCCGGGATATCTCTTGGACCCGCTCGGTCCGCTCGCGATCCGCTGGTCTTATCTGCCGAAGGCGTTGCCCTGGCTGATCAAGTATCTGCTCTCGGGCTGGACCGCGGCGCGGGTCGAGACGACGGCATTTGCGCTGCGCGACCTGCTGAAGGACGCACCGCTACTGCACCGGAAGCTCGCGGAAGAGGCCGGCGTGCCCGAGCTGATCGAGCGCAACGGCGTGATGCATGTCTTCCCGTCGCGCGGCAATTTCGACAACGATCTCGGCTGGCGCCTGCGCAAGAAGGTCGGCGTCCAGTGGCTGGAGCTCAACGCCGATGAGATGCGTCAGCGCGAGCCCGATCTGCATCCGCGCTACACCTTTGGCGTGGTGGTGGAGGAGGCTGGCCGCTGCCGCAACCCCGGGGCTTATGTCGCAGCTCTCGCGCAGCATGCGTTCGCGAGCGGTGCCAGGCACGTGCGGGCCAAGGCGACGGGACTCAAGCTCGATGGCAACAAGCTCGTAGCCGTCCTCACTGAGACCGGCGAGATCGCTTGCGATGCCGCTGTTGTCGCCGCCGGCGCGCGATCGAAGCAGCTCACCGCGTCGGTCGGCGATCCCCTCCCGCTCGAGACCGAGCGTGGCTATCACGTCGTGATCGAGAACCCGGAGTCCGGCCCGCGCAGCTCGATGATGGCATCCGACGCCAAGATGGTCGTGAACTGGACCGACAAGGGTCTGCGCGCTGCCGGTACGGTCGAGATCGCCGGCCTGGAGGCAGCGCCGAACTGGAAGCGCGCCGAAATCCTGCGCAACCACCTCCTCAGCATGTTCCCAAAGCTGCCGAAGGACATTCCAGCCTCCCGCGTCAAGACCTGGTTCGGCCATCGTCCGAGCATGCCGGATGGACGTCCCTGCATCGGCTATGCGCGCGCCTCGCGCGACATCGTCTATGCCTTCGGCCACGGCCATGTCGGCCTGGTCGGCTCGGCCCGCACCGGCCGTCTCGTCGCACAGCTCCTGAGCGGCAAGCAGCCTGAGATTCCGCTCGGTCCCTTCGCGCCCGATCGTTTCCTGTGAGATTTGCACCATGACCGCTTCAGCAAATCCGTCCTCCCGCATCGCTCGTGGCGGCAAGGCCATCTATGGCGCACCGCTCGGCATCCTGATGCTTGAGGCGCGCTTCCCCCGCATTCCCGGTGACATGGGCAACGGCACCACCTGGCCGTTCCCCGTGCTCTATCGCGTGGTGAGTGGCGCTTCGCCGGAAAAGGTGGTGCTGAAGGGCGCAGCCGGCCTGCTGCCTGACTTCATCGACGCCGCCAGGGATCTGGTGCGGCTCGGGGCCGAAGCCATCACCACCAATTGCGGCTTCCTCTCGCTGTTCCAGAAGGAGATCGCGGCGGCCGTCGGCGTTCCCGTTGCGACCTCGTCGCTGATGCAGGTGCCCTGGGTGCAAGCGACCTTGCCGCCGGGCAAGCGCGTCGGCCTCGTCACGGTGTCGGGCTCGACCTTGACGCCGGCCCATCTCGAAGGCGCCGGCGTGCCGCTCGACACGCCGCTGGTCGGCACCGAGAACGGCAAGGAGTTCTTCCGTGTCCTGATCAAGGCCGAGAAGGACGACATGGACGTCGCGCAGGCCGAACGGGACGTGGTCGAGGCCGGCAAGGAGCTCGTCGCGAAGAACCCAGACGTCGGCGCCATCGTGCTCGAATGCACCAACATGCCGCCTTATGCCGCAGCGCTTCAGGCCGAAGTCGGGCTGCCGGTCTACGACATCTATTCCATGATCACCTGGTTTCACGCCGGACTGCGCCCGCGCGTCTTTGCGTGAACGCGTCCGCGAGATCGTCACAAGTCCTGGAGCGAAACCATGAAGCTATCCGGCAAGGTCGCCGCCATCACCGGCGCGGCGCGCGGCATCGGCAAGGCCTGCGCGAAGAGATTCCTGGATGACGGCGTCAAGGTCGTCATCTCCGATATCGATGCAGACGGCCTGGCGGCGACGGCCGCCGAGCTCGGCCGTCCCGATGCCTTGCGCACAATCGTCGGCAATGTCGCCAGGCGCGCTGACGTGGATCAGCTCGTCGCGACCGCCGTGAAGGAGTTCGGCCGGCTCGACATCATGGTCAATAATGCGGGCGTGGCCCGCAACCGGGACATCCTCGACATTACCGAAGAGGAGTTCGACGAGATCATCGGCATCAACCTGAAGGGCGCGTTCTTCGGCGTGCAGGCGGCGGCCAGGCAGATGATCGCGCAGGGCGGTGGCGGGGTCATCATCAACATGTCCTCGGTGAATGCGCTGCTGGCGATCCCGGCGCTGGCGACTTACGCGATGTCCAAGGGCGGCATGAAGCAGCTCACCTCGGTCGCCGCGGTGGCCCTGGCTCCGCACAATATCCGCGTGGTCGCGGTCGGGCCCGGCACGATCCTGACCGACATGGTGGCCTCATCCATCTACACCTCGGAGGAGGCCCGCAAGACCGTGATGTCGCGGACGCCCGCCGGCCGCGGCGGCGAGCCGAGCGAGGTGGCGTCGGTCGTGGCGTTCCTCGCCAGCGACGATGCGTCGTATATTACGGGCCAGACGATCTATCCGGACGGTGGAAGGCTGATCCTGAATTATACGGTGCCTGTGAAGGACAAGTAGGAAGCGCGCTGCATCTCCGTCGTCATGCCCGGGCTTGACCCGGGCATCCACGTCTTCCGGCGATTGTCGCGATGCGTGGATGGCCGGGACAAGCCCGGCCATGACGGCGTGGCTCAGACTCTCACTCCGCCGCGACCGTCATGCCGTGGCCGAGCCGTTTCGAGATGCCGCCGGCGCAGTCGCGCAGCGCATGCGCGATCGGGCTGTCCCAGCGCGCATCGAACGTGCCTTCCGGCCCCATCGCGGTGATGACCAGCGCGACGTGGCCGGAATGGTCGAACACCGGCGCCGAGAATGCGTTGACGCCGGGCAGGGGATCGCCGAGCGCGCGGGCAAGGCCGTGCTTGCGGACTTCGGCGAGCATCTCGGCGACCTTCGCGCCTTTCACCGCGCGCTTCGGATTGTAGCCGACGCCGTGACGATCGAGCCCGCTTTCGAGCGCGGCAGTGATCGTCTTCTCCGGCAGGAACGCCGCAAAGGCGCGGCCCGTCGCGGTCTCCAGCAGTGCCATCACCGAACCGGCCCGCATCACGATATGCACCGGCTGGGCCGGCTCTTCGAGTTGCACCACGGTTGGACCGTACGTGCCCCAGACGGCGAGCGAGACTGCATGTCCGATCTGGTTCGCGAGCGCCGCGATCCTAGGACGCGCGATGCGCACGCCCGAGAGACGGCGCAGGCTGATCAGGCCGAGCTCCAGCGCCAGCGCGCCGATTTCGTAGCGGCCGGTGGTCTCGTCCTGCTCGATCAGGCCGATGCGGGAGAAGCTGGCGAGATAGGGATGCGCCTTGGCGGGCGTCATGCCGGCTTCGCGGGCGAGATCGCGCAGCATCATCGGCTCGCCGCTCCTCGCGAGCGCGCGGAGCAATTCGCCGCCGACCTCGATCGACTGGATGCCGCGGCTTTCCCTCTTCATGCGCCTCCTGGCGTGGCTTACGCCGCGTTGCGCTTGGCGGCGTTGTCGGCGAGATGCCGGCCGGCAATGTAGCCGAAGGTCAGCGCCGGCCCAAGCGTGATGCCGGCGCCGGGATAGTTGCCGCCCATGATGCTCGCCATGTCGTTGCCGGCGGCATAGAGCCCGGGAATCACACGGCCCTCGGCGTCGAGCGCGCGGGCGTTCTCGTCGGTGACGATGCCGGCATAGGTGCCGAGATCGCCGACCACCATCTTGATCGCGTAAAACGGCCCGTTCTCGATCGGCGCGACGCAGGGGTTGGGGCCGTGCATCGCGTCGCCCTGGTAGCGGTTATAGGCTTTCGAGCCCTTACCGAAGGCGGCATCGTGACCCAGCGGCGCGGTCGCATTGAACTGCCTGACCGTTTCGACGAACGCCTTGGCATCGATCCCGGCCTTGGCCGCCAGTGCCTCCAGCGTGTCGCCGCGCATGAGATAGCCGGTATTTAGGTGATGACCCAGCGGCATCGGGAAGGGCGGCACGCAGCCCAGGCCGTATTTGCGCAACGTCTTGTGATCGCAGACGAGGAAGGCCGCGATCTCCTCGCCGGGCCTGGCAGCCTTGATCATGGCCTGGACGAAGTCGTGATAGGAGTTGCCTTCATTGGCAAAACGTTTGCCGTCGCGCATCACCGCGATCACGCCGGGTTTGGCGCGATCGATGAAATGCGGCATCACGCCCTTCGAGCCGTCCTTGCGCGTGGTCAGCGACACCGGCACCCAGGCTGCCGCATTCGGCAGGCGATCCTCGACATGCCCGCCGGCGGCTTCCGCCAGACGCAGTCCATCCCCGGTGTTGCCGGTCGGCCCCGGCGAATAATGCTCGTTGCCGGTCGGTGCATGCGGAAACATCTTCTTGCGCCGTGCCACATCATGCGGAAAACCGCCGCAGGCGAGCACGACGCCCTGACGCGCACGCACGCGCACGTCGCGTCCATCGCGCGAGACGATGGCGCCGGTGACGGTGCCATTCTCGACCGTCAGCTCGCGCACCGGCGAGGACAGCCACATCGGAATCTTCAGATCGAGCGCGGATTTTGCGAGACGCCCCGCCAGCGCGTTGCCGTTGGTCAGCGTCATGCCGCGGCCGTAGCGCAATACGTCCATCAGATGCCGCGACAGGCGCTTGGCGACGTAGGCCGCCGAGGTCAGCGACTTCGTCACCCGCATGAAATGGATGATCTCCTTGCCGCTTCCCAGCATCATGCCGAACACGGTCAGCTCGGGCAGCGGCATGCCCAGCGTCTTGATGAGGTCGCCGAGCTCGCGCCCGTCGAACGGGCGCGTCACCATGGAGCGGCCGCCCTGGGCGCCGCCGGGTGCCTCCGCGTGATAATCCGGAAACACCAGCGGCATGTCGAAGCGCAACGCGGTCTTGGAGGTGAAGAAATCGACCGCCTCGGGGCCGGCGCTCAGGAAGGCATCGACGCGCGCGGCGTCGTAATTGTTGCCGGCTTCGTGGCGAAGATAGGTGCGGGCCTGTTCCGGCGTCTCCTCGATGCCGTAGGCTTTCGCCAGCGACGTCCCGGGAATCCAGAGCCAGCCGCCGGAGCGCGCGGTGGTGCCGCCGAAGCGCGGCTCCTTCTCGACGATCAGCACATCGAGGCCGCGATGGCGCGCGGTGATCGCGGCCGACATGCCGGAGCAGCCCGATCCGGCCACGAGCACGTCGCACTCGTAAGTCTCAATGGCGCTATGCTCGGTGCCGGTCATGTCTCACCTCATTTCTTCAGGAGCGGACATTTGGATTCGGAGACCGGGCGAAACGCGTCCTCGCCCTTCACGGTCTTGATGATGTCCAGATAGTCCCACGGCTCCTTCGATTGCTCGGGCTTCTTCACCTTGGCGAGATACATGTCGCGGATGACGCGGCCGTCCTCGCGCAACTTGCCGCCATGGACGAAGATATCCTCGATCGGCAGCTCGCGCATCTTCGCCATCACCTTGGCGGAATCGTCGGTGCCGGCGGCCTTGATGGCCTTCAGATAATGCAGAACCGAGCCGTAGACGCCGGTCTGGATCATGGTCGGCATCACCTTGGTGCGCTCGTAGAACTTCTTCGACCAGGCGCGGGTGGCCTCGTCCATGTTCCAGTAGGAGGCCGTGGTCATGTAGGTGCCCTGCGCAGCCTTCAGGCCGATCGCGTGCACGTCGGTGTCGAACATCAGGAGGCCGACCAGCTTCTGGCCGCCCTGGACCAGGCCGAACTCGCCGGACTGCTTGATGGCGTTGTCCGTGTCCTGGCCGGCATTGGCGAAGGCGACCACGTCGGATTTCGAGCTCTGCGCCTGGAGTGCGAAGGAGGAGAAGTCGGCGGTGTTGGTCGGATGTTTCACGCCGCCGAGCACCTTGCCGCCCATCTCGTTGATGAAGCGCGTCGCGTCCTTCTCGAGCTGCTGGCCGAAGGCGTAGTCCGCGGTGATGAAGTACCAGGACTTGCCGCCTTCCTTGATGACGGCCGAGGCCGTCACCTTCGACAGCGCATAGGTGTCGTAGGTGAAATGCATCGTGTTCGGGCTGCACAGCTCGTCCGTCAGCGAGCTCGCGCCGGGACCCGAGAGCAGGGCGACCTTGCCCCGTTCGCGCACCATGTTGTGCACGGCGATTGCGATGCCTGAATTGGGGATGTCGACGACGGCGTCGACCTTGCCGTTGTCGAACCAGCCGCGCACGATCTGCACGCCGACGTCGGTCTTCATCTGGTGATCGGCGCTGATGATCTCGATGGGCTTGCCGAGCACGGTCGGCCCGAACTCCTCCACCGCCATCTTGGCCGCTTCGACCGAGCCCGGCCCGCTGTTGTCGCGGCCCCAGCTCGACAGGTCCGTCAGCACGCCGATCCGCACTGCGTCGTCGGAGATCTGCGCAGAAGCAGCTGAAGTCATGGCCGCGAGCATGGCGCAGGCCAGAAGCCCTCTCATCGTCGTTTCCTCTCTTATTGAGCCGCTGGCGCGGCGGGCTTGTTCTGGCGGTAAATTAGATACTGACGAATGAGTTTGTCAATGGCGAATTTTGCGGGGGTCGGTTTCGACGATCGCCCGGCGACGCTTGGCATGTGCGCGCAATTGCCTCAGCACTATCACCGTGAGCGGCTTGTCCTTCGAAGCTTGAGGAGCCAAGGCGGAAGCAAAGCGATCCAGATCTTTCCGCGGAGGCATTCTGGATTGCTTCGTTGCAAGGGCTCCTCGCAATGACGGCGGTGGCAGTCGTGCGCAAAATCTCGCGCCGTATCGCGCGAGAGCCGACGCCTCCGCAGGTTGCAACGGCCGCTGCGATTGGCCATGATGCTCAAGGGAATCTTTGGGCAGGGCATGACGGCAGCAGTGGGGGCCTCCGCTTCGGCGGAGAAAACGACGACGGCGCATGTGGTGTGGGCGAGCGCGCTCGGCACGGCCATCGAGTGGTATGACTTCCTGATCTACGGCACGGCAGCAGCGCTCGTCTTCAACAAGCTGTTCTTTCCGAGCTTCGATCCCTTCGTCGGCACGCTCGCGGCGTTCTCGACCTATGCGGTCGGCTTCGTGGCCCGGCCGATCGGCGGCGCCATCATCGGGCATTACGGCGACCGGCTCGGCCGGAAGACCATGCTGGTCGCCACCATGATCGCAATGGGGCTCGGCACCTTCCTGATCGGCTGCCTGCCGACCTACAGCCAGATCGGCGTCTGGGCTCCAATCCTGCTCGTCATCCTCCGTTTCGTTCAGGGCATTGGGCTCGGGGGCGAGTGGAGCGGTGCGGTCGTGATGGTGGTCGAGCACGCCGGCAATCGACGCGGCTTCTACGGCAGCCTGGTGCAGGTGGGCTTTCCCGTCGGCGTTGCGGCCTCCACCGGCATCTTCGGCCTGATGACGAAGCTGCCCGAGGCGGACTTCCTCAGCTGGGGCTGGCGCGTGCCGTTCCTGATCAGCATTCTGCTCGTCGGCATCGGCTTCATCGTGCGACTCAAGCTCGCGGAGACGCCTCACTTCAAGGAGATCGTCGAACGCAAGGAGGTGCTGGCGCAGCCGGCCCTCGACGTGCTGCGCCGCGACTGGCGCAGCTTTCTGCTGGCGATCGGCATCACGGTGTCGGAGGTCGGGCTCGCATATCTCCTCACCGTGTTCACGGTGGTCTACGCGACGACAAGGCTCGGTCTGCCGCGGCAGGTGATCCTGGATGCCGTGGTCTATGCCGCCATCGTCGAATTCGCGACGCTGCCGCTTGCCGGCTGGCTGTCCGACATCTTCGGGCGCAAGGCGCTGTATCTCGCCGGCGGCATCTTCTCGGTTGCGCTGGCCTTTCCGCTGTTCTGGTTCCTCGACACCAGGGAGCCGGCGCTGATCACGCTCGCGCTCGTCGTCACGATGACACTGACCCATGCGCTGCTGTTCGGACCGAAGGCCGCGTTCATGCCGGAGCTGTTCCGCACCCAGGTGCGCTACAGCGGTGCTTCGCTCGGCGCCAACGTCGCGGCGGCGCTGAGCGGCGGCTTCTCGCCGCTGATCGCGACCGCGCTGCTGGCCTGGGCCGGCTCGTACTGGGCGGTGTCGGTCTACATCATCGCGCTGTCGATCGTCACGATCATCTCGACGCTGCTGGCGCCGGAGACGGCGCGCGATGCGCTGAGATCCTGAAGATCAATGCCCGCCGCCAGGGTGGCGGGGCGGGGGCCTCGAAATTTTTTCAGGCGGGCCTCTTGAAACCGATTTCCGGCTTTCTAAGTCGTTTTTCGCCGCGAGAGCGGTGTGCCGGATGCCAGAATCGGGTCCGGCACGGGCGCCGGACCGGTCTGCGGACCCCGTCTGAGACCCGGCCTTGCGCTCCTTCGTATCCATCTTGCTCTTTGGAGGACTTGGTTATGAGGACCAGTTTCGACTTTGCGCCCCTGTGGCGCTCCACCATCGGCTTCGATCATCTGGCCGACCTCGTCGACAGCACGCTGCGCCAGGCGACCGAGGACAACTATCCCCCCTACAACATCGAGCGTTCCGGCGAGGACCACTACCGGATCAGCCTTGCCGTGGCGGGCTTCGGCGTCAACGACATCACGGTGACGGCCGAACAGAACGCCCTGACCATCGAAGGCCGGAAGCCCGAGACCGCCGCGCGCGAATACCTCTACCAGGGCATCGCCGCGCGTCCGTTCCGGCGCGTGTTCAACCTCGCCGACTATGTGCAGGTGAAGCAGGCCTCCTTCCAGGACGGGCTCCTGATCATCGACCTCGTCCGCGAGGTTCCGGAAGCCATGAAGCCGCGCCGGATTCCGATCGCGGGCGGAACACCTGCGGCATCGCAGATCGAGCAGAAGAAGGCTGCCTGAGGGCTCGATCGATTGAGTGGCGGAACGCGGCGCGCCATGCGCGTCCGCGCTTCCCGATGCATGGAGGAGAGAACCATGGGTTTTCGTGATCTCATTCCCTGGTCGAGAAACCAGGAGCTTGCGCCGGCGCGCGAGAGTTTCGATCCGTTGCTGACGCTTCACCGCGAGATGAACCGTCTGTTCGACGACGTATTCCGCGGCTTCGGCACGAACAGCCTGTCGCCGTTGATGGAGGGCCGTTTCGGCTGGCCGAAGGTCGAGCTCAGCGAGACCGACAAGACGCTGACCGTATCGGCCGAGCTTCCCGGCCTGACCGAAAAGGACGTCCAGGTCGAGATTGCCAATGGCGTGCTGACGGTCCGCGGCGAGAAGAAGGCAGAGCGCAACGGCGAAGGCAGGTACTTCACCGAGCGCTACTACGGCGCTTTCGAGCGGCAAATCCCGCTGGAGGGCGTCGAGGAGGACAAGGCCGAGGCGTCGTTCAGGAACGGCGTCCTCACCGTGTCGCTGCCAAAATCGGAGAAGGCACGCGAAGGCGTCAAGCGCATCGCCATCAACACGCATTGATGTCAAGCGGGACGGCGGCGATTGGCGCCGCCGTCCCATCGTCAACAAGCCCGTCCCCCCGGAAAGGAGCATGAGGGAGACACACCGATGACCAACGTGAATATCGATCCCGGCGGCCTCAACCCGCTGTTTCACCCCGCGGCCCACTACGACTCGCCAGCCGACGTTCTCAATGCGCAGGAGCTCTCTTCGCCGGAGAAGCGCATCATCCTGTCGTCCTGGGCCTCCGACATGTACGCGGTCGAATCCTGTCCCGCCTTGCGCGAGATTCCCGGCATGAGCCACACGGTCCGGCTCGTCGATATCCTGGCCGCCTTGCGCAAGCTCGACGGCGACAATGACAATGACGACCCGCCGCGGGGCGGCGGCGTGCCGATGCGGCTGCGGCGGCCATGGGCCGCCGCAGAGAGGCGGGCCGCATGATGTTCACGCCCACCGTGCTCGGACTCGTGCTGCTCGGCCAATCCCTGGCCGCCTGGGCCGTTCCGTTTCTGGCCCTGCAGGGCTGGATCGTCGCCCCACGCGACGAAGGCTGACGCCACGAAGGCCTCGACTATCCACACAACACAAAGCGGCAGGTGACGATGATGAAAGCTGTGCGTCTGCTCTCGCTGGCCTTGCTGGTGCTGACGCTCACGGCGTCGCAGCCTGCCGCCGGCCAGATTCCGGATATCAAGACGGGCGGCTCGGTGCCGACCCTGGCGCCGCTGGTGCGTCAGGTCACGCCCGCCGTGGTCAACATTTCGGTGCACGGCCGCGTCCGCGAGGACAACCCGCTCTATCGCGATCCGCTATTTCGCGAGTTCTTCGACGTTCCCAGGCAGATCGAGAAGGAGGTCAATGCGACCGGCTCCGGAGTCATCGTCGACGCCCAGCGCGGCTTCGTGCTGACCAACAATCACGTCGTCGAAGGCACATCCGCCGTTCAGATCACGACCAAGGACGGCCGGCAGTTCTCCGCCAGGGTCATCGGCCGTGATCCGCCGACGGATCTCGCTGTGCTCCAGATCCAGAACCCGGCCGGGCTGAAGGCGCTTTCCCTCGGCGACAGCGACGGGCTCGAGGTCGGCGACTTCGTGCTCGCGATCGGCAACCCTTTCGGCCTCGGCCAGACGGTGACGTCCGGGCTCGTCAGCGCGCTGAGCCGGACCGGGCTCGGCAAGCAAGGCTATGAGGACTTCATCCAGACCGATGCGGCGATCAATCCCGGCAATTCCGGCGGGGCACTGGTCAGCCTGCGCGGCGAACTCGTCGGCATCAACTCGGCGATCATCTCACCCGCGGGCGGCAATGTCGGCATCGGCTTTGCCATCCCGGTCAACATGGCGCGCAAGGTGATGGAGCAGATCGTCGCCAAGGGCCGCGTCGAGCGCGGCCGCATCGGGATTTCGCTGAAGGACCTGCATCCGTCGATCAACAAGGGACTGAATCAAGGCGCCGTGATCGCCGAGATCGCTGCGGACTCGCCCGCAGAGAAGGCCGGCTTGCGCAAGGGCGATATCGTGACCGGAGCCGACGACCGCCCGATCCGCACCGCCGCCCAGCTCCGCAACACGATCGGCCTTGCGCGCGTCGGCGAGGATGTGAAGCTCACCCTGCTGCGCAACGGCGCGCCCCTCACGGCCGTCGTGAGAGTAGCGCCGGCGGTCGAAACAAGCAGTGCCGTGGTCGGCGGCAATCGTATCGTCCGCTAGGTCTATCGCGCCGGCAAGGGTTCGAAACTCCTGAAAGCACGGCCGGAATCAGGGGCGTTCGCTCAGCACGTCTCGCGCTGGTTGTCTGGCATGAAACGGGGTGCCCGAGTTCCATATGGCGATTGCCTCTTGTTGGCCGGCAAGCGAACGTCGTCACGCCATATTTCGGCGGGAGTGATCTGCCGAGAGGGAGGCGCTCCGATGACCAAGGCTCTGATCACCGCTATTGCAATCCTGGCCTGTGTGCCGGCGAGCGCGATTGCGCAGGAGCGTGCGGGCGATGCAGCGCTCGGTGCTCTATCCGGTGCCGTCGTGCTGGGCCCGGTCGGTGCGGTCGCCGGAGCTCTGGTTGGCTACACCGCCGGACCTTCCATCGCCCGATCCTGGGGCCTGAGAGGTTCTCGGCCGGCAACACACCGGCCGCCGCCAAGCCGCACGGTCGCGACCCGCGCTGCACCGCGCACGCGCGAGGCGATGAATGCCAACGGCCAGATGCGAGCTGCTGGCAGTCCGCCGCCGGTTCAAGCCGCGCCTGCCATGCCGGCGCAACCCCCGGCACCGCCCGTTCAGGGATTCGACTAAGGCCGAAACTTCAAGCCGAAGCCTTCGGGCGCAGCCGATCGAACGGACGTGGCTTGCGCCCTGGTCTAGGGCTGGCCGAGAATCTTCTTCGCGGCGCGAAGATGCGGCTTATCGATCATCTGGCCATCGAGGCGCAGCGTGCCGGAATCGGGATTGCTCGCGAACGCCGCGATCACCTTCTCCGCCCATTTGCGCTCGGTGTCGGTCGGCTCGAAGGCCGCGTTGACGACGTCGACGTGCTTGGGATGGATCAGCGCCTTTGCGGAGAAGCCGTCGCGCCGTGCCGCGCGCGTCTCGGCTTCGAGGCCCGCGAGGTTGTCGATGTCGGTGTAGACCGTGTCGATCGGCGCGACCTCGGCCGCCGCCGCGGCCATCAGGCAGAGATCGCGCGCCAGCCGATAGGGGCTGTGAAACACGCCGCCGCTTGCTTTCTCGGTTGCGCCGAGCGAGGCGGAGAGATCCTCCGCGCCCCACATCAGGCCGGCAAGGCGAGGGGAGCAGCCCTTGTAGCTGCCGAGCCCGAAGATCGAGCCGGCGGTCTCCGTCGCGACGCAGACGATGCGCGTCGTGCCGATCGCGATGCCGGCCGCTGCTTCCAGGGCTTCGAGCCAGGTCGCGACCTGCCGCACGTCGTCGCCGCCCTGCGATTTCGGCAGCACGATGCCGTCGGGCCTGCCCGGCATCACCGCGGCGAGATCGGCCAGTGTCATGCCGGTGTCGAGCGCGTTGACGCGGACATAGAGCTGATGTGGCTTGCTGCGGCCTTTCAACATCGCAAGCGTCAGCCCGCGCGCCTCAGCTTTCTTCTCGGTGACGACGGAATCCTCGAGATCGATGATCAGCGCGTCGGCCTTGCCTTCGCTCGCCTTTTCGAATTTGCGCGGGGAATCGCCCGGCACGAACAGCATCGAACGCATCAGACCGGCCTCTTGTGCATCATCGCCATGCGGCGGCATTTGCCGACGATCTCGTCGTTCTGGTTCAAGGCATGGTGCTCGAACTCGACGATGCCGGCCTTGGGCCGCGATTTGGAGTCCCGCACCGAGAGCACCTTTGTCGTGGCCCGCAACGTGTCGCCATGGAAGACCGGCTTAGGAAAGGTGACGTCGGTCATGCCGAGATTGGCGACGGTGGTCCCCAGAGTCGTATCATAGACCGTCATGCCGATCATGATGCCGAGGGTGTAAAGGCTGTTGAAAATGCGCTGGCCGAATTCGGTCTTCTCGGCGAAATGCGCGTCGATGTGCAGCGGCTGCGGATTGAGCGTCAGCAGGCTGAACATGGTGTTGTCCATTTCCGTGACCGTCCGGGTCAGCGGATGCCTGAACTCCTGGCCCACGGAAAAGTCTTCGAAATAAAGCCCGGCCATCGCGGTTTCCTCCCTGCGAAATAACGGCGCGCTCGCACCGTCGCGCCGCATGACCCCATGCATGGTAGACACAGTTGATCGACAAATTCACGTATCTGTACCCGGTTTTTCAAGTTAAAGAACGCAAGTGAGGGAACGTCCGGGCGCAGTCATCGGCCACGGCCTTGGAATGGGAAACGCGAAGAGCAGGGAGATTGCGTGAATCGCGGCTCCCGACAAGGAGACCGGGAACATGGATTTCGCGCTCACGGATCAGCAGGAAGCCATTCGCGACGCCATCGCGAAGATCTGCGAGGGCTTTCCAGACGCATACTGGCTGAAGAAGGATCACGACGGCGGCTTCCCGCACGACTTCCACAAGGCGCTGGCGGACGCCGGCTGGCTCGGTATCTGCGTGCCGGAAGAATATGGCGGCTCCGGGCTCGGCATCACCGAAGCCGCGGTCATGATGCGAACCATCGCGGAGTCGGGGGCCGGCATGTCCGGCGCCTCCGCGGTGCACATCAACGTGTTCGGCCTCAATCCCGTCGTCGTGTTCGGCACGGAAGAACAGCGCAGGCGCATGCTGCCGCCGATGGTCGAAGGCCGTGAGAAGGCGTGCTTCGCCGTCACCGAGCCCAACACCGGTCTCAACACCACGCAGCTCAAGACCCGCGCGGTCGCCAAGAACGACCGTTACATCGTCAACGGCCAGAAGGTGTGGATCTCGACCGCGCAGGTCGCGCACAAGATCCTGCTGCTGGCGCGCACCACGCCGCTGGAAGAGGTGCGCTCGCCCACCCACGGCCTCAGCCTGTTCTACACCGATTTCGACCGCAACAGGATCAAGGTCCACGAGATCGAGAAGATGGGCCGTAAGATCGTCGACTCCAACGAGCTGTTCTTCGAGGATTTCGAGATCCCGATGGAGGACCGTATCGGCGAGGAAGGGAAGGGCTTCGAGTACATCCTCGAAGGCATGAACCCCGAGCGCATCCTGATTGCCGCGGAGGCGGTCGGTCTCGGCAAGCTGGCGCTGTCGCGTGCGACCGAATACGCCAAGACCCGCGTCGTGTTCAACCGGCCCATCGGCAAGAACCAGGGCATCCAGCATCCGCTCGCAGTGAACTGGGTCGAGCTCGAGGCCGCTTGGCTGATGGTGATGTCGGCGGCCTGGCAATACGACAAGGGCATGCCGTGCGGCGCCGCGGCCAATGCCGCGAAATATCTCGCAGGCGAGGCGGGCTTCTCGGCCTGCGAGCAGGCGGTGATGACGCATGGCGGCTTCGGCTATGCCAAGGAATTCCACGTCGAGCGCTATCTGCGCGAAGTGCTGATCCCGCGCATCGCGCCGGTCAGTCCGCAACTCGCGCTCAGCTTCATCGCGGAAAAGGTGCTGGGGCTCGCAAAGTCGTACTGAGCGAGTCTTGTGTCCCAAATCAAAGAGGCCGCCTATTCGGCGGCGATCCGCTCCATCGCCATGGCACGAAGCCTGCCGCGCTGGATCTTGACGCCGTTGGCGCTGTCGGTGACGGGGAAGACGTCCACCACATAGATCCGCGCCGGCACCTTGTAGCCGGCGAGCCGCTCGCGCAGACGCGCCGTGAGCGCCTCCTGCTGCGGCGGCTCCCCTGCCGGGATCACGAAGGCGACGCAGCGTGCCTGGCCCTTCAGATCGACAGCGACCACCTGGGCGTCGGCAACGCCGGTGCACGATTTGAGCTCGTCCTCGATCTCCCCCGGCCCGACCAGGAAGCCGCCGAGCCGCATCGCATCGCCGGCGCGCGTCTCGTAGACGAAGGAGCCGTCGCCGCGCAGCCGGCCGATGTCGCCGGTGCGGAAGAACCCGTCGGCGGTGATCGCTTCGCGCGTCGCCTCGGGATTGTTGAAGTAGCCGAGGAAGCGTGACGGGGCGCTGATCTCGATTTCCCCGGAGACGCCCTGGGCCGCAAGCTCGCCCGTCTCGATGTCGCGGACGCGGACTTTCGCATTTGGCGACATTGGCCAGCCGCCGCCCTCGATGCGATCGGCGAAGGCATCACCGGCGCGGGCGATCGAGAACAGCGCCTGCACCTCGCTGGAGCCGTAGAGGCCGAACAACGGCATGCCGCGCGTCTCGGCCTCCGCTGCAAGCTCGCGCCAGCCGGGCTGAAACGCGGCGAAGCCGCAGACCTCGAGATGTGGAAATGGGCGTGGCGCATCGGTGAGGGCGAGAATGCGCCGGAACATCTCGTCCGAGCCGAAGGAATGCGTGATCCTGCGCTCGCCAAGGATCTTCAGGGCCGGCGCGGCCTCGAAGGCGTCGAGTATATGGATGGTGGCGCCGGCTGCGATGAAACCAAGCAGGCTCGTCAGGCCGAAGGTGCCGCAGAACGGCAGCATGGCCAGCAGCGAATGACGTTGGTGATCGAGCTTGAGCGCCTTGGCGACGGAGGCGGCGTGCGTCGCCAGTGTCCGCTGCGAATGCGCGACGAGCTTCGGCCCCTTGGTCGTGCCCGACGTCGTGTAGAGCAGCACTGGCAGGTCGACGTCGCCTTGAGCAGGCGGAGCCAGCGGATAGGATTGGTCGAAGGCATCGAACCGCACGCAGGGCCAGTGTGCCGGCATTGCATCCGCGCCGACCACGGCAAGCTTTTGCAGCGCGGGCACCTCGGCCTTGGCGATATCGGCAAGGATGGCGGCAAAGTCGATCGAGCGGAAGGCGGCCTCGACCACCATCAGCCTGGCACCGGACACCTTGAGCAGGTGCGCGACTTCTGCGCTGCGGTAGCGCGTATTGACGGCGGCGACGACCGCGCCGAGCCGTGCGGCGGCGAACAGCAGTGCCAGCCATTCGACCCGGTTGACCAGCCAGACCGCGACGACGTCGCCCCTGCCGATGCCTTGGGCCGCAAGCCAGGCGGCGGTCTGCTCGACCTTCGTCGAGAATTCCGCACGAGAGAAGGGAGTGCCGTCGAATACAAAGGCAGGATCGGCGGCGGTCTCGATCCGGATCAGCGATTGCAGCGAGAAATCGTTGGTGCTCATGGCAATCGGAGTAACCCGATCGCGCCAGGCTGTCTACTTGGTGCCGAACATCCGGTCGCCGGCATCGCCCAAGCCCGGCACGATGTAGCCGTGGTCGTTGAGCCGCTCGTCGATCGCGGCGGTCCAGATCGGCACGTCGGGATGCTCGCTCTCGAACTGGGCGATGCCCTCGGGCGCGGCCAGAAGACAGACGAAACGGATGTCGCGGGCACCGCGCGCCTTCAGCAGGGAGGCGCCGGCGCAGGCCGAGTTGCCGGTCGCCAGCATCGGGTCCATCAGGATCACGGTGCGGTCGGACAGGTCCTGCGGCGCCTTGAAGTAATATTCCACGGCCTGCAACGTCTCGGGGTCGCGGTAGAGCCCGATATGGGCGATGCGCGCCGAAGGCATCAAGGCGAGCATGCCGTCGAGGAAGCCGACGCCGGCGCGCAGGATCGGCGCCAGCGTGAGCTTCTTGCCGGCGATCTTGGGCGCCCGCATCGGCGCGATCGGCGTCTCGATCTCGACCAGCTCCAGCGGCAGGTCACGCGTCACCTCGTAGCAGAGCAGCATCCCGATCTCGTTCAGGATCTCGCGAAAGCTCTTGGTCGAGCGGTCCTTCTCCCGCATCAGGGAGAGCTTGTGCTGAACCAGGGGGTGCGCGACGACGTTGACGTTGCTGGCGCTCATGAAAACCGCTCTACACCGTTCCATGAAATTGCGCCAGATCAGCCGGGTCTTTTCCGTGGAAGACGCGGCCTAACGGGGCATCGCGACCGCGCTGCGGGCGCGGTTGCTCGCCTCGTAGGCAGCCATCGTCAGCTCGCGGTCGATCGCCATGCGCATGGCGTCCATGGACGGCTGGCGCAGGCGCCTCTTCGCGGTCGCATGCGACGGCTTGTGGATGGCGCGCAAGCCAGCGATGATCTCCGCGAGCGTGGTGTCGACCATCTCCGGCGCAACCACGCGATCGAGAAGGCCGGCGGTCAACGCCTCCTCCGGCTCGTACATCTCGCCCAGCGTGGCGGTACGGCTGAGCCAGGCCGGATGCAGGCGGCTGCGCGCGAGCTCGATGGCAAAGCTGGGTGGCGCGATGCCGATCGCGACCTCGTTCAGCCCCATGCGGTGCGGTCCGCGTGCGCCGAGCCTGACGTCGCAGGCGAGCAGCAGGAACGTCCCCATCGGATAAGCATGGCCCTCCATCACGCCGATGGTCGGATGCGGAAACGACATCAGCCGCAGCGCGAGCTCCGCGCCGGCCCGGACCATCTCGAGGCTCCTGGCGGCATCGCCCGAGGCGAACACTTTCAGGTCGAAGCCGGCGGAAAAGACGCCCGGCCGCGCCGAGCGCAGCACCACGATCTCCGCTTCCGTCTCGGCACGGTCGAAGGCGGCTGCGATCTCGCCCAGCATCGCGGCCGACATCGCATTGACCTTGCCGTCGTCGAGCCCGATCCGCGCCACGCCGTCTCTGAGTTCGTAGGTCACTCCCTTGGGCATCTGCCTCTCCCTGTCATGATCATGTCTTGACTGTCGGAGGCTGATGTAGACCAATCAATATAATTCTTGAGCGGAGGAGAATGCCATGCCGGCCGTGCCAAAGCACCGTCAGCCCATCATCAACGCAGCGGTGACCCTGTTCCGCCGCCAGGGATTTTCCCGCACCGGCCTCAACGACATCGTCGACGTCAGTGGCGCGCCGAAGGGCTCGCTCTACCATTACTTTCCGGACGGAAAATCCTCGATCGCGGTGGCAGCCGTGGAGGAGGCGGGACGCCGCGTCGCGGCGACGGTCGCCAAGCTCGCGGCGGAGTGCGGCTCGACCGGCGAACTATTGCGCGCGCACGCAAGGCTGCTGGCGGGTTGGATGCAGGGCTCCGGCTTCCGCAACGGCTGCCCGATCACGACCGTGCTGCTCGAGCTTGCGCCGCGCGAACGGGCCGTGTCGGAGGCCGGTCGCAAGGCCTATGCGGCGCGTCTATCGATCCTGCGCGACAAGCTGGTCGCCGACGGCTTCGCCAGGCCGCGGGCGGAAGCGCTGGCCGTGCTCTGCACGTCGGCGCTGCAGGGCGCATTGATCCAGGCCCGCGTCGAGCGTAGCCGCCGGCCGATCGAGGTCACCGCGGCGGAGCTGGCACGACTGATCGAGGCGGAGGTGAGGAACTAGACTCCAAGTCCACGCGCCAGCAGCGTGATCACGAGCGTCAGGATGCCGCCCCAGACCAAGCTCAGCGTCATCGTCAGAATGGTCACGGTGACTGCCTGCTCCAGAGTTCCCCTGAAGGGCTGCATGCTAGCCGTCCGAGGTCGGGTTCGCAGTGGCGTGCATGCCGAGCAGCAACGCGCCCATCAACGCGACCATGATGACGATCTTCAGCTCGACCATGTCGTTACCTCGCAAGGCGCGGCAGACGCCGCTTCACCCTGCTCAGCCATCGCGCCGCCAGCGCGCCCAGCGGATTGCCCTCGTTCTCGACGTCGAGCTCGAAGGTCTCGGCCGGAAACACCAGCGCGCATCGTGCCGGTGCGCTCTGCCGGTTGGCGAAATCGATCGCGGAGCTCCTGAACAGGAAGAGGCCGCCGACGCGCCCCTTGGCCTCGCGGGCCACCCAGAGCCCGGCACGGTTACGTCCGATGAAAAAAGCGGGAATGGCGGCACTGACGACATCAGGGTCGAGTGGCTTCAGTGCCGTCGTCGCGCAGATCTCAGGCGCCGTCGTTCGCGACTCCGGCGGGCGGTGCACGGCTTGAAGGGCGATCGCGGCCATGGCGGCCTCCTCACACAGCTGCAAGGTCATGACGTCTGCCGCGCGGGTCAGGCGGGGAGATGCCAGACATGGATTGCAGTTCTCAGCGCGATCAGCGCGGTGAGCACGCTGCCCATCGAGAGCAGGCCGAGCATTTGGAGCGCGATACGCTCGATCCGGGCCTTGCGCGCTTTGGAGATGCGCGCCGTGCGTTCGGTCCCGAAGGGCCAGTCAAAACCGTGTGTCAGGATCGACATCGTGGAAGTCCTTGTCCTTGGCGCAGCGAGACGGCCGCTCCAATCTGCTGTTCATGATGTCCATCGTTGCGTAGGATTGCGAGATGAGCGCCGGCGCATCCGCATATGAATGTCATAAAGATGCCGTTCCTCGCGCCGGCAGCCCTCTGAAGAGATCGGGCTTTAGCTTCGGTCGGGAGGCCCGAGACGGCGCGGGATCCGAATGCGTGATCCCGACCGCCGCGGCAAAGGCGAGGCGCAGCCGCGGCTCCTCGATCTGCTTGCAGAACTGGTCCAGGATGTCCGCGGCGTTCTTTGGCTGCCCGCTGATCGCCGCGCAGAGCTGGGAGCTGGTTCGCCGGAAGAAGTGGAACGTCTCGTCGGCGGTGCGCCGTCCCCCGAGGCGATCGAGCTCCGCCGCGAGCGCTGCAACGTTGAGTCTGTCGGCTTCGTCTCGCGTCACGGCAAAGCGCAGCAGCGCCAGCTTCCAGGCGTGGAGCAGCCTGTCAGATCCATCGAGCGGGTTGAGCATGCAATTCCGGACGGCCTCGCCGCGTCAGGCTCCGACGCCGTCGATCAATTCTTCGTCAGCGATCGCAGCGAATGCGCGCACCACGCCTCTCTGCGCGGCTGCGTCCAGCGGCACGATCGGAAGCCTGGTCGCGGCGGACATCAAGCCAAGGACGTTGAGACCGTATTTGAGCGCGGCCGGACTCTCCCTGGACAGGCAGGTGATGAGCGGGATCAGGCGCTTGTGCAGATAACGGGCGGATTGCAGCCGGCCCTGCCTGAGATGCGAGAAGATCGTGCGACAGAGATCCGGCGCGATGTTGGCGACTTCCGAGATCGCGCCGTCGCCGCCGTCCGCGAGGAAGCCGAATGCGGTGGTGTCGTCGCCGGAGAGGAAACGAAAATTCGCCGGTAAGTTGCGGGACATCCGCATCGGACGGGTGATGTCACCGCTCCCATCGCGCAGGCCGACGAACTGGCGGGACTCGACCAGACGCAGAAGCGTTTCGTCGGCGAGCGGGCGCAGCGTACGGGAGGGATTGTCGTGCAGGATCACGGGCAGTCCGATCGCACCGGCGATGGTGCGGAAATGCGCGAGCATGCCCGCCTGCATCGGCTTGTTGTAGGCGGGCACGACCGACATGACGGCATCGGCGCCGGCCGCCTCCGCGCGCCGCGCAAGCTCGATGGCGTGGCTGGTTGCGTTGGATACCGCGCCTGCGATGACCCGCACGCGGCCGCGAGCGACGTCGACCGCGGTGCGAATGACGAGTTCCTGTTCGGCCGGCGAGAGCGTCGGCGCCTCCCCGGCCGTCTCGCAGACCACGATGGCCGGGACGCCGGCCGCGACCTGTCGTTCGCACAATGCGGCGAAGGCCTTGAGATCAATCGCATCTGCCGCGTCGAACGGGGTCGGCAGGTCCGGAATGAATCCGGTGAACCAGGCAGCGGGAGGGATGAGCATGGTTTTCGCCCGTTGGCGCGGCTCAGGCGGCGCGCTGCGCGATGGTGGTATTGGGAGTCTTGCCCATGTCGAGCTCGATCTCGCGTGGCAGCTCGACGATGGTTTCCGGATGCTGTCCGTTCTCGAACAGCGCATATTTGATCGCCTGGGAGCGGCTGACGAACAGGCCGCCATAGAGGCCGTTCTGCTCCTGAGCGACCCATTGCCCCCGGCGATTGCGGCCGATGAAGACGATGGTCGAAGGCGAGCTGCACGAGGGAGGTTCGACGAGTTTCACGGGTTTGATCCTTCTGAACGATGCCGGCCTGGGACACATGTCCATGCCGGCGTGCTCAATATCCGCAGTCGCGAATATGATTTCGAGGATGGGTGCACAGCGATCTCATAGGAAGATCATAAAGCCCGCAATGTGCCGTTCAGGCCGGATCGATGACGACGTGGACCAGCGCGAACAGCGCACCGAACGCGACAGCCTCGTCCCAATGATTGAGCGCAGCTCCGAACAGCGGCTCTCGCCTGACGAGGCTGGCGAGCGCGCACAGGACGATCGACATCCAGAGCAGGACGGCGAGGCTTCGGCCGAAGCCGACGCTGCCGAATGCGGCAAAGCCCATGAGCAGCGCGAGCCGGACGGCGAAGCGCGCGATCACGCGCGACGGGCTCAGCATGCGCGGCATGTGCGGAGCTTGCGGCATGGCGTCGATCCGTCGGGCGCGTCTAGCCGAAATTGTCGCAGACGACCGGCTCGTAGAGCGGATCCGGTACGGGACGGACGGAAGGAACGCTCGGCCGCGATACATCCGCCACCAGCGTCCGGACGTCGAGGAACGCCGACAGCAGGGCGAGCGCGAGGTCGGCATGGCGCGCCTCGACCGCGGCGTCCAGCCAGTCCGGCAGCTCTCGCTCGCGCGAGAGCGCGCAATGCCACTCGCCCTCGTCATAGGCGATGCGGCGGACCTGCCACATCGGCAGCTCCAGCTCCATCAGCACCAGCGCCGCGTCGGCCCATGCCTCGGCGTCGATCAGGCGCGTGAGGCGTGCGGTGCGGCCGTTCTGGCCGAGCGAGGGGATGCGCCGGCAGGTCTTTTCGATGATCTCGATCATCAACGGTCGCGTCATCGCCTGCGCATTGCGCAAGCGGTCGCCGAGCGATGGCGAATCGTAGCGTCGGAGAGCGGCGGTCATGTCAGGCCTCCTGGAGTTGGCGTCGGTCAGTCGGCCGGCCTCTCCAAGATGGCTGGAACGGTATTTGAAAACGAGATGACGAGGGGGCGCGAGATATAGGGATTTCATAAATGGGGGTGCGGTGCGCCATTCTCGCTCGCGGTCCCTGGCGAAGGCCGGGACGACGGCCTCAATCGGCTCGCGTTTGGC
>NZ_LSIC01000220.1 GCF_001556045.1 Bradyrhizobium sp. CCH5-F6
CCTATCGCGAGTTCTGGGCCGCGCTCAACCGCGGCGAATACCAGGCGGCCGAATACAAGCGTATCGGCAAGGGCGGCAAGGAGGTCTACATCCAGGCGTCCTACAATCCGATCCTCGATCTCAACGGCAAGCCGTTCAAGGTGGTGAAATATGCCACCGACACGACCCGGCAGGTGCTGGTCCGCATGGGCAACGAGCGCGTCCGCGGCATGATGGAATCGGTCGCCGCCGGCTCGGAGGAGCTCAACGCCTCGGTGCGGGAGATCTCCGA
>NZ_LSIC01000221.1 GCF_001556045.1 Bradyrhizobium sp. CCH5-F6
TTAAAAAACAACCTAAAGCGCGATGACGATTCATCCTAATCGCATCGCGCTTTAGCGCTTCCAGTTACAGATGCCGCCGGAGCGGCAGGGCCAGGTCTGGATGCGCGTGTCCATCGCCTGGGCATCGAGCGGATTGCCGTGGCGATGTGACAGCCTGGTGCGCGCTGCGCCACGCGGCTGGGTGCTCTTCGTGTGCGCGGCCTTCGGCTCGGCCACACGGACGCGGGCAGCGGTCACCTTCTTCGGCACGTCGACGGGCTCGGCGCGCGCCTGCGCCTCGTTGCCGCCGCGCGCTTCGAGTGCGACCGGTGCGAACTGCGTCTCCGGCCCGAGACGTTTCGGCGAGAGCACGGCCTTGGAGAGATCGAGGCCGAGATACTCGCCGGGCTTGTAGTCGTCAGCGCGCGCAATGCCGGCCCCCGCGATCACGAGGGCAAAGGCAACTGCGAAGGGAACGCTTTTCAGGACCACGGACGCCTCCTGAAATGATTAAAGGGCAATTTATCCCTATTTAGGAGGCGCCGCGCGCAATTCCAGCGGTCAAATGCCGCCGTGGTTAAGAAGTTTGACGGTGTCAGGCGACCTTTCGCGTCGCTCCCGTTCCGTCCAGCAAACCGATCAGACGGTTGCGGATGATGGTCTCAGCCTCCGCCATGATGCGATCGATCAGCTCCTTGCAGGACGGGATGTCGTGGATCAGGCCGGCGACCATGCCGCAGCTCCAGGCGCCGGCGTCCATCTGACCTTCCAGCATGATCCTGGGATAGACGCCCGCGACCTGGTCGTGGATGTCGTCGATCGTGAGCTTGGCGCCCTTCTCGCGCTCGATCTCGAGCAGACGATCGACATTGGCATTCTTCAGGACGCGCTCGGTGTTGCGCAAGCTCCGCATGATCAGGCGGGTGTCGAGCTCGGTGGCCGCGACGAGCGCATTCTTCACGTTCTGATGCACCGGCGCCTCCTTGGTGGCGATGAAGCGCGTGCCCATGTTCATGCCCGCCGCGCCCAGCGACAGCGCCGCGACCAGGCTGCGCCCGTCGGCCATTCCACCAGAGGCGACGAACGGGATCTTCAACTCTTCCGCCGCGCGCGGCAGCAGGATCATGTTGGGAATGTCGTCCTCGCCGGGATGTCCGCCACACTCGAAACCGTCGACGCTGACGGCGTCGCAGCCGATGCGCTCCGCCTTCAGCGAGTGGCGAACCGAGGTGCATTTGTGGATGACCTTGATGCCGGCCGCCTTCAGGGCCGGCATGTAGGCTTCCGGACTGCGACCCGCGGTCTCCACCGCCTTGATGCCACCTTCGACGATGGCGGCAATGTATTCGGGATAAGGCGGCGCCGAGAAGGTCGGCAGGAAGGTGAGGTTCACACCGAACGGCTTGTCGGTCATGTCACGGCAGCGCGCGATCTCCTTCGCGAGCAATTCCGGCGTCTTCTGCGTGAGACCGGTGATGATGCCGAGCCCGCCGGCATTGGAGACGGCGGCGGCCAGCTCGGCAAAGCCGACGAAATGCATGCCGCCCTGAATGATGGGGTGCTCGATGCCGAACAGCTCGGTGATCGCGGTCTTCACTTGGTTCTCCTCCCGGAAATTTGCCTAGTCTTGGGGATCAGTCTAGCCACAGTTGCGTGCCGCAGTCACCATTTCTCTCGGCAGGGACGGATCTCCATCTCGAAGGTCCAGGCGCTCTTCGGCTGCTGGTAAAGCTGCCAAAAGGCATTGGCGACCGACGACCGAACTTGGCGCTCGGAGGCGAACGCGTTGCATAAAAAAAGCGCGGCATCTGCGCCGCGCTTTAATGTTCACAGGAAGGCTCAGTCCCTCAATGCGTGTTGGTCTCGTGCCATTTCTCGAGATCAGGCTTGGCCTTGCCCGATCCCTGCTCTTTCTCCGGATTGCCCTTCCAGGGCTTGTCCGTCTGTCTGTGCGAGCCCCAATCGCTCTCAATCCGGGGATCGTCGGTAGGCCGCTCCTGGCTCATTGCATCGTCCTTTCACTAGGCGAAGGGGACGCCGTAATGGGCGTTGATGCCGCGTACGGCAGCGTCGTCGCCCCAGTTCCACTCGGTCTTCTCGCCGTATTTCGGAGCGCCTTCCAGATCCTTCGCGGTGATTGCGGTCACATAGCCGCCAAGCTCGGTGTCGTACTTCAGCGACTGCCAGGGCAACGGATAGTGATCGTTGCCGAGGCCGAGAAACCCGCCGAAGCCGAGCACTGCGTAGGAGACCTTGCCACTGATCTTGTCGATCATCACGCGCTCGATCGAGCCGATCTTGTTCCGATCGGCCCCATAGACCGATGTTCCCTCCACCTTGTCGCTTCCGATCAGCCGGCCCATTTCGTTCCGGTCCAGTTCGCCCTGGTTCAGCATCGTCGTTCTCCACTCAGGTATTCGTGAATCAACTGCAAAGGGCAAGCGATCGTTCCGGCGCGCGGCCGAGGAAGCCGCATGAGCAGGCGCAGCACGACGGCAAGGATTTCAGCTCGGACTAATTCTTACCAGGTCAGCGCCCATGAGGACGCCGTCTCGCTGTTCGACCGCGACGCCAACAGACTCGGTGGTACGAGTACGCCGTTCGCTTCGTGCTTGGCGGTTGCGCGACGCTGCTCGCCGGAGTCATCGGCTCCCATTACTGCTTCCGTCGGGGACGGCCATCGGCGAAATACAACGTCCTGACACTATTGCATTCTCACTTCCAACCTGGCGATCCGGTCGACTCCGGCGGAACTCTCGCCCGGTCGGTTGGTTGAGTAAACTACTCAACCTGCTCAATTGCGTAACCGCCATGAACGACCTTCGCGCCGAGCGCTTACAGGTCATGCTCTCTCCGGAAGAGTTGGCCGCCATCGATGATTTCCGGTTCAAGCACCGGATGCCGACACGAGCGGCAGCGGTTCGCGAACTCCTCAGGTTCGGACTGACCGCCGTGGGCGTCGATGCCACCGCCGGCGTGAAGTCGAGCAGCTTCGGCGTCTTGGGCCGAGAATCCGACGGACATGCTCAGGGGGATCCAGAGAGCGGCACCGGCCGCTGACGCAAGGAAGTCTCGTCCATCACGTGCATAAGCAAAACGGCCCCGGCACGGTGGGTGCCGGGGCCGCCCTTGGAGATTGCTTCCGGCGCACCGGGGGCATGACAACCGGAAGCAATCCGTCGACTCTTCCCGCAGGAATTCGTTCCTCGTGAGAACCAAAGCGCGATGCGATGACCCTCGTCGCGCCTCAGGGTGTTGTTGAAGCATGGTCTTCTCGGAGAACCGCTGCGCAGTCTCCGGATCATGCCTTAGCCCGTCGCGTCGCTGGAGCCGTCCGGCATCGCGCCGGAGCCTGGCGTCTTGCTGTTGTCGCTCAGCTTGGGATCGCGCGTCGCTTCACGCGAGGGCGAGCCCTTCTTGTCCGTCGTGTGCACGGACTGTGCACGCTCCTTGTCGCGCGGCTGGTCTTCAGCGCGCATGTCCTTGACGATACCTTGGTCGGAATGGGCCATGATGGATTCTCGCTCTCTTGATGTCTGGAGCGCTTACGCATCGCGGCGCCGAATGTTCCCGAGGCCTAACTGCGCGCCGCGTGGACAGAGGCCGACGTGCTTTCAAGATGCACCTGTCGCACCGTCGTCACCGTCGCGAACGCGACCGAAGCGCCAAAGGCGAGAATGAGGGAAAGAAGAGCCAGACGTGGAGCCATCGCCAAAATCTCCTTCTGAAAACCGGAATAGCCGTGATCGACGCTTCCCGGATGATCCAAGATCGGTTGCTCGCCGTCCGTGAGCGGTCTCACACGTCCCGCTTCCGAGCGGCCGCGTGGGCCGCAACGGGCGGGATTTCGCCGTCGAGCCAATCCTGCTCGTTGGCGAGCGCTGTCCAGGCGTCGGCCATGCGCGAATAGCGCTTATGGGCGGGTCGTCCCTCGGCTCGCTCCGCGAGCTGAAGACAGTTGTCGGCGTTATCCCTGAAGATGTCGGACTGTTTCATGCAGTAGACGTGGGGGCGGAACTCTCCCGTCGCAACCCGCTTACCGGATCGTAATATTCTGGGAACTTCACAGATCGACCTTCATTGAATATCGATGCGAGTTCTTGCCGCGATCATCCTGGCATCATTCATCGGCACGGGGGCGCTTGCCGACAGTCGCGGCGAGAGAGCGCCCGGCGAGCGGCCACCGACAGCGACCGAGGTCATCAGCGGCGTCTACGATTTCAGCCGGTTTCAACAGAGTCTTCTCGAGAACACCGACCTCAAGGGCAATGCGGAGGTCAAGAACCTCGCCGCCCTCCGCGCCGAGGAAGCGGCCAAGCGCGACAAGAGTCTGAAAGAGGTCCAGGAAGCAATCGGCGCGGAACTGCGCGTCGGCAAGCCGTCCTCGACCGCAAGCCTCGTCGAGCCCGAAATGTCGGATGGGCCGGCCTACGTCAGAAGCTTCTATGCCGCGCAAATCCCCGAATACGAAGCGATCATCAGCCTGCTCGAACGCTATCTGAAGGGGCCCGACAACGCCGCCCTCGCGGCGTTCGCGCGCGAGCAGCTCCCGATGCTGCGCGCGCAGGTCAGGGACGCCGAGCGCACCATGGCGGACAAATAGCCGCCTCTGCTTGTCGATACTTTTCGTTTGGATCGTGTTGTGGCTCTGCGGCCGGACGGTGCGGTCGCTCTGCGGCATTTTGTCGAGGCCCGCATCGCTCTGCGCACCGTTCCGAAGGACCGACGCTGCGGACGAGCCACAAGCGGCGGCAACCCGATGCATTTATTCCTGAATCGCAGGGAACCAACTCGGCTGATCGTCGTTGATTGAACCGGGCTGAGCAAAGCAGGTTCCATTTCGATGCGCCGCACCTTGGCGCTTGATTTCGAATTTCGCTGACGCTCTATCTTGACCAAACGCGTCACGCCTTGGATTCGGCCGACGCCTTCGGGGGAATCAGAATGAGCGACCTCGATCCCGGAACTGCATCACGCTCCGGTCGTCGTGTCCCAAAGCCAAAATCCAACGGCATGTCGGACCAGGATTCCCGCCCGGAATTGCTGCTGGCCCTGCAAGCGATGCGCAGCGGCGACTTCTCGGTGCGGATGAGCGGCGACTATCTCGGCATCGACGGCAAGATCGCCGACACTTTCAACGAGATCATCGCAGCCAACCAGCGCATGGCGCAGCAGCTCGAGCTGGTTGGCCAAGTGGTGGGACGCGAGGGCAAGACCCGCCAGCGCGTGAAGTTCGGCCTCGCCTCGGGCTCGTGGGCCGACATGGAAGGGTCCGTCAACACGCTGATCGACGATCTCCTGTGGCCGACCCGCGAGGTGACCCGCGCGGTCGCGGCGGTGGCGCAAGGCGATCTGCTCCAGACCGTCAAGCTCGACGTCGACGGCCGGCCGCTGCGGGGCGAGTTCCTGCAATCGGCCAACATCGTCAACACGATGATCAAGCAGCTCGGCGTGTTCACCTCCGAGGTGACGCGCGTCGCGCGCGAAGTCGGCACCGAGGGCAAGCTCGGCGGCCAGGCCCAGGTGCCCGAGGTGACCGGCGTCTGGAAGGACCTGACCGAGAGCGTCAACTCGATGGCGAACAACCTGACCAACCAGGTTCGCAACATCGCCGAGGTGACGATCGCGGTCGCCAATGGCGACTTGTCGAAGAAGATCACGGTCGACGTCCGCGGCGAGATCCTTCAGCTCAAGGAAGCCATCAACACGATGGTGGACCAGCTCCGCTCCTTCGCTTCCGAAGTGACGCGCGTCGCGCGCGAGGTCGGCACCGACGGCAAGCTCGGCGGCCAGGCGATCGTGCCCGGCGTCGCCGGCACCTGGAAGGACCTCACCGACAGCGTCAACGCGATGTGCGGCAACCTGACCGCACAGGTGCGCAACATCGCCAATGTCACCACCGCCGTGGCGCGCGGCGACCTGTCGCGCAAGATCACGGTGGACGTCCGCGGCGAGATCCTGGAGCTGAAAGACACCATCAACACCATGGTGGACCAGCTCAACTCGTTCGCCTCGGAAGTGACGCGCGTCGCGCGCGAGGTCGGCACCGAAGGCAAGCTCGGCGGCCAGGCCCA
>NZ_LSIC01000222.1 GCF_001556045.1 Bradyrhizobium sp. CCH5-F6
TGCAAAACTCGCAACAGTCAGCGCGCTAAAGGACACCTTCTCGCGCGTAACCTAAATCGTTGCCGACCTTCTTGAAAGAACCGATGTTAGCCATGCTACTTCTCCTGTTGTGTTTCGAGCCCGCGACCACCGCGGCCTCGATGGCGATGAAGGCAGAAGACGATCGGCGACGCACCCGCTTGCGGGCTGAAGCATCGCGGAGGACGCCAGGGCTGAGACTTTCTTGCCTCGCGAGGAATGGGCTTCAGCCCAGGGGAAGAAAGTCTTGAGCGACGGCGTTGCGGCTCAGACGATCGAGGCGCAGCCGATCTTCGGCCAGATCGAGCCATCACAGAGGCCACGTGCGTCGCGTGCTGAACCACAAGTCCGGGAGAAGATGGCGGGTCTCGGTTCAGTCAGGCAAGAGGTCGAAACGATTGGGCGTAGGAAAAGAAGCGAAGGAAGGCAAAAGCGGTAGTCGTCGGCACAAAGCCAACCGCGAAACAACGGCTTCAGCCGCCGCATCTATGTGCGCTGGACGCGATCAATACCACCTCGTCGAAGCGCTCCAGGGAAGGCCGCGACTATCTCTCGTTCAAATGCGTGGACCCGCGTTCGGTGCGCCGCTTGAGCTGACCAGTTCGACCGACAGGCGGCGCAAGATTATTGCTGATGCGCTGCGGCTGTGAGAACCGGTTGAGCATCGCTCTCCAGCGACCTGCCCGAATCGCGCGGGCGGGTTTCGGTGAAGACGGTCAACCTCATCCACGCCGAGCCACCAATAAAGACCGCGCCGACACAGGCGAAGATCTCGCGCCATAGCAATGACGGCACGCCGATTTGCGACATCGCAAATACGACCTGATAGCCAGCAAGTGTCGCCGGAAACGTAAACAGGGCGGCAATGACGGCGCGGGTGGTCACGGGGCGTATCATTGCGAAGGCCGTTTGACCGATCGCAAGAGTTATGCCGCCGGCGGCAATGCCGATAATCGGCGCTCCAAGGAGGCCGGCGCCGCCGTGCAATGCAAGCATGAAGACGTTGAGACCGACAAAGAATGGCAAGGCGTATACCGCCAGCGTGACGATCAACCAGCAGAACAAGCCGATGCAAGCGATGTTCAGAAGAAGTCCGAGGGCGAGCATGGTGGTGGCTCCATATGCAAAGGGGTATGGTTGCGCCTTCCACCACCACCGCGGCGCAAATTCGAGGATGCAATCGAAACGAGGCGGAGTTGCGGCGATGCAACTCAGCCTCGGTGGTGGAAGATGGCAGGTCGGCGCCTACGAGGCGCCGAATTTCCAGACGGCGATGCCGAGGCGCCTTGCCTTGTCGGCGAGGTTGTCCTGGATCCCCGTGCCCGGAAAATGCATGACGCCGATGGGCAGCAGTTCGAGCATGGCGTCGTTGCGCTTGAACGGTGCTGACTTGGCGTGCTTGGTCCAGTCCGGCTTGAATGCGATCTGTGGTACCTTCCGAGTGGTCGCCCATTTCGAGGCAATGAGTTCCGCACCCTTCGGCGAGCCGCCGTGGATCAGGACCATGTCGGAATGCTTGGCATGAACCTTGTCGAGGCGATCCCAGATCAGGACGTGGTCGTTGAAGTCGAGGCCGCCGGTGAGTGCAATTTTCGGCCCGGCTGGCAACATGACCTCCGCCTCAGTGCGGCGCTTGGCGGCGATAAAGTCCCGGGAATCGATCATGGCCGCGGTAAGCGTGCGGTGGTTCACGATCGATCCCGATCGAGGATGCCAGGCCGAGCCAGTGTGGACCTGAAAGCGTTCGATGGCCTGATCGCGAAAGAGCTCAAGGCAATTGCGTCGTTCGATCAGTGTGATGCCTTCTGCCGTCAAGCGCTCGAGTTCGACCGATCGCACCTCCGAGCCATTCTGCTCGCGCTGGCTCTTGCGCTGAGCCTGTTCGTTGTCGTCGAGCTGACGACCAATCCGGTCTGTTGCCCGGTGGAAAAGGTTGACCGTCGACCAGAGCAGGTCCGGCAGGTCCGGCTCGAGCCGGGTGTCGTTCAGCGTGGCGACCAGCGCATCGAATATGTCGGCAACTGCGGCCGCGATCATCTTTCCTTCGGGCAGTGGTCTGGGATCGGGCTGGTCGTCGAAGGGACGGTAGCCAAAGAGCTGCAATTCGTTGAGGACGATGTCGGTGGAAGACGAGGCGTGCGGCGGTTCGATGTCGTCGTGATCGCTCATAGGGAGGTGTCCTTTGCCGGATCGGCCGCGTCCATCGCGGCCTTCGTGGCGATCACCAGACGGCGGGCGGGACGGGCCCGCACCCGGAGCAACGCGGAGGGCCGCAGCGCCAGCGGAGGATGGTGGAGGCCGGCTATTTTGCTTCGCGATGCAAAGCGCGCTGGCACCCATATATAATGTGAGCTTCCTTTCGCTGGCGCGCGGCGGAAAATAGCTGGCCGCAGCCATTGCCGGCCCGAGCCGCTTGCCGTCCGATCGCCCTCTAGAAGGCCCTGGTCGCGCCTCTCTGGCACTGGACCGTCGCGCGAGCGAGCTGTCGACTTTGATGGAAGCCGCCCGCGCCTAGTCGACAGTGGCCGGCAAGAACAAGAAGCGGGAGACGTCCTCCGGTGCCAGCTGGATCCGTATCGCTGCTCGGAGGGTGTCGAGGCCGAAGACGTGCAGGTCCTCGTTGAAGTCGCCAAGGCGGGGCGATAACGGGATCGCTTCGATGCCGGCAGCTTCGGCGCGTTGCAGCAGAACGGCTTGCACATTGTCTCCAGCTGCATCGTCATCGCGCGCGATATAGAGCCGACGCAAACTCGACGACAGTGCCATGGCTGCGAGATGGTTGGCCGACAGTGCAGCAGCCATCGGCAAGGTTGGAAGCACGTAGCGCAGCGACAGCATGGTCTCGATGCCTTCGCCGGCGACAAGAACGTCGTCGTCGACCGCACCAAAACGCACGGCGTTGCCGAGCAGATCGCCCATGGCTCGTCGTGGGGTATCGATCGGGGCCTTGCCCAATCGCACCCGGTCAAAGCCGTTCGGATCGAGCCAGGTGCGGTGCACGCCGGTGATTTTGCCATCGAGATCGGTGACGCGAGCGATCATCGCAGGCCAGGTCTCGGTCGGCAGGTGCTCCTCTGGCCGGTAGTAGCAACGCGGATGGAAGCGCAGGCTACCGCCATGATGCACGTGCGCTATTCCGCGATGCTGCAAGTAAGTCTGAACGACGGTGCCTTCGATCGGCCCCGAGATAGCAAACAGTCGCCGTGCGGCCTCTTGCGAGCCGGCAGGTGCAGCAGAACGGGTGACTTTCGGGACGATTTCAAGTTCAGGGCGGGGCAGCTTCAGAAACCGCCTCGCCTCCTCGGCGACCTCGCGGAACTCGCGAAGTCCGAGACTTTCGCGGATGATGTCGAGGAGATCGCCATGCTCGCCGGTCGCCGCATCAGTCCACTTGCCGGCTGGTCCCTTCGTCGAGTCCTGGAGGCGTACGAACATGGAACGGCCCGGCATGTTGTGCACGTCGCCGACGAGCCAGTATCGCCCCTCTCGCTTCCCGTTGGAGAGGTAGTGGCGGCACACCGCCTCGGCCTCGCGCGCGAGGCGTTGTGCCAGTTCGGAGGCGTCGCGACTCATCACGCGGCCTCCCGTTCGGCGACGCGCTCGATCGCGTAGTGCTCAAGGACCTTTGTCAGCACTGCGATGCCGCTGGCATTGAGCGGCACGAACATACGCAGCTTCCAGGAGATGATCTCGCCGAAGAGGCCGTAGGTTCTGAGGCGATCGCGCATCGTATCGCTAAATCCGGACAGCTCGATGCGGTGTGCGCCCATGACACGGACCCGGCGAAGCTGGAGGCCTTCGGCGAGTTCGAGGACGGTCTTCCCCTCGACCAGCGCGGCAAAGGCTGCATCCGGAGCCAGTTCGGGCGCATCGCCCGCAAGAACGCTTGCGACCCAGGTCGCCGAAACCTTCCGACCGATGATTCTCTCGCCGGCGTCGGTCTGAAGGCAGTAGACCCGCGTTGACTCGTTCGGAAGCCGCTTCCAGATCGGCAACAGCAGGCCCGCCACGATATGGATTGTACTTTCCGAGAACTCTGGAATGACTGCTAGTTCCGCCAGCCACGCGGCAGAGAAGCGCTCGCGTTCGGCTTCGAGCCAATGGCTTTCCGCCATCATCTTCAGGGGAATGCAGTGCTGCTCCATCGGGCGGATCAGGCGAACACGAGCCTCGATCTCGCCGTCATCGAGCATGACGCTCGGCGCAGGGATCTGCAGAGCGGGCCGGCCCGAGCGCTCGTTGAGCAGCAGGACGGCACGATGATCCCCGAGACGGCCCAGCGCGTCCTCAAGGCTCAAGGGACGATTGCGCTCGCGCTGGGTAATCGTGAGAAGCTTTGTCTCGGCGCCCGTCGCCGGATGAACGTAAATCGCGCGACGGTCGGTGACCACAAAGCTTTCGGCGCAGAGCGTTTCCAGCCCGATATCGTAGGTGCCGGACGTGATGGCGCCTTCGATACGGGCGGTCAGCAGCTGCTCGAACGCCGTGAAGAGGACGTTCTGCAGCTCGATGGTGAGGGCGAGCAACCTGTTGAGGAAGGTCGTGATGGGCGGAAGCTCATCCTTCAGCCCATTGGTATCAACCAGCTTCAGACCCGTGGCGCCTTCGAAGAGCTCAAGCGAGCAGTCCTCGACCTTGCCCCGCGCAAGAAGCATGTAGAGCTGGCGCAACGCGTCACGGCCATACTGGCTTTCGAGGTTATCCTCGGGCCGGAATAGGCCCTGCCCTCCGGTCTGCCGCTGACCACGGGTGATGGCGCCCAGCGTATCCAGCCGGCGAGCGATCGTGGAGAGGAAGCGCTTCTCCGCCTTCACGTCCGTTGCGATCGGCCGAAACAGCGGCGGCTGTGCCTGGTTGGTCCGGTTGGTGCGGCCGAGCCCCTGGATGGCGGCGTCGGCCTTCCAGCCGGGTTCGAGAAGATAATGAACCCGCAAACGACGGTTCCTTGCCGACAGTTCGGCATGGTACGAACGTCCGGTGCCGCCGGCGTCGCTGAAGACAAGGATCTGCTTGGCGTCATCCATGAACGCCGCGGTCTCGGCGAGGTTTGCCGACGCTGCGCGATTCTCGACGACGAGGCGGCTGCCCTTTCTGATGATACGGCGGGAGCGGCCAGTGACCTCAGCGACCACGTCGGTACCAAATCGCTGGACGATCTGATCCAAGGCGCCCGGCACCGGCGACAACGACGCCAGCTTTTCGATGAGGCGGTCTCGGCGCGCGACGGCCTCCCTACTTTCGACTGGCTGGCCATCGCGGTAGACGGGACGGGAACAGAGGTTGCCCTCCGAATCGGTGAAGGGCTCGTAGAGTTGGACCGGGAAGGAATGGGCGAGGTAATCGAGAACGTACTCGCGCGGCGTGATGTCGACTTGGACGTCACCCCATTCCTCGGTCGGGATCTCGGCCAATCGGCGCTGCATCAATGCCTCGCCGGTTGAAACGATCTGGATGACGGCGGCGTGTCCTGCGTCAAGATCGCGCTCGATTGAGCGGATCAGCGACGGCGTCTTCATCGAGGTCAGCAGGTGACCGAAGAAGCGCTGCTTGGCGCTCTCGAACGCGGATCGTGCCGCGGACTTTGCCTGTCCGTTCAGTGTCCCCGTCAAGCCCGTGATGTTGGCCGCCCGCATGGCCGCATCGAGATTGTTGTGAATGATCCCGAATGCGCCGGCGTAAGCGTCGTAGATGCGAACCTGTTCAGGCGTCAGCTGATGCTCGACGAGCTCGTATTCGATGCCCTCGTAGGACAGGGACCGCGCAGCGTAGAGGCCGAGCGCCTTGAGGTCGCGCGCCAACACCTCCATTGCAGCAACACCGCCCTCCTCGATCGCCTCGACGAATTCGGCCCGGGTGGCGAAGGGAAAGTCGTCGCCGCCCCACAATCCCAACCTTTGCGCATAGGCCAGGTTATGCACCGTCGTGGCACCCGTCGCCGAGACGTAGACCACACGGGCATTCGGCAGGGCGTGCTGGAGCCGCAGGCCGGCGCGCCCCTGCTGAGAGGCTGCCTGGTCACCCCGCTCGCCCTTGCCGCCAACCGCGTTTTGCATGGCGTGGCTCTCGTCGAAGACGATCACTCCGTCGAAGTCGGAGCCCAACCATTCAACGATCTGCCGGACGCGTGAAAGCTTTTCTCCGCGCTCGTCGGTGCGCAGCGTAGCGTAGGTGGCAAATAGGACGCCTTGCGCGAGCCTGATGGGCGCACCCTGCCGGTAACGCGAAAGCGGCGTAACAAGCAGTCGCTCCATGCCAAGCGCCGACCAATCGCGCTGCGCATCCTCGATCAGCTTGTCGGATTTGCTGATCCAGACCGCACGGCGCCGCCCCTTCGACCAATTGTCCAGCAGGATGCCGGCAACCTGCCGCCCCTTGCCAGCCCCGGTCCCATCACCCAGGAACCAACCCCGACGAAACCGAACGGCATTTTCCGCGTCGTCACGCGCTGCCGCCACGACGTCAAAGGTCGCATCGACCGTCCACGATCCGTTCAGAAGCTCCGAGTGCGCCTCGCCGGCATAAATGATGCTCTCGAGCTGCGCATCCGACAGGATGCCGCCAGCTACAACATTGGCTGGCAGGTGCGGCAGATAGGACGGCTTCGGCGGGGCGACTGATGCCATCGCAGCCGACTGCACGAGCTTGGTCGGATGCGTCTGCGCGCGTGGGATGCGAATCGACTGCAGCGCATAGCTTTCATAAAGCGCGTCGCTGATCTGGCTGGCATTCGTGGGCGTCCAATCCAGCCGCTCGTAGGCGACTTCAGTCGCCACGACGATCGCCGGCGCGGCCGCCGGCAGAGGCTGGCTAACATGGGCGTGGACGGTTCGTGAGCTGGCAATTGCCGGCACTACAGCGGTCGGTTTGCCGGCAAGTGGGCGGCGCGGCGGCACGCGATTTATGACCCAGGCGAGCAGAGTCGGCAGGTCAGGTGCAATGCCAGGGGATGGCGGGAAAGACGCGACGTCGTCGGCCGGTACCTTGTCGATGACTGTCAGGCGGGTGTCGATGGTCGTGCCGTGCTTGGCATAGACGGCGCCGTCGATCGCCGCCGAGAACACGACCCGCCCGCGTTCTTGCAACCGCCTGAAGGACTCTGCCCACACCTGGTTGTGCGGCGCGAGGTTCGCGCCCGTGATAACCACCAGCCGCCCACCTTCGCCAAGGCGTGCGAGGGCCGAGGCAATGTGTCGTAAAGCTGCATCCGCCACCTTTTGCTCGACATGAATCGCGACCGAGAATGGCGGGTTCATCAGCACGACGCTCGGCACGATGCCGGCATCGAGATGATCATCGATTTGGGCAGCATCAAACTGGGTCGTGGCAACGCCGGCAAAGAGCTGACGAAGCATGCCGGCGCGGCCGTCAGCCAGCTCGTTTAGCACCAAGGAGGTGCCAGCCAGTTCAGCGAAGATGGCGAGAAGGCCGGTGCCAGCGGACGGTTCCAGAACGACGTCGCCAGGAGTGGTCGCTGCAGCGACGCTGGCCACGAATGCCAGCCCGACGGGTGTCGAGAACTGCTGGAACGCTTCACTTTCCTCGGACCTGCGCGTGTGGGTCGGAAGGAGATTCGTAATCCTGGTCAGCATCGGCAGCATGGCGGCAGGCGAAGCCGCCTTGGTACGCATGGCGGTGCCATACCGTCGCAGGAACAGGACGGTGGCGGCCTCGCAGGCGCCATAGGCCGTCTTCCAATTCCACGCGCCACTTGCGTCGGAGGCGCCAAACGCCGCCTCCATGGCCTGGCGCAAGCCAGCCGCATCGATGCGGCGGCCGCGCTCGAGATCGATGATGATGTGCCGCGCCGCCCTGACAACGGCGGAGGTGACAGCCGCGGTGGCACGCATCGAGAGCGGCGCGCCACTTGCGGCGCCGAGGAAAGACTCGGTCATGGGGATTGCTTTCGGAGAGCGGGAATGGGCTGAACCGCCCGGCGCTCTCACGACCGCGGCGACCCAAACCCTTCCCGGCCCCACTCTTCCTCTTCGGTCTCGCCAACAAAAATGGGGACCGGCGCCGCGCGCCGATCCCCATGCACTGTCTTGAACGCAGGACGACTACCGCCGTCCCCAGACCGGACGCTATTCGGCAGCGTCCAGTTGTTGCGGCCGGTCTTCGTCGGCCGCAGGCTCCCGCTCCTCGTCATCGGAGAGAAATTCGGGCAACGCTCCCGCTTGCCCCTCCGGCTCGGCCGGCTGCGATGCAACATCGACCAGGCGCAAGGGCTCCGGCAGCCAACCGGAACCGTCGAGAAGACGCTCGGCCTCCTTGGCCATCTCGCCCTTCTTCAGATGGTCGATGAGCTGAGCCGACGGCTCGCCCTTCGCTTCCCGAACCGCCTCGAGGATGCGTGGCTTGGTGACACGGCCGAGATAGTTGTCGACCGTGGGCTTCCAACCGGCATGGACCATGTCGAGACCGACAGCCCGCGCCAGCACGTCGGCCTGGTCGAGCCGAGTGCGGACTCCGTGCGCGGATACCCGGCCTTCATTATAGCGGTTGGCCGGCTCATACACAGCGTTCACGGCAAACGACGCACAGTGGGCGAATAGCGACGCCTGGGCCGTGCCGTCCAACGCCGTGAGTGCATCCCAAAGGTCCTTCTCGTCCTTGGGCAGTCGGGCTTTCCAGGTCTCATGCCGCGCCTCGACGGCTTTCGCGGACGCGCTGTCCCTCAAACCGGGAGCCTGAGCAGGAAACGTTGGCGTACGCAGTCCGATCTCGAGAGAGCTCCCGGAGCTGGCGAAGCGGTAGAAGGCAGTCAGGGCGAAGTTGTGCAGCACCGCCTGGAAGGCGATCGCGGGGTTTTCCGCAAGCGCATCGCGCAATGCCAGCGTCCGATGCGCCGTCAGCTCGATGATGAGACGATCTGGCAGCGGTCGCGCGGCATCGTCGTCATCATCCTCGGTATCAGCGGCACCGCCAGCAACCGAGATAGCCGTCCGCTGCACTCCGGGACCACCAGACCCTTGGCCGTCGCTCGACGATGTATCGGCGCCCTGCCCCACAGCCGGATCTTCCCGCGGCGCTTCATCCTCAGGGCGAACATAACCCCGGTCCACCAGGAGCCGCCCTTCGGAATCAATGCTGACGAAGACGCCGGCGCGGGAGATGTCGACGGGATCATAGATGATCGAGCGCTCTTCGAACACCATCAGGGCAGCTTCGATTTCGCCAAGGCGCTGATCGACGTCGTCCGGCAGTTCGTCTGCGTCCTGGTAGTCGGACTCCAGCTTGGCATGTTCGGCGTTGAGGGCGTCGACGGTCGCCTGCTCCTCCGCGGTGAGATCGGCAGGTCTACCGTCGAGTTCTCGAAGACCCGTGGCATGGCCGAACGGGAAGTCCACGGCGACCGTGATCCACTTCCAGTCTTCTTTGGCGACCGTCTCGGCCTGGGCGGTGAGCTTTTCGATTGCAAGACGATCGAGCAAGGCGACATCCTGGAACCAACCGCCGTCATCGTGCTGAAAGAGGTCACGCTCGACGGCGCCGCCGGCCTGCTCGTAAGCGTCAACGCCAACGAAGCGGGCACGACGATCGGAGGCACGGACAGTATTTTCCGTCAACGCTCGCCGGATTTGGTACGGCTCATCATGGCTTGAGCGACACGCATTATCCCAGACCTGCTCCTGGCGTGCCTGATCGCCCGTGACGGAGAACGCCATGAGCTGTTCGAGCGTCATGCCGTCCTCGGCATAGACCTCGTGCAGCTTCGGCGACACCGACGCGAGCCGGAGCCGTTGCTTGACGATTGCCGGTGTCACGAAATGGCGTGCCGCGATGTCTTCCTCGCTGAGGCCAGCATCGCTCAGAGTCTTGAACGCCCGGAACTGGTCCAGTGGATGCAGGCCGACCCGTTCGTCATTCTCAGCGAGCGAGTCATCCTCCGGGATGCCGCCCTCACGTACGACGCAAGGCACGGCCTGCGTCTTCGCCATGCGCTTCTGCTTCACCAGAAGCTCCAGGGCGCGATAACGCCTGCCGCCGGCAGGCACCTCGAACATACCGGTCTCGTTGCCCTCACCGTCAAGGACCGCTCGAACGCTCAAGCTCTGTAGCAGGGTGCGCCGCGCGATGCTCTCGGCGAGTTGCTCGATCGAGATTCCGGCCTTCACCCGCCGCACGTTGGCCTGGCTCAGGACCAGCTTGTTGAAGGGAATGTCGCGCGAAGGCGACAGCGTGATCTTCTGGACTTTCGTCATTTGCACTCTCCACGACGGGCCGCCGGGAGGCTCTCTCTCAGCTTCCAACCCGTCGCGAAAAACCAGCGCTCCTCTCACTCTCGCGAAGGCCTCCCGGAAGGATGGTCGACGTCACGCGGCTTCGTGGTCACCCACCCTCACTTCCGCGGCTGCTGCTGACACGAAATCGCCGACGAAGCCGAGCAGATAATCCGCGGCCTTGCTCGCCTGCGACGCCGCACGCACGATGGCCCGATTGTCCTCGCTCAACACCTCCAGCCAGGAGCCGATATAGTCGGCATGACGCACGGTCGGCACGATTCCGAGCGAGGCGCAGCCGAATGCGGCACTGAGCTCGGCGACTTATCTGAACAGTCAAGCTGTCTCAGCCGGATGATTTAGCGGCGTTTGCCTGAAA
>NZ_LSIC01000023.1 GCF_001556045.1 Bradyrhizobium sp. CCH5-F6
CACCTCCAGGCTCAACGAGCCTACTACAGGTGTCCACTCATTCGGAGGAAGTTCAGCCCATGCCTTCCTGCGACGGGAAGATGGCCAGGACCACGTCGTAGGCCGCGATGACGGCCTTGACCGCTTCGGCCTTGTCGTCGGCGAGGTCGATAAACACGCGAACGTCTGCCGCGAGTTCACGCAGCTCGTCAAAATCCAGCACGGCGGGTACTCCAACGCAACAATACCTGGTGAGGAGAGTGGCTGCGTTAGGTTACCGAAGTCTCAACAAACGAGGCCGGCCACATGTTTCTCGACGCGTGACGTGCCGAAGGCGCGACGAGATCAGGATGAATGATCGTCGCGCGCTCGTCGTGTGCGCATGTCCTCGGGAAAAGCGCTGCACGCTGGCGCCGCCGCGGTCGCGCGGCTCCGGCCTAGCGCTTTGCTTCTTCCTTCCGAGGCCGCGCGTCCGTGGCCTCGTCGGTGAGCTGCAAGGCGATGCCGTCATAGGTCAGCTTGAACCCGCGGCCGACGATCCATGTCCATCCCTCGCGGGCGTCCTTGACGGGCTCGGAGTTGAACTGCTCCGAGAGCGATCTGACCGCAGCGTCTTGCGGTGCCGGACTATTCAACTCCGCAGTGACGCGCCGGATGGGATGCTTGGGATCCGCGTCGTCGCTGGTGATCGTGACCTTGGCGCCATTGATGTCGCATTCGAGGATGAACGAACCCCCGCCCTGGCGGCAGCGGTAACGACGTTGACTGACGAGCCTGTCGGTCTCCTCGAAAGTCATGCCGGGGGCGAAGCCGAAAATGTCGGACTTCTTCACATGTGCCAGGGACGCAGGCTTCAGGAGGTCCGGCCGGATCGCCATCACGGCGGCAGCGGCGACGACAATCAACCCGGCGATGACAATGGCAACCTTCATGAACCCCTCGCGAGAAACGCCGGACCATATAGCAGCCGCGGCGCTCTGCGAGGAATCAAAAGGCGAAAACCCCGCCTGGGGGAAGCGGGGCTCTCTGACGGGGTGAAGCTTGGGGACTTCGACAATGAGACGCGCCAGCCGGCAGATGGTTCAACACAAGCGGCTGGATATTTCAGGAAGTCGGGAACTCCGCCGAAGCCCTGCTTGCGTTTTCAGCTTCGATGGGCTCTAAGCCCGGTCACTTCATGACCTCTGGCATGAATCAGAAGCGCGCCTCCGCGGGTCCATCCGCGTCCACAGCAGAGTTTACGCGCGCACCCCATTCAAAGGAATTCAGAACATGGCGAAGATGACGAAGACCCAGTTGATCGATGCGATCGCCGAGGGCACGCAGCTTTCGAAGAACGACGTGAAGTCGGTGATCGAGTACATGGCGACGGTCGGCTACAAGGAGCTCAACGAGTCCGGCGAGTTCGTCATTCCGGGCTTCGTGAAGATGTCGGTGGTGAACAAGCCCGCGACCGAGGCCCGCATGGGCGTCAATCCCTTCACCAAGGAGCCGATGCAGTTCGCCGCGAAGCCCGCGAGCAAGTCCGTCAAGGCCTCGCCGCTGAAGGTCGCCAAGGACGCCGTCTAAGGCGCCGGCAATGTCGTTGCGGCTGTCGCCAGACAGCGCAGCGATCAATGGCTGACGACAAGGTGGTGCCCGGCGGCGACGATGCCGGAGATCGCCACGACGATCAGTCAAGCGCGCCCGTCGCTCTGCCGGTGCGCTGTGCAGTTTTCCCCAAGCCGGGAGAGCGAAATCCATCGGGATTTCGTTCTCACGGGGTTTGCAGACAATCCGCGCCTTCGATGACGTATCTCGCGGTGCGGGGTTCTTGAAGCCGAACGGCTGCAACAATTTTCCCCGGTCAGTGCGAGGGGCGGTGCCGCTTTCGGGGCGCCGCAATCGGCGCGCCTCGGCCAAATTCACCGGCTCTCAAAAGAGAAGAAAAGCCCCGCGCTTTCGCGCGAGGCTCTTCGGGCTGACGGCGCCGGGATTTCAGCGCCTGGCCGTCAGCCATGCGCGTAACTTAAAGTTGAAATCCTAAAAAGCAACAGCGCCGCGATGACGGAATATGTTCGTCACGCGGCGCTGCCGTGAAACTGGGCGCTGAAATCCCCAGCTCCTATGGGTCTTTGGCGCGCCGGAAAGGTTCAACGCGACATCCTCATCGAAGTGTCCCTCGACGGGCTGGACTTTTGTTCTCATTTTGTTCTAGTGTAAGCCGCCTTGATGGACGATTTGGAGGTGGCCCATGACCGTGGACAAACAGCGCGAGGTGATCAGACTCTGGAACGAGCTCAGGAAGGTCGAGGGCCCCGCCGCAGAAGAGCTGCGCATCCAGATCCTCGAATGCTTCTCGAAGGACAAGCCGAAGCGGCCGGCCGATCTCAGCCGGCGACACCCGGCAACGCGCAAGCGCGATGTCGTTCTGACGGCTCGCGCCTGATTGGCCGCCGAGGAGTTTGCCGACGCGGCGTCGAAAGTGTGGGACGCGCGTCTTCATCGATCGTTAGGAATCGCTCCGCGCTTATTTCCCGACTCCGATTCGTTCTTCGAGAACGAAATGGAGTCGGATGCAGAACGTGTAGCGCTTGCCGGCGACGCGGCCGTGCGCATCAGAACGAAACGGCGTGATGCTTGGCGCGATCTGTTCGCATCCTCTCCGCAAGGAGTGAGTGAGGAGCCACATGTGCCGCGCCTGGATCGATGTCGAGCGATGTGATGCGATGCGATCGGGTGGCTGTGCACCTTTTGTTAGGAAACGTCCTGTGCGCATTTCTGCGATTCCGATTCGTTCTTCGAGAACGAAATGGAGTCGAAGCTGGAACAAAGCCGGTCGGTCGTTCGACGCTCCTTGCTGCAGGGGCGCCGCCTCGGTCTGCCTAACGATTGCTTGCGGGGATGCCGATAACCCTATTCGGTTAGGTTAAAAGCCCAATCGCGTTGCGCTTGCGGCGGGTTGGCGTAGGTGTCTGGCAAGGACAAGCAAGAACGACTTTGCCAAGAAGCAATTTGCCATGACACCTTTTTCAGAGACGCCTTTTTCAGAGCCGTCCTTTTACCAGGGCGACCGGCAGACTTACCGGCGCGTCGCCATCGTCGGCACGCTGTTCTGTCTCGCTTTCGTTTTGATCAGCTTCTCGCTGCGGCCGCAGGTCGAGGACACGCGCGTTGCGGTCAAGGCCGACCGGCTGGTGCGCACGGCTGGTCAGCCGGCGCACGCCAATTAACGCTTGCCGCTGCAGATCGGATCGTCAGCCGCGGTGTCCGGGCAGCCGGCGCCGCGGGTCGCCAGCGCAACGAAGCCCGCATAGCCGGACAGGTTCACCAGAACTTCGAGCCAAACAGGCATGTCGCATCTCCTCGTCGTAGGGCCCGGTCAACGTGCGCGGCGAGCGCATGTTCCGCGGCCCGGCGAGCGCTGCTCAGAGCGGAGAGGAGGGGTCGAGCCGGCGCCCGAGCGTCGCGACGGATTCGCTCGAGGGCTGCTCCTTCAGGAACTCGGCGATCGCCTGGGCCAGTTCGCGGTCGCTCATGGGCGTCGGCGGCGGGCGCAGCGTGCCGACACCGAAGCCGCGGACGATCTCGTCGTAATGCCGATCGTCGGACCTGGGAACCAGCCTGCGGATACGGGCGAGCAAAGCGGATAATGGCAAACTCTTCTCCTCGATCGTCTGCCCCGCTGGCAGCAATCGCGCTCTGCTGCCATCTGCTCCCGTGAAACTGAAAACCCCGCCAACATCGCGGAGATGCTGACGGGGTTCTTCGTGCTGTTGCCTCAACCCGGATGGCGAAGGCTCCCGCACTTGGAACATCAATCCGCGTCCGGCGCTTTCGTTCCCGCCGCGTCGATCTTTTTTGACCGCGCCGGTTCCCGTCCGTTGCGCAACCATCGCAGGCGCTCGCCGTTATCTTCGTGACACGCGAAGGAGAAGAGCATGAAGAAGACATTGGCAGTTCTGGCCACCGTCGCGGCGGTTGGCGTAACCGCAGTCGCGGCGCCTGTGCCGGCCGAGGCGCGCGGGCGCGGCATCGGTCCGGGACTTGCGTTCGGCCTTGCCGCCGGCGCGATCACCGCGGGCGCCGTCGCGGCATCCCGTCCCTATTACGGTCCGGGCTACGGCTATTACGGCGGCCCGAGCTATTATTACGGACCGGGTCCCTACGCCTATTACGGCGGTGGGCCGTATTACCGCCACCACCATCACCACTGGCGGCATTGGTAGTCGCCAATAGCGAAAAGCCCGGAGCGATGCTCCGGGCGTTTTTCACGTCTTCGCGTTTGCTGTCGCGATGATTGTTACGGCCAGAGCGATGGGCGCTCGACCTTGCGGGCGTTCTCCAGCGTCGACACGAAGTATTCTTCGCGCTCGCGCTTGAACTTTTCCTGCGTGGCACGGAAGGCGGCGACACGGGCGGCGATCTCATCGCGCTCACGAACTTTGCGTTCTTCGTCCTCGGTCATGTCAAATCCCCTCTACACCTGAGTATGTGCACACCTGAACTCAAGCACTGCCGCCGCAATCACTTTGAGTCGCGTCAACACATCCATTGGCGCTCCTGATTGGGGCGTCAATGGGGAGGAGGCATTGCAGGATTGTGATAAGCGAAGAGCGGAAAAAATTGCCGAGCGCATTGCGTTTGCGCTTGATAAGAGCGTCAGCGATCTTGCCGTTTGTGCATGTCGGTGTCAGGCAGAACGAGTCGGGAGGCGCGATTGATCGCATCGGATCTTCAGAGCGGCGTCGAGCGGCTCGGCGAGATGATCGCCGAGGCCAAGGCCATCGTGCCGTTCACCGGCGCCGGCATCTCGACGGAGTGCGGCATTCCCGACTTCCGCTCGCCCGGCGGACTCTGGACGCGTCATCGTCCGATCCCCTTCGACGAGTTCGTGGCGAGCCAGGATGCGCGCGACGAATCCTGGCGCCGCCGCTTCGCGATGGAGGAGGTGTTTGCCGCGGCGAAGCCCGGCCGCGGCCACCGCGCGCTGGCTTCGCTCTACCGCGCCGGCAAGGTTCCCGCCGTCATCACCCAGAACATCGACAATCTGCACCAGGCCTCGGGATTCGCAGCCGAGCACGTAATTGAACTTCACGGAAATACAACTTATGCGCGCTGCATCGGATGTGGGCAGGCCTATCCGCTCGACTGGGTGAAGCACCGTTTCGAGCGCGACGGCGCAGCGCCGAACTGCACAGCGTGCGACGAGCCGGTGAAGACCGCCACGATCTCGTTCGGCCAGATGATGCCGGACGACGAAATGCAGCGCGCCACCGCGCTGTCTCAAGCCTGCGACCTCTTCATCGCGATCGGTTCCTCGCTCGTGGTCTGGCCTGCGGCGGGCTTTCCGATGATGGCCAAGCGCGCCGGTGCACGCCTGGTGATCATCAATCGCGAGCCGACCGATCAGGACGACATCGCCGACCTCGTGATCCGCCACGACATCGGCGAAGCGCTCGGGCCCTTTGTCGGTAATTGAGGCATCAGTTTGATTCGCGGCTGTGCAAGCTGTTCATAGGTTCCGGCGAATCTCTTTTTTGTCTATGCCTCGCAACCGGGAGTGTTATCTTTTGAGTCGAAAGATTCGCGTCGCGTCCAATTGAGAACATTCTCTTAAGACGCGTGATTCGAGCGCCGCCGATGGGGCGGGTTGCATGGCAGTGTGGGGTCCGGGGTTATGGGGTCGTCGGACGGATTTGAGTCCAAGAAGCTCGGGGTACCCGGGCAGGGAGTATCGCCCGGGCGAATGACCCCGGGCGAGCACGTCGGTGCCGGCCGCGACAGCGCCCTCAGTCCCTTCAGCGGGCTTGGCGAGACTGGCGCCAATCTCGTCGAGGTCCATGGCGTCATCAAATGGTTCGACGCTTCCAAAGGCTACGGCTTCATCGTTCCCGACAACGGTTGGCCGGACGTCCTCCTGCACGTTACCGTGCTTAGGCGCGACGGCTTCCAGACCGCTTATGAAGGCGCCCGCATCGTCGTCGAGTGCATCCAGCGCGCCAAGGGATACCAGGCCTTCTGCGTGGTCTCGATGGATGAGTCGACCGCGATCCATCCGGCGCAGATGCTGCCGCCGCGCACCCATGTCACGGTCACCCCGACCAGCGGGCTGGAACGGGCCCAGGTCAAATGGTTCAACCGGCTGCGCGGCTTCGGCTTCCTGACCTGCGGCGAGGGAACGCCCGACATTTTCGTGCACATGGAGACGCTGCGCCGCTTCGGCATGACCGAGCTCAGGCCGGGCCAGTATGTGCTCGTCCGCTTCGGGCCCGGCTCCAAGGGCATGATGGCCGCCGAGATCCATCCCGAGACCGGATCGCCGGGATTGCAGTCGCACTGAAGGCACCAATTCCCGCAATCGTGAGCAGAGGCGTGCCGGCTGGCCGGCGCGCCTCTTTTCTTTCCGGCGGCCGCCGCGTAAGGACTGGCGAAGTCCCACGCCTCGAGAGTCCCCATGAGTTTTGACCGAAAGGCTGTCTGGTCCGTTGCGAAGGGCTGGCTTGCCGCCATCCTCGTCACCGCAGTCTCTGCCATCGCCAGCGCGCCCGCCGAAGCCGCCAGCTTCCAACCGCTCGAGATCGTCACCAAGAACGGTGTGCAGGTGTTCTCGGTGGAAATGGCAACGACCGAGGAAGAGAAGCAGACCGGCCTGATGTATCGCAAGGAGCTGCCGGACGGCAAAGGCATGCTGTTCGACTTCAATCCCGAGCAGGAAATCTCGATGTGGATGAAGAACACTTATGTTTCGCTCGACATGATCTTCATCCGCGCCGATGGCCGCATCCTGCGCATCGCCGAGAATACCGAGCCGCTGTCGACGAAGATCATCTCGTCCCGCGGCCCCGCCCGGGCCGTGCTGGAGGTGGTGGCGGGAACGGCGCAGAAGTACGGCATCCGCCCGGGTGACCGCGTCGGCCACCCCTTGTTCAGCAGCAAATAGGCGAGGCGGGGGCGCTGGCCTGGTTGGCGGCTTTGGAGCCTCGCTGGGGCTTGGAAAGCTTGCTGGCGCCTCTGGAAGCGTGTATCGACGGGGCTCGCCGGACATTCGGGGTATAGCGCAGCCTGGTAGCGCGGCAGTTTTGGGTACTGCAGGTCGTTGGTTCGAATCCAGCTGCCCCGACCAGTCCCGAGCTTGGATCCTGATCCTCGGAGATGCTGGTCTTCGACACAGCACCCAGACGGCGATGCGCCAGGCGGTTCAGGCGAGAGCGCAGGGCCACCCCAACATCCAATCCGACCACGCCTGTCCCGTAGATTGCGTACCGGCACAGCTGCGTCGAACCTTCAGGATTCGCCACAGGCGTTTGTGTGCTGGGGTTTCAGCGCGCATGTTCGAGCTGACGCTGCCCAGCCATGATGTTCCGCTTGCGTAGCGTTGCACTATAGCCCGGACCAGTCAGCTCGACGCGTGCCAGCCCGGTGGAAACGGGATGTATGACCAGACGGCGTGGTTGTCGTTGGCGGCTTGCGGCGGCTCTTGTGACGGCGTCCTTACGACTGGCGCGGGCGGCGTTATTCGTACCGCGAGGCGCAGACGTGCACATTGCAGATTCATTATTGTTGTCCCCCGCAAACCAATTGTTTTTCAAACGTCAGATTGCTTGCAAAGTTCGAGGTCGGTTCGAAAATCACCATGCGCCGAAACAGCGCGCTCGTTCTCAAATCGCGTGCATTCTAGAAAACCCCGCGCAGGCTTTCAACCGACAACGCGGATCCATCCCAAGAAGTAAGGTTGATCGGTTAGGTTAAAGGCGAGCGGTTGTTGCGGCCGTTTTGGCGGCTGCTATCAGATCGGGCCAGGCTCGCGATCGGCTTCTTCAATCTGTGCGACAACAGATCATGGTTCGTCGCGGCGCGAGTCGGTTGATTCTGCGCCAGCGAGTTCTGCCCATGTCTCTTGATCGCAACCTCAAGGCCGTCGGTCCGCAGTCGAGCTGGACCGAGATCTGGCACCTCTGGACAGTGATCGTGCCGCGCCGCTCCATCAATGGGCAGTTCGTGGTCGGCAAGGTCTGGCGCCGGCACGATGGCCGCGACTGGATCTACAGGAAATTCACCGAGTTCGACGACGAAGAGGCGGCATGAAGCGCGGTGAGATTGGGATGAACCATCATCGCGCCCCGGGTCGTTGTTGAGGCCGTGCGGTCCTAACCCGAATGCCGCTCGCCTGCTGCCGAGCCCGGTGTCTGCACGCGCGGCAGCGGCAGTTTGAAGTGACGCTTCGCATAGGCGACGATCTCGGCGTCCGAGGGATGATCGGCCGCTTCCACCGCGACAATCCGCTTGGCCAGATCGGGTGAGCTCGCGCGAATGTGGCTGGCAAGCTCCGTCTTCGCGCTCGCCGGGCCGATGATGAGGATCTCGCCGGCGTCGGCGAGGGCTTTGGTCACCTCAGCGTAGAACGCCTTGTCGGGGGCGGCATGGCCGCTGCCGATCGCATTGGCCTTGTGATGAAGATGGCGTGTCGCCAGATGCGGATGCAGCGTGATTTCGTCCGAGCCGCTGAGGCCGAGATGAAAAATCCTGGCCTGCGAATGGTCGATCCATATCACGGCGTGGAAATGAGTGGGCATGTGTCTGGGCCTTGTGCGAGGGGAGGCCGCCGAGGTCGGTGCGGCGGCGCATGTCGCGGCGACACTATGCGCCGCCCGCGCCACCTCTGTTGACCCATGTCAATTCGATCCGGGCTCACGAGCGGAGCAACCGTGACGCGCCTCGAGGAGCAGAAATCGACCGCTCAGGCCGCCTTTGGTGCGGCTGCCCCCGGTTTCGGCGGCGGCGGCTTCAGCGGCTTGTCCTGCTTCTTCGACCACGAGATGTAATAGGCCACCGTCGTCATGATCGCGATGCCGGCGACGCTGACGAAGATTTGCGCCAGCAGCGAGCCCGAGCTCATCGACAGCTCGAAATGCCCGACGAAGGACAGGAAGACGCCGACGCAGAACACGGCGAGCGACTGCTGGCCGCAGACGATCAAGGGATCGAACACCTTCCACTCCAGCCCCGGCCACTCCTTCGGCACGAAGCGAATCACCAGGATCACTATCACCACGAAATGGAGGAAGCGGTACGGTGCAAGGTTGGTCTTGTCATTCGGGTTGAAGGCCGAGAACAGCCATTCCGGGAACATGCCGCCGAAGGTGGGGAAGCGGCCGGCCATCGTCATGATCAGCGCGAACAGCAGATAGCCGAGGCACAGCCAGAGCGTGATCGGCGCGTTGATCAGCGCCATCGAACGGCGTGCACCGCCCAGCGCGCACCAGGCGCCGAACACGAACAGCACCTGCCAGCAATACGGGTTGAAGTACCACTGGCCGGCCGGATAGGCGGTCAGATTCCAGCCGAATTGGCGCGCGGCGAGCCACAGCGCGATCGACAGGACCATCGTCAAATCGGGCTTGCGCAGCATGAACCACAGCACGGGCGGGAACAGCCCCATCAGCACGATGTAGAGCGGCAGCACGTCGAGATTGAGCGGCTTGAAGCGCAGGAACAGGCCCTGGCGCAGCGTCTCGGTGGCGTTGTCGACCAGGCCGACGACGTTGAATTCGTTGATCATCTCGGAGTCGCCGAAGCGCAGCGCGAGATAGCTGATCGAGGCGATGTAGATCACGAACAGGATGATGTGGGCGACGTAGAGCTGCCAGACCCGCTTGGTGAGCCGCGTGGCGCCGACGATGAAGCCGCGCTCCAGCATCATCCGCGCGTAGACGAAGGATGCCGTGTAGCCCGAGATGAAGACGAACAGGTCGGCGGCGTCGGAAAAGCCGTAGTTGCGCGTCGTGATCCAGTTCACGACGTTGTCGGGGATGTGGTCGAGGAAGATCGCCCAGTTCGCGACGCCGCGAAACAGGTCGAGCCGGAGATCGCGCCCCTTGTCGGGTAGCGTTGCACTGATGTTCAGGAAGGCCATGCGACGAAAGCTCTCGGATAGGACAGAAGCGCGGCGATCGGTGAGGTTGAGCCGCCGGCCGGGATCCCGGCGCGGAAGGCGGGTACGCAATTGTCACAGTGCAGCATAATGACTATACCCATGGGCAGGGCACCCCCGGGAGCCGGAATCAACCGAACATTTCCCGAACGGTGTCTCTATACTATGCCGGCGGTTTCCACCAACTGCCACCGTGACGCATCGGAATCGACCAAGAGGCCCGGACCACCCATGACCGCACGCATTTTCAAGCCCGCCAAGAACGCGATGCAATCCGGCCGGTCCAAGACAAAGGAATGGCAGCTCGACTACGAGCCGGAGCAGCCGCGTTCGGTCGAGCCGCTGATGGGCTGGACCTCGTCGGGCGACATGAAGCAGCAGATCACGCTGCGCTTCCACAGCAAGGAAGAGGCGATCGCCTATTGCGAGCGCAAGGGCATCGCCTATCAGGTTATCGAGCCGAAGGAGTCGATCCGCCGCCCGGTCGCCTATGCGGACAATTTCTCGTTCCGGCGCGGCGAGCCCTGGACGCATTGAGGGGCGGGCTGCGCAGGCGCTACCTGCCGACGCATGAAAGGCCTTGAGGGCCGAAATCCCAGTCGTATTGACGCGGGGGAGATCGTCAGCTCCGGTAATCGGCATGGTCGCAGCCTGACGACCGACCATGCAGCCGGTCTCATTATCGAGAGAAATAGCACCCCGTCAGCCGATATCCGCTTCCGACCCAGGGCGGTCCTTGCGATTTAAAGACCGATTGGTCTATATATGAGTAATGAGGTCCCGAACCCCAGCGCAGCTGCCCCGAGGCCGGCCCCGAAGCTTCGACGTGGAAGCCGCTGTCGAACGCGCCATGGGTGTATTCTGGTCGCGCGGCTATCACGCGACGGCGCTCCCGGATCTTCTTCGTGCGACGAAACTCTCGCGTGGCAGCCTCTACGCCGCCTTCGGTGACAAGCACTCGCTCTTCCTGCGGGCGCTTGATCGCTACATCGCCGATGCCCTGACACGAATGGATATCGAATTCGATCCCCACAACGAGCCGGTCGAGGGCCTGCGGGCCTACCTTGCGGGCTATGTTGACCGCACGAGCGGCGCCAATGGCCGGCGCGGATGCCTGCTCGTGGCCACGGCCATGGAACTGGCCGGCCAGGATGCTGAAGTCGGTCGTCGCGTCGCGAGCTTTTTGAAAGCCATGGAGGCAAGGGTGGCGGATGCACTTTCCCGCGCGGAGACGGCGGGCAGGTTGGCTGATGGTGTCGACCCTTCAAGTGCCGCCCGAATCCTCGTCTGTTTCGTCGAGGGGCTGCGCGTGGTCGGCAAAACGGCACCGACACGGATCACGTCGCAAGCCACCGTCGAGGCTCTTCTCGATCGCTTCATCAAGTGAATAACCCATGGCGTGGCTCCGCTATTGGCGCGCCAATATCTGGACTGATCGGTCTTTAAAGGAGGGGTGCCATGTCTGCCATCCAGATCATCTGCGCGGTGGCCGTTCCCTTGCTCTGGGGCTACCAGTTCGTGGCGATCAAGGCGGGCGTCACGGAGTTTCCGCCGCTCTTCTTCCTCGCACTGCGCTTCCTGGCCATCGCGCTGTTGCTTGTTCCGTTCGTCAAGAGGCCCACACGTGGGCAGGTCGGCCCGGTCGCAGCCATTTCGCTCTTCCTTGGCGGCCTGAACTTCGGGCTGTTCTATGTTGGCCTTGGGCTCGGCTCGGGAAGCATGTCGGCCGTCGCATATCAACTCGCCACGCCCTTCACCGTCCTGTTGGCCTGGCCGCTGCTCGCGGAGAGACCGTCTGTCACCACGTCTGCCGGAGTGGTCCTTGCATTCGTCGGCGTGGTCGTGTTGGCCGCGGAGCCCGGCCCATCGGCAAACATCCTTCCGCTCCTGCTTGTGATCGGGGCGGCGTTCGCATTCGCAGTGTCAAACGTCTTGACGAAACGCTATGGCCCTTTTGATCCGTTAATGTTGATGGGGTGGTCGTCACTGCTCACGGTGCCGCAGGTCATGTTGATGTCGCTGCTCATTGAACATGGTCAAATGGCGAGCCTTGTGACGGCGGATGGACGCGGTTGGCTGGCACTCGCCTACACGATTTTCATCGGAGGAATTGTCGGGTTCGGCCTTTGGTTCTGGCTGATCGCCCGTTGCTCCATGAACCGCGTCGCCCCCTTCGGTCTGCTGCTTCCGGTGTTCGCCTTGATTTCGAGCGTGTTGTTTCTTGGCGACCGCATGACCCCAAGGTTGATCATCGGTGGGCTGCTCGCGATCGCCGGCGTCGCCATGACACAAGTCAGGCCGAGCGCTCGACCAATTTGAATCCCTGTCGTGTTCAGCTGTAACGTCGGCCGCGCGACATAATCGGCCAGGATCCCTTTTCCGGGCCTTGGCATCGATTCCGCCGCGTGCTTCGCTGGCGGGCCTGACGGGAGCGTGACGAGGTGGGGTATGGCCGGGCGTGACCAGCTCGACGGAGTCGATCTGAAAATCTTATCCGAGCTGCAGCAGGACGGGCGGGTGCGCAACAACGAGCTTGCGCTGCGCGTCGGCGTGTCCGCGCCGAACTGCCTGCGGCGGCTGAAGTCGTTGTTCAGCCGTGGCGTGATCCGGGCGGTGCGGGCCGTGATCGACGAGCGGCGGCTCGGCTATGAGGTTGTCTCGTTCGTCTCGATCCAGCTCGGCAGCCAGGCTCAGCCCGTGCTGGAGGCGTTCGAGAGCTCGATCGCCGCGATCCCGCGCATCCAGCAGTGCTGGCGGATCTCGGGTGACACCGACTATCTGCTGAAATGCGTCGCGCCGAGCGTCGAGAGCATGCGCCAGCAGCTCCTGCATTTCGCGGCGATGCCTAATGTGAAGAACGTTCGGAGCTTCCCGGTGCTGGGCGTCGCAAAGGACGTGCCGCTGCCATTGCAGGAGGTCGCTGCGGCGGCAGGATAGGGGATCCGAACACTCCCAGGCGGACAATCGAGATATCGATAATCCGAAGTTTAGTGCCTGAGTAAATAACGTAACTGTGACATGTGTTACGCGAAGTCCTGCAATGCGCTGAGTCGTGATTGCCGGTTCCCCGGTGCGGCCTAGATGCAATGTGCGAACCTCAGCGTGTTGGCATGCCGAGGCCTCTTTGTGTGGGACCCTTGAAGCAGGAAAGACACCATGGCATCGATTTCGAAGACGTTCGTCGCATCCGCTGCGACGCTGTTTGCATCTGGCTTTTTCGTGATCGCCGCGCCCGCCGCGCAGGCGGAGGAGTACTGCATCACCAACGGTGCCCAGGCCGCTCACGGCTGCGGCTATCCGACGATGGAAGCCTGCCGGGCCGCAGCCGGTGGCATCGGCGGCATGTGCGCGCAGAGCGGTGGAGCGAAGACACCGAATGACGCATTGGCCTATCAGCCCAAGCGGTCGCAATCGCGTAAGCTTCGGCCGGGCGGGCAGACCAACTCGAACTGACGTCGCAATCCGGACCGGCTTAGAGATGTTGCGGCCTCCGGAACCATCTCGGGGGCCGCCTCCCGTCCATGACGGGCGCACAAGGTCGCGCTGGCTCGAGCCTCACCGGTAACGGCCGCGAAATTCGCGCGGGCTTGTGCCGGTCCAGCTGCGGAACGCGCGCGAAAAGCTCTTTTCGTTGCGGAAGCCGGCGATCTCCGCAATCCGCTTGATCGGGGTGCGGCCGCGCATCAGCTCCTGCTTGGCGAGCTCGAACTTCGCCTCTTCCTTGAGATCGCGCAGCGAGGTCGCCTCCTCGCGCAGGCGCCGATGCATCGTGCGGGTGGACAGCGCCAGCTCGCGCGCGACGTCCTCGGCGCCGAGCGCGCGTCCGCGCGCATGGCGAAGCACGCGGCGCACGCGCTCGACCAGCAGCCGGTCGCGCCGGTAGGGAAGCACGGTCAGCCGCAACGCGCCCTTGAGCATTTGGTCGAGATCGGCCGCGCTACGCGTCAGCGGCAGCGAAAGATAGTGCTTGTCGAAGACGATGGCCGAGCGGTCTGCATCGAAGCGGACGGTCCGGCAAAAGATGGTCGGGTAGACCGAGACGTGGCCGGGCTCGGGGTAAGGGAATTCAGCTGCGCGGAGCGCGATCCTGGAATCGACGGCCCAACAGGAGAAGCCAAGCACGTAGCGGAACAGGGTGACCAGGCAGAACTCGCGGAAAGGCCCGAGATCGCGCAGCTCGCTGATCGACACGACGGCGGTCTCTTCGCCAACCTCGAGGTCGAGCAGCACGTCCTCGGTGACCAGACGGTGATGCCGGCACCAGCGCCTGAGCGCGACCTCGAGCGTCGGCGCGGTGATGGAGGCCCGGCACAGCATGCCGTAGGTGCCCCAAGGCAGCCGCCGCGAGAACCAGCCGAGCGCCTCGTCGTCGAGCTCGCGCATGGCATGGCCCGCCAGGGCCTCGAACTGGGCGGCGGTGACCCGCCCGTCCGGAGAATTGACGAGGTCCGGCGCCACCTGGCCCCGGCTCAATGCCTCCGCGGGATCGCGGCCGTATCGCTCATAAGCTGCCACCACGCCGCGGACGAAGGCGGCGGGGGTGACGGCGCGGCGCGGGATCGCGGTGGCGGCTTGAAAAGGCATCGGAAATCCCTCCGGAAAATCCTCGCCAAGTTTGGCGGAAAATGCAACCTTTTCGACTGCAAGAGGCCCGGGACCCCGCTAGGTTCGGACCCCAAAATACGGAGGAAATCGCCTTGAACATCCCGAGCATCGATTTCGATCTGGGCGAAGACATTAGCCTGCTGCGCGACACGCTTCGCGCCTTCGTGGAGGCGGAGATCACCCCGCGTGCCGCCGAGATCGAGAAGGCAAACCTGTTCCCGGCAGACCTCTGGAAGCGCTTTGGCGACCTTGGCCTGCTCGGCATGACCGCCCCGGAGCAATATGGCGGCTCCAGCATGGGGTATCTCGCCCACATCGTCGCCATGGAGGAGATTTCGCGCGGCTCGGCTGCGGTCGGGCTGTCCTACGGCGCCCATTCAAACCTGTGCGTCAACCAGATCCGCCGCAACGGCAACGATGCGCAACGCCAGCGCTACCTGCCGAAGCTGATCTCGGGCGAGCATGTCGGCGCGCTGGCGATGTCCGAACCCGGGGCCGGCTCCGACGTCGTCTCGATGAAGCTGCGCGCCGACAAGCGCGGCGACCGCTACGTGCTCAACGGCTCCAAGATGTGGATCACCAATGGCGGCGATGCCGACGTGCTGGTGGTTTACGCCAAGACCGATCCTGACGCCGGCCCGCGCGGCATGACCGCCTTCCTGATCGAGAAGGGCTTCAAGGGCTTCACCCACGGCCAGCATCTCGACAAACTCGGCATGCGCGGCTCCAACACCTATCCGCTGTTCTTCGACGAGTGCGAGGTGCCGGAGGAGAACGTGCTCGGCAAGGTGGGCGAGGGCGTCAAGGTGCTAATGTCCGGCCTGGATTACGAGCGCGCGGTGCTCTCGGGCGGCCCGCTCGGGATCATGGCGGCCTGCATGGACGCGGTGGTTCCCTACATGCACGAGCGCAAGCAGTTCGGCCAGCCGATCGGCGATTTCCAGCTGATGCAGGGCAAGCTCGCCGATATGTATTCGACCTGGCAGGCCACGCGCGCCTATGTCTATGCCGTGGGGCGCGCCTGCGACCGCGCCGACCACGCGCGCAGCTTGCGCAAGGATGCCGCCGCCGCGATCCTCTATTCCGCGGAGAAGGCGACGTGGATGGCGGGCGAGGCGATCCAGGCGCTCGGCGGCGTCGGCTATACCAGCGAATTTCCGGTCGGACGTTTGTGGCGCGACGCCAAGCTCTACGAAATCGGCGCCGGCACTTCCGAGGTTCGCCGCATGCTGATCGGCCGCGAGCTCATGGCCGAGACGGCTTAAACGTTCACCTCATTGGAATCACCATGCCGCTCCATTCCAGCATCGATGTTTCTTCATCAGACTATGCGCGCAATTCCGAGGCCATGCGCGCGCTCGTCGCGGACTTGCGCGAGAAGCTGAGCCAGGTCGCCGGCGGCGGCGGCGAGGCCTCGCGCAACCGCCACACCTCGCGCGGCAAGATGTTGGCGCGCCAGCGCGTCGACCTGCTGGTCGACCCCGGCACCTCCTTCCTGGAGCTGTCGCCGCTCGCGGCCTATGGCCTTTATGGCGGTGACGTGCATTCGGCGAGCGTCGTCACCGGGGTCGGGCGCATCTCGGGCCGCGAATGCGTGATCGTCGCCAACGACGCCACCATCAAGGGCGGTACATATTATCCGATGACGGTGAAGAAGCATCTGCGCGCGCAGGACATCGCGCGACAGAACAATCTTCCTTGCGTCTACATGGTGGATTCCGGCGGCGCGTTTCTGCCGCTGCAGGACGAGATCTTCCCGGACGAGCGGCATTTCGGCCGCATCTTCTACAACCAGGCGCAGATGTCCTCACAAGGCATTCCGCAGATCGCGATCGTCATGGGCTCCTGCACGGCCGGCGGCGCCTATGTCCCCGCGATGTCGGACGAGAGCATCATCGTGCGCAACCAGGGCACCATCTTCCTCGGCGGCCCGCCGCTGGTGAAGGCGGCGACTGGCGAGGTGGTCAGCGCGGAGGAACTCGGCGGCGCCGACGTGCATTCGCGGCAATCTGGCGTGACCGATCACTATGCCCAGAACGATGCCCATGCGATCGGCATCGCGCGGCGCATCGTCGGGACGTTGAAGCCGCCGGCACGGCCGAACCTGAACATGCATCCGCCGCGCGAACCGCTGTTTGCGGCGGAGGAGATTTATGGCGTGGTGCCGGTCGATGGCCGCAAGCCGTTCGACGTGCGCGACATCATCGCGCGCGTAGTGGACGGCTCCGAGTTCGACGAATTCAAGAAGCTCTACGGCACGACGCTGGTCTGCGGTTTCGCCCATATCTGGGGTTATCCGGTCGGCATCATCGCCAATAACGGCATTCTCTTCAGCGAAAGCTCGCTGAAGGGCGCGCATTTCATCGAGCTGTGCTGCCAGCGCGGCATTCCGCTGGTGTTCTTGCAGAACATCACCGGCTTCATGGTCGGCAAGAAATACGAGGCCGGCGGCATCGCGCGCGACGGCGCCAAGCTGGTGACGGCGGTTGCGACCGCCTCGGTGCCGAAATTCACCGTCGTGATCGGCGGCTCCTATGGCGCCGGCAATTACGGCATGTGCGGCCGCGCCTATTCGCCGCGCTTCCTCTGGATGTGGCCGAATGCGCGCATCTCGGTGATGGGCGGCGAGCAGGCCTCGATGGTCCTGAGCCAGGTCCGGCGAGACAACATCGAGGCCAAGGGCGACAGCTGGTCGAAGGAAGAGGAAGACAAGTTCCGCGAGCCGATTCGCGCGCAATATGAGAGCCAGGGGCATCCTTACTATGCGACGGCGCGTCTGTGGGACGACGGCGTGATCGACCCGGCCGATACGCGCCTCGTGCTCGGCCTCGGCCTCTCGGCGGCGTCGAATGCGCCGATCGAGCCGACGAAATTCGGCCTGTTCAGGATGTGATGCGATGGACCGCTCAAAGCTCTACCGGCGTTTTCGCACGCTCCTGATCGCCAACCGCGGCGAGATCGCCTGCCGCGTCATCCGCACCGCGCGCGCCATGGGTCTGCGCACGGTCGCGGTCTATTCGGAGGCCGATCGCGACGCGATGCATGTCGCGCTCGCGGACGAGGCCGTGCTGCTCGGGCCCGCACGTGCCCGCGACAGCTATCTCAATGTCGAGCGGCTGATAGAGGCCGCGCGCAAGACCGGAGCTGAAGCCGTGCACCCCGGCTATGGCTTCTTGTCGGAGAATGCCGAATTCGCGCAGGCCTGCTTTGAAGCGGGGCTCGTGTTCGTCGGCCCGACCGCCGACATGATGACGGCGATGGGCTCGAAATCCGGCTCGAAAGCGCTGATGGAGAAGGCCGGCGTGCCGTTGGTGCCCGGCTATCACGGCGATGCGCAGGACGATGCGACGCTGGCGAAGGCGGCCGAGAAGGTCGGCTTCCCCATCCTGGTGAAGGCGTCCGCCGGCGGAGGCGGACGTGGCATGCGGATCGTGCGCTCGGCGGACGAGCTTGGGCCCGCGATCGTCAGCGCCAAGCGCGAGGCCAAGGCGGCATTCGGCGACGACCGCATGCTGATCGAGAAGTATGTCGACAATCCCCGCCACATCGAGGTGCAGGTGATCGGCGACAGCCACGGCAACCTGCTCTCGCTGTTCGAGCGTGAGTGCACCTTGCAGCGCCGGCACCAGAAGGTGATCGAGGAGGCGCCGTCACCGACGCTGAACGCCGCCCAGCGCGAGACCGTCTGCGCCGCTGCACGAAAGGCAGCAGGGGCCGTCAACTATGTCGGCGCCGGCACCATCGAGTTCGTCTCCGACGGGAAGGACGTGTTCTTTATCGAGATGAACACGCGTCTCCAGGTCGAGCATCCCGTGACCGAGCTGATCACGGGCATCGACCTCGTCGAATGGCAGCTGCGCGTCGCCTTCGGCGAGGCGCTGCCGCTGAAGCAGGACGAGATCCGGCTCAACGGCCATGCGGTCGAGGCGCGCGTCTACGCCGAGAACCCGACCAAGAACTTCATGCCATCCGTTGGCAGGATCTCCACCTGGCGGCTGCCGGCGGAAACCGGAGGCTTGCGCATCGACGCCGGCTATCGCGAGGGCGACAGCGTGTCGCCTTACTATGACGCCATGCTGGCCAAGATGATCGCCTGGGCGCCGACGCGGGACGTCGCGATCGAGCGGCTCAATCGGGGACTGGAAGAGTCCGACGTCCGCGGCATCGTGACGAACATCCCGTTCCTGTCGGCGCTGATGACGCATCCAAAGGTGCGCGCGAATGCGATCGACACCGGCTTCATCGAGCGCGAACTTGCGGTCCTGACACAGGCCGCGCCGGCACCCGGCGAGCTCGAGCATTGCGCCGCGGTCGCTGCCGTCCTCAACGAGGAACAGCGGGCTGCACGTGCCCAGGCGAATTCGCCGTGGCAGACCTTTGGCTGGCAGCCGGTCGGCCGCCGCCAGCGCAGCTTTGCCTTCCGTGTCGGTCACGGGCCGGAGCAGAAGATTACGCTGAATTACGGCAGCGGCCCTTCGACGCTGGTGATCGGCGAGCGCGAGCTGGCGTTCGCGATCGCGGCGAGGGAGGGCGGATTCGACCTGACGCTCGACGGCGTGAAATCGCAGGTCGCGGCCGTGATCGACGGCCATGAGCTTTACTTGCGCACGCGCAACGGCCGCTTCGACCTGCACTGGGTCGATCCGTTCGGCGGCGAGAGCGAGGAGCAGACCGGCGAGGACAAGATCGCGGCGCCCCTGCCGGGCACCGTCGTCGCCGTGCTGGCCGAGGAAGGAGCGAAGCTCGACAAGGGCGCCCCGATCCTGACCCTGGAAGTGATGAAGATGGAGCAGACGCTGCGCGCGCCCTATGCCGGGGTGTTGAAGTCCGTCAAATGCAAGGTCGGCGACATCGTGCAGGAGGGCGTCGAGCTCGCCGTGGTCGAGCCGTCCGGAGAGTGACATGAGCGATCCCGTCCGCATCATCGAAATGGGGCCGCGTGACGGCCTTCAGAACGAGAAGACCGCGGTCAGCGTCGAGGCCCGCATCGGCTTCGTCGAGGCGCTGGTCGCGGCCGGCCTCAATACGGTCGAGGTCGGCGCCTTCGTGTCGCCCAAGGCGATTCCGCAAATGGCAAGCTCGGACGCGGTGTTGCGCGGCGTCAGCCACGTGCAGGGCGCCGAATTCCACGTGCTGGTGCCGAACGAGAAGGGCTATGACGCCGCGCGCGCGGCCGGGGCGAAAGTCGTCTCGGTATTCGCGGCGGCCTCGGAAGGGTTTTCGCGCGCCAACATCAACTGCACGGTCGCGGAGTCCATCGAGCGCTTCAAGCCGGTGCTGGCGCGCGCCAAAGCCGATGGCGTCAAGGTGCGCGGCTATATCTCCTGCGTGCTCGGCTGCCCGTTCGACGGCGAGATCAAGCCGAAGGCGGTGGCCGATCTCGCCAGCACGCTGGTCGAGCTCGGCTGCTACGAGATCTCGCTCGGCGACACCATCGGCGTCGGCACGCCGGATAAGGCCAAGGAGATGCTGCGTGCGGTTGCGGCCAACATTCCCGCAGCCAAGCTGGCGATGCATTTCCACGACACCTACGGCCAGGCGCTCGCCAACCTCTACGCAGGGATGGAAGAGGGCGTCCGCGTCATCGACTCTGCTGCCGGTGGCCTCGGAGGCTGTCCCTACGCTCCCGGTGCGACCGGCAACGTCGCGACCGAGGACGTCGTCTACATGCTCGAAGGCATGGGCATCAGGACCGGCGTCGATATGGACAAGCTGCTGGCGGCCACCAACGCGATGAGCGGCGTGCTGGGCAAGCCGCCCGTGAGCCGCGTGGCGTGCGCGCTGAATGCGAAGAAGAAGCGGGCGAATTCGTAGCTTCGTAGGGTGGGTTAGACCTGCAATTGCGCGTTGCGCAATCGCAGGTCTAACCCACCCTACGAATTAGGAACAATCAAGCCGCCTTCAGGCCGACATCCGGCAGGCGCGGACGGTTCTTCAGCGCCTTGGCCATCATGGCCTCGACCTCGGCCTTTTCCTGCGGCAGCAGTGCGAGGCGGGGCGGGCGGGTCAGCGCGGTGCCGCGGCCCATGATGTGCTCGCAAAGCTTGATGCACTGGACGAGGTCCGGGCGTGCATCGAGATGCAAGAGCGGCATGAACCATTCGTAGAGCGGCATCGCCTCGGCGAAGCGTCCCGCCTTGGCGAGGCGGAACAGCGTCTCGCCCTCGCGCGGGAAGGCATTCGACATGCCGGAGACCCAGCCCACCGCGCCCATGGCGACGCTCTCGACGATGACGTCGTCGAGGCCCGCGAACAGCACGAAGCGGTCGCCGACCATGTTGCGGGTGTCGATGAAGCGCCGGGTGTCGCCGGAGGAGTCCTTGAAGCAGACGACGGTCTCGACGTCGGCGAGCGAGGCCAGGATGTCGGGGGTGACGTCGTTCTTGTAGATCGGCGGATTGTTGTAGAGCATCACCGGCAGGTCGGTCGCCGAGGCGACGGCGCGGAAATGCGCAGCGGTCTCGTGTGGCTTGGAGGAATAGACCAGCGCCGGCATCACCATCACGCCGTCGATGCCGATGCGCGCGGCTTCCTTCGCGGTCTCGACCGCAAAGGCCGTGGTGAACTCGGCAATGCCGCAGAGCACGGGCACCCGGCCGGCCGCGACCGACTTCGCCGCTTCCATGATTGCGACCTTTTCCTTGCGCTCGAGCGAGGTATTCTCGCCGACCGAGCCGCAGACGATCAGGCCGGAAACGCCGTCGCGGATCAACCCGTCCATGACCTTGGCGGTCGCGTCGATGTTGAGCGAGAGGTCGTCATTGAATTGCGTGGTGACGGCCGGGAAGACGCCTTCCCAGGAGATGCGTGGGCTCATTGTTTGGCTCCGATTGGAATTGTGCCGGCGGATCGTTCGATCCGCCGGGCATTGACGTGAGGGCGATGGGTGGGATCAGAGCGTCGCGCCGACCTTGCGCAGCTCGGCGAGGACGGGGGCTTTCGGCAGCCAGATCTTGTCGAACTCGGCGATGACGGCCTCGGTGTCCTTGGCGTCGACCTGGCGGATCGGGATCGGCGCGTTCTTGAAGTTCTGGATCAGCGTGGGCTCGTTGCCGGCAAGCTCGTCGATCTGCGCGTCCAGCGTCGACTTGATGGTCTTGGTGATCAGTTCGCGGTCGGCTGCGGGCAGCGACTGCCAGACTCGGCCGGAGACGACTGCCGCCATCGGCATGAAGACGGCGTTCATCTGGAGGATAACCTTCGACACCTTGTCGAAGCGCTGATTCCAGGAGAATTCGAGATCGGCCTCGAGGCCGTCGACTTGGCCGTTCGCCATGGCGTCGAACACCTGCGGTGTCGGGATCGGGGTCGGCGCAGCGCCGAGCGAAGAATAGAAGTCGCGATAGACCGGCGTCGGGTTGATGCGCAGCTTCATGCCCTTGATGTCGGCGAGCGAGTGCAGATCCTTCGACGAGAACACCGCGCGCATGCCGGTGATGCCCCAGCCGAGCCCGATGGTGCCGGTCTCCTGCGGCAGCACGTCGAACAGCTTCACCGCCGCCGGATGCCGCACAAACTTTGCGACCGCGGGCGTCGAGCGGACGATGTAGGGCGCGTTGATCGCGGCGATGTGCGGCACGCGCGAGCCGAGCTCGGCAGCCTGGATGAAGCCCATGTCGAGCGCTCCGGACTGCAATTGCTGCATCATCGCGGTCTCGTTGCCGAGCTGGCCGGAGTGGAACACGGTCAGGGTCAGGCGGCCGTTGGTCGCGGACTTGAGATCCTCGCCGAATTTGAGCGCGGCCTTGTTCCAGGAATGGCCGTTGGGCGTGATCAGGCCGAGGCGGAATTCCTTGGCCTGGGCGAGCGCCAGCGACGGGGCAAACACCGAGGCGGCGGCGCTGGCGGCGAGAAAGCGGCGGCGAGAAAGCGGCATGGTCGGGCTCCTATTGGATGGCCTATTTGACGAGGATCAGCGAGAGCGACGGATAGAGCGAGAGCAGCACGAGGAGGACGCAGGAGATGACGAAGAAGGGCAGCGTCACCATGAACATCTTGCCGGGCTTGGCGCCCGTGACGGCGGCTGCAACGAAGAAGCAGAGCCCGACGGGTGGCGACAGCAGGCCGAGCACCAGGTTGATCACCACCACGACGCCGAAATGCCTGGGATCGATGTGATGCTGATCTGCAACGTCATCCTGCTGCTGATCGGCACCGTCATGATCAGGCCGGGAATGCCGTCGATCACCGTGCCGATCAGCAGCAGGATGACGTTGCAGATCAGCATGAAGCTGACCGGATCCTTGGCGGCGGTCTGGATCCAGGCGGCGGTCTCCTGCGGCACCTTGCCGAAGATCAGGACCCAGGAGAACACCGCCGCGGCCGCCACCAGGAACAACACGATCGCCGAATAGATCGCGCTGCGCAGCATCATCTGCGGCAGCTGGGAGAATTCGAACTCCTTGGTCCAGAACTTTCCGACCAGCGCGGCGGCGACCGCGCCGACGGCCGCGGATTCGGTCGCGTTCGCGAGGCCGCCGAGAATGGTGCCGACGATGACGATCGGGATCAGCAGCGTCGGCGAGGTCCGCAGGATCGTCATGACCCGCTGGCGCGGCGTCTGATAGTCCGCGCGCGGATAGTTGTAGACGTAGCCCATCAGCGCGATGACGAGGCAGAACATCACCGTGAGAATGACGCCGGGCACGATGCCGGCGATCAGCATGTCGCTGACCGAAACCTGCGCCAGCACGCTGTAGACCACGAACATCACCGACGGCGGGATGATCGGGCCGAGCATGCCGCCATAGGCGGTCAGTCCGGCTGCGAAGGTCTTGTCGTAGCCCTTCTTCTCCATCTCCGGAACCATGATCTGGGCCATGATCGCAACCTGCGCCGTCGCAGATCCCAGGATCGATGAGATGAACATGTTGGCGAGGATGTTGACGTAGGCGAGCCCGCCCTTGAGCGAGCCGACGAAGGCCATGGCCATGTCGACGATGCGCCGTGTGATGCCGCCGCCGTTCATGATCTCGCCGATCAGGATGAAGAGCGGGATGGCGATCAGGCCATAGCTGTCGACGCCGCCGAACAGCTGGAGCGGATAGGACTGGAACAGCACGGGATTGCCGGACGCGGCGATATAGACGAGGCCGGCGAGGCACAGGCAGAGGCCGATCGGGACGCCGACCAGCATGAACGCCATGAAAGCCGCTGACGTGATCATCAGTTGACCCCGTCCAGCTCGGAGAGTTGGAAACCTTTCGGCGGCGTGCGCGGGACCAGCTCGAGATCTTCAAGCAGATTGGCGAGGCCGTGGATGGTCATCGACACCGCGAAGATCGGCAGCGTCAGATAGAGCACCCATGTCGGCCAGTTCAGCGTCTGGGTGCGCTCGGTGTAGAGGAAGTTGAAGGTTTCGGCGGCGAGCCTGCGCCCGTCGAAGCCGGCACGCGCAAGCCCGATCGGGTCCATCCAGAGCACGCAAGTCACGATCAGGGCGATGCCGAACACGACGACGAGGCCGGTCGAGATCACCTTGGCGAGCTTCTGATGCTGTGGCGACAGGCGTTCCGTCAGCATGGTGACCGCGAAATCGAGCCGCAGCCGCGTCATCGCGGAGGCGCCGATGAAGGTCAGCCAGACCACGCAATAGACCGCGGATTCGTCGATCCAGTAGATCGGGAAATGCGAGTAGCGGGTGACGACGTTCACCAGGATCAATCCGGTAAGCAGGTACATCAGCCCCATCAGCGCGAGGCGCTCGACCGCGAGCAGGGCGCCCGACGCGCGAACGACCATGCGTCGGACGCTGAATGCACGCGTGGCCGGCATCGTCTGCTCGATCATGAAAGAGGACCCAACCCCGAAGATTTGTCGTGCGATTGCTAAATGTATAATTTATACATTTTGGGAGTCAAACGGAGTTTGCGGTCAATTCGGCGGCAGGACGCGCTTTTGCTGGGCACCCGGTTTTTGTGCGCACTCGGCTTTTGCCGGGCGCTTCACCATGCAAGAGAGAGACCGCTTCGGCCGGATGAGTCGAAAAGGGAAGTCGGAAGGTCAGATGAAACAGCCTCTGAAGCATCGCACCCTGTCGGCTGCGATCGTCGACCAGCTCCGGCAGGCGATCCTCGACGGCACCTATCCGGCGGGATCGCAGTTGCGTCAGGATGCGCTTGGCGAGGCCTATGGCGTCAGTCGCATTCCCGTCCGCGAAGCGCTGTTCCAGCTCGAGGCCGAAGGCCTGGTGCGCATCGTGCCGCAGAAGGGCGCCATCGTCTCGGAGCTGTCACTGGACGAGATCAATGATGTTTTCGACCTGCGCTGCATCCTCGAGCCACGCCTGCTCGCGCAATCGGCGCCGCGCTTCAGCGCGGAGGATTTCGACGGGCTCGACGACATCCACAAGAGATTCGAGAAGGCGATCAAGGCGAGGAACGTCAGCGACTGGGGCCAGCTGAACGCCGACTTCCACATGGCGCTCTACGTCCACGCGCCGCAGCCGCGCACGCGGGCGATCGTGTTGTCACTGCTCCAGACCAGCGACCGCTATACCCGCCTGCAGCTCTCCAATACAAAGGCGATGGGGACAGCGGAGAAGGAGCACGCCCATCTGATCGCGCTCTGCCGCGCGCAGAAGGTGGAGGAGGCCTGCCGCTTCCTGGAGCGGCACATCGAGGCCGTGCGGAAGGATCTGTTGCAGGTCGTTGCGAACGCGCCGCGGTCGCGGCGCAAGGAGAAATCGTAGGGGGGTTACGCCCGGCGACTGCGCTTCGCGCAGCCGCAGGTCTAACCCGCCCTACGGCAGTTGCGATTGCCGCTACCTGCTTCCGTCCGGCCCCATCACCAGATCCGGCAGCCCGGTCGAGATGCCCGGGAAGAAGCACAGCAGCAGCACGGCGAGCATCATCAACAGCACGAAGGGCAGGGTGCCCCAGATCACCTCGCTGAGCGGAATGTCCGGTGCGACGTTGCGGATGACGAAGATGTTGAGGCCGACAGGGGGATGGATCAGCCCCATCTCCATCACGATGGTCATGACCACGCCGAACCAGATGATGTCGAAATTGGCGGCGCGTAACGGCGGCAGGATGATCGGCGCCGTCATCAGGATGATCGAGACTGGCGGCAGGAAGAAGCCCAGCACGACGACCATGACGAGGATCGCGAACAGCAGCTCCCAGCGCGGCAGGTGCATGGCGACGATGGATTCGGCGACCGATTGCGAGATGTGCAGATAGCTCATCACGTAGGAGTAGAGCAGCGACATGCCGATGATCATCATCAGCATGGTCGATTCCCGGATCGTCGACTTCATGATCGGAGCGAGGTCGCTCGGCCGCCACACGCTGTAGATCGCGGCAATCAGCGCCAGCGCGAGCAGGCCGCCGAGGCCGGCCGTCTCCGACGGCGTGGCGTAGCCGCCATAGAGCGCGACCATGACGCCGGTCAGCAGCAGCACGAACGGGATCACCCGCGGCAGCACGCTGAAGCGTTCGGCGAGCGTGTACTCGTCACGATGCAGGATCGGAGCCTCCGGTCCGCCATTCTTGTAAGCCGCTTCGGCGGCGGCATATTCCTGTCGGAAGCGAACGACGGCATAGGCGCCGAACAGGAAGACCAGCAGCAGGCCGGGACCGATGCCGGCGAGGAACAGCCGCCCAAGCGACTTCTCGGCGGCGACCGCGAACAGGATCATCGTGATCGAGGGCGGCAGCAGGATGCCGAGCGTGCCGCCTGCCGCGATGATGCCGGCGGCGAAGCCGCCGGAATAGCCGCGCTTGCGCATCTCGGGGATGCCGGCCGAGCCGATCGCCGAGCAGGTCGCTGGGCTTGAGCCCGCCATGGCCGCGAACAGCGCACAGGCGAACACGTTGGCGACGCCGAGGCCGCCGGGCACGCGGTGCAGCCAGGCATGCAGCGCCAGATAGAGATCCTGGCCGGCGCGGGACTTGCCGATCGCGGCGCCCTTCAGGATGAAGAGTGGGATCGACAGCAGCGTGATCGAGGCCATTTCCTCGTAGACGTTCTGCGTCACCGTATCGAGCGACGCGGCAGGCATATAGATCGCCATGAACGCGACCGCGACCGCGCCGAGCGCGAATGCAATCGGCATGCCCGAAAACATCACGAGCAGCGTCACGATCCCATAAGCGAGGCCGATACCGAAGACGCTCATGGCCGCCGGGCTCCGGTGAAAGGCAGCGCAAGCTGCACGAGGATCTGGATGCAGAGCAGGCTCATGCCGAGCGCCATCAGCGTATAGGGAATGGCGAGCGGCGGCGACCACATCGAGTTCGAGACCTGGCCATCGACATAGGCCTCGTGCGCCAGCGTCCAGGATTTCCAGGTGAAGAAAGCGCAGAACAGAAAGGTGGCGGCGTCGACCAGCCAGAGCCTGATCCGGTTCGCGAGCGGCGAGAGCAGGCCGACAAAGGCCTCGATGCCGATATGGCCGCGGTTCTGCTGCACATAGGCCGCCGTCATGAAGGTGGCGCCGACCAGCAGAAACACGGCCGCCTCGTCCTGCCAGTAATTGGCGGCCTTGTAGAGAGCGCGGCTGAGCACGCTGTAGCTCAGGATGGCACAGGCCGCGACCAGCGCGATCGCGGCGAACACGACGATGATGCTGTGGAGGACGGCGAGACCACGATCGATCGTCGCCGCAAGGCCGGTCCCTGCGGCAGCGCTCGATGGGGCGTCACGATCCGGAAGCGGACCGTGGCTCATGCCGCAACGTCGATGGCGAGCTTGAGCAGGTTCGCAGCGGTCGCGGTCTTGCCGCTGTAGTCCTTCCAGGCGGTGTCGCGGGCGATGTCGCGCCACTTGCCGACGGTCGCGGCGTCGAGCGGAGAGACCTTGGCGCCGGCCTTCTCATAGACCTTGGCGACCTCGATGTCGTCGTCCTGCGCGCCCTTGCGGCCGAAGGCCTCGAGCTCGGTGCCGACCGCGAGCAGGATATCCTGGTGGTTCTTCGGCAGCTTGTCGAAGATCGCCTTCGACATCATCAGCGGCTCGAGCATGAACCAGTAGGACGTTCCGGCGCCTGACGTCAGCGATTTGGCGACCTCTTCGAGGCGGAACGAGATCAGGCTGGTCGAGGAGGTGATGCCGGCATCGCAGGCGCCGGTCTGCATCGCCGCGTAGATTTCGTTCGACGGCACCGACAGCACCGAGGCGCCCGCGGTCTGAAGCACCATGTCCATCTCGCGCGAGCCGCCGCGCACCTTCATGCCCTTGGCATCCTCGGGCGCGACGATCGGCTTGGAGCGGCTGGCGACGCCGCCGGCCTGCCAGACCCAGGTGAGCAGGATGATGCCCTTGTCGGCAAGGAAATCGGTCAGCGCCTTGCCGACCGGCTCCTTCTTCCAGCGCAGGCCCTGGTCGTAGGTGGTCACGAGGCCCGGCATCAGGCCGATATTGGTTTCCGGCACCTCGCCGCCGGCATAGGGCATCGGATAGAGGCTGATGTCGAGCGCGCCCTTGCGCATCGCGGAGAACTGCGCGTTGGTCTTGATCAGCGAGGAGTTCGGGTAGATCTCGGCAGCGATGTCGCCATTGCTGCGCTTGGCGACCTCGGCGGCGAACATGCGGCAGAGCCGGTCGCGGAAATCGCCCTTGTCGATGGTGCCGCCCGGGAACTGGTGCGAGATCTTCAGCGTGGTCGCGGCCTGCGCGGTGCCGGTGCCGAAGCGAAGGATGGCGGGTGCCGCGACAGCGGTCGCGAGCAGATGGCGGCGCGTGAGCATGATGGGATTTCCTCGGACGCTTCTTGTTTGCTTGGGTTGGGCTTGAGTCTGCGAGACCGGTCCGTAGGCCCATCCGAGCCGATCTTTCACCCGATAGTCTCTCATCTGATAGTTCGAGACCCAATGCCTCGGCAAGTGCCGGCCGTGCTGCGCTGCACACTTTCTGGTTGCGCGTGGGGATCACGTCGCACGACCGATAGGGCTCGCGGAAATTTATCGGCGGGTGGCGTAACGACGCCGGCTGACGATTCGTCGAGATTGAATAGCGGCGTCCGTCGCTGACAACACCATCTCGAAGGGAAGATGAACCATGACCACTCGCACCCGCATCGTGCTCGGCGTCTCGGCTGCCGCTCTCTCGCTCGGCCTCGCGTTTGCGCCGGCCGCTTTTGCTCAGGACAAGATGGGCAAGGACGATGGCATGATGAAAAAGGACACGATGTCCAAGGACGGCATGATGAAGAAGGACACCATGTCCAAGGACGACGGCATGAAGAAGGATCACATGTCGAAGGACGGCATGAAGAAGGACGACGGGATGATGAAGAAGAATTGATCCTTCGCCGTCACGCGTGGCGCCCGTCTTCGGCGCCCGTGCATTCCCGCGGCGGCCTTTGGGGCCGCCTCCGGGGCTTTCGTTCAATTACAATTGAACGTGACCAGCGCGCCTTACTTGCGCTTGGCCTTGCGGGCCGCGTAGCGGGCGTCGCGCTTGGCCTTCTGCTCGGCTTCGAGCGCCGCCAGCCGTTCGGCGGTTTCCTGGGCCTCGCGTGCGATCCGCTCGGCTTCGGCCGCCTTGGCTTCTTCCTCGCGGCGCTTCTGCTCGGCCTTCTCGGCTTCGCGCGCGGCCTTGGCCTCGGCGCGCTTGGCAGCGAGGGCCTCGCGCTCGGCGCGGCGAGCCGCAACGGCCGGATCATCGGGACCCGGCTGCGACTTGAATTTGTTCAACAGATTCTTGCGAGCGTCCTGCGCTGCCTTTTGCCGGTCTGTGAAGCCGGGTTCCCTGAATCCACTCATCGACGAGCCTTGTCTTCCTCGCTTTCGATCCTACATCGCTGCCTGTTGGTAAGTCGGCTGGGCATAGCAGGCGCCACGCGACGCAGAAGCGTGTACATCGGCGCGCGTCGCGAAGCCACCTATATTCGCAGCCGATCAGGTCGACGACAAATCGCCCACCCCGACGATCTCTCGTAGCCCGGAAAAACTGCCGAATTGTGATGTCCCTCATAAGGGAGCACGAGGGCGACGCCTAGCGTCCCCCCGATACGAGACGGAGTACGGGCATGATGATCTCAAAACCAAGTCTGAAGGCGCTCGCAATCGCTTTCGCCCTCGCAGGCGTGGCCGGGGCCGCGCTGCTGCTCGCTCGTCCGCAGCCCGTTGAAAGTGCCGTGTTGGGCGCGGATTGGGAATGCACCCAGACCGCATTCGTGCTGACGAGCTGCGCGCCGCGGGTCCAGCAGGCCATTCCAGCGGTCGAAACCTCGCGCAAGGATGCGATTCCGCCGACCCGAGGCTGAATTGGACGGGCTGATCGGGATGTGACGCGACGCCGCAGAGGTGATAAAAGCCGGCTCGTCAGTGCGACCGCCATGTCGAAGCCAGAAACCAGATCCGAACCCGGCGAGGGGCCCAATCCTCGACCGAACCGTCAGCCCAATCGGCAGTCCGGTGACAACCGCCGGGGCGCAATCGCCGGATTGATCATTGCGATCGTGATCCTGGCCGTCGGCTGGTGGCTCACGCGGAATCTCACGGCAGCCAGCAAGATGCAGGACTGCCTGATGTCCGGGCGAAGCAACTGCAACGTGATCGAGCCGGTTCGCTAGGCGCGCTCCGGCGTGCCCCGCAGGGCCGAAAAAATGCCGTGATCTTAATCATTTGTAACGGGACTTAGCCGATCAAGCAGGGCAGTTGTTTCGGCCGGCATCAGCTCGGAGCGCGGCGATTCGCCGATCGCGCCCGGGACCACGGCCATCGAGAGAAGAGAGCAGGGGGCGAGCACGCATGAGTGCGTCCAAGCGCATGAAAATTGTCATTCCCGTGGTTTCGGCCATGTCGCTGCTCGCGCTGTCGGCGCAGGCGCAAGACGCCAGACCGCCGAGAGATGCCGGCCAGCCGTCGGCCGGGCCAGCTGCAGGCGCGCCGCCTCAGGCCAATCAGAACATGCGCAAGGGCCCTCCGCCCCAGCAGGCGGCCCGGCCCGCTCAGCCCGGCGGCCAGCCCCATGCGGGTCCTCGCGGGCACGATGCCGGCGGCCCCCCGCCGGGACGTCATGCGCGCGGTCCTGCCCCGGCGCGAGACTGGGGTGGACACACTTATCGCGGCAATCGCGCCTGGGACGGCGGACGCTGGCGCCACGAAGTCCGCAACGGCCGCTCCGGCTGGTGGTGGGACGTCGGTGGCGTCTGGTATTACTATCCGCAACGAATGGCTGGTCCGCCCGCGTACATCTCGGAGGATTACATCGACGACGTGCCGGTCGCCTACGCTCCGCCGCCGGTCGCCTATGC
>NZ_LSIC01000024.1 GCF_001556045.1 Bradyrhizobium sp. CCH5-F6
GCGGGCTCCTCAGGATGAGGACAGAGTGCTTGGCTGCAGTTTCAACGGGCACCGAGGTTGATGAGCCTCATCCTGAGAAGGCGCGTGAGCGCCGTCTCGAAGGACGAGGCGTGCGCGCAGGCCGCCGCAACGAGCCATTTGCGATGGCCCTCTCCCACAAGGGGGAACGCAGCTCGCTTGTTGCGCCGTCTCTCCTGAAGCGACGAACAGCGCCTACTTCCGCATCCTCGCCTTGGCGCCCGCGACGATCTGCATGACGACGCCGGCGAGCCAGGCGCCGAGCCCCAGCCAGGCGTAGCTGACGTGCGGCTCCAGCCGGAGCACGATGATCGCGACGGAGACGAAGGCGATGAGCGTGGCCAGGAGCGTGCCGGCGGCGCTCATGAATTCGGCGGCGTCGATCTGGCTGTGCGCATCGTCGAACGGCAGCTGCGGCGTATCGATGCCGAGATAGAAGCCGATGCCGCCGAGCAGCATCATCAGGAGCAGGAAGCCCTGCGTGGTGAGCACGGGAATGGTCGACCCCACATAGGCGCCGACGAACAGCCCGCACGCGGCCCCGGCCATCGCAAGGCCGACGCGCTCGAACACGTGTGCAGCTTTCCGGACAGGATAACGCATGGGCAGCCCTCCATTGCCTCGACCGCGCGAGGCTAGGCCAGTTTTGAAGGGCGTGGAAGCTCGGGGAAGCTACGGAGGGGTTGGGGGTGGCCTTGATTCCCTTTCCATGATGGCCGGGCTCGTCCCGCCTCCGCGGCCGAAGCCGCTTCGGCGAGGCGTCAGCCCGGGCATGACGACCTCTTCAATGTCTCCTGCCGCAGCGGGGAGAGGAAGACTTCACCTCGCCCCGAACGTGGTCTTGCCGAACAGCGCCTTCTGCGTCGAGGGCTGCGAGCGCCAATATTGCGGGGGCGCTTCGACCTCGCCGCCGAGCTCGGCCGCGGCGTGCCAGGCCCAGCGCGGGTCATAGAGCATGCCGCGGGCGAGCGCGACCATGTCGGCCTTGCCGGATGCCACGATCTCTTCCGCGAGCCTTGCTTCCGTGATGAGGCCGACGGCGATGGTGGGCAGGCCGGTCTCGCGCTTGATGGCCTCGGCAAACTGCACCTGATAGCCGGGGCCGAGCGGAATCTTCTGCAGCGGCGAGACGCCGCCGGAGGAGGCATCGATCCAGTCGACGCCGCGCGCCTTCAGCGCCTTCGCAAATTCGATCGTCTGCGCCAGGTCCCAGCCGCCCTCGACCCAGTCGGTCGACGACACCCGCATGCCCACGGGCTTGTCATCCGGGAACGCGGCGCGGACCGCGTCGAACACTTCCAGCGGATAGCGCATGCGGTTCTCGAGGCTGCCGCCATATTCGTCGGTGCGCTTGTTGGAGATCGGCGACAGGAACTGATGCAGCAGATAGCCGTGCGCGCCGTGCACTTCGATGGCGTCGATGCCGAGCCGCGCGGCGCGCCTGGTCGAGTCGACGAAGGCTTCGCGGATGCGCTTGAGGCCCGAAGCATCCAGCGCCACGGGGGCGGCCTCGCCCTCCTTGTGCGGCAGCGCGCTCGGACCGACCGTCTGCCAGCCGCCTTCGCTGAGCGGAATCAGCTGGCCGCCGTCCCAGGGACGCGCGCTCGAGGCCTTGCGGCCGGCATGGGCGAGCTGCATCGCGATGGCGGTGGAGGAATGCTTGCGCACGGATTTGAGGATCGGCTCGAGTGCGGCTTCGCAGGCATCGTTGTAGAGCCCGAGGCAGCCCGGCGTGATGCGGCCGATCGCCTCGACATGGGTCGCCTCGATGCAGAACATCGCCGCGCCCGACAGGCTGAGATTGTTGATGTGGGTGAAGTGCCAGTCGGTGGCGACGCCGTCATCAGCCGAATACTGGCACATCGGCGACACCACGACGCGGTTCTTCAACGTCAGGCCGCGCAGCTTGATCGGGGAAAACAGGGCGCTCATGCGAGGGGATCCCGGACTGGAGAGATGGAAGCGATTGCATGAAGATTAGCGCGTGCGCAGCGAAATGCCAGTTGCGCGGCGGACATGGCCCACCGGGACGGACTGCATTGCGCTGAACCGGATCCGCGCCTCGCTGGTTGGGGACGATGGGGACTACCAGCGCAACGTGCCCCTACGGCTTGATGCCTGCGGCCTTGATCAGCTCCTGATTGGCCACCAGCTCGCGCTTGACGAGGTCGTCCATCTCGGCGGGCTTCATCGGCCTCGGTTCGAGCCCGAGCTTTGTCAGGCTCGCCTGCATCGCCGGCGTGGCCAGGACTTTCTCGGCGGTCGCGTGCAGCTTGTCGACGATCTCACGCGGGGTCTTCGCCGGCACGAACACGCCGAACCAGATCTCGCTGTCGGCGTCCTTCAAGCCGATCTCGCCCGGCGTCGGCACATCGGGCAGCTCGGCAACGCGCTTCGGTGTCGAGACCACCAGCGCGCGGACCTGGCCCTCGCGGATCAGCGGCAGCGCGGTCGCCAGCGGGCAGAAATACAGATCGATCCGCCCGCCGAGAATGTCGGCGATCACTTCCGGGCCGGCGCGATACGGCACATGGGTGGCCTCGATGCCCGCGGCGTAGCGGAACTTCTCGCTCGAGATGTGCACGGCGCTGCCGATGCCGACCGAGCCGAACGAGATCGAACCGGGCTTTGCCCTGGCCTCAGTGATGAAGTCCTGGATGGTTTTCCAGGGGCGCTCCTTCGGCACGATCATCACATTGGCACCGGATCCGATCATGAACACCGAGGCGAGATCGCGGCTGGGGTCGAAGCTCGCATTCGGGAAAATCAGGGGCGCAACGGTCAGCGCCGACGACTGGGCGAGCAGGCTGTAGCCATCGGGATCGGACTTCGCGACCGCCGCTGATCCGACCATACCGCCGCCGCCGGCGCGGTTTTCGATCACGATCGGCTGACCGAGTTCGGCGGAGAGACGCTCGAACACCAGCCGCGGCAGCACGTCCGCCGCGCTGCCCGGACCGAACGGAATGGTCGCCTTGATCAACCGCGCCGGCCAGTCTTGTGCCTGGACTTGTGTTGCGGCGGCGATCCAGAAGGACGCATACAGACAAAACACGCGAAGGAACCTGGTCATCGACATCTCCGATCGAGTCACGCGATCGTTGCAAGAACCGTTCCGGTGCGATCGTCTACTCCGCCAGCGTGAATTGCAGCAGCAGGGTCCGCTGCAGCATCGAGAAATTGTCGTCGGAGATCAGCGTCAGCACCGTCTCGCCGTCGCTCGTGACGTGGGCGTCGATGCCCTCCATGTTGTCGATCTCGTGGCCGAGATCGGCGGCGAACAGCGCGGGGCCATCGACCAGTGCACCCGGTGCGATCGATTTGAGCGGGATCGAGCGGATGCGGATGTTGACACCGGTGAACCAGGAGAATTTGCGCTCGAGGATGAGCAGCTCGCCGGAAGGCAGCAGCACGGCATCGCTGATGTCGTAATTCTCGGTGCGCCGCACGCTGAACTGGCCCGGCGTGGGGCCGCCGATCAGCAGGGCGACGAGATTGCCGTCGGCGTCGAGCCCGCGCTCGGAGAAGGCGATCAGGGTGCCCGCGAGCGGCTGCCCCTGACCTTGTTGGGCCTGTCCTGGAGCCTTGGGCACGAAGACCATCGCCTCCAGCCCCTTGTTGTAGGGCAGCTTGCGCAAGGCCGGCGGAACGGCGATCGCCTCGCCGCGGGCGCTCGTGCCGCCCTTGGCGAAGTCGTAGCGCAGGATCTGGTTGACGCGCTCGAGCCCGACATAGACGAGGTTGCCGTCGCGCGCGAGCGATTCGGAATCCCACCACAGGTGCTTCTCCGTGATCGGCCGCCCCTCGGCGCCGAGCAGCGGCGCGGCCTCGACGTCGGCGAGGCCAACCATCTCGCGGCCGGAATAGCGGATGGTGCCGGTGAACCAGCCGCCCTGGTCGGAGATCGACAGGAACCGCTCGCCCTTGCCGTCGAGGAAGCGGATGCCGGACAGGCCGCCGAAGCCGCGATAGGGCGAGGTCAGCACCAGGCCGCTGCGATAGTCCAGCGCGCCGAAGCGGGTGCGCGAGCGGTCGCGCGGTTCGAAATTGGGGATGGGGCGCGCGTTGACCTCGACGCTGACGGGCGCGGCGACGGCGTGCTCGACCTGGAGCGGCCGCGGTGGCGGCTCGGCCCTGGCTTGCGCCTGCGCGAGGCGCGAGAGCGCGAGAGTGGAAAATCCCGCCGCTGCGTGCCCGAGAAAGCTGCGGCGGGACGAAAGCGCGCTCACGAATGCAGTTTGCGTCGCGGGCGACCGGGTGCTTGCGTCGGCGCCGTGTTGGTCTCGCTGAAGAGCTCGGCGAGCTTCTCGGTGATGGCGCCGCCGAGCTCCTCGGCGTCCACGATCGTCACCGCGCGGCGATAATAGCGCGTCACGTCATGGCCGATGCCGATCGCGATCAGCTCGACCGGCGAGCGGGTCTCGATCTCCTCGATGATGTGGCGCAGATGCCGCTCGAGATAATTGCCGGGATTGACCGACAGCGTGGAATCGTCGACCGGCGCGCCGTCCGAGATCATCATGAGGATCTTGCGCTGCTCGGGCCGGCCGAGCAGGCGCTTGTGCGCCCAGTCCAGCGCCTCGCCGTCGATGTTCTCCTTCAGGAGACCCTCGCGCATCATCAGGCCGAGATTTTTCCGCGCACGACGCCACGGAGCATCCGCCGACTTGTAGATGATGTGGCGGAGATCGTTGAGGCGGCCGGGATTGGCCGGCTTGCCGGCGGCAAGCCACGCCTCGCGCGATTGCCCGCCCTTCCAGGCGCGCGTGGTGAAGCCCAGAATTTCGACCTTGACGCCGCAGCGCTCCAGCGTGCGCGCGAGAATGTCGGCGCAGGTCGCGGCGACCGTGATCGGGCGCCCGCGCATCGAGCCGGAATTGTCGAGCAGCAGCGTCACCACGGTGTCGCGGAACGTCGCCTCCTTCTCGTGCATGAAGGACAGCGGGTGATAGGGATCGGTGACGACGCGCGACAGCCGCGCGGGATCGAGGATGCCCTCTTCGAGATCGAACTCCCAGGCGCGGTTCTGCTGCGCCATCAACTTGCGCTGCAGCCGGTTGGCGAGGCGGGCGACGATGCCCTGCAGATGCGCGAGCTGCTTGTCGAGATAGGCGCGCAGCCGCTCCAGCTCGTCATGGTCGCAGAGGTCCTCGGCGGCGATCACCTCGTCGAATTTCGGCGCGAAGGCGTGGTATTCCGGCCCGCGCGGCTCGTTCTTGCCGTGCGAATTCGGACGCGTCGCCTCACCCGGCGTCTCGTCGTCGCCGAGCTCGCCGTCGTCGAACGTATCAGACGTCGAGGCCTGCGCGCTTTCCATCGCGCTCTCGCTCATCTCTTCGGACGAGGCCTGCGCCTGGTCGGCGCTCATCTCCTGCGCGGCGTCGGAATCGGGCGAGCCTTCGGCGCCGGACTGGTCGTTGTCGCCGTCCTGGTTCTCGTCGTTCTCGTCATTGTCCTCGGTGTCGGCGTTGCGCTCGTCGCCGAGCTCGAGCGCCGACAACAGATCGTGCACGGCATCGCCGAACCGGGCCTGGTCCTCGACCACGCCGTCGAGCCGGTCGAGCCGCTTGCCGATCTTGTCTTCGAGGATGGGCCGCCAGAGGTCGACCATCTTCTTGGCCGCGGCCGGCGGCGCCATGCCGGTCAGGCGCTCGCGCACCAGCATCGCCAGCGCGTCCGCGAGCGGTGCATCGGCACGGTCGGTGATCTCGTCGAACTTGCCGCGATGGAAATGGTCGTCGAGCATCGCGGTGAGGTTCTTGGCAACGCCCGCCATGCGGCGCGCGCCGATCGCCTCGACGCGAGCCTGCTCCACCGCCTCGAACACGCCGCGCGCCTGCGGATTGCCCGGCATCAGCTTGCGGTGAACCTTGGGATCGTGACAGGCGATCTTGAGCGCGATGGAATCGGCATGGCCGCGGACAATCGCGGCGTCGCGCTTGGTCATCTTGCGTGCCGGCTCGGGCAGCCGCGCCTTGCCGGGCGCAAGGCCTGGCCGCTCGGCGGCGAAGGAGACGTCGAGCTCGGGCGATTTCGCGATCGCCTTCAGGCAGGAGGCCACGGAGCGCTTAAACGGCTCGGTCGGCGCTTCCTTGTTGGTGCGGAATTTGGAGCTGGAGGTGGTCATATCACCTTAAATCCGTCGTCCCGGCGAAAGCCGTCCGGGTCCCGGCTTTCGCCGGGACGACACGCCGAGGAAGATCAGCTGAGTGCCACGTTCACCGACGATTCCGGCAGCTCGGCGTTGAAGCAGCGCTGATAGAATTCGGCGACCAGCGGACGTTCGAGCTCGTCGCACTTGTTGAGGAAGGTGACGCGGAAGGCAAAGCCGATATCGCCGAAGATGTCGGAGTTCTCCGCCCAGGTGATCACCGTGCGCGGGCTCATCACCGTCGACAGGTCGCCATTGGCGAAGGCGTTGCGGGTGAGATCGGCGAGGCGCACCATCTTGTTGACGATGTCGCGGCCTTCCTGGGTGCGATAGTGCTTGGCCTTGGCCAGCACGATCTCCACCTCCTCGTCGTGGCCGAGATAGTTCAGCGTGGTGACGATCGACCAGCGGTCCATCTGGCCCTGGTTGATCTGCTGGGTGCCGTGATAGAGGCCCGACGTGTCGCCGAGGCCGACCGTATTCGCCGTGGCGAAAAGCCGGAACGCCGGGTGCGGCTTGATCACCTTGTTCTGGTCGAGCAGCGTCAGGCGTCCGGAGACCTCCAGCACGCGCTGGATCACGAACATCACGTCGGGGCGGCCGGCGTCGTATTCGTCGAACACCAGCGCGACGTTGTGCTGGAGCGCCCAGGGCAGGATGCCGTCGCGGAATTCGGTGACCTGCTTGCCGTCGCGGACAACGATGGAGTCCTTGCCGACGAGGTCGATGCGGCTGATGTGGCTGTCGAGGTTGACGCGCACGCAGGGCCAGTTCAGGCGGGCGGCGACCTGCTCGATATGGGTGGATTTGCCGGTGCCGTGATAGCCGGTCACCATCACGCGGCGATTGCGGGCGAAGCCGGCGAGAATCGCGAGCGTGGTGGCGCGGTCGAAGCGGTAGTCGGAATCGACTTCGGGCACGTGAGGATCGACTTCGGAATAGGCCGGGACTTCGAGATCGCTGTCGATCCCGAACACCTGGCGCACCGACACTTTCATGTCGGGCAGACCGGAAACTTCCTCAACTTTGGACATGGCGGCGGTCGTCATCAATCCTCCGAGGTCCCGGGCGGTCCCGAAACCGGTTATTCGCACGTTGGCTGCGGCTGGGTGCTGGACAGCAACCTATCAGAGACCAGTGGCGGGCAGAAGCCCGCCCTCCAATCAAAGTTCCATTGTCTTTTCATTTAGATAGGCAAGGAACGCAGTTTTTGGAGGGCTGCCTTGCGAATCACGCCCGGATTCCGGGCGGGGTAACGCCGCTGCCTGCCCAAATGGCACTCTTGCCGCACGTGCTTACTTAGATAGGGTCTGAACTCCGATGCTCCAGCCCGCCGCAGAGACGACGTGACGTCCTTCCTCGATCCACTCATCGCCTTCGTCTCGGCCCATCCATGGCTGGGCTATCTGACCCTGTTCCTGGCGGCGTTGCTCGAAGCCGTGCCGGTGGTGGGATCGGTGATTCCCGGCTCGACCATCATCCTGGCGCTGAGCGCCCTGATCCCGGGCGGCGAGCTCAAGCTGCAATGGGTTTTGCTGGCGGCAGCGCTCGGCGCCGTGCTCGGCGACGGTTCGGCCTACTGGATCGGGCACCGGCGCCAGCGCGAGATCCTGAACACCTGGCCGCTGACCAATTATCCGCGCGTGGTCGCCGAGAGCGAGAGCTTCTTCCACCGCTTCGGCACTTGGGCCGTGTTCTTCGCCCGCTTCGTGCCGCCGGTCCGGGCCTTCGTCCCCGTGACCGCCGGCGCGCTCGGCATGGCGCCGGCCAAATTCTACGCGGTGAACATCCCGGCAATCCTGGCCTGGGCGCCCGCGCATGTGCTGCCGGGGGTGTTGGCGGTTTCAGCCTTGCATCATTATGCCGGGCTGCATCATCACGAGCATGTCGGGAAGCACATCTGGATCTTGACCGTGGTCGGGGGTGCGATCGTGCTCGCACTGGCGCTGTGGATCCGTCACCGCCGCAACGGCGTCACGGCAGCGAAGTCGCAGGCGTGAGGCGATTTACTGCTCGTCCTGGCGAGAGTCAGGACCCATTCATGCGTGTACATGTGAAATCCGTCAGCCCGCGTGGACGCCCGCCGGAGTCCGATAGGGAACCCTTGACAGAAGGGGAAGTCCTTTGGCTCGGAAGCTGTAGCGCAGGCCGCCGCAGTGGGTGAACGTCGTGCTGGCGTTGTGCCGACGAAGCTGCAGAGGCCGCCAGCAATAGCAATTTGGGCCTGATCAACAGCCCTTCCGGCGCTCCACTAGGTGGCGGCCGATTCTGGCTGACTGATGTTGGCGTACTAAAAAGGCTTACCTGGTTCGCCGGGACTCATTGCTGCCAGTCCGCACGCTCGTTCTGACGCCGAAACTGGATCACTTCGATGATTGTTCCGTCCGGATCCTTGAAGCAAAGAAAGAGACAATCGATACCGTGCGACTTTACGCCCGCGGCTGTCTCGTAACGCGAGATGGGACCGCTGAACTCGACGCCCCTTCTCTTCAGCAACGCCTCGGCTTCGAAGATGTCGTCCACTTCGAAACAGAGTCTGCCAATCCCGACATTGTCGAGCGTTGGATATGCCTCTCCCTTCGTAGGCGGATCGAGAAACTGGATGATGTCAAGAAACGGGCGCTTCCTTCCCGGGATCTTCATGAATACGGCTCGAAATCGCCTGCCATTCGGCAGGCCAAGACCGGCCCACACCCCGGCGCCTTCTTCGAAGATGTTGTCGTCGAACTTCTCGAATCCCAGCATCTCGTAGAACGGGATACTGCGTTCGAGGTCCCGCACGCAGATGTTGGCGTGCACCCACTCTCGAATGACAATTCTGCTCATCGTCGATTTCCTCCAGTCACGCATGCGTCTGCCGGACTGCAGTGCAAGGGGGTCGGAGCAACCCCCTTGCACCTGCCAGGGCCGGGGCTCAGTCCTGCCAGAATGATTTCGACACCTTGCGGCGGGCAGCCCTCGTGTCGGGCTTCGCGAAGTCTTCCATGCCTTCGGTGGCGAAGCGGCCAGGCTTGCTGTCGAACGGCTGGATGGGCACTTCGAACGCCATCGCGGAATGGGTCGGGAGGTCGGCGCTCTGGTTGAGCACGAACTTCGAACGGCGGAGCGTTACCGGATTCTTCGCCCCGACAACCGAGATCAATGCTTCCACTTCCTTGGTGAGATCAGCAGGCTTGCAGATGCGATTGACGAGATTGTACCGCTCTGCGGTCTCGGCGTTGAACAACTGACCGATCAGGTTCCATTCCTTTGTCTTCCGTCGTCCAGCGAATTTCTGGAGCCTCGTTACCCCGCCCCAACCCGGGGTGATGTCCCAGTCGATCTCGGGCATTCCCCATCGACTGCGATCGGTCGCAATGACGAAATCGCACGTAAGCGTCAGCTCCAGTCCGCCGCCGGTACAAACACCGTCGACCGCGGCAATGGTGATGCAGGTGAGGTCTTCGATCATCTGCGCCGTTTCTTGATATTGCCGGCACTGCCAGTAGGCGTCTTCGTCCTTCCAGGAGAGGAAGTCCTTGATGTCGTCACCTGCGCAGAAGGTGTCGCCATTCCCCCGGAAAACGAGGAAGCGGCAGGCCCGGTCCTTCTTCACCTTGCGCACGGCGTCCGCGAGCTCGTCCGACATCTCCTTATCGAGAGCGTTGTGCGCATTCGGCCGGTTGAATGTGATCCGGGTAATGGTGTCTTCGCGATCAAAGATGATGTGCTTGTAGGACAAGGCGGCCTCCCATATTCGGTTGCGTAACGATACTTACATCGCATAGTCCGTATCGTTATGCAACCGAATTTTTGGTCCACCGGCCGGATTTTGTCTCGTCGGCGAATTTGGACAGGAGACGTCAGGGCGCCTGCAATGTCAGTCCAAGTTCTTCGGCAGATGATTCCGAAAGCAGGAATTTCTGGACCTTGCCGCTTGCGGTCAGCGGAAAGGACTCAACGAAACGCACGTATCTGGGGATCTTGTAGTGAGCAATCTTGCCTCGACAGAACGTCCGAAGCGCCTCGGACGACACGTCGGCGCCTGACTTCAGAATGATGCAGGCACACAGCTCTTCACCGAGCTTGTCATCCGGGACACCGACGACCTGAACGCTGCCAACGGCCGGGTGACTCATCAGGAACTCTTCGATCTCGCCGCAGGAGATGTTCTCCCCGCCGCGAATCACGATTTCCTTCACCCGGCCCACGATCTTGCCGTAACCGTCATCGTCGAACGTGCCGATGTCGCCGGTCCGGAGCCATCCGTCGACATCGATCGTCTGGGCAGTCGCCACCTCGTCACCCCAATAGCCCAGCATGGTCGAATAGCCCCGAACCTGGATCTCGCCGGGCTGACCGATCGCAACGACTTCCCCGGCGGGATCCACGATTCGGACTTCGACGTGCGGGACTACGCGTCCAACCGACGTCACCCGGCGAACGGGCGCGTCGCAAGGCGAGGTAACCATGATCGCGGAGTGGGCCTCGGTCATTCCGTATCCGTTGACGACGTCCCTCATGTTCATTTCGGCCATTATTCGCTGCAGCAACTGCATTGGAACGACTGCGCCCGCGATGATGCCGCCGCGCAGGGATGAAAGGTCGCGCGACCTGGCCACGAGATTCTCGAGCTCTGCGGCGAACATCGTGGGCACTCCATAGAGAAGGGTGCATCGCTCTGATTCCACTGCTGCCAGCACCTGATCGGCATCGAAGGCGTCCGTGGGGTGAACGATCGTCGCGCCTCTCAGCATCGCGAGGAGGTTGCCGGTGAGCATGCCGAAGATGTGAAAGAGCGGCAGCGGAACGCAGATCGAGTCGCTTTCGCGGATCTCGATTACTTCACCGGTGAACCACGCGCTGTTGAGCAGCCCGCGATGGCTTAGTGTCGCAGCCTTGGGAGCCCCCGTCGTTCCGCTCGTGAACTGGATATTGATTGGGTCGGTCGGACGGAGATCGCGAGGCCAGTCGTCGAAGCCCGCGGCCAGCGCGGCCTCACCGGCAGCGGCAATATCGTGAAAGCGATGGACGCCGGCAAAGTGAGAGCTGGACGTGCAGATGAGGGTTCTCAATTCCGGAAGTGCGCTCGACTGAAAATCGAACGGGTCGCCGCGGCCGATCTCGGGCGATATTTCCGTCAGCATGTCGAGATAGCGACTGCCTTTGAACGAGTGGGCGAATACGAGCGCACGGCAGCCGACCTTGGCCAGGGCGTAGCGGATTTCGTTCACACGGTATGCCGGGTTCAGGTTGACGAGAATGAGCCCAAGCTTGGCTGCGGCGTATTGCGTCAGCGTCCATTCAACGCAATTGGGGGCCCAGATCCCTATGCGGTCGCCAGGGCGCAGCCCGAGGGACCAAAAGCCGGCCGCGACCCGGTCAACCTGTTGACCCAACTCACGATAGTTGAGTTGAACTCCCTGATGACTGACGATGAGCGCGGTATTCCGAGGGCGACACGCCACGACTTCGTCGAATGCCTCGCCGATCGTCTTTTCGAGCAGGGGAGCGGTCCGCTCCCCTGCAAACTGGCTGCGCTTTGCTGTCGAGACGTCGTTCAAGGCACCGCTCCGGCAAGGATGAAGATCGAGTCGGTTGCATACGGCTACTTATCATGTCGAGTAGCGTTGTGCAACCGAAATGCCATTACCGGGAGGTATTCATCATGCAAGTCAAACCATCTGGCTTATTGTTGCTCGGACTGCTGGGATTTGCAGCATTCACGGCGCGCGCAAACGCCGGCGGGACGTACGACGTCGGAGCCAGCGACAATGAAATCAAGATCGGAAACATCCTCGCCTATAGCGGGCCGGTCTCGAGTCTCGGCGTCATCGGCCGGGTCGAAGCCGCCTATTTCAAGAAGATCAACGACGAGGGCGGCATCAACGGCCGCAAGATAAACTTCATTTCGTACGACGACGCCTACTCACCGCCGAAAACGGTGGAACAAGCTCGCCGTCTCGTCGAAAGCGATGAGGTGCTGCTGATTTTCAATCCAGTCGGCACCCCGACCAACGCTGCAATCCAGAAATACATGAATACGAAACGCATTCCCCAACTCTTCGTGGGCGGAGGGGCGACGCGTTGGGACAATCCGTCCGAATACCCCTGGACCATGGGGTTTCAGCCGAACTATCAGGCAGAGGGACGCATCTTCGCAAGGTACATCCTGAAGGAGAAGCCGGACGCCAAGATCGCGGTTCTCTATCAGAACGACGACCTGGGAAAGGACTACCTCAAGGGCCTGAAGGACGGGCTCGGCTCCAGGGCGTCATCGCTCGTCCTGGAAGGTTACGAGGTGACCGAACCGACCATCGACTCCCATATCGTGAAGCTTCGTGCCAGCGGAGCCGACGTCTTCATTGCGGTGGCATTGCCGAAAGTTGCGGCTCAGTCGATTCGGAAAGTGGCCGAGATGAACTGGAAGCCAATGTTCATGCTGTCGAGTATCGGCGCGTCCATAGGTACGGTCATCCGGCCAGCGGGCTTTGAGAACGCGCAGGGAATTGTCTCTACCCAGTACCTGAAGGACGCATCTGACCCGCAATGGAAAGACGATGAGGAAAAGAAGCGCTTCGATGCGTTTGTCGCGAAGTACATTCCGGACGTCGACAAGAACGATTACTTCGTCGTCTATGGATACGCCATCGCCCAGACGCTCGTTGAGGTCCTCAAGCGGTGTGGTGACGATTTGACACGTGCAAACGTCATGAAGCAGGCGGCGAGCCTCAACAAATACCGTCCGGACATGCTGCTGCCGGGCATCACGCTCAACACCAGCCCGACAGACTTTGCGCCCATGAAGGAGATGAGGATGATACGGCTGACGGGCGAGAGATGGGAAACGTTCGGCGACGTCGTCTCGGCATCGGATGCCAGGAACTGACACCGGGCGGTCGCGGGGCGCAAAGCTTTACGGCCTCTTGCGCTTCGCACTTCCCGAACCGGACTGCTTTTCGCTTTTCGGCGAGGCGAACGGCGGTTTGCCGGCCTGCGTCACCTCGACGTCCTGCGGCGCAGGCGGCTTGCCGCAGCATCCGCAAACCACTTCGACCTGAAGCGGTTCGGCGCAGGAAAGGTGGAGAGGTCGGGCAGCCGATGACTTCGGGTTTGATTGCCGCCCCCACTCGATGAGGGTGAGCAAAACCGGGCACACGGCCTTGCCCCGATTGGTCAATCGATACTCGTACCGCGGCGGCCTCAGTTGATACTCGACCCTTTCGATCAGGCCGCTGGCCACGAGGTGGTTCAGCCTCGCCGTCAGCGTCGTTCTCGCAACGCCGAGGACACTGTGGAAATGTTCGAACTTCGTGACGCCCGCCAAGGCGACCCATAATATCAAAAATCCCCAGCGGTCGCCGATCAGCGCGAGCGTGCGGCTGACCGACGTTGGCCGCCCCGACGTGTACAACTCTGGGCGCGAGGAAACGCGAACCGCAGCCACGGCATCATGGGCGGTCTTGGCAATATCGCTCAGGTCGATACGGATGTCTTCCGCGTGGAGTTCACGCCGGCAGCACGAGCAGATGCTCTTGGGATGCAGGATGTTGCCGCACGACTTGTGCTTCAGGACGACTGGCGCGTCACCGTCGAGCCAATCGTCGCCCCATTTCATGAGGGTCAGCGCGTATGGGTACGTGGCCAGACCGTGCTTTGTCAGCCGGTACTCCAGCAGGTCGGATCGATCTGAACTTTTGCGGCGTTCCAGAAGGCCGTAATTCACCAGCATGTTGAGCCGGTCAGTCAGCGTGTTCTTGGCAATGGAGAGATTGCGCTGAAACTCGCCGAATCTGCGCACTCCGAAAAACGCTTCTTGCTGAATCAGAAAACTCCAGGAATCGCCGAGCACATGCAAGGCATAGTCCAGAGGCGATTTCGTTGCCTTTACGACAGGGTGGAGTTTCATTGCCATCGTTATGCGAAGGAGGGAACAGGACAGCCAATAACGAAAATGGATATCGAGTAAGTATCATACCGCAACCTGTTGATCGGACGCAACGTAGCGTGTCGCGGTGTGGGTCGCGCGATTTCCATTCAGGCAGCATGGACGTTCTGGATTGACAGGAGCGTGGAGCGATGAGCTCTAGCTCGAAAATCCTCTGCGTCGCGCTTCGGGTCAAAAGCCTCCGGACACTTTGAACTTCCTCCGAATGAGTGGACACCTGTAGTAGGCTCGTTGAGCCTGGAGGTG
>NZ_LSIC01000025.1 GCF_001556045.1 Bradyrhizobium sp. CCH5-F6
GCCGGGTGTCGAGGCTGCGCTCTCGGTAGCCGTTACGCCAGGTCGTGCGGTCGCCGGATCGCTCGTGTCGGCCGGCGCCGATCACGCCGTCGACATCGGCCTCCATGATCAGCTGCAGCACGCTCTCGGCAATGCTGCGCAGGAAATCGCTGTCTCCGGTCTTCGCCATCAGCTCGGCAAGCGGTAGTCTGTCTTCGGTCATCGGGATCAACTCCTCGGGTG
>NZ_LSIC01000026.1 GCF_001556045.1 Bradyrhizobium sp. CCH5-F6
CGCCACCTTCTCCCACAAGGGGAGAAGGGAAGGGCAGAGTCTTTCGCCTCCGTCTACCCCCGCCGCACGCTCGCGCCGCCATCCACCGGCAGCGTCACACCTGTAATGAAGTTCGCCTCGTCCGAGGCCAGAAACAGCGCGGCGTTGGCGACGTCCCATCCGGTGCCCATCTTCCTGCGCAGCGGCACCTTGCTGTCGCGTTCGGCTTCGACCTCGGCGCGGGTCTTGTGCCATTCGCGGGCGCGGGTGTCGACGGCCATCGGCGTGTTCATCAGGCCCGGCAGGATGACGTTGGCGCGGATGCCGTATTCGGCGTTCTGGTAGGCGAGCTGTTCGGTGAAGGCGATCATCGCCGACTTCGTCGCCTTGTAGGCGACGTAAGGGTAGGTCGTGATCGCCGCCATCGAGGAGATGTTGATGATGACGCCGCTTTGCTGCATGCGCATGATCGGGATCACCTCTTTCGCCGCCAGGATACAGCTCTTGAGGTTGATGGCGACGACGCGGTCGAACGCCTCCTCGGTCAATTGCAGCAGCTCGGCATCGCCGCCGGCAAGGCTGACGCCGACATTGTTGTGCAGCACGTCGATCCGGCCCCAGCGCGATTGCGCGTCGGCCACCATCGCCTTGATGTCGGCAGCCTTGGTCACGTCGGCCTTGAAGGCCGCGGCGGTGCCAAGTTTCGCGGTGATCATCGCCACCGTTTCCTGCGCCGACTCCAGATGATGGTCGACGCACAAGACCTTCGCGCCTTCGCGGGCGAAGGTGAGCGCGGTGGCGCGGCCGTTGCCCATGCCTTCGCCGGAGCTCTGGCCGGCTCCGACGACGATCGCAACCTTGTCCTTCAAGCGCATCTGGTCTCACTCCCGGCTCGGGACCTGCCCGCCCCGTTATTTTCGTGCAGATTAGCAATCGCCTCGAGCGGAGAGAAGGGCGCCGCTCCTGCGTTCATGTCATTGACATCATGGAATTGCATGCTGCGCCGGGCTCACTGCACCTGGCTCGTGCTGGCGGTTCAGGAACCGTTGTCGAGAGATCGCGTTTGTTGCGGAGCCTGTCCCCGCGCTAAAATGACCGCATCATGCGGATGTAGCGACAGCACAAAAAAGAAGAGCCGCTCGTGGTGACGAGCGGCCCAAGTCTAGGGAGGAAACGCCCGAGCGACGCAATCGGCCGAGGCCGGATTGCTGCCAAGGAAACGCTCGCGCGAAGCGCTTGCGTAGGTTCATAAGTGCAGCAACCCGCCCAGGAGTTCAATTCCGGATCAATACGGTCTCGGACTGCTACTCACGGCTGCGCGAGGGAAATTATTCACTTTGGCCGGCGGCAGTTGTAGGCCTTGCGGAAGCCGGCGGCCTGGGCGTCGTCCTCCGAGCAGAACCAGCGGTCGGGCTGGGTGGTCGCGGGATAGCTCGGGCAGCCGCGCAAATGATAGATGCCGATATTGCCGGTGACGCGGGCGCGCACCGCGAGCTTGCCCTTGATGCTGCAACTCGGCGGCATCGTCAGCTCCTCCGGAAACAGCACGGCGCGGATTTCCTTTTCGCGGTCCGGCCGGCAGGCGGCGCCGAGGAGCACGCCGTCCTTCTTGCCGGCGCGGAAGTCTTGCGGCGCAACAAAGCAGCCCTTCCAGATCCCGGCGGCCGCCGCCTTGGCCTCGCTGGCCGCCGGCTTGACGTTGGCCTTGACCGGCTCGCGCGCGAGGGCAAAGCCGAGCTTGATCAGCTGCTCGTTCAAGCTGGCCTTGTCGCCCTCGGCCGTGCAGATCGCGCGGTGCCGCTTGCCAAAGCTCTTTTCCGGTCCGACATCGTCGCAGCGCACCGTCCGCTTGTTGATCAGCTTCGTCAGCTGGTCGCGAGCCTCGATCCCGCAGGTCCAGGAATCCGCTTGATTGTCGATGCAGACCTGGTCCAGCTCGGGCGCGTCGACGCCGTCGAGCCGGTAGGTGACGTCGCCGACCTGGATGGAGTTGCCGTCACGGGCGGTCGCGGCGCCGGTCAGCGCGGAAGCCGGCCCGGACGCGGCCAGAGATCCGGACAAGGCGAAAAACGAAACGAGCGCAACAGCGCGGGCGGCGGCAAAGAAATTCTGGAAAGACATACGGACTCGCTATCGATGGCTCGTGCGCCTCGTTCCTAGCATCCGGAAGTGGCGATACCAATGGTCTGCGGCCTGCGAATTGCGACATTCCGGCCTCGCCGCTTTACTCGGCCGTCGCTCTGACCGTATCGTTCGCCGGCCTCGCTGACTGCGAAAGGCCGAATCGCCCGGGAAGCGGCGAGGGGGAGGAAAAAGCCTACGATGAAAGACCCCGTGGACGTCCTGATCATCGGCGCCGGCGCTTCCGGCGCGGCGGTGGCGTGGTCGCTGGCCGAGACCAAGATGCACATCCTCTGCCTGGAGCAGGGCGGCTGGATGAACCCGGCGGAATATCCCAGCACCGGCCGGGACTGGGAGGCCAAGTTCTACGGCGAATGGTCGTCGAGCCCCAACGTTCGCGGCCGTCCCGAGGACTACCCGATCAACGACGACAACTCGCCGATCAAGGTCGTCAACTACAACGCGGTCGGCGGCTCGACGGTGATGTACACCGCGCACTGGCCGCGGCTGCACCCTTCCGATTTCAAGGTGAAGACGCTCGACGGTGTCGCCGACGACTGGCCGATCGATTACGACGCGCTGACCCCGTTCTTCGAGGAGAACGATCGGATGATGGGCACGTCAGGCTTGTCGGGCGATCCGTTGTCGCCGCTGACGCATCCGCCGATGCCGCAGCAGCCGCTCGGCTTGTCCGGCGCCATCATCGCCAAGGCCATGAACGAGCTCGGCTGGCACTGGTGGCCGTCGGACACGACGGTCGCGACCATGGACTATGAGGGCCGGGCGCGCTGCATCAATCTCGGCCATTGCACGCCCGCCTGCGCGCAAGGCGCGAAAGCATCCACCGACATCACCTATTGGCCGCATGCGATCCGCGCCGGCGTCGAGCTGCGCACCCATTGCCGCGTGCGCGAGATCACCACCGACGAGAACGGAATGGCTTCGGGCGTCGTCTATTACGACAAGGATGGCGTCGAGCAGTTTCAGCCTGCGCATGTCGTCATTATTGCCTGCAACGGCGTGGGCACGCCGCGCCTGCTTTTGAACTCGGCCTCGGGGCGCTTTCCGAACGGGCTTGCCAATTCGTCCGGCCTCGTCGGCAAGAACCTGATGTTCCATCCCTATGCTCAAATCTACGGATTTGTGAAGGAGCCGACCGACAGCAATCGCGCGCCGCCGACCTGCCTGTGGAGCAAGGAATTTTACGACACTGACCTGTCGCGCGGCTTCGTGCGCGGCTACGGCATCCAGTTCGGCCGTGGCGCGGGGCCGGTGTTCGAGGCGGTCGCGAGCGAGCAAAAGGGCATTCTGCCATGGGGCGCCGACCATCATCGCGTATTCCGTAAGCTCAACGGTCATCGGCTCGCGGTGTCGGCAATCTGCGAGGATCTACCCGAGGAGCACAACCGCGTCACGCTCGATCCCGTGCTGAAGGACAGTCACGGCATCCCCGCGCCGAAGGTCGACTATACGATCAGCGAGAACAGCCGGAAAATGATGGAGCACGGGTTGGCGCGCGGCCGGGAGATTCTCGAGACCGCCGGCGCGACCGACATCTGCATCAACAATCCGATCCCCTGGGGCGGCTGGCATCTGCTCGGCACCGCGCGGATGGGCACCGACCCCGAGCGCTCCGTCGTCAACGAATGGGGCCGCTCGCACGATGTGAAGAACCTCTTCATCGTCGACGGCAGCATCTTCGTCACCTCGGGCGGCGTGAACCCGACGTCGACCATCCAGGCCCTCGCGCTCTACATCGCCGACCAGATGAAGCAGCGCTTGGCTAATTTGTTCGATTGAGAGGGATGATGTTCAAACCCAGCCACGCGCTCGCTGCACCTCTCCCGCTTGCGGGAGAGGTCGGCACGAAGTGCCGGCTGAGGGTTCTCTCCTCTGGGAGAGTCCCTCTGCGGAGACACCCTCTCCCCAACCCTCTCAGCGCGAGCGAAGCTCGTCGCGCCCCGCAAGCGGGGGAGGGAGTGCACTGTCATCGCCGCGCGAGATCTTGAAGAGGACTCTATGACTGATCATGTTTCCCTCACGCCGCGGCAGCGCGACGATCTCCGCACCATCGCCGCGATGATCATCCCCGCGAGCGACGAGTACAAAGTGCCCAGCGCCGATGATCCCGCGATCCAGGCCGATATTCTTGCGACCCTCGGCCGCGACACCAAATTGGTGGCGGCGGCGCTGGATCATCTGGCGCGGCTCGCCGGAGCGCCGCTCGCCGAGCTCGATGCGGCCAGGCGCGATGCGGTGGCGCAGGAGTTTCGCAGGGACGGCGGCGTCGCCGCTGCGACACTCGTCCGTGTCGTGCTGCAATGCTACTACCGCGACGACCGCGTGCTGCGCTCGCTCGGCCTCGAGCTGCGCGCGCCGTTCCCCAAGGGCCATGTGCTTCCGGATGGAGACTGGTCGCTGCTCGATCCGGTCAAGGCAAGAGGCGGCTCGCTGCGGCGCGCGCCCTAGCCATCTGGGCAGTCCAGCCCTGCGCTCCAGGCGGGCACCTTGCGCAGTAGGGAATAGGCCACCATCTGTGTGAGCCTTCAAGGACTCTTGCCATGCTTGACTTCACCTCAGATGTCGCCGATGACGCTGTGTCATCGCGAACGACGGCGTCTGCCCCGGTCGATGACCGGGCTCTGCTGGACGCCTATTCCAATGCCGTGATCGACGTGACCGACCGTGTCGGTCCGGCGGTCGTGCGGGTCGAGACCGGACCGAAAGTGCCTGATAGACGCGAGCGGGGCGGGCTCGGCTCCGGCATCGTAATCTCGCCGGACGGACTCGTCCTCACCAACAGCCATGTGGTCGGCTCCTCCAGGGAGATCCGGCTGCGCGACGTCGAAGGCAACGTCGGCGACGCGCAGGTGCTCGGCGTCGATCCCGACACCGACCTTGCCTTGCTGCGTGCCAATGGCGTGCGCCATCTGCCTTATGCCGCGCTCGGCAACTCCAAGAGCCTGAAGCGCGGCCAGCTCGTGATTGCGATCGGCAATCCGCTCGGCTTCGAGTCCACCGTGACCGCAGGCGTGGTCTCGGCGCTCGGGCGTTCGATCCGCTCGGTGAGCGGGCGCACCATCGAGGACGTGATCCAGACCGACGCCGCGCTCAATCCCGGCAATTCCGGCGGACCGCTGGTGTCGTCGAATGCCGAGGTAATCGGCATCAACACGGCCATCATCAGCGGCGCGCAGGGCATCTGCTTTGCGGTCGCCAGCAACACCGCGCAGTTCGTGCTGTCGGAGATCATCCGCCACGGCTATGTCCGCCGCGCCTATATCGGCGTTGCCGGACAGACCGCACCGGTCCCGCGCCGGCACGCGGTGCTGGCCGGCGTCGAGAACAAGATGGGCGCGCTTCTCATGCAGATCGAGCCCGATGGACCTGCGGCCAAGGCAGGCCTGCTGCCCGGCGACGTCGTGATCAGGCTCGACGGCGTCGAGATCAACGGCGTCGACGATCTGATCCGCGTGCTCGACCGCGACCGCATCGGCCGGCGGCTCGCCATGGACGTGCTGCGGCTCGGCCGCCTGCGGGCGATCGATATCGATCCGGTCGAGCGCAGGCCGACGCGCTAGTCGCGGAGCAGTGGCGAGCACGTCTCCACAATCTCGTCATTGCGAGCGTAGGCGAAGCAATCCAGAATCGTTCCGCGGCGACAGTCTGGATTGCTTCGTCGCAAGGGCTCCTCGCAATGACGCGTGGAGAGAACGTTCTCCCGACCGTTACTCCGCAGCGGCCGCAAAGCGGCTGTTCTCGAGCTCCGCCTCCAGCCGCGCCGTCTCGGCCGCGGCCAGCTTGATGTTGGCTTCCTTGACGTGGCCGAATCCGCGGATCGTCTCCGGAACGCGGGCAAGCCGCGCCAGCAGCGGGATCTGCTCCGCCTTCAGGCCCGCGATCCGCTGATCGATCATGCCGAGATAATCCGCGATCAGCTTCCGCTCGGTCCGGCGCTCCTCGGTGCGGCCGAACGGATCGAAGGCGCTGCCGCGCAGGAACTTGAGCTTGGCGAGAACCCGGAAGGCGTGGACCATCCAACCGCCGAATTCCTGTTTCTGAAGCCGGCCCGTCGTCTTGTCGCGTTTCGCGAAGATCGGCGGGGCGAGGTGGTACTTCAGCGTGAACTCGCCGTCGAACTTCTCCGACACCTTCTTCGCGAAGCTGCCATCGGTATAGAGCCGCGCGACCTCGTACTCGTCCTTGTAGGCCATCAGCTTGAACAGATTCTTCGCGACGGCCTCGGTCAGCTCCGTCGATGCGGGCGAAACGGCGCTCTCCGCCTTCCGCACCTTGGCGATGGCCGCGAGGTAGCGGTCGGCATAGGCCTTGTCCTGATAGAAGGTCAGGAATTCGGCGCGTGTCGCGATGATATCGTCGAGCGATTTTGCCGGCGCGGATGCGCGGCTCTTGAACTGGAGCACGCTGCGCACCCGCGACATGTCGTGGGCGGCGAGGCGACCCCAGCTGAAGGCGAGCTTGTTCATCTCGATCGCGGCGCCGTTGATCTCGATGGCGCGCAGCAGGGCCTCCAGCGACAGCGGGATCGCGCCCTTCTGGAACGCGAAGCCGAGCATGAAGGGGTTGGTGGCGATGCTGTCACCCATCAGCGCGGCGGCGATGCCCGTGGCGTCGATGATGTCGAGGTTCTTGTCGCCGATCGCGTCGCGCAGCACGGTCTGCATGGTTCCCATCTCGAAATCGAGATCGGGGTTTTGCACGAAACTGGCGGTCGGCTGCAAATCGGCGTTGATGTAGGCCTTCGTGACACCGCGCTCGGCGCGGCTGAGCGCGGTGGGACCGGCCGAGACGATCATGTCGCAGCCGAGGATGACATCGGCACCGCCCGTGGTGATGCGGACCGCGGAAATGTCCTCCGGCTTCGGCGCGATGCGGACATGGCTCATCACCGCGCCGTTCTTCTGCGAGAGGCCGGTGAAATCCAGTGCCGAGCAGCCACGGCCGTCGACATGAGCGGCCATGCCGAGCAGGGCGCCGATGGTGATGACGCCGGTGCCGCCGATGCCGGTGACGAGGATGTTGTAGGGGCCGTCGAGCTCACGCGACGGCGGCAGCGGCAGATCGGCGAACAATTGCCCGGAATCGACCGCCGAAGTCTTCATCCGCTTGAGCGTGCCACCGTGCACCGTGACGAAACTCGGGCAGAAGCCCTCGACGCAGGAAAAGTCCTTGTTGCAGTTCGACTGGTCGATCTGGCGCTTGCGGCCGAACTCGGTCTCCAGCGGCTGCACCGAGACGCAGTTCGAGGCCTGCGAGCAGTCGCCGCAGCCTTCGCAGACGAGCTCGTTGATGAAGGCGCGCTTGGCCGGATCGGGATAGAGCCCACGCTTGCGGCGGCGGCGCTTTTCCGCGGCGCAAGTCTGGTCGTAGATGATGACGGTGAGGCCCTTGATGTCGCGCAGCTCGCGCTGCACGGCATCGAGCTCGCGGCGGTGATGGATGGTCGCGCCTTGCGGGAAGTAGTTGCCTTGCGGGTACTTGCCCGGATCGTCCGAGACGATCGCGAGCCGCTTGACACCCTCCGCCCAGACCTGATGCGCGATCTGCGCGACGTTGAACGCGCCTTCGGCCGGCTGCCCGCCGGTCATGGCGACGGCGTCGTTGTAGAGGATCTTGTAGGTGATGTTGATGCCGGCGGCGGAGGCAGCGCGGAGCGCGAGCAGACCGGAATGCGTGTAGGTACCGTCGCCGAGATTCTGGAAGATATGCGTCTCGCTGGTGAAGGGCGACTGGCCGATCCAGTTCACGCCTTCGGCGCCCATATGCGAGATCAGGTCGGTACGGCGGGTCGGCATGCTCAGGGCCATGCCGTGGCAGCCGATGCCGGCCATGGCGCGGCTTCCCTCCGGCACGCGCGTAGAGGTGTTGTGCGGGCAACCTGAGCAGAAGAACGGTGTGCGCGCGAGCTTGATCTGCGTGCTGGTGGTGACGGGATTGTCGAACGCCTCGAGCCGCGCGAGGCGCTGCTCCAGCACCGGGCTGCGATGACCGAGCTTGCGCAGTCGCGCCACCAGTGCACCCGCCACGATGGTCGGCGTCAGCTCGCCCTCGCTCGGCAAGAGCGGCGCTCCAGTCTCGTCGCGCTTGCCGGTGACCGTCGGGCGCCTGGACGCGTCGATATTGTAGAGGATGCGCATGAGCTGGTCTTCGATGAAGCCGCGCTTCTCCTCGACCACCAGCACGTCCTGAAGACCTTCGGCGAAACGTTTCGCGCCGCTTTCCTCCAGCGGCCAGGTCAGCGCGACCTTGTAGATGCGCAGGCCCAGATCCTGCGCGTCCTTGTCGGTAATGCCGAGATCGGCGAGTGCCTGGCGGAGGTCGAGATAGGCCTTGCCGGTTGCGACGATGCCGAGCCGCGCCGGCCTGGAATCGAGCACGATGCGGTCGAGCTGGTTGGCGCGGGCGAAGGCCTGCACCGCGGCCATCTTCGGCCCGAACAGGCGCTTCTCGGCTTCGAGCGGCGGATCGGGCCAGCGAATGTTGAGGCCGCCGGGCGGCATCTCGAAATCGTCGGGCAGTCTGATCTGGATGCGCTCGGGATCGCTGTAGATGGAGGCCGAGCTCTCGACGGTCTCGCTGATCGCCTTGAAGCCGACCCAGCAGCCGGAGAAGCGCGACAGCGCGAAGCCGTAGAGGCCTAGGTCGAGGTAATCTTGCAGCGTCGCCGGATTGATCACGGGGATCAGCGCCGCCGCGAATGCCTGCTCGCTCTGATGCGCCAGCGTCGAGGACTGGCAGCCGTGGTCGTCGCCGGCAAGCGCAAGTACGCCGCCATTGAGCGAGGTGCCCGCTGCGTTGGCGTGCTTGAGCGCGTCGACCGAGCGGTCGACGCCGGGGCCCTTGCCGTACCAGATGCCGAACACGCCATCGACCTTGGCGCCGGGAAACAGGCCGACTTGCTGGCTGCCCCACACGGCGGTTGCCGCGAGGTCCTCGTTCAGGCCGGGGACGAAGGCGATGTCGTGCTGCTGGAGGTGCGACTTCGCCCGCCACAACGCGTGGTCGTACATGCCGAGCGGGGAACCGCGATAGCCCGAGATGAAACCGCCGGTGTTGAGCCCCTGGAGCCGGTCGCGTTCGCGCTGCAGCATGGGCAGGCGGACCAGAGCCTGGGTGCCGGACAGGAAGATCCGCTTCGATTCGAGCCGGTATTTATCGTCCAGCTCGACCTGCATCAGCGTCATTTCGGATATCCTTGTGTCTCGGTCAGGCGTGAGGTTTGCGCTGCGGGAGGGAGTGCGGCGGCGCGACGCGGATTGCGACAGTCAAGAGGATGCGCCGGCGAAGTCAATATCGCTGGCCGCATCCGTGGCGCTCCTGCTAGTCATGGCTGCCTGTGGAGAGCACCATGACAGCAAACGCATTCGACACCGATATCACGGAAACGGCCGAGGCGCTGATCGGGCCGTGGCGGCAGCCGCGCCAGATGCTGCAAGCGCAAACCTACGACGCGCACGCCTCCATCCATGACGATGCCACCGCCCAGAAGCTCGGCTTCAAGGGCGGCACCATCGAAGGGCCGACACATTTCAGCCAGTTCGCGCCGCTCGGCGAACGGCTATGGGGACGTGCCTGGTTCGAGACGGGCTGTCTTTCCGCGCACTATCGCAGCGTCTGCTACGAGGGCGAGGAGGTGCAGGCAATCTTGTCGAAGCCACTGCCCGGCACGAGCCAGTGCCAGATTCAGATGGTCAAGCGCGACGGCACCGAAGTGCTGCGCGGTACGGCCTCGGCCGGCGACGCGCCGGTTGCGACCGCACTCGAGACGCGCCTCGGCGAGCTCAAGCCGCTTACAGATCCCGTGATCCTGCGCGATGTGAAGGTGGCGCAGACCGGCAAGCGCCAGGCAGTGCGCATGGCATTCGATCAGAACATGGGCGACCTCTACCCGTTCTCGCTCAGACAGAAGCTCGCCGTCGTCACCGAGAACTCGTCCTACTATTCGAGCGCGGATAATCCGTGGGGCAGGCCCATCATCCCGATGGAGATGCTGAGCGTGCTGTTCCAGTATCGCTCCAAGGACGACCCGCTGCCGACCAAGGGCCCGGCCGTCGGCCTGTTCGCCGACCAGGAGATCCGGCTGATCAAGGGGCCGCTGTTCGTCGACGAAGAGTACGAAGTCGAGCGCGAGGTGGTCGCGTTGTCCGGCAGCCGTCGCACCGAAAGCGCCTGGGTGAAGACGCGCGTGTTCGACAAGACGGGCGCGATGGTCGCGACCATGCTGCTGAACATGGCGACGCTGAAGGATTCATATGCGCCGTACGAGGAAGAGCATCGGCGGCTGTATGGAGCGGGGCGGTAGGCGCCACTTCTGTCATTCCGGGGCGCGCATGGCGCGAGCCCGGAATCCATTTCACCTCGCGTGCTGCCGCCCCATGGATTCCGGGCTCGACGCTTCGCGCCGCCCCGGAACGACCGAGAAGAGAGCGTCACGGCCAGCTCATGCTTTAAGCAATTGCACGTCCCGAAACCGTCGCACAGGGAATAAGCAGCCGCCGCCGCTGATCGTAACCTTCTGACTACACAACGAATTTCCTCGCAACCGGCGCTTCCCCGCAATTGTACACAATGGCACGGCGCTTGCAGAACTCCAGGTCAAGAGAGTTCTCGCGGGGCCTGCGTCATGTTGAACTCAGCCAAGCCGATAAAGGGTGTCGTCGGCGCCGAGCCGGAGCCGGTCACGCTCGACTGGTCCGCCACCGCGCTTCTCATCATCGACATGCAGCGCGACTTCATGGAGCCCGGCGGCTTCGGCGAAACGCTCGGCAACGACGTCAGCCAGCTCGCGCGTGCGGTGAAGCCGATCGGCGCGGTGCTGGCGGCGGCGCGCGAGAGCGGCATGCTGGTCATCCACACCCGCGAGGGACATCTGCCCGATCTCTCCGACGCGCCGCCGGCGAAGGTCGAACGCGGTGCGCCGAGCCTTCGCATCGGCGATCCCGGTCCGATGGGGCGCATTCTCATCCGCGGTGAGGCTGGCCACGACATCATTGCCGAGCTCTATCCGCTCGACAGCGAAATCGTGATCGACAAGCCCGGCAAGGGCGCCTTCTACGCCACCGAGCTCGGCGACGTGCTGGAGAAATACGGCATCGAGAATCTTCTGGTGTGCGGGGTGACCACGGAGGTGTGCGTCAACACCACGGTGCGCGAGGCCAATGACCGCGGCTATCGCTGCGTCGTCATCTCCGACGGCTGCGCGTCCTACTTTCCCGAGTTTCACGAGATGGGCCTGAAGATGATCAAGGCCCAGGGCGGCATCTTCGGCTGGGTCACCGACTCCGCCGCAGTCCTGGAGGCGATGAGGATTTCGACCACATAGGGGTATGACCATGAGCACATTGACGGGGACGGCCGGCAAATCTGAAATCGACAAGTCCGGGTTCAAGCCGGCACTATGGACATCGGGCGACTGGAACGCGCTGTTCGGCTTCGGCACCAACATCCTCGTCAACATGCTGGTGCTCACGGGCCTCTTGCGCTTCGTGCTGAAGATGCCTGATAGCCTCGTGTTCGGCCGCATCCTGCCCGCCCTTGGGCTGATGATGTGCCTGTCCACTTTCTACTATGCGTACCTCGCGTACCGCCTGGCGCAGAAGACCGGCCGCAACGACGTCTGCGCGCTGCCCTCCGGCGTCAGCGTGCCGCACATGTTCATCGTCACCTTCGTGATCATGCTGCCGATCACGATCAAGACCGGCGACCCGCTCAAGGGCTGGTCGGCGGGCCTCGTCTGGGTGTTCTTCCAGAGTTTCATTCTCATGATCGGCGGCTTCATTGCGCCGTTCATCCGCAGGATCACGCCGCGCGCGGCGCTGCTCGGCACGCTCGCCGGCGTCTCCGTCACCTTCATCTCGATGCGGCCGGCGCTCGAAATGTACATGACGCCGCAGATTGGTCTGGTCTGCTTCGCCATCATCCTGGTGAGCTGGTTCGGCGGTGTGAAGTATTGGCGCGGCATTCCCGCCGGTCTCGTCGCCATTGCCGTCGGCATGATCATCGCCTGGGGCTCGAACCTGTTCGGGCTCGGCCTCGGCGGCCTGAGCATCGCGGGCGTCGGTGCTGCCTTCGCCAATTTCGGCTTCTCGGTGCCGATCCCGGCAATAGGCTACGTCTTCTCCGGATTCGAATTCCTCGGCATCATCCTCGTCACCGCCATTCCGTTCGGCATCTACGACCTCGTCGAAGCCATGGACAATGTCGAGAGCGCGGAGGCTGCCGGCGACGAATATCCGACCACGCGCGTGCTCACCGCTGACGGCGTCGTCAGCCTGATCGGATGCCTGATGGGCAATCCATTCATCAACGCCGTCTATATCGGCCACCCCGGCTGGAAGGCGATGGGCGGCCGGATCGGTTACTCGGCGGCGACCGGCATCATGGTGGTGCTGCTGTCCTGGTTCGGCATCATCTCGGTGCTGCTGGCGCTCGTGCCCGTCGTCGCGATCTCGCCGATCCTGCTCTACATCGGCATGCTGATCGGTGCGCAGGCGTTCCAGACCACGCCGGTCAAGCACGCGCCCGCGATCGTGCTGGCGCTGACCCCGCATCTGGCCGCCTGGGCCAAGCTCCAGATCGACACGATGCTCGGCTCGACCATGAACGCGGCGACAACCATCGGCGGCTTGGCGGCCGACAAAGCCGACGCAGTCAAGGCCGCCGCGATCGCCGCGCTGCCGCAGCAGGGCGTATTCTATCACGGCCTGGAGGTGATGGGCGGCGGCTCCATCCTCGGCGGGCTCATTCTCGGCGCGATCGGCGTCTTCGTCATCGAGCGGGATTTCGAGAAGGCGTCCGCCTTTGCGCTGGTCGGGGCGGTGCTGACTTATTTCGGCTTCATGCATGGCGAGGCCGTGGGCATCGGCGGCGGCTTCGGCGTGACGCCCGCCGTGGCGCTCGCTTATGCGGTGATGGCGGCCGGGCTGTTTGCCGTCAGCCGGCGCAGCACCGAGCATTACATGCCGCATGCCGGGATCTCGGCGGCTCCGGCGGAGTGACTTGCCGGTGGCCGTGTGGCGCATTGCGGCCCGGCCACATCGATGCCCTGATCTCAGTCGAGCGTCCTGATCCACTCGCGAAACAATTCCGGATCCGGGCGCTCGCTCATGTCCCTCATGTCCCGCAGCCGATCCTCGCCCTTGCGGGCGGTGCGCGGTGAGTAGCCGAACCGGTCCTTGAAGCTGCGGCTGAAATGCGCCTGGCTGGTGAAGCCGAACGCGGCCGCGATCTCGGCATTCCAGCGATCCTCCTCGCTGTTCTCGAACAGCACGTGAATCGCTTCCAGACGTCGCGCACGAATATAGTCCGCAATACCCGAGAGCGGCGCGAACACGCGATAGAGCGCCGAGCGGGACACGCCGACGGCGCGGCAGATCGTGGCGACGGACAGATCCGGCCGTTGCAGGTTCTGGTCGATGAAGCGGCTCGCGCGATGAAGAATCTCGATATCGCGCCGGGCCAGGTCCTGCGCGCGCGATCGCTCCGCCGTGGCGAAGCAGCCGCGCAGCAGGCCGAGGGTCGCTTGCACCGCTTCGGGTACTTCGACTTCCTCCATCGATGGAAGCCGTCGCCGCAACCAGCTCATATGGTCGGCCAGAACGCGCCCGGTCGCGCCGTCGAGCACGAGGCCGTGCAGGTCGAGACCCGCGGGCGCGGCACAGGTGACGGCATCGCGCAGGACATCGAGGCTGATCGTATCGGTCGCGGTCGCGGTGCCGTCGAAGGAGCGCGTCAGGTCGAGGACGAGCACCTGGCCCGGGCCCGCCGAGATCGGCGCGCCGTCGACCTCGCCGCTCCAGGCGCCCTGCCTGAGCAGGAGCAGTGCAAACGAGTTGCGTGCGTCGGCGCTCGCCATCGCGGCGGTTCGCGTGAAGCGCACCGGGCCCATCCGAGTGGCCGAGGCAACCAGCCCGCCGAGCAGCCAGGCCTCGGCCCGGACGTTGAAGGCGTCCAACGTCGTATCCTCGGGAAGTGTCACGTCGTAGTGCGGCAGAATGGCGCAATAGCGCGCGAAGCGTTCGGTCGGCGAAAGCTCAGCGCCGTCGAACAGGAGGTGTGGAATTTTTGTCACGCCGGAGGGCCTCTTTCACCTGAGGTCTGCACTTTGGGACGAACAGGCAAGTTTCTCGCCGGTCGATCCGCAGTCATCTGCAACGGATACCCGTATCATTGCGGGCAGGCCAGACGGGTGTCGTTGCCGGCCCACCACAATTGGGACTGACGTTAGGTTGAGCGATGAATGAGCGAGGCGCATTGAGGCCGGAAGGGAGACTCGAAGAACGCGACGCAGCCATAAGAGGCGCGCGACGGAGGTGGTCGACCATTGGCAGTTTCGTTGCGTTGACGCTCGCGCTTGGGGGGGCGTTCGCGCAAGCACAAACCTACACGGTGCTTCCGGCAGTTGCGTGCGTCAATGCCAGCAACAGCACCGAAGGTGCAGTCGCCCTTCCCAATCAATCGAGCGTTGCGTGTGGCGCCAGTGCAAACGCCAATACGAACGCCTCCGCCTTCGGCGCGTTGAGTGTTGCCGGATCGGCGGGCTCGGCTTTCGGAAGCCAAAGCTCGGCCGGGGGCGGGCTCAGCACGGCGGCTGGCTTCGCCAGCAATGCAAGTGGCTCCTGGAGTACGGCCGTTGGCGCATCGAGCCGGTCTCCTGGGGCCAACTCTTCGGCTTTCGGATATCAGAGCGCCGCGCTGGGGTTCTCTAGCGTAGCAGTCGGCTATCAGGCCGAGTCTGGCGGCGGATACAGCACAGCGATAGGTACCGCCAGTTTGGCAAATGCGGACTACGGCGTGGCAGTTGGATACAGCGTAAACGTCTATGCGACGGGAACGAATAGCACCGCTGTCGGCTCCAATATCGCTGTGGACGGCTCGAACAGCACGGCCATCGGAGCCGGCAATTCCGTCACCGGCAGCAACAGCGGCGCGTTCGGCACCGGACAGACGGTCCGCGGCAACGGCAGCTTTGCGATCGGCGATCCCAACACCCTCAACGGCAACGGCAGCTTCGTGCTGGGCGACAACAACACGATCAACGGCGCCAACGTGGCTGGCCGCGGCGACAACATCAACGTAGTCGGCTCCAACAATATCGTCGCGGGGACCGCGAGTGCGGCAGGTTCCTCGGTGCTCGGGTCCGGCAACACCGTGAACGCGAGTAATGCGCTGGTGGTGGCCAATACCGCAACAGTCACCGGCGCCGGCGGAATTGCGATCGGCAATACCGTGTCGGTGGCGGGGGCGAATGGCATTGCGATAGGCAACAACAGCAGCGCGGGCTTCAGCAGTTCAGCTGCGTTCGGCAGCGGCGCGACGGCAACGCGTGCCGATCAGCAGGTGTTCGGTACCGCGAGCAACACCTACACCATGTCCGGCATCACCTCTGCCGCGAGCAAGGCGGCCCAGAGCGGGGCGACGCAGATCGTGACCTCCGACGGGGCCGGCAATCTCGCCACCACGACGCTCGCGGGTCTCGGGCTCGCGTCGAGCGGCGATCTCGCCGCCATCAACGGCCGCCTTGCCGGGCTGAGCAGCCGCCTCGACGATCTCAGCGCGCGCACCGGGAAGGCGACGAGTGGCGTCGCCATGGCGTTCGCGATGGCGGGGGTGCCGACGCTACTGCCGCACGAGAAGGTCGCCGTGACGATGAACTACGGGACCTTCGAGCGCGCCAATGGCCTCGCGTTCAACGCCGCCATACGTGTCAACCATGCCGTCCAGCTCAATGGCGGCATCGCATACGGCCCCGACGAGAAGATCGCGGGCGGACGCGTCGGCCTCCGCGTCGGCTGGTGATCGGCCATCGACTGCGCCTCAGCCGCCCTTGACCAATCTGTCGTGAGCCCGGCGACTGACGCCGCATCGGCTTCCTTCAGGGGCGGACGGCCGGCGTCTCCATCGGCAGGCCACGTGCCCGCGACATCAGATAGAGCTCGAGTGCGACCAGCTCGGGCGAGCCGTAGTCATAGGCCTGGGCGCGGACCCCGGTCATGCAGCTGCGCAGCCGCCGCTCGAGCGATCCCAGAGTCTGCCACTCCAGCCGATAGAGCGGATAGCCGGTCGGCTGTCCTTGCGTGATCGGTGCGCCAGCGAGGCGCTTGTCGAAATGGTCGTCGTGGCAGTTGGTGCAAGCGAGATTGAGCTGGCCCTCGCGCTGCATGAAGAGCGCGCGGCCCTGCTCGACAAACGGCTGGGCTTGCGGATCGTCACCGGCCGTGATCGGGGTGCCGCGCGCCTGATGGGCGACGAAGGCGGACAACGCGAGCAGATCACGGCTCTCATAGGGCAGCGGCGTCGCCTGCTGATGATTGGCGCGGCAGAGATTGATCCGCTGATCGAGCGTGACGGGACGGCCGAGTGCCGTGTCGAAGGCGGGGTAGCGCGCCGCGACGCCTTTCATGCTGCTGCGCGCATCGCCATGACAATCCGCGCAGGCCCTGTTGGCGCTGCCGGTCTTCTTCGCCCAGAGCGCTTCGCCGTCGAGCACGAACAGCATGCCGGGATTGGTGGTGTCGTCGTCCTGCATGGCGCGTGTGTCCGGGCCCATGAAGGCATAGCCGGAGCGGCGTGCATCGGGCGGGATTTCACCGGCGAGCAGGGCAGGGGCTGCGGCGAACAAGGTTGCCACCGCTATCGCGCGCCAGGAGATCATTCGACCGTGATCGAGGCCGACGCGGTTGTGGAATAGCCGTTGTCGCCGATCCATTCGAATTCGAACTTTCCGCTGTCCTTCGCGACCGTGAAGAACGACAAATACGGGTTCGCCGCGATCGCCGGAAACAGATCGGCGCGAAAGATTTCGGCACCATTGTAGCGGCAGGTGAAGCTCGTGATGATGTCGCGCGGCACCAGCTTGCCGTCGACGGTGTGACGGTAGCCGGTTTCCATGATGTGCGAGGTCAGCGCGCGGATCTCGATGATGTCGCCGCGTTTGGCCTTTGCCGGAACGTTGATGAGGGCGGCCATCAGTTCGTCTCCTCGGTGCAGGCGGCCAGCGTCACGACGACGTCGGCGGCGACCTGCCAGAACGTGCCGTCGGAGAGATGCGCGATCGCGATCACCTTCTGGGTATCGGCGAGCCGAATCCGGGTCGAGACCTGAGCCCGGCCGGAGGCGGGACCCAGGTAGAAATTGCCGATGTTCGGCTGCGGGTTCTTTTCGTTGAAAACGTGGATGCTCTTGACGTGGTCATCGGCCGTCATTGGGCTTGCAACGCTCACCGTCATCGGCACCGTGTTGCCGTTCTCGACCAGCGGCGGAATGTCGAGCTTCACCCTGCCGGTACGAATCTGGGCTTCGCCGACGACGTTGCGGATCGCGGTGGTGAGCATCGCCGGTGTTGCTTCGATCGGCCGCACGGTGACGATCGGGATCGTGCCGGCGACCGTCACGCCTCCAGCGAGGCTCAGGAATTGTCGTCGCGTGGTTGGCATGAACCTAGTCCCGAAGCGTTGCAAGGAAAGCCACGATGTCCTCGATCTCCGCAGCCGACAATATCGGCTTGCCGGCGAAGTTACGTCCGACGCGGACGAGGCCGTCAGTGCGATAATAGGAAGGCATGATGGTGTCCGGGTTGAAGCGCGAGGCATCGACCAGTCGAAGCCGCAACTGGCTCACCGACCACCGGTTCCCGGCGCCGGTGAGATCAGGCGCGAGATCGCCCTGGAACCGCGTTTCCGGAAATGGGCCGGAATGGCAGAGGATGCAGGTCGTGGTGCGCGCGAGCACCAGAGCGCGGCCGCGCGCGGCATCGCCCGGTGAGCCTGTGAGCGAGGCTGGAATGCCGTCGTTGACGATTGTGTAGGGCAAGAGTTCTTCGGCTTGAGCAGGTGAGGCGAAGGCGAGGCTCGCTACGATGACTGCCGCAATTGCAGATATCGGATGGGGTGCATGATGCTGCCGCGAGTTCCACTTACCTCTCCCGTTTGCGGGAGAGGTCGGCGCATAGCGCCGGGTGAGGGCTCTTTCCTCTTGGGGGTTCTCGCGGGTGGAGACACTCTCTCCCCAACCCTCCCCCGCGGGCCGGGGAGGGGGCGCACCTTGTTCGTGGCGACAGCTTGGTCTCATGTGCTAGCCAAAGGTATCCGCCGTGATCATCTGAAGCCAGCGCTCGGCCTCGGCTGCCTCGCGGGCTCGCAATTCGGGCGGCGCATCGACCGGGCTGGTCGCGCCGCCCTCGACCTCGGCGAAGATGTCGCCCCTGGGCTGGTAGTTGCCGGCGAGCGAGAAGCCGTAGCCGGGTGCGACGGTGCTGTAGCAGACCCCTGTGAGTCGTGGCGCCTCCGGTGTGCGACCCGCGAGCAGGCTGACGATCGCGGCGGCGCCGGCCTTGCCCTGCGCGCTTGCAGCGGAGGCCGATTTTGGGATGCCGCCGCCAAGGCAGGCGTCGCCGATGACGTGGATGTTCGGGACGAGTTTCGACTCGAACGTGACAGGATCGATCGGGCACCAGCCGGTGGCATCCGCAACACCCGCGAGCCCGGCGATGCGGCCGGCGCGTTGCGGTGGGATGACGTTGGCGACATCAGGGGTGTAGTTGCCGAATTCGGTGACGATGGTCTTGGTCGCGGCATCGATTGAGGTGACGCGGCCGCCTTGCGACAGTGCGACGCGTTCGACCATGTCGCCGTAGAGCTCTTTCCATGCCTGTTCGAACAGCCGCTGCAGGGAGAAGGTGTCCTTGGCATCGAGGATCAGAACTTTCGAGCGCGGCTTCTTCGTCTTCAGGTAATGCGCGATCAGGCCTGCGCGCTCGTAAGGCGCGGGCGGGCAACGAGAGGGATTGGCCGGGATTGCAATGGCGACGGTGCCGCCATCCGCCATCGCTTCGAGTTGCCTGCGCAGCAAAAGCGTTTGCGCGCCGGCCTTCCAGGCGTGCGGCATCGTCTCCGATGCGGCCTCGTCGTAGCCGGGCAGGGCTTCGAGATGGAAGTCGATGCCGGGCGAGAGCACGAGCCGGTCATAGCCAAACGCGGTGCCATCGCCCGTGGTCACACGACGCTTTTGCGCGTCGATGGCCGTTGCAGCCTGGGCGACGACGGTGATTCCGGCGGCGGCGAGCTTGTCGTAGCCGAACTGCTGCGCCTCGATCTCGCGCAGGCCTGCGATCACCTCGTTGCTGAAGGGGCAGGAGATGTAGGTCTTGTCCGGCTCGATCAGGGTGACCTGCAATCTTGCGTCGGCGCGTTTGAGCGCACGGGCGCAAGCCGCGCCGCCAAAGCCGCCGCCGACCACGACGACGCGGCCCGCCGATTGCGCGCGCAGGATCGAAGGTGCGGCGAGCGATGTGGCCGCGACGGCGATGCCGAGGACGGCATTCCGCCGTGTCACCGGCGCATTCATGAGGGCTTGTCCGGAAAATGCTGCGGCGGCCGGCATGGCCGCCGCGAGTCGTTGTTTGAGCATGATCTTTTCCGGAAAACCGCTTCGCACTTTGCGCTAGCGCGGCCCTTCGGGTCCGGATCATGCTTTACGCGAAGGTGATGTTCTGGTCCCGCAGCGGCACCGAGCGGATGCGCTTGCCGGTCGCGGCGAAGTACGCATTGAGCACGGCCGGCGCCGCGACGCCGATGGTCGGCTCGCCGACGCCGCCCCAGAACCCGCCGCTCGGCACCATCACCGATTCCACCTTCGGCATCTCGTTGATGCGCATCGAGTTGTAGGTGTCGAAGTTGGTCTGCTCGATCTTGCCGTCCTTGACGGTGCAGCCGCCATAGAACAGCGCGGAGAGGCCATAGACGAAAGAGCCCGCGATCTGCCGCTCCACCTGCGCCGGATTGACGATGTAGCCGGGATCGGTGGAGGCGACGATGCGATGCACCTTGATCTTGCTGCCGTCGGTCACCGAGATCTCGGCGGCGCCGGCGACATAGCTGCCGTAGCCCATGACCTGCGCGATGCCGCGATAGACGCCCTGCGGCGGCGGCGTGTCCCAGCCGATCTTCTCGGCCACGGCATTGAGCACGGCGAGGTGCTTGGGGTGATTGCCCATCAGCTTGCGACGGAATTCGAGCGGGTCCTGGCCTGCTGCCTGGGCCAGCTCGTCCATGAAGCATTCCATGTAGATCGCATTGTGATTGACGTTGACGCCGCGCCAGAAGCCCGGCGGAACGTGCGGGTTGCGCATCGCATGCTCGATCAACAGGTTCGGCACCGAATAGCCGAACGCGGCGTCTCCGGACTGGGCGACGCCCTGGAATGCGGCGGGATCCATGCCGTTCTGCAGCGCGTCAGGACGAAGCGAGAACAGGATCGATTGCCCCGACAGGCGGTAGTGCAGCGCGACCAGATTGTTGTTGGCGTCGAACGCGCCGGTCATCTTACATTGGGTGATCGGGTGATACCGGCCATGCGCCATGTCCTCTTCGCGCGACCACAACAGCTTGATCGGCGTGCCCGGCATCTGCTTGGCGATCACGACGGCCTGACGGACGTAGTCGGTCTGGCCGCGCCGGCCGAAGCCGCCGCCCGGCATCACCTTGTGCACGTCGCACTTCTCGGCCGGCAGGCCGGAGGCCTCCAGCACTGCAGCAAAGGCTGCTTCGCCATTCTGCGTACCGCACCAGACCTCGCATTTGTCCGCCGTATAGAGCGCGGTGGCGTTCATCGGCTCCATGGTGGCGTGGTTCTGGTAGGGATAGCTGTAGACGGCCTCGATCTTCTTGGCGGCGCTGGCAATCGCCGCCTTCGCATCGCCGTTCTTGTTGCCGACATAGGCTGGCTGCGCGTCGTTGAGTCCCTCGGCCAGCCACTTCGCAATCGACTCGCTGGAGACCTTGGCGTTCTCACCCTCGTCCCAGACGATCGGCAGAGCCTCAAGTGCGATCTTGGCGTGCCACCACGTATCGGCGACGACAGCGACTGCGGTATCGCCGACCTTGACCACCTTCTTGACGCCTTTCATGCCGGCGATCTTGGCTTCGTCGAAGCTTTTCAACTTGCCGCCGAACACCGGGCAGTCCTTGATCGCTGCGTTCAGCATGCCCGGCAGCTTGACATCGGCGCCGTAGATCATGGCGCCGGTGGTCTTGTCGACGGTGTCGAGCCGCTTCACGCCTTTGCCGATCAGCTTCCAGTCCTTCGGATCCTTCAGCTTGACGTCCACCGGCGGCGTCAGCTTGGCTGCGGCCTCGGCGACCTTGCCGTAGGTCGTGGTCCGGCCCGAGGGCGTATGGGTGATGACGCTGTTGGACACCGTGCACTCGGAGGCCGGCACTTTCCACGCATCGGCGGCGGCCTGGATCAGCATCACACGTGCGGTCGCGCCGCCCTTGCGGACATAGTCCTGCGACGAACGGATGCCGCGGCTGCCGCCGGTCGAGAAATCGCCCCAGACGCGCTTGCGGGCGACGCTCTGGCCCGGGGTCGGGTATTCGGTCGTCACCTTGGTCCAGTCGCATTCGAGCTCCTCGGCGACGAGCTGGGCGAGCCCGGTCAGCGAGCCCTGGCCCATCTCCGAGCGGGCGATGCGGATCACGACAGTGTCATCGGGCCTGACCACGACCCAGGCGCCGATCTCGGGCGAGCCGTCGGCGGCGCGGACCACGGCGGGGCCGCCGAAGGGAATGTCGAAGCCGATTGCAAGGCCAGCGCCGACGGCGGCGCTGCCGATGACGAAGGCACGACGGTTCATCTTGGGAGAGACGTGCTTGTTCATGTGGCGGCTCCTTACGCGCTTGCGATCGTGTGGATCGCCTCGCGCACCTGCTGGAAGGTGCCGCAGCGGCAGATGTTGGTGATGGCCTCGTCGATGTCGGCGTCGGTCGGCTTGGGCTTCTCGTTCAGCAGCGCCGCCACCGCCATGATCATGCCGCTCTGGCAATAGCCGCATTGCGGCACGTCCTGGGCGATCCAGGCTTCCTGCACCTTGTGCAGCGAATCCGCGGACGCGAGCCCCTCGATCGTGGTGATCCTCTTGCCCTCGGCCTCGCTGACCGAGACCCCGCATGAGCGCATCGCCACGCCGTCGATGTGAACCGTGCAGGCGCCGCATTGTGCGATGCCGCAGCCATATTTGGTGCCGGTCAGGCCGGCATTCTCGCGGATTGCCCAGAGCAGCGGCGTATCCGGCTCGACGTCAAGGGTGAAGTTTTTTCCGTTGATTGTTAGGTTTGCCATCGCAAGTCCCCTGATTGGCCCAATCTCCGATTGAACTCAGGGGCGCAATGTGTCCGGCAAGCTGGAACTGTTCAAATCAACAGTCCGCGGGTTGAGCGGGATGCAAGACCCTGCGGCGGCTTGAGTATGGACCGCGGCGTTGTTTTGGCTCATCCCTTCGCTATTGATTCGGCTTGACGCCTCTCCATGGGCGCCAATCCGTGGCTTCAGGCGACGTCCGGCCGGAAATGACCGGTTCCCGACCGGTCGCCGCGGCGACAGTTTGTCCCTTTTGCCGGGATGCAAGACGCGGGCGCTTTGATACACTGCGCCGACGCAGAAGGAGTTCCATGAACGTGCCGAGTCCTTGCAACGTACTGATGCTCTATCCGCTGTTCTCGGCAGAGTCCTTCTGGAGCTTTGGCGAATCCTGCAAAGTGATGGGCGTCAAGCGCCCTGCCGCCCCCTTGGGGCTGATCACCGTTGCCGCGATGTTGCCCGAGAGCTGGACGGTCCGGCTGATCGATTGCAACACGGCGCCGCTTGGCGACGACGATCTCGCCTGGGCCGACGTCGTCTTCACCGGCGGAATGATGCCGCAGCAGGCCGACACGCTGCGACTGATCGAGCTCTGCCGCGCGGCTGGCAAGCCGGTGGTGGTCGGCGGTCCCGATCCCACGTCGAGCCCCCACATCTATGAGCGGGCCGACTTCCGGGTGCTCGGCGAGGCCGAGAGCATCATCGACGAATTCATCGCCGCCTGGGAAAGTGGCGCGCGATCCGGCGTCTTCACCGCGCCGAAATTCCAGGCCGACGTCACCAAGACGCCTGTGCCGCGTTTCGACCTGCTCAAGTTCGAGGACTATCTCTATCTCGGTGTGCAGTATTCGCGCGGTTGCCCCTTCACCTGCGAGTTCTGCGACATCATCGAGCTCTACGGGCGCGTGCCGCGGACCAAGACCGTCGAGCAGATGTTCGTCGAGCTCGAGACGCTCTACCAGATGGGCTATCGCGGCCATCTCGACTTCGTCGACGACAATTTCATCGGCAACAAGAAGTCGCTGCGGCAGTTCCTGCCCCGGCTCGCCGAATGGCAGCGCACCCACGGCTATCCCTTCGAATTCTCCACGGAAGCCTCGGTCAACCTCGCCGACGATCCGGAGCTGCTGGAGCTGATGGGGCAGGCCAATTTCTTCGGCATCTTCGTCGGCATCGAAAGTCCGGACCCGGCGACGCTGGTCGCGATGCGGAAGAAGCAGAACACGCGGCGCAACATCGCCGAGAGCATCCACAAGATCTACGCCGCCGGCATTCTGGTCACCGCCGGTTTCATCGTCGGCTTCGACAACGAGAAGGTCTCGATGGCGGACGCCATGATCGACTTCATCGAGGAGGCGGCGATTCCCGTCAGCATGGTCGGACTGCTCTATGCCTTGCCGAACACGCAGCTGACGCGCCGCCTGGAGCGCGAGGGCCGCCTTCACCCGGGCCACGACGTGGCGCCGACCATCGGCGCCGATCAATGCACGGCCGGGATCAATTTCGATCCGGTGCGCCCGCTGCGCGATATCCTGATGGACTACAAGCGCGTGCTGGAGCACGTCTACAGCCCGGCGGCCTATGCCGGACGCGTCGACCGGCTGATGACGCTGCTCGACCGCTCGCGGCAGCGCCACGAGCTCGCGGAAGGGGACATCCGCGCCAAGCTCGGCGCCATGGAGACCGTGCACCGCGTGGTGTCCGCGCTTCCCGAAGCACGCGGTCCGCTGTGGCAGACCTTCATGAACTGCGCCAAGCGCGACACGTCGTCGGCGCGCATTGCCGTGCAGATGATCGCGGCCTATGCGCATCTCGGACCGTTCTCGCGCAAGGTGATCGCTGCCATCGATGAGCGCCTGGCCGCGCTGGACGGGCACATGCCCAATCCCGTCGTGGCTGCGGACGCGACCGAGGTTCGACATCTGGCCTGATATCCGGAGCGCCCATGGGAGGCCGCGGAGCGCTTTGATGCGCCGCGGGGCAGGCCTTCCGGCAATCAAAGTGGCTGTCATGTGTGAGATCCCGGCTTGACAGCCGAACAACCTCAAGCTGATCGTCATCAGGACGACACCGGCACCACCATGATTAAGGTGCGCGGCCGCGTCATTGCCGGATTGGCGTTAGCGGGGTTGAGCCATGTTCAGGAAGGTGATCCGCTGGTCGATTGCATTGATTGCCGTTGCGGTTCTGGCCGTCGCGTATCTGCCTTCCTTCATCGCCGACTCCATCTACAAGAACGTCGACGACATCACCGATGGCGAGATGCCCGCCACGGTCACCACCTTTCAGTCGGGACCTGACGTCGTCAGCACCATCGGCGGCGGCGGCGAGGGGTTGAACTGCAGCCTGCCGCGCTGGGCCAACATATTGTTCGACGGCGGACGGGATTCCAACCAGAAGCGTCATCTCGTCCTGCAGCGCTTCAGGCAGGCCTGCGTCTTTCACGATTTGTGCTATCGCCACGGCCTTGCCACCTACGGCTATAACCAGAACGATTGCGATCGCATTCTGCAGAACGCGGCGTTTCGGTTGTGTGTCTACATACGAAACAGCAGTCAGGAGAGCAGCGCGGCGCGCTGCCAGACCGATTCCAAGATGGTGCTGGCCGGTGTGAGTGTCGGAGGGTACGGCGCCTATCGCGGCTGGGACCGATCGACCTATTTCGAATTCGATTCGGATCCGTCGCGGTCGAACGGGTTTCAGGTCAGCCGCGTGGTCAATCATCCCTTCAAGGCGATCCTGCCTGCCAAATACGCAGATGACCCCGATCAGGTCATTCTCATGTTCGAGAACCTTCGCTCCAATCTGGCCGTGACCTGCATCACCTGCGCAAGTGTTCCCGTTCTGGAATGGACCACCGATCCCAACGCCGTCAGCGCCGAACTGCGCTCGGTCGGCGTGACGCGGTTGCCGGACGTGCTGCTCAAGCGCGTGCCGATGCTGACGGAAACCATGCCGGTCTGGCTGCCGCCGCGCCGGCGGCACGCGGCGCCGCATCTCCTGGTCGATGGAGCGGGCAAGGATCATCTGATCTGGATGAGCCGGAACAACTCGGAGAACAGCATATCCTGCGTCGTCAGCGCCGATGCGGCGCGGCTCCTCACCAACACCTTGCCGACCCGGGATCTCTGCTCGGTCGATGCGGGCCCATCGCTGACCCGGGTCGAGGTCGACATGTTCGCAACCTCTCCGCTTGCGATGGAAGTACCCGGAAGTTCGGATCTCATCTATGCGACCTCGGCCAGCCCGCAGAAGACGGCAGAGCAACATCTGAGCTTCTGTTCGCGCTCTGCGTCGCGGAAGGTCGAGGAGACCGACCATGACGACCGGTCCAAATGCGTCACCTTCCCCGACGCGGAAGTCCGCAACGGCGCGGCGCTCGGCGCATTTCAGAACTTTCCGCTGGTTCGCCCCGGGCAACAGATCTATTTCGCGCGGGACATCGCGCAGCAGACGGACTCGCCACTGACCGCCGTCTGGCAGCGCGCCTTTGGCAATACCTTCTCGCCCGAAGGAGCCCTGCTCGTGATCGACGTTGCTCCGCCGCTCGCCGCAAAAGGGCCTCTGTCGGCCAAGCTGAAGAAGATCGTCCGGTTCGAGATCGACGATCGCTTCGATCCGATGATGCCGATCACGCGCAAGGCGGACGACCTGCGCTTCCTGAGCCTCGAGGCGGCGAAGTCGAGCGTGCATCTTCGCATGATCGATTTCGCCAAGGACAAGCCTTCCGTCGGCAATGTGCAACTGATGATGGCCAACGGCGAGGTGGACCTGGATCGCTCCTGGGCGGAGAGGCCCATGCTGGTGCTGGAGACCAGGGACGCGCGACCCAGAACCAGGCTGGTGTTCTCGCGTGGAGAAGTCGCGGTCCAACTGGGCAAGCCCGTCACGTCCGCCGCGACGACGGAAGCTCTGACGCTGCAGACGTTGGTCTTCGAACGCGATGCCGCCGCGCCTTCGAACACGCCGTTCGTGAAATCGGCCGGAGCGGCGTGCCGGGTCGTCTACGAGTTCGCACCGAACCACACCGATTGGCCGTGCTACCGCGCGTTCGATCCCGAGCGTCCGATGCGGGCGTCGCCGGCGACGCGGATGCAGGCCTCGCAGACGCTGGTCGGGCAGTTCACCCAGGTCGGCGGCCATGGCATCGCATTTCCCGATCTCTGCCTGAAGTCGGAGCCGATCATCCTGGCGCCGCAAGGGAGCACATTTGTGCCCGTGAGCGAGACCGCGGGTTGGACGGGGCCGCCAAGGCTGACACGGAAGGTCACGTGCGAGCCGCTCGATGCGGCGGCAGTGGTGAGCCGTCCGATCGCGCAGAAGGGGCTGTAACGGCCGGCTGGCGAATCGAGCGCGGGACTGCGATCGGTCTATTTCACCGCGAGTCGCAAGAAGCTCATCACGCTGCCGAGCGCCGCAAAGCCTGCGCCGAGCGCCAGCGCCAGCGTCGCGCCATTGTGGCCCGCGAGCCCGAAGCAGGCCGCCGCGAGCGCTGCGCCCGTGGTTTGTCCCGTCAGGCGCGCGGTGGCGACGATGCCGGAAGCGCTGCCGCTGCGGTGCGGCGGTGCACTGGACATCACCGCCTTCATGTTCGGCGCCTGGAAGAAGCCGAACCCGATGCCGCAGATCACCATCCGCCAGATGATGTCGGCGATGGCGGGATTGGCCGGCAGCATCGCGAGCAGCGCCATGCCGAGACCGAGCAGCACCAGGCCGATGCCGCCGAGCAGGCCGACCGCGTGGCGGTCCGAGAGGCGCCCCGCGATCGGCGCCATGATGCCGACCACCAGCGGCCAGGGCGTCATGAAGAAGCCGGTCTCGACCTGCGAGCGGCCGAGCACGTCCTCGAAATAGAACGGCAGCGAGACGAAGGCGAGGCCCTGGACTGCGAAGGAGCAAACCGCGGTCGCCGCCGACAGCGCGAACATCGGCCGGCTGAACAGGTCGATCGGCAGCATCGGCGCGGGATGATCGGCATGGCGGCGCATCAGGACGATTCCGAGCACGAGGGCCGAGACGATCTCGGCGGTCACCATCACCGGGGACAGGTTGTGCGCGGCGCTGCTGATGCCGGTGATGAACAGGCCGAGGCAGGCGGTGGCGAGGACAGCGCCGAGAAAGTCGAACCCGTGATCGGCGCGCGGCGTCTTCGGCAGCATCGCAAAGCCGATGCCGATGGCGATGAGGCCGAACGGGATGTTGACGGCGAACAGCCAGGGCCACGGGCCGAGCGCGAGGATGGCGGAGGCGATCGACGGGCCGAAGGTGAAGGCGGTCGCAACCACCAACGCATTGTGGCCGAAGCCGCGGCCGAGCATTCTCCCGGGATAGACGAAGCGCACCAGCGCCGTGTTCACGCTCATGATGCCGCTCGCCCCCAACCCTTGCAGCGTGCGCGCGACGAGGAGGCTGTCCAGCGACCATGCCACCGCGCAGAACAGCGAGGCGATGGTGAACAGGATGAGGCCGCCGAGATAGATGCGCTGATGCCCGACGATCTCGCCGAGGGCGCCCAGCGGCAGCAGGGTCGCGACCAGCGCGATCTGGTAGACGTTGACGACCCAGACCGACTGCTCCGGCGTGACGCGAAGATCGGCCGCAATCGCCGGCAGGGCGATGTTGGCGATCGCGGTGTCGAGCGAGGCCATCGCCAGCGCGGTGAAGATCGCGGCGATCGCCCAGCGCCGCTGCGCGGGCGGGAGGCCGTCGGCGGTCGGATGGTCGGGATCGCGCGCGGCGGCAGGTAACGTGGTTGTCATTGCGTTGGTGTCATTGCCCGGCGCGTTGCGCCGAGAGCGTGGCCGAGGGAACCTCGGCATGTACTACGGCCGGGCCACCTCCCACAGACACACGTGTGCATGCGGTGTATGCGCACCGCCCGCGGCTGCGCGCTTCGAAAAAAGTGCGAAAACAACCCCATGCACAGTAGAGATGGGCTTGATCGACAAGGGATTTTTAGACCGTGCCGAGGCGACATCCGACGCTGCGGCGACGTTGACCCGTCGGGCAAAACACCGGCAGAATGCTATCCTGCCGTGGATGGGCTTAAGCTCCGCATGAGTTCGCCTGAATGCGCGATGTCTGCTTCGAGAGCAAGTTCGGTGCATCCGCTCGTGCCCGTCGCCACGCGCACCTGACCTCATGGTCGTTCTCGTCAACTGATCCGGACGACCATATTCCCGAACGCGGACCTCTCATCCCTCCGGCTCACGACGACCGATCTGCCCTGCTTTTGGCCGCCGCGCGTGCCGCAGCAAATGATTTGACTTTGCACAGGGGGAAAACTATAAATATTTAAATTATTTAATAATTAAATAGCTGCGGCATCCGGCGCCTGGCTCATTTCGATTTACGCGTGTTCTTATCGAGTGCTGCAACCATGCGAACAGGCCAGGCCGTCCGCTCCATTGGAGTTGCCGCTGAAAGAGGCGTGCTACATGCGCCGACCAATTGATACAGCACCGAGGAGCGGAGACGACATCTGGGTAGAAGATGCGACCGGGGCGGTTGAGGTCGGCCACTGGTCACCCGAGGCGGGCAAATGGGTCTGGCAGGACGGCTCGCCAATCGATCCGGCGCCGACCCATTGGTATCTCGTAGCTGAGGATGTGGATCCAGAGGACGAAAAATCGGGCGGTTCGCTCGTGGTGGCCGCGATTTTGATTCCCGTCGTCTTCGTCGCTGCTTCCCTGTTCGGTGTGTTCACGCCATTCACGGCGCAACAGACCATGACGCACATCGGCAGCGAGAGCGCCCTCAGCCTCGACGGGAAGCCGGACATCACGACCGGTTCGCCGGCGCTGCTTCAGCGCGAAGCGAGCGGAGCCCTGATGCAGGCGGAGCCAGCAAGCGTCGTGCGACCAAGCCAGCGGCTGGACGAAGACGCGCCGCGCATTGAAGCGCTCGTCAACGAGATGGCCGAGGCGCGCAGGGAGCTCGACGACGCAGTCAAGCGCACGCACACGGCGGAAATCGCTGCGGAGGAGGTGCGTAAATCACTTCAACAGGAGCAAGCCCACAGTACCAAGCTTGCGAACGAACTTGCCGGAGCCCGCCGCGAGATCGACGCAGGCAACGCGCGATCCCGCCAGGCGGACGATGTGGCCGCGCAGCAGAGAGATGCGGCGGCGCGGGAGATCGCGGAACTGCAGCAGTCCCTGCAGCAGGAGCGGCAAAGAAGTGGCCTCCTCGTGAAGCAAGCGAACGCCGCGCAGGCGGCAGCGGCGAGCGCTGAGCAAGAACGCCACGAGGCGCAGTCACGCGCCGCCGCGCTCGCGAGCGAACTCGCCGGAATACCGCGCAGTTCGCTCATGGTGGAAGCTGCGGCCGCGGAACAAAAGGAAGCCGTCGGGCGGGAGGTTGCGGAGCTGCGGCAGGCTTTGCAGGACGAGCGGCAGAAGAGCGCCGCCCTCGCCGCCGAGGCCAAAGCAGCACAAGCGGCAGCAGCCAATGCCGAACAACAACGCCGCGCTGTCGAAGAGGCCCAGGCGCATGCGGCCGCGCTGGCGAAGGAACTCGCGGAAACGCGCCGTGAGATCGAAACCCGGAACGTGCAACTGCGCGAGGCGAACGATGCGGCCTCGCAGCAGAAAGAGGCAGCGAACCGGGAGATTGCCGAGCTACGGCGGTCGCTGCAACAGGAGCGGACCGGGACCGAAGCCAAGCAAAAAGACCGTGCATCGGTCTCGGCCGACGCGCGCCTCCAGGTGGAGCAAACAAATGAAGGGCCGATCTCGCCGGCGCCGCGGAGCGTGGAAGCGGCTGTCGCGGAGCAGCTGACGGCCGCAAACCAAAGCGAGGCGGAGGCTCGATTGCTCCCGCGCGCCAGGGCGTTGCTCGATCAGGGAAATATCGGTGCAGCACGGATCGTGCTCGAGCTCGCGGCCGAGAAGGACATTGCGCAGGCAAGTTTCATGCTCGCGGAGACATACGATCCGGCGGTGCTATCCGCCTGGGGGACTTATGGAACGCGCGGCGAAGCGGCCAAGGCACGAGAGCTCTACGCGAAGGCACACCGGGGCGGCATTCGCGAAGCGAAGGAACGGCTGGATGCATTGCGACGCTGAGGTTGGACTTGTCGCAGTCCTGCGGGACGAAAGGTTGCGGTCGCTGACTCGGAAGGGAACGTCATGAACAAGGCGCCAAAGTCACTCTCGCTGCTCCTGCTCGCCGGGCTGCTGCCGGTCGCGATGCTGCTTCAGACGGTTTGCCTGGAAGCGCAAACGGCGAGAAATCCCAAGGCTGATGCTCAACTCGTCCGAAGGCCGCTCCCGCCAGAGAATGAAAAGGACCGGATGAACGCCTGGACGGTCGGGCTCGCCGGCGGTCTGCTCGAGGGCGCACCCATCCGTCTCGCCGCAGAAATGGCCCGCGTCGTCGACGACGGAGCAGAGCTGCATCTCCTGCCAATCGTCACGCGTGGCGCCACCGACAACCTGAATGCGCTGCTGTATTTGCGTGGCGTCGATACCGCCATCATCAATTCCGACGCGCTCGAAGAGTATAAGGTTCAGGCACCTCAGATCCGAAGCCGCATCACGTATCTGCTCAATCTCTTCCCATCCGAGCTGCACATCCTGGTGCGGCCTGAGATCACAAGCCTGCAGGATCTTGCCGGCAAGAAGGTGAACTTCAATACGCTTGGCACCGCAGCCGCCTATTCCGGACCCCTGATCTTCAGCCGCCTCGGCATCGACGTCGACAAGACATTCGTTCCGCATCAGCTGGCCCTGGAACAGATGCGCAAGGGCGAGATGGCGGCCGTCGTGTTCATTACATCGAAACCCGTCGACGCCTTCGTAAAGGGCCGCTGGGAGGCTGGATTCAAGTTCCTCCCGGTCAACTATGACAGGAGGTTCGAGGATTATTATCTGCCCGCGACCCTGGACGCCAACGAGTATCCCAATCTGATCAAACAAGGCGAGCGGATCTCGACCATCGCGGTGCCGACGGCGCTCGTTGCGTTCAACTGGCCGCAACGTTCGAATCGTTACCAGCGCGTGGCGCGCCTTGTCGAGTATCTGTTCTCGCGAATCGACAGGCTGCAGGCGCCGGGCTTCGATCCGAAATGGCAGTCAATCAATCTCGCTGCAACCGTGCCCGGGCTCACCCGCTTCCAGGCCGCGCAGGATTGGCTGGATCGGAAAGCGCGCAGTGCACAGGCGCGGCCATGAAGTGTGCCGCGCCTCCGCTCGCCGTCGCTTTCAATGTGGCCTGCGGAATCGCTTCTGCGCAGAACACGAGCGATCCCATGCAAACACTTCGGGCCTGTTCGGCGATGGCGGGGCAAGCCCGGCTGGAATGTCTGCAGGATCTGTCACGCAAGATTCCACCGGCTGGCCGGCGGGCGTCCGACGATGGCTGGCTGGTCAGCGAGACGACATCGCCTGTCGACTATTCACCGGTCGTCACCGCCACCACCTCCTCCGTTGGCGGCTCGGATGGTGCCGCGATGCAACTCGCGATCCACTGCCGCAAGAGCCGCACGGAAGTCATCGTCGCAGGACCGACTGTGTCACGCGGCGCCAATGAATACGCGGTCTCCTTTCAGCTCAATGCGGAGCCGCCAACCCAACTCACGGCAGCCTCGCCGCCATCCGGCTCCGGCGTCGCTTTCGGCGGCGACGTCGTGCCGTTGCTGAGGTCGTTACCCGATGACGGTTACATCACTGTGCGTCTTTCCACCCGCACCGGCGCGGTGCAAGAGGGACAATTCCTGCTCAGCGGATTCAAGAACGTGCGTGAAAAAGTGGGGGCTGCATGCAAATGGTCGCATGCCGTCGCCCGACCAGGACGGTGACGATCAGGGAACGGGAGATACGAAATGATCAATCCAAAATTGGCGATGGCAGTCATCAGCGGCTTGGCGATGCTGCTTCCGGCTGGATCGAACGCGCAGGCGCAGCAGGACAACCAGTTGATCCTGCAGGCGAGTGCGAAGATCCAGGCGAGCGACCAGAAGCACTCAGTCAGACATAAGAAGGCGGGCAAACAGGGGCAGGATCACACGAGCAAGCGGAACCCTGCGAACGAGAGAGCGCTGGCTCAGATGACCAAGCCCGAGATCGCCACGAAGCCACATCGGCTGATACTGCAGGTTAATTCCAACGAACCTGCGATGATGAACCTCACGCTCAACAATGCGACCAACGTCGCGCAATACTACCGGGATGTCGGTGAACCAGTATCGATCGAGGTCGTCACCTTTGGTCCCGGGCTCAACATGCTGCGTGACGACACATCGCCGGTAAAGCCGCGCATCGAGGTCCTCGCGATGAGCCATCCCGAAATCTCCTTCAAGGCGTGCGGCAACACACAGGAAAACATGCGTAAGGCGGAGAACAAGGACATAAGCCTGATTCCGCAGGCCACGGTCGTCAAATCCGGTGTCGTCCGCGTCATGGAGCTGCAGGAACAGGGCTGGAGCTATGTCAAGCCGTGAGGTCCGGGCAAAGCGGGCGCCGCATGCGTTTCGCGGGCGGAGCGGATTGAGGCGCTCACTTCTAAAGCATGATGGGATGAGGCGTGATCGGTGCAACGACGGAGGTGCACTCCCTCTCCCGCTTGCGGGCAGGGCTATCGCATTTGAGAGCCTTTCCCTGCGGTCATCCTTCGAGACGCCCGCCTTTGGCGGGCCCTCAGGATGAGGACTGAGTG
>NZ_LSIC01000027.1 GCF_001556045.1 Bradyrhizobium sp. CCH5-F6
CCCCTTCGGCTGCTGCTTCGGTTTTCCGTCAGGGCCCGCCTCTGGCTGGGCCTGTGCGACGACGAGCGGCGCGCTTTGCGCATGCGATGCGGAGCTTGCGATTTGCATCGCGGTCAGAGCCGTCGTTGCAAGCAGCACGAAACGAAGGTTGGTCATGGTGGCGAACTTCCCCGGAAGGTTCTTTGACGAAGTGTTGGGATGAACAGCTACGCGTTAGGCCGCATTGTGGCGGGCACAACGACGGCGGCCCGATTTATTTCTGCACGCAAATCACCTCACTATGGTGACGTTCATTGCGCATTCAGACCCAGCTTGCAATCGCCGCACGTGTGATTGCCAGGCTCATGCGAGATCCCGCGGCGAACTTGCGTCCGTCGCAGGATTTGGCGTGAGCGGTCCGTTCGGTCCGCGCGATGGAATCTCCTCGGGCGTACGGCCCGGCAATTCGTCGGGCCGCGGTGATTCCCCGGGCTCGCGCACCGGCGGTGCGATTTCAGGCTGCGGATTGCCGGGCGGGATTCCGGGCGGTGGCTCGGTCGGCGTGCCGGGCGTCGCCGGCGGAATCTCGGGCGGCTCGATCGGCATCACATCGAGACCTTGCGGTTCTCGCCGATGTCGGGGCGCGTATTCGTGACCGCCGCGGCCGCCATCTTCACATAGGAGATCACCGTTCCCGGCGAATCCCAGAACTCGGCGTCGTCAGGCGTGACCTTGAGCACGCGAATGTTGGGGTCCTCCGCAGAGTCCCACCACGCCTTGGCCGGTGTCGAGAACAGCTCCTTGATCTTGCCGCGGTCGTTCGAGACGACGGCCGTGCCGGTCAGCGAGACGTATTTCTGGCTGCCGGCATCCGCGAATGAGAGATTGATCGAAGGATTGCGCGCGATCTCATCGTCCTTGTGACGCCGTGCATCAGTCAGGAAAAAGATCGTGTTCGCGTCGCGGTCGAGATAGGCGCTCATCGGTCGCGCGCGGAGCTTGTCACCGTCGCGCGTGACCAGCATCGCGAATCCGATTGTCTTCATCAGATCCCAGACGCGATCGACGTCGCGGGCATTGTCGTTGGCCATGTCGTGCTCCTTGTTGCAAGGAACGATAACGGCCTGCCCGAAACGATGTTCCTGCCGGAATCCTTGCTATTCCGGCGCGTGGCAGACGGCCTCGATATTGTGGCCGTCGGGGTCGAGCACGAACGCGCCGTAGTAGTTCGCATGGTAATGCGGGCGGATGCCGGGCGGACCGTTGTCGCGGCCGCCGGCCGCGATCGCCGCCTTGTAGAACGCATCCACCGTGGCGCGGTCCTTGGCCGCGATCGCGATATGCACCGGCTTGTTCATGGCGCCCTCCGCGCCGAACCAGAGGTCCGGCTTGCCGTCGGCGCCGAAGCCGGCGGCCGCGGCGTGTCCGGTCTGCTCGGCCGTCACTTCCATGATCAGGCCGTAGCCGAGCGGCGCCAGCGCCTTGGCGTAGAACGCTTTCGCGCGCTCATAGTCGGAGACGGAGAAACCCAAATGGTCGATCATCATAACCTCCGCAGGTCGTTCCCGTCAGCGTGACAGGAAGGTATTGCTCCGCGTCTTGCGCGCAACCGAATAACCGCGCGCGACCATGTCGGCAATACAATCCTGCTGCCATTCGTCGTGTGACAGATGTTCGATCACCACCGCGCGCGGCCACAGCAATTGCGGCGCGTCGCGGAAGAAGCCGATCAGCACGCGGTCTTCAAAACCCTCGACGTCGATCTTCAGTGAATCGACCTGCGTGACGCCGGCTTCTTCGAGAATGCGCGTCAGCCGCAGCGACGGGACCTTGATGGCATCAGTGCTGGCCGTGCCGGTGACGACGTGCGTGGCACCGAGATTGCCGCCGCCGCTCTCGATCATCAGCTCGCCGTCGCTGTCACCGGCGGCCGCCTGCACCAGGCGCACCTGCGCCGCTTTCGACGCGGCGTGATTGAACGAGAGTCGTGCAAACGTCAGCGGATGCGGCTCGATGGCAACCACCCTGCCCGTGGGGCCGACCTGGCGCGCCATCACCAGCGCAAAGGTACCGACATTGGCGCCGATATCGACAAACGTGCCGCCCGCCGGGGTGTGCTGGCGCAGGAAGTCGAGTTCGTCGAGATTGTAATCGGGATTGAACAGCGCGCCGCGCTCGGTTGCGCTGCCCTGGTGATAGAAGCGGAACGAGGCGCCCTGGTATTGCACGTCGATCGGACCGCCGCGCAGCAGGTTGACCAGCCGCGACATCCATGGCCGGAACGCGCCGCGCTTCAGGCCCGAGCGCTGCGCGAGGCGGATGATCGCGGTCTGCGCTGCATTCGGCGCAAATGAGCCGAACGGCGCGGACGAAGGGGCATTGTCGGTCGTCAAGCAGGCAGTCCTCGTTGCAAGCGGCGCATGCATAGCCGGTTTTGCCGCGGACTCCAACGCTCGATCCCAGGTGTTGTCGCGGAGCGCGAAGCGAGCCCGCGACCCATAACCCCAGGAATATTGTGATGCGAGACGCCCACTCCGGGTCTCACCAGATTGCTTCCTGTGGGTATGGTCCCGAATCGGCGCGCGCTTGGGGCGGGCTTGTCCGGGACGACGTCGAGAGAGCTTTACGTCTTTTTCGCCGCCGCCTTGCGCTGGCGCAGGAAGCGGCCGAGCAGCTTGCGCTTGCCCTTGCGCGGAATCAGGTCGATGTCGCTGACGAGCTTGGCGCCGCCCTTGCGGCGCTCCAGCACGATCTTGCGGCTGTGGAAGGCTTCGAGCTCGGCGCGATGCGCGACGCTGACGATGGTCGCTTTCGGCAGCGCGTCGGTGACCATCTTCATCATCTTGTCCTGGCTCTTCTCGTCGAGCGCCGAGGTCGCCTCGTCGAGCACGACGATGTCGGGGCTGTGCAGCAGCAGCCGTGCAAAGGCGAGGCGCTGCTTCTCTCCGCCCGACAGCGTCTGGTCCCAGGGTGCCTCCTCCTCGATTTTCTCCTTGAGATGATCGAGCCCGACCTTGTGCAGGGCTTCGCCGATCTCCTCGATGGTCCAATCGTCGGCCGCGCCGGGATAGGCCACCGCGCGGCGCAGGGATCCCGAGGGCACGTAGGGCCGCTGCGGCAGCATGAACAGACGCCGGTCGGGATGGAAGTTGACGCTGCCGCCGCCCCAGGGCCAGAGCCCGGCGATGGCGCGCACCAGCGTGCTCTTGCCGGTGCCGGATTCGCCGGCGACCAGCAGCCGCTCGCCGGGCTCGATCACGACCTCGGTCTCGCCGACCACGGCGGTGCCGTCGTCGAGCGTGACCGAGAGATCCTTCATCTCCAGCATCGCATCGTTGCTGGTCTCGCCGCGCTTGATGCGGCCGAGCCCGTCACCTCGCTCGGCGCGTTCGAGGCCGTCGAGCGACATCATCAGCGAGGCGATGCGGCGGGCGCAGGCGTTCCAGTCGGCGAGCCGCGGATAATTGTCGACCAGCCAGCCGAACGCACCCTGTACGATCGTGAAGGCCGAGGCCGCCTGCATCACCTGTCCGAGCGTCATGCTGCCGTCGAGGAATTTGGGCGCACACAGCAGGAGAGGGACCACGGGAGCAACGAGGCTGGAGCCCTGCGACACCAGCGTCGTGCGCATGTGTTGTCCGGCGAGCCGCGCCCATTGCCGCAACACGCGCGTGAAATTGCGGTCGATGCCCTCACGCTCTTCCTGTTCCCCGCCGAGCAGCGCGATGCTCTCGCCGTTCTCGCGCACCCGGGTCAGGGTGTAGCGGAAGTCGGCTTCCGCCTGGTTCTTGTCCTCGGAGACCTGCACGAAGCGCCGGCCGATCACCAGGATCGAGCCGGACGCGATCGCGGCGTAGAGGATCGCGGCAATCACGAGGAAACCGGGAATGGTGATGCTGGACCCGCCGAGCGTCACGGTGAGCGCGCCGCCGATGGTCCAGAGCACGACGATGAAGGTTATGGCCGACAGCAGCGCGGATGTGACGCCGGCGAGGAAATCTACTGGGGAATCGGTCGCGACGCGCAAATCCTCCGCGATCCGGTATTCGGGATTTTCGTGGTCGCCGCCGACGAGGTTGAGCTGGTAGTAACGCCCGTTCTTGAGCCATCGCGTCAACACGCTCGCCGTGAGCCAGGCGCGCCAGCGCCGCTGGATGCCCATGCGCGCGAACACCTGTGCCACGCCGAGCACGATGCTGCCGATCGCGAGCGGGAAGAACACCGCGGTGAGATGGAAGACACTCGCCGCATCGCGCTTTTCGATGGCATCAAAAATGGCGCGATTCCAGACATTGATGCCGTATTGGAAGCCGACGGTCAGCACGATGAGCACGCCGAGGCCGATCGAGTACGGCCAGGCGAGGCGATCACCGCTGCGTGCCCAGAAGCCGCGCGCGCTGATCCAGAACCGCGTCAGCAGATAATCCTTGCGGGCCTGCTCGGCCTCCTCGCGCGACAGTTCGGGATCGGGTTCGAGCAGCTCGGGCGGCGGCGGCGCTACCTCATCGCCATTCTCGTCCTTGATCTCGACAATGGGCGGCTTCTTGCCCGGTTCGCGCTTTTCGGCCCGCTTGTGCATGAGCGGGCAACGCGAAGGAAATCAATCGGTTCCCTCGGGTTCCACGGGTCGGATCACTCGGCAGCGCCATCCCGGACGCGCCGCGGCCGCGCGGCCCGGTGCAGAACCCGCGACAAGTCCTCGATCGAATAGGGCTTTTGCACGAGATCGAAGCCGGCAGCGCCCTCCTGCGAAAGGGCCTGGCTGTAGCCGGTGGTCAGCACGACCGGCACGCCGATGCCGCGCTCGCGGATCGCCTGTGCCAGATCGAGCCCGGTCATCCCGGGCATCACCACGTCCGAGAACACGACGTCGAAACGATCCGCGTCGACGACGAGCTCGGCGAGCGCATCGGTTGCGTTGTCGACCAGCGTGATGCTGTAGCCGTGCTCGGTGAGGCCATCGGCGGCGAAATTGGCAAGCTCGATGTTGTCCTCGACCACCAGCACCGACATGCCGCTGCCGGCCACCGCCGGCGCCGTGTTGGGCGCCTGGCGTTGCGGCAGCAGGTCCGGCGGCACGCGCGGCAGATAGAGTGAGAAGGTGCTGCCTTGCCCCACCTCGCTCGCGACCGTCACCTCGCCGCCGGACTGCCGGGCAAAGCCGAACACCTGGGACAGGCCGAGGCCTGTGCCCTGGCCGACCTGCTTGGTGGTGAAGAACGGCTCGAAGATGCGCCCCAAGCGGGCGGCGGGAATGCCGACGCCGGTGTCGCTGACGGTGACGCGGACGAAGCCATTCTGTCCCACGGCCGGCTTGGCCGAAAGGTGCACCAGCGTGTCCGGAGCGCTCGTCGTGGCCTCGACCTTGAAGATGATCCTGCCCTTGCCCTGCATGGCGTCGCGCGCGTTGGTCGCCATGTTGATCAGCGCCGTCTCGAACTGGCTGGCATCGGCATTGACGAGACACGGCTCCCCCGGCAGCCGCATGACGATTTCGACGGCGGGTCCGAGCAGCGTGACGAGCATATCGCGCAGCGACTCCAGCCGCGCGCCGACGTCGAACACTTCCGGCTTCAGGGTCTGGCGCCGCGCAAAGGCGAGCAGCTGCGACGTCAGCTTTGCCGCCCGCGCAACCGAATCGCCGATGGCCGTGATGTAGCGTTGCCGCCGCTCCTCCGTCAGTTGCGGCCGGTTCAGGAGGTCGACCGAGGCGCGGATCACGGTCAGGAGGTTGTTGAAGTCGTGGGCGACGCCGCCAGTGAGCTGCCCGAGCGCTTCGAGGCGCTGGCTGTGCTTGAGCGCCTCCTCGGCCTCCCGCCGTTTTGCAGCTTCCGCCTGGAGGTGCCGGGTGCGCCGCAACGCGAGCGCGAGCAACAGAAACAGGAGCGCGGTGGCGGGAATGCCGAACACCAGATGCTGGCCGATGGTGGCGAGCCAGCGTGCGCGGATCGCCGAGGTCTCCAGCCCGGCGCTGACATAGATCGGATATTCGGCGAGGCGCTTGTAGCCAATGCGCCGCTCGATCCCGTCCGAGGGCCAGGCGACGGTGATGAGGCCATGCTCGGGATGCGCCGCGATCTTCTGGCCCACCGGTCCGGTCGGATCGAGCCTGAGGTCGCGGTCGAGCCGGGGAAAATGCGTGAGCATCGCGCCGTCGGTGCGGCCCATCGCGAAGAAAGTGCCGGGGTCCGATCCGATTCTGGCGTAAAAGCTCTCGAAATATTCCGGCAGGACGGAGGCCTGGATCACGCCGATGAAACTGCCATCGTCGGAGTCGCGGCGCCGGCTCACGCCGAAGAAGCGTGCGCCCTGATAGGGCGGCCGTGGCGTCAGGGCCGTGCCGATGAAAGTGCCGATGCTCTGGTCTATGTGGGCATAGAAATAGTCGCGGTCCGCAAAGCTCAGCTCCGGCGGCGGCGAGACGAGGCTGTTGACCAACGCCTTTCCGTCCGCGTCGAAGATCCAGGCCGATTTGAGCTGCGGCAGCGAATCCGGCAGCCGCTTCAGGCGGCGGTGCAGGGCCGGCTCGCGCGAGATGATGACATCGTCGGGAAGACCGCGCACGACCTCGTTGAGCTCGGCGAGGCTGCGGTCGATGGTCTCGAACACCTTGAGCGCGTGCTCATGAGCGACGTCGAGGGTGCGCTCGATCTCGCGGTCGGCGATGTCGCGGGTCGATGTGTAGGAGATCGTTGCGGTGATGGCGAACAGCGCAATCGGCAGCGCCAGGGATGCAGCCATCATCCACTGTAGAAGCCTCAGCGAATTGCGATGCGCGCCCTGCACGGCTCCGGTCCCTGATCGTAAGCTTAACCGAATTTCGGGCCAGGAAGGAAGCAGCTTGTGGCTCTAACCAAGGGTTGCAGTCTTGTGAAGTCGCGCGCCTCGCGGGCGAGGAAGATTCTACTCAAATTGGATCTGACTGTTCCAGCCGTGCGCCAGCCGAGATTCTGGCAGCCACCCCTCGCATCTTCGGACGAGGGGCGGCTGGTTCGCGTAAAATGCGGAGCGATAGAGCGGGCTCGCACATCGGTTGTCTTTCGCGCCACCAGAGTGGCGGTCAGATATCGTGCGCGTCGCGCAGCGCGCGGGCCGCCTTTTCCCCGATGATGACGCACGGCGCCATCGTGTTCCCGGTGGTGATCCGCGGCATCACCGAGCCGTCGGCGATGCGGAGACCGTCGATGCCGTACACCTTGAGCTTGCTGTCGACCACGGACATCGCATCGCGTCCCATCTTCGCGGAGCATGTTTGGTGCCAGTAGGTCACCGCCGAGTCGCGTACGAAGCGTTCCATCTCGGCGGCGCCGAGAGGACCAGGCATGCTCTCGCGCGCCACCAGGGGCTCGAAGGCGCGGGTATTGCCGAGCGCCCGGCAAACTTCGACGCAGGCCATCGCGGTCTTCACATCGTCGGGATGCGACAGCATGTTGGCTTCGATCCGCGGCGTTGCCAGCGGCTCCGCGTTTCGGAGACTGACCCTGCCTCGGCTCTTCGGCAAAGCGAGGCCGGCGAACATCGTCCAGCCGTGGGCGGGCGCCCGGCCTGCCGTCTCGGGGCTCGGCACCGGGAATTCGACCTGGCAGAACAGCAGGTTGGGAGTCTTGAGCGCGCGATCGGATTTCCAGTACAGCGTCGCCCCGTTGCCGGTGTTGCGCGGTGTGATCGGCTCGCGGTACTCCCAAATGCATCCGAACGACACGTGATCCTGGAGGTTCTGGCCGACACCGGGCAGGTGCTGGACCACGGGAATGCCAAGCGGTCGAAGTTCTGCCTCGTCGCCGATGCCGGAACGCATCAGCACGGACGGCGTCTGGATCGCTCCGAGCGCGAGTACGACCTCCCGGGCCGCGTGGATCCGCAGCAGCCGGCCGTGACGTACAGCCTCGACGCCGACAGCCCTCCCGTGCTCGAGCAGGATGCGGGAGACCTGCGTACCGGTCAGCAGCGTGAGATTCGGCCGGTCGAGAAATGGATAAGTATAGGCGCGGAAAATGGAGTTGCGCCTGCCATTACGGACAAGAATGTCTGTGATGGCGCAGCCGCCTTCGCTTTCCATCATTTCACCGTTGGGGCTTTCGAAGGTCGGAATGCCGATCTCCTTCGCGGCGCCGAGCATAGCCAATGCGGCTGGGCCGGGATCGGGTGACGGCTGCACGAAGACGGGGCCGCCGGTGCCGCGATGACGCGCGTCCGGTGGGCCTTGCCAGTCCTCAATCTCCCGGAAAATCTTCGAGACTGCGTCATAACCCCAGGATTGATCGCCCGCTTCTTCGGCGAAAAAATCCCAGTCGCTGCGGTGACCGCGCGCCCACAGCATCACGTTGATGCTTGACCCGCCGCCGAGAACTTTGCCCATCGACATCGGAAGCGCGCGCCCGTTCAGGTGCGGGTTGGGTTCCGCGACAAAACCCCAGTCGGTCGCACTGCCGAGGTTTCCCGGCCATGCCGACGGCTCCATGATGGTCGGCACCTCGTCGCTCCCTCCGGCTTCGATCAGCAGGACTGTCACCGACGGGTTTTCAGCAAGGCGCCGAGCGACGACGGAGCCGGAGCTGCCGGCGCCGCAAACAATGAAATCGTAGGTGGCGCGAGGATCGTCGCCGAGCCGGCGCTGATTGGCCGCAACGCGTTCAGCAAACTCCGGAAGATCGGAGGGCAGAAGGTCACTCATGGGATGCTCCAGGCAAGTGGGCGGTGGGGTGAAAGCAAGGCTTCCAGATGGAAGCCGGTGGGGGGAATGAAGCGCCGACGGAAGGCTGAGATCGGCAAGCGACATCACGGACAGCGTCGTTGTCGCTCTGTGGGTTTCGTGGGTTGCCTGGCCGATGCGGGGCTCTTCTTGGGCATCGACGACTGCAGGGCTTGGCCAGGAGGGCTCGGACTTGGGCTCGGACTTGGGCGCGGTCGGAACGGGTGGCCTTTGGCAGTTCGGATCAGCCATGCAGCGCGCAGCAAGCCTATCAGATTTAGCAAATCTATCATAATCATCAGATTTATCAAAATAGGAGCTGCCGCCCCTTGTCAACCGAAGGGGGAGCACGACATTGTGAGGTCTGGGATGAGCCGGCCGGCGCGGTCGGGGGCAAAGATGGATGGTATGGCCAAGGAAATTCTGACGACGGCGGAGGCTGCCAAGATACTGGGCGTCTCGATCCGCACGGCTCAGCTTCTGATCGAAGGCGGATCCATCCCTTCCTGGAAAACCCCGGGAGGCCATCGCCGCGTCTACCGCCGCGACGTTCTCGCCGTGATATCTGGCCCCGACGACCCGCCGATGTTTGCTTCCGCGCGGGTGATCGTCATTGCGCGCCCGGAACGCATCGCCGACTACGAAGCGGCTCTGGCGAAGGTGAATTACTGTGTCGTCGAGAGTTACACCGACATCTACGCGGCACTGCTTGCGATCGGCGCTCGGCTGCCGGCGGCGATCGTGATCGAAAGTGAGCCATCGGACGCCAGCAAATTGGCCGTGCTGGAAAGCCTGCGCTCCGATCCAGCGCTCGGGCGCACCCGGATTCTGATTGTCGGCCGCTCGGCTGCAGGACGGCAGATCGAAACGGTCGGGCTCGATACCGCGACGACACTCTTCATTGGCGAATTGCCCGAATTACCCCAAGCGATAGAAATCGCGATTCGGGGCACCGTCGAGTCCCCATTCCCGTTCGGGACGCCGCCTTCTTTTCCCTTCCCGGACAATGAGGGGCAGCGGCTTGTCGCGCTCGAACGCTCCGGCCTCGTCGACACGCCACCGGAGGATGCTTTTGATCGCTTGACCTGGTTGGCGGCGCGCAGCCTCGACGCTCCCGTCGCACTGCTGACGCTGCTCACCCCGACACGACAATGGTTCAAGTCGCGCTACGGGCTCGAGATAGTCGACACGCCGCGCAGCTGGGCGTTCTGCAATTACACCATTCTGCACAGGGATATCATGGTCGCCGAGAACCTCGCGACCGACCCGCGCTTCGCGGAAAATCCGGCTGTGACGGGGCAGTTGGGGTTTCGGTTCTATGCCGGCTGCCCGGTGGTCGACCCCGACGGCTTCACGCTGGGTTCACTCTGCGTGATCGACACCCGGCCGCGCACGTTGGACGAGACCCAAAAGCAGATTCTTTCCAATCTCGCCGCGCTCGCCTCGGACGAGATCAAGCTGCGCGCCACGGACCGCCAATTGCGCTGGACGATCGAGCACGGATCCGCAAAAAAAGGCGCGGCAGCAACTTCAACCCGGCCCACCGTCGAACGCGTCGCGGAGCATCAGCAGAGCACCGCGAGATCGAAGGCGGGTATCACACAGCGCTGATCAGATCTGGCGCTCGACCATCTTGAGCTTGAGCTCGGCGATGGCTTCCGCCGGGTTCAACCCCTTCGGGCACGCCTTGGCGCAGTTCATGATGGTGTGGCAGCGGTAGAGGCGGAACGGATCCTCGAGATTGTCGAGCCGCTCGCCGGTCGCTTCGTCGCGGGAATCGGAGACCCAGCGATTGGCCTGGAGCAGCGCGGCGGGGCCGAGATAGCGCTCGCTGTTCCACCAATAGCTCGGGCACGAGGTCGAGCAGCAGGCGCACAGGATGCACTCGTAGAGGCCGTCGAGCTTCTCGCGGTCCTGGTGGCTCTGGCGCCACTCCTTCTGCGGCGTCGGTGACGTCGTCTTCAGCCACGGCTCGACCGAGGCGTACTGGGCGTAGAAATTGGTGAGGTCGGGAACGAGGTCCTTCACCACCGGCTGGTGCGGCAGCGGGTTGATCTTGACCGCGCCGTCCTTCACGTCGTGCATCGAGCGGGTGCAGGCGAGCGTGTTCTGGCCGTCGATGTTCATGGCGCAGGAGCCGCAGACGCCTTCGCAGCAGGAGCGGCGAAAGGTCAGCGACGGGTCGATGTGGTTCTTGATCCAGATCAGGCCGTCCAGCACCATCGGACCGCAATCGTTGGTGTCGACGTAATAGGTATCGACGCTCGGATTCTTGCCGTCGTCGGGATTCCAGCGATAGACCTTGAACTCGCGGAGCTCGGTCGCGCCCGCAGGCTTCGGCCAGGTCTTGCCACCGGTGATCTTGGAGTTCTTCGGAAGTGCGAATTCAACCATAAGTCCTGCCTCTGGTTTCTTCCGTCATGCGCGGGCTTGACCCGCGCATCCATCCTTGAGGGATGGATTGCCGGGTCAAGCCCGGCAATGACGAGCAATGATCAGTACACGCGCGCCTTGGGCGGGATGTACTGCACGTCGTTGGTCATGGTGTAGTTGTGAACCGGGCGATACTCGATCCTGACCTTGCCGGCATCGTCGAGCCAGGCCAGCGTGTGCTTCATCCAGTTCTTGTCGTCGCGCTCGGAGAAGTCTTCGCGGGCGTGGGCGCCGCGGCTCTCGGTGCGGTTGGCGGCCGAGTTCATCGTCACCACCGCCTGCGAGATCAGATTGTCGAATTCGAGCGTCTCGACGAGGTCCGAATTCCACACCAGCGAGCGGTCGGACACGGCGATGTCGGTGATGCCGCTGTGGACCTTCGCGATCAGGTTCTGGCCTTCGCTCAGCACTTCGCCGGTGCGGAACACCGCGCAATTGGTCTGCATCACGTTCTGCATGCCTTCGCGGAGCTTCGCGGTGGGCGTGCCGCCCGAGGCGTAGCGGAAATGGTCGAGGCGGCCGAGCGCCATCTCGGCCGAGTTCGCCGGCAGCTCCGGCTGCTTGCCGTTGGGCGTCAGCTTCTCGGCGAGGCGGAGCGCCGCGGCGCGGCCGAACACGACGAGGTCGATCAGCGAGTTGGAGCCGAGGCGGTTGGCGCCGTGCACGGAGACGCAGGCGGCTTCGCCGATCGCCATCAGGCCGGGGATCACCGCGTTGTCGTCGCCGTCCTTCTTGGTCAGCACCTCGCCGTGATAGTTCGTGGGAATGCCGCCCATGTTGTAATGCACCGTCGGCACGATCGGGATCGGCTCGCGCGTCACGTCGACATTGGCGAAGATTCTTGCCGATTCCGAGATGCCCGGCAGGCGCTCGGCGAGCACGGCGGGATCGAGATGGTCGAGGTGCAGGAAGATGTGGTCCTTCTTCTTGCCGACGCCGCGTCCCTCGCGGATCTCGATGGTCATCGCGCGCGAGACGACGTCGCGCGAGGCGAGGTCCTTCGCCGAAGGCGCATAGCGCTCCATGAAACGCTCGCCCTCGGAGTTGACGAGATAGCCGCCTTCGCCGCGGGCGCCTTCGGTGACGAGGCAGCCCGAGCCGTAGATGCCGGTCGGATGGAACTGGACGAATTCCATGTCCTGCAGCGGCAGGCCGGCACGCAGCACCATGCCGCCGCCGTCGCCGGTGCAGGTGTGCGCCGAGGTGCAGGAGGCGTAGGCGCGGCCATAGCCGCCGGTCGCGAGGATCACGGTCTGGGCGCGGAAGCGGTGCAGCGTACCGTCGTCGAGCTTGAGCGCGATGACGCCGCGGCAGGTGCCCTGGTCGTCCATGATCAGGTCGATGGCGAAGAACTCGATGAAGAACTCGGCCGCGTGGCGCAGCGACTGGCCGTACATCGTGTGCAGCATCGCGTGGCCGGTGCGGTCGGCGGCGGCGCAGGTGCGCTGCGCCTGGCCCTTGCCGTAGTCCATGGTCATGCCGCCGAACGGGCGCTGGTAGATCTTGCCGTCCTCGGTGCGCGAGAACGGAACGCCCCAATGCTCGAGCTCGTAGACCGCGTCGGGCGCGTTGCGCACCATGTATTCGATCGCGTCCTGGTCGCCGAGCCAGTCCGACCCCTTGACGGTGTCGTACATGTGCCAGCGCCAGTCGTCCTTGTGCATGTTGCCGAGCGAGGCGGAGATGCCGCCCTGCGCCGCGACGGTGTGCGAGCGGGTCGGAAACACCTTGGTGATGCAGGCGGTGCGCAGGCCCGCCTCGCTGCAGCCGACGACGGCGCGCAAGCCTGCGCCGCCGGCGCCGACCACGACGACGTCGTAGGTGTGGTCCTCGATCGGGTAGGCTTTGCCGTTGGTGGCGGGAGCGCCGTTGCCCGTGCCATTCGTTGTGGCCGCCATGGGTTACACTCCGGAAGAAAGTTTCAGGATCGCATAGGTCGAGGCGAGCGCGACGGCGATCGAGAAGAAGTTGTTGAGCATGATCGCGGTGAGCTTCAGCTTCTCGTTATGGACGTAGTCCTCGATCACCACCTGCATCCCGATCTTCATGTGCCAGGCGCTGGCGGCGATGAAGAGCAGGAGGATCACCGCGATCGGCAGCGAACCGAGGATTTGCGCGGCGCCGGCCTGGTTGCGGCCGAGCAACATCATCACGATCACCAGGACCGGAATCATCAGCAGCGTCATGGCGACGCCGGTGATGCGCTGGCGCCAGAAATCGGAGGTGCCGGAATGGGCGGCGCCGAGATTGCGCACGCGGCCGAGCGGGGTGCGCATGGAGGGCGGCTTCGGGGAGCCTTGGGATTCGCTGTAGCTCATCGTCCGCCTCCGATTGCATAGGCGATGATCCAGACCAGCACCGTCAGAACGATGCCGCCGATCAGCGCGCCCCAGGTCAGGGCTTCGCGCTCGTTGGGCTTGAAGCCGTAGCCGAGGTCCCACACGAAATGCCGGATGCCGCTCAACATATGGTGCATCAGCGCCCAGGTGTACCCGAACACGATCAGGCGGCCGATGATGCTGCCCGTGAAGGCCTGGACATTGGCGTAGGCGGCCGGGCCGGAGGCCGCCGCGATCAGCCACCAGGCGAGCAGCAGCGTTCCGACGTAAAGAGCGATGCCGGTGGCGCGGTGAACGATGGACAGCGCCATCGTCAGGGTCCAGCGATAGGTTTGGATGTGCGGCGAAAGCGGTCGTTCGATCCGTGCGGTCATGGGCGGCTTTTATGTTTATTGCGGCCCAGCATGGGGCGCGCGGGGATCGCGAAAGGTCGGCTCTATTTACGGAGTCGATCTGGCCTGCGCAATCACCAAATCGCCATAAATCGAACGTCGGTTCAGCTCTATGGCCTTGATGAAACAAGGCCAATCAGGGTCTTGGTATACCAGACTGTCGGTCCGCCAAGCAAAATACGAATATTGAATCATTTCTTGCTCGGGGTCGAGGCGCATTGAAATTATTATTGGAACGCCTCTAAGCGAGCCGACTCGCACGTCATTAGAGCCAATGAGTTCATGACGCTGGACGCCGCTTCGGGCCGACCCAAATGCCCTCGCCAATTCCGCCATGCGCACCGATTTTCCGTGCGACGGCGGATATGCGCAGCCTGCATCCCACCCAAGACCGTCGGAGCGGCGCGTCGACCCGGCAAGGCAGATCTCCTACAGCTGACCTGCAGCCGAACCCGAGTCGGCGATTCGGAGGCGCCGCGGGGGGCAGGCTGGGTGATCGCAGGTCTTGATATCAAGGAGATCATCGAGCTCGCGGCACTGCTGATCGCAACCGGCGCGCTCTCGGGATTTCTGGCCGGCGTGTTCGGCATCGGCGGCGGCGCGATCCTCGTGCCGGTGTTCTATGAGTGCTTCCGCATCGCTGGCGTGCCGCTCGAGGTGCGGATGCCGCTGTGCGTCGGCACCTCGCTGGCGGTCATCATCCCGACTTCGATCCGTTCGTTCCAGGCGCATTACAGGCGCGGCGCGGTCGACATGACGATCCTGCGCTCCTGGTGGTTGCCGATCCTGATTGGCGTCATCGCCGGCAGCGCGGTCGCGCGCTATGCGCCGGAGCGCCTGTTCAAGATCGTCTTCGTTGCAGTCGCCTATTCCGCGTCGGCGCGCCTCATCTTCGTGCGCGCGAGCTGGAGGTTCGGCGAGGATCTGCCGAAGGGCCCGTTGATGCGCGCCTACGGCTTCGGCGTCGGAATCCTCTCGACGCTGATGGGCATCGGCGGCGGCCTGTTCTCGAACCTCTTGATGACCTTCTACGGTCGGCCGATCCACCAGGCGGTTGCGACCTCCTCGGCGCTCGCGGTGCTGATCTCGATCCCCGGCGCGCTCGGCTATGTCTATGCCGGCTGGCCGGCGGCGGCGACCTATCCGTCCGTCGCGGCGCTGCAAGCCCCGTTCGCGCTCGGCTACGTCTCGCTGATCGGCGCCGTGTTGGTGATGCCGATGAGCCTCGTCACCGCGCCGCTCGGTGTGAAAGCCGCGCATGCGATGTCGAAGCGCACGCTGGAGGTCGCGTTCGGGGGTTATCTGTTTATTGTGGGAAGCAGGTTTGTGATGAGTTTGCTGGGCGGGCAGTAAGCGTTTACGGCGCGCACGCCTCACACACTCAGTGTCATTCCCCGCGAAGGCGGGGAATCCAGTATTCCAGAGGCGACAGGTGATTTAGCCGAGAAGCCGCGGCGTACTGGATGCCCCGCCCCCGTGCGCAATTGCGCACTAGGC
>NZ_LSIC01000028.1 GCF_001556045.1 Bradyrhizobium sp. CCH5-F6
CGCGTGAGCGCCGTCTCGAAGGACGAGGCGTGCGCGCAGGCCGCCGCAACGAGCCAGATGCGATGGCCCTGCCTTCGCCGGCGTCGGTCAGTGCGTGGGAGTTTCGGTGCGGGCGGGCTGCAGCCTCAAATCCGATAGCCGCTTGCCCGCCAGCTTGAGCCAGGGCGCCTGCTTGAGCGCGAAGAGCGCGATGGCGCCTGCGGTGCTGCCAGCCTGCGTGATCGCCCACATCGGCGATGGCTGCGCGCCGAACAATTTCTTGTATGGCTCGTCGCCAATGGTGAAATCGAGCATTTGATCTCCGCGCTCGATGCAATCCCGCGCCACTTGTTCGAACATCAGCGCGCCCAGGGACTGGCTCCTGTAGCCGGCGATGTCGAAGGCGCTCATGATGATGAGAAAGGTGCCGCGGTGGCACAGTCCGAGCACGGCGGCAATGACTTCGCCGTCCATCTCCATGGCATAGAGGCGGACGAAGGAGCCCAGGCCGCGAAGGGCAACGTCGGAATAGAAGCCGTAGTATTTTGGGCGCTGAAGTAGGTCTCCGTCGCCCTGCGCGTGAAAGCGCGGACCACGAAACTTCCTCATCACGTCCAACGCCTCGAGCACGCAGGCGACGTCGCCACAGCATGAGAAGCTCAGCGCGCCCTTCTTCTGGAGCCGACGATATTTCTTTGCGAGCTCCTTCTGATAGGAGCGGTCGATCGCGCTGGCCCGCCATTGCTCGAATGGCGCAACGAGAACCGTCGCATAGGCATTGGTGTCCATCGATACGCGGCCGGATGCACCCAGGAGGTTTTCGATCGCAAGCCGCCCGTCGGGCAGCTTGACCATTCGGAGCAGATCGAAAGGACGGACAAGGCGCCGGATCTGCGCACATGCAGCCGCGTCGTCGAGCAGTTGGGAGAACACGTCCGGGCTACAAACCGGCGCCAGATAGTCGGAAACGCGGAGGTCGGCGAACTCGACGGTTCGTAGCGGACCGCGCCTGATCCGGAGCAGGGGCAGCACCATTGCAAGGGCGTCCGTCGCTCGGTAACGGACCACGACGACCAGAGGTGTTGCACCCGCCTCCGGCGCGAGCCTGGTGTAGAGGCTATGCAGCCAGATCGGATGCTGGAACGCAGTGGCGGCGGATCGATCAAACAGCTCTGCGTATTCCGGGGACAGAAAGTCGAACGACTGCTCGACGACGATGTCGAACGCGTTGCCAAGCTTGTTCATGAGCAATCAGCTAAACCAGATCATTCGCGAGCGTCGATCGCGCTTGGCTTGGCTTATACCAAGGTCGTTACCAGGGGCAGACACCGGCAGCGCGCGATTTGCATGAATGCGTTCAACGACGTTCGTATCGTTACCGAATTCTTAAGATGCCCGGGGCGTGCGACTCGGGCCGACGACGAGATCGTGTGCGGCCGGCTCGATGCCAGATTCGCTCAGCCAGCTGGAATTCACAACTCGGCGCATGCGAAGGCTGGAAGAGATTCTGCCGCTCGTCGTGGGAAGTGCCGACGACCTGGATTGGCATAGGCCCATCGGCAGGGTTTGACGGAGCAAGCTTCGATAGCGCGCGTCAGGCGTGAAAAGCACGATTTCAGGTGTGCAGTCGTGTCTCCGGAGCATCGACGCGGTGCCTCGGATCGGCTGCACAGTTTTGCTGCAGTACGATACGAATCGTGGCAGCTTTCGCTGCAATAACGCGCTTGACTTCGCAGCTGATCTCAACGACCGTGCTACGCAAGCGTTGGGCAGTTCGGCCCGTGAACGCAGCGAGTTTCAACCATTTCCAACATCGCGCGGGTTTCGCGTGCTCGGTTGGCGGCGAGGGCGCCCTCGGCTTAACGGCCGATGGGCGCCTTTTTCATTTTGGGACGAGTGATGGCGCGGACGACATATCGCATCGGCGTAATGCTCTCGACGATGGGGTCCTATAGCGTCGTCGCGAGGTCGATGCTGAACGGTGCGCTGCTCGCCTTTCGCGAGATAAACGCGAGCGGCGGCGATATTGCGCTCGAGCCGGTCGTCGTGAATCCGTCCGGCGACCTCGCGAGCTATCGCTCGCTCAGCCTCGAGCTTCTCGGTTCCGGCGTTCGGCATGTGGTCGGCTGCTACACCTCGTCGAGCCGCAAGGAAGTGATCCCGTGCTTCGAGAAGCTCGACGGACTGCTGTGGTACCCCTCTCACTACGAGGGATTCGAGAGTTCCGATAACGTCATCTACACCGGCGCGGCGCCGAACCAGCACGTGCTGCCGCTCGTCGACTACCTGGCATCCCGCCTCGGTTCGCGTGCCTTCTGCGTCGGCTCCAACTACATCTGGGCCTGGGAAAACAACCGCATCTTCCGAGAGGCATTGATTGCGCGCGGTGGCACCGTGCTCGCCGAACGTTATCTCTCGGTCGGCGATACCGAGGTCGACCAGGTGATCGCGGCAATCATCGACCAACGGCCCGACTTCGTCTTCAACAATCTGATCGGTACCAGCGCCTACGCGTTCTTCCGGGCGTTCCGGGCCGCCTGCCGCGCGCGCGGCATCGATCAGGCCGCGGAGATCCCGATCGCGAGCTGCACGCTCTCGGAGCCAGAATTGCCGGAAATCGGTCCGGATGCGATCGACGGACACCTGTCCTCGAGTGTCTATTTTTCTTCGCTGAACTCGGCGGAGAACGGCGCCTTCATTCGCGCCTACACCACGTCCTTTCCGGATGGGCCGGCCTCGTCGGCGGACGCCGAAGCGTCCTACATCGCCGTCAAGCTGCTCGGAGCGGCCTTGTCGCAGGCGGGTACCGACGACGCCCGGACGGTCCGCGCCGCCGTGGCAGACCAGCGGCTGCACGCGCCGCAAGGCGAGGTTCGCATCGATCGCCAGACCTTCCACGCCTGGCTCACCCCTCGGATCGGCCGATCGACCGCCAGCGGGCAGTTCGAAGTGCTGCTGGAATCCCGCGAGCCGATCGCGCCGGATCCCTATCTCGTTCAGTCGTCGCCGCGCTTTGCCAGCGCAATGCGCTCTCCACATTTGAAGGTGGTGCAATCATGAGCTCCCGACTGCTGCAGAATTTCAAGGGCGGCCGTGCCATCGTCGTGACCAGGCGAGGAGGGTGGGAGAGCGCGCTCGAAACGACGCTGGCCAAGCTCGGCGTTTCCACCGAGTACCCGGAAATCGTCGACGGTCGTGCTCAGATCGATGTCGCGAGTCTGCAGGCCGACCGTGACATCCTGTTCATCGACGGCGATCTCGAAGGCGCCGTCGCCATCGAGGTCAATCCCGCCTCGCGATTGCCGCCGGCGCCGGTGATCGGCCTCGTCGGCGTCGAAGCCCCGAGCCGGCTCAAGGCGCTGGTCAATCTGGGCGCGACCTCATTCCTGCGCAAGCCGGTGCATGGCGGCGCGGTCTACACGTCTTTGTTCATGGGCATCAACCAGTTCCTGCTGCGCGCCGAGATGTATGAGCGCCTGCAGGGTCTCGAGGAGCGCCGCCGCGGCCGCCGCGCGGTGATCCGGGCCGTCATCCTGCTGATGCGGCAGGATGGCCTCGACGAGGAAGGTGCTTATTCCCAGCTCCGCCGCGAGAGCATGCGCGCGCGGCAGAACATGGAACTCTATTGCGAAGAGTTTCTGAGCAAGCGGGCGAAGCCGCCCGACACGTCCGGCCGCACGACCGGCATCACGCTGCAAGGCGGCAACAAGCAGGCCATCTAGGAGAAGCAAAATGAACAAGTCTGTATTGCGGGGGCTGCGCGCCGCAGCCCTCTCGGGGACGCTTGTCCTCGGATCACCCGTTGGATCACATCTGGCGCTCGCGGCGGAAAACCCGATCAAGCTCGGCGTGCTGGAGGACCAGTCCGGCGACTTCGCGGCGGCTACGATCGGCAAGGTTCACGCCATCCAGCTCGCCGCCGAGGAGATCAACAAGGCCGGCGGCATCATGGGCAGGCCGCTGGAGCTCGTCACTTACGACACGCAGTCCGACAACACCCGCTACCAGGAGTTCATGCGGCGTGTGCTCCAGCGCGACAAGGTCGATGTCGTGTTCGCTGGATTCTCGTCGGCCTCGCGCGAGGCGTATCGCCCGATCGTCGACCAGTTCAACGGCTTTGCCTTCTACAACAACCAGTATGAAGGCGGCGTCTGCGACGGCCACATGATCGTGACGGGCGCCGTGCCCGAGCAGCAGTTCTCGACGCTCATTCCCTACATGATGGAGAAGTACGGCAAGAACGTCTACACGCTCGCAGCCGACTACAATTTCGGCCAGATCTCGGCGGAGTGGGTCCGCAAGATCGTCAAGGAGAACGGCGGCAAGATGGCCGGCGAGGAGTTCATCCCGCTCGGCGTGTCGCAATTCTCGCAGAGCGTCCAGAACATCCAGAAGGCCAAGCCGGACTTCGTGGTCACCTTGCTGGTCGGCACCGCTCAGGCCTCCTACTACGAGCAGGCGGCCTCCGCCAACGTCAACCTGCCGATGGCCTCCTCGGTCAATGTCGGCCAGGGCTACGAGCACAAGCGCTTCAAGCCGCCGAGCCTGAAGGACATGTACGTCACCACCAACTACATCGAGGAGATCGACTCGCCCAAGAGCAAGGAGTTCTACGCCAAGTTCAAGGCCAAGTTCCCGAGCGAGCCCTATGTGAACCAGGAGGCGGAGAACTCCTATCTCGCCGTCTATCTCTACAAGCAGATGGTGGAGCGCGCGAAGTCGACCAAGCGCGAGGAGATCCGCAAGGTGATCGCGCTGGGCGACGTCTGCATGGACGCGCCGGAGGGCAAGGTCTGCATCGACCCGAAGAGCCAGCACATGTCGCACACGATCTATCTCGCCAAGGTCGGCGCCGATCACTCGATCTCCTTCCCGAAGGTCTGGGAAGACATCAAGCCGTACTGGCTGGGTGAGGCCGGCTGCGATCTCACCAAGAAGGATCCGATGGCCCAGTACACGCCGTCGAATCCGCCGCCGAAACCCTGACCGGCGGCTGATCGCCCCGGCGCTTGCGGCGCGCCGGGGCGGTCACGGACATCTGCGGCGGCGCCGCATCCTCCCACATCCTGGTTGATTCATGGACATCGCGACCCACGTATTCTCGGCGCTCTATCAATTCGGCGACGCCTTCGCATTCCTGGTGCTCTCGGCCTGCGGGCTCGCGGTGATCTTCGGCATGATGGGCGTGATCAATCTTGCCCATGGCGAGTTCAACCGGCCGCTCGACACCATCGTCGCGACCTGGGGACTGAGCCTGATCGCCACGCAGGGCACGCTGATCATGGTCGGCTCGACCATGGCAGGCGTCGGCACGCCGTTCGGCAGTTTCCAGGTCGGCGACTACTCCTATTCGATTTATCGCATCGTGCTGTTCTTTGCCGCATTCGGCGTGCTCGCCGCGCTCTATGCACTGTTCAACTGGACGCGGTTCGGCGTGCTGGCGCGCGCCACCATCCAGGTGCCGCATATGGCGGCTGCGCTCGGCGTCGACACCCGCCTGATCTACAGCCTCACCTTCGCCTGCGGGGCGGGGCTCGCCGGTCTTGCCGGTGGTCTCTATGCGCCGACCATGACGCTGGTGCCGACCATGGGCGCAACCTTCATCATGGAAGCCTTCGTCACCGTGGTAATCGGCGGCGCCGACGTCTTCCTCGGCACGGCACCGGCCGGCGGCGTGCTTGCGGTGGTGAAGTCGGTGATGACGTCCTGGCAGGGACAGCTGTTCGGCCAGATCGGTCTGCTGGTCGCCGTCATCATCGTCGTCCGGGTGTTGCCGAAAGGCATTTCCGGCTTCGTGCTGCGCGAACGCACCTGACGGAGTGATCGCGTCGTGACCGGTCTCCTCGCAATGTTTCGCCGCCTCGAAGGCCCGCAGACCGTCGGTCGCGGTCCGGCCTTCTGGAGCCTGTTCGCGCTGGTGCTTGCTGCCGCACTCGCGTATCCGCAGTTCAGCGACGGCTACACGGTCGGCAACACCGTCTACTTCTTCGTCTGGGTGTTCATCGCACTCAGCTTGTGCCTGATCTGGGGCTATGGCGGCTCGCTCTCCTTCGGCCAGACCGCCTTCTTCGGGATCGCAGGCTATGGCTACGGCATCCTCACCATCAATTTCGGCTCCGCCTACGGCTTCACGCTGCTGGCGCTGGTGATCGCGGTAGCGATCGCCGCGCTGTTCGCGGTCCTGCTCGGCTACTTCATGTTCTTCGGACGCATCGCCGGGGTGTTCCTCGGCATCGTCACCCTCGCGGTGACCCTGATGCTGGAACGCTTCATGGCACAGACCGCGGGGCCGGAATGGCACATCGGCAGTGCGCGGCTCAACGGCTTCAACGGCATGAGTGCGATGCCGCCGCTGACCATCCCCTGGCCGGGCGAGCCGATCGTGCTGTTCGCCGATGTCGGGCTCTACTACCTCGTGCTCGGGCTTCTCGTCTTCGTCTATCTGGCCTTGCGTATCCTGATGAACTCGTCTTTCGGCAATGTCATCGTCGCGATCCGTGAGAACCCTGAAAGGGCGGAGATGCTGGGTTACGACGTCCGCAAATACCAGCTCATCACCTTCGTCATCGGCGCTGCGCTCGCGGGTCTGTCAGGCGTGCTCTACACGGTGTGGGGGCAGTACATCACGCCGTCGAGCATGGGGATGACGGCCGCGTCGCTGCCGCTGATCTGGGTCGCGGTCGGCGGCCGCAGCGACCTGACGTCGACCGTGATCGGCACGCTGGTGGTCCTCGCCGCGTTCCAGGCGCTCACCATCTATGGCAGCCAGTACGCGCTGGTCTTCATGGGCGTGCTGCTGGTGCTCACGGTGCTGATTGCCCCGAACGGTCTCGTGCTCGGAGCGATGAACTGGCTCGGCCGCATCGCCGCCCGCTTCACGCAGAGGGCCGGCTGATGTCGCTGCTCGAACTGCGCAAGCTGAACAAGCACTTCGGCGGTCTGCACGTCACCAATTCCGTGGATCTCACGCTGCAACCCGGCGAGATCCATTGCCTGATCGGCCCGAACGGCGCCGGCAAGAGCACGCTGTTCCGCCTGATCCTCGGCGAGCATCATCCCGGCAGCGGCGACATTCTCTTCGCCGGAGAGAACATAACTGCGCTGAAATCCTTTGCGCGGATTCACCGCGGCCTTTCGGTCAAGTTCCAGGTGCCCGGCGTCTTCAAGGGCCTGTCGGTCCGCCAGAACCTCGAGATCGCCCTGCAGAGCCGGCATCGCGGGGCGGAGCTGGAATCGGAGATCGGCCGGCTGCTGGCCTTCCTCGGGCTGGAATCGGAGCAGGCGCAGATCGCCGGCAATCTCAGCCATGGCCAGAAGCAATGGCTCGAGATCGGCATGGCGGTCAGCCTGAAGCCGCGCCTTCTTCTGCTGGACGAGCCCACCGCCGGCATGTCGCCCGAGGAAACCCACATGACCGGCGAAATGGTGCAGCGGCTCAATGCCGACGGCATGACGGTGCTGGCCATCGAGCACGACATGGCCTTCGTCCGGCAGGTCGCGCACCGCGTCACGGTGCTGCATCTCGGGCAGGTTTTCGCGCAAGGCTCGATCGACGAGATCGTGGCCGACGAACGCGTGGCGGCGATCTATCTGGGGCAGGCCCATGCTTGATCAGCCGCGCAAGGAAGTGATCCTGTCGACCCTCGCCTTGCGGGCCGGCTATGGCGGCAAGCCGGTGCTCCAGGGCCTCGAGATCGAGGTGCGGGAAGGGGAGATCGTGGCCGTCATCGGTCGCAACGGCGTCGGCAAGTCAACGCTGATGAAGAGCCTGATCGGGCTGGTGCCGGCGATGAGCGGCTCGATCGTCTTTCGCGGCGAGGCGGTGGAGTCTCTGCCCGCGCACAAGCGAGCGCGCCTCGGCATGGGCTATGTGCCACAGGGGCGCGACGTGTTTCCGCGGCTGACCGTCGGCGAGAACGTCGCGGTCGGCGCAGCGATCAAGGGCGGCGGCATTCCCGAGGCGGGCCGGCGCAAGATCGTCGAAGCGTTTCCGATCCTCGAAGAGCGTTGGCATCAACGCGCCGGTACCATGTCCGGGGGGCAACAGCAACAACTCGCGATCGGACGGGTCCTGATCGCCGATCCCAACCTCATCCTGCTCGACGAGCCCTCGGAGGGCATCCAGCCCAACATCGTCCAGGACATCGCGCGCAACATGGTCGAGCTCAACCACAGGACCGGGGTGACGATCATCCTGGTCGAGCAGAATCTCGACATGATCCGCGCCATGGCGCAGCGCTGCTACGTCATGGACAAGGGACGCATCGTCGCAAACCTCGATCGCGCGGCGCTCGACGACGCGGCCGAGATGCGCCGTCATCTCGCGGTTTGAAGACCTACGCCAACGACAGAAGGAGAAAAGCAAATGTCCTGGCAGAAAGACTCCATCATGGCCCGCAAGGGCATCGCCAAGGGCGAGCGCGGCACCAGCTACACGATCACGGAAAGCGAGCAGGGCAAGTACCACTATGTCTATGGCCCCTATGTGGAGCCGGTGCTGACGGTCGACCCGGGTGCCGTCGTCTCCGCGGAGACCCATGACGCGTTCGAGGGCGCCATCAAGAACGAGACCGACAGCCCGTCGAAGATCCTCAACTTCCCGTTCCTCAATCCGCAGAACGGGCCGATCCACGTCAACGGCGCCGAGAAGGGCGATACGCTCGCGGTCTATATCGAGAGCATCGTGCCGCGTGGGCCGCAGCCGCGTGGCACCACGGTGATCATGCCGGAGTTCGGTGGTCTGGTCAGCACGGGCAACACGGCGCTGCTCAATCCGTCGCTGCCCGAGCGAGTCAAGAAGCTGGAGATCGACGCCAAGACCGGCACCAAATGGAACGACAAGATCACGTTGCCCTATGAGCCCTTCATCGGCACCATCGGCACCTCGCCGGAGATCGAGGCGATCTCGTCGCTGGTCCCGGATTACTATGGCGGCAACATGGATTTGCCCGACGTGGGCGTCGGCGCCATCATCTATCTGCCCGTCAATACCAAGGGCGCGCTGCTCTATCTCGGCGACTGCCATGCGGCGCAGGGCGACGGCGAGCTCTGCGGCGTCGCCATCGAGCATCCGACCGTGACCACGGTGCAGGTCGACCTGATCAAGGGCTGGACCATCGCCTGGCCGCGGCTCGAGACCCAGGACTTCATCATGACGATCGGCTCGGCGCGTCCGATGGAGGATGCAGCCCGCATCGCCTATCGCGAACTCTGCCGCTGGATGGCGGCGGACTACGGTTTCGACGAGATCGATGCCTACATGCTGCTGACCCAGGCCGGCCGGGTGCGTCTCGGCAACATGGTCGATCCGAAGTACACGCTCGGCGCCTCCATCAAGAAGTCCTATCTCGGTTGAGGCCAGCCAGCTCATGTCCACCGTACACAAGGTCGCCACCGTCCAGTTCGAGCCGGTCATGTTCGAGAAGGAGCGCAATATCGCGCGCCTGCTCGAACTCTGCGAGCAGGCGGCGGCGGCCGGGGCGAAGCTCATCGTCACGCCGGAAATGGGAACCACGGGTTATTGCTGGTTCGACCGTGCCGAGGTTCGGCCCTATGTCGAGCGGATTCCGGGGCCGACCACCGACCGGTTTGCGGCGCTGGCACGCAAGCATGATTGCTACATCGTGGTCGGCATGCCTGAGGTCGACGAGGACGGCATCTATTTCAACTCGGCCGTGCTCGTCGGGCCCGATGGCATCGTCGGTCGCCATCGTAAGACGCATCCCTATATCTCCGAACCGAAATGGGCGGCGGCGGGCGACCTGCACAACCAGGTGTTCGACACACCGATCGGACGGATCGCGCTCCTCATATGCATGGACATCCATTTTGTGGAGACTGCGCGACTGATGGCGCTCGGCGGCGCGGACGTCATCTGTCATATCTCCAACTGGCTCGCGGAGCGAACGCCGGCGCCTTACTGGATCAGCCGCGCCTTCGAGAACGGCTGTTACGTGATCGAGAGCAACCGTTGGGGTCTCGAGCGCACAGTCCAGTTCAGCGGCGGGAGCTGCGTGATCGCGCCGGATGGCCAGGTGATCGCGGTCCTCGACAAGGGCGACGGGTTCGCGCTGGCCGACATCGATCTCGATATTGCGCGCGCGCGCCACGTGATGGGCGAGCCCGTCTTCCGTCAGCGTCGGCCCGAGCTCTATCCTGAGTTGCTCACCGACACCTTCAGCTGGAATCCGCACGACTTTTTCGGCCTCTACGGCCACGAGCCCTGGCCTGAAGGCGTGCGGTCGCGTATTGCCGCGGCCCAATTCGCACCCGGTGCCGATGTTGCGCGAAATCTCGAGGCGATCGCGAGTCTCGCGCGACAGGCCAAGGCCGACGGTGCAGAACTCGTCGTCTTCCCGGAACTCGCGGTCAGCGGCCTGGCAGATCCAGCGAGATCGGCGCAGCCGATACCGGGCCCCGCCACGGAGAGCCTGCGCGCGGTCGCCGCGCAGCTTCAGATCTACATCGTCTTTGGGATGGCCGAGCGCGCGGGCGATGCCGTCTACAACAGCGCCTGCCTGATCACGCCGGATGGAGAAATCACACTCTATCGGAAGACGCATCTGATGGAAGAGGAGCGGGGCTGGGCCACAGCGGGCGATGATTGGGCCGTGGTCGACACGCCGATCGGGCGAATAGGCCTCTTGATCGGCCACGATGCGGCGTTTCCGGAAGCGGGGAGGGTGCTCGCACTTCGCGGCTGCGACATCATCGCATGCTGCGCGGCGGTCAAGGGACCCTTCGGGTCGCCACATCCGGGGACTTCCGTTGTGCAGCCAGCACCGATCCCGACCGGCGCCGATCCGCATCATTGGCATCACTTCCGGGTCCGCGCTGGCGAGAACAACGTGTTCCTGGCATTTGCCAATGTATTCGATCCCGAACACGGCTATCCCGGCTTGAGCGGCGTGTTCGGCCCCGATACGTTCGAATTCCCGCGCCGCGAAGCGATTGCAGCGGACGGCACGAACCTTGCTACTGCTCTCGTCGACACCACCAATCTCGACAGCGTGTATCCGACCAACGTCGTGCGACGAAAGGATCTCGTTTCGATGCGGATGCCGCACAGCTATCGAGGGTTGGTGAGAGCGACGGCAAATAACCACTGAACGTGTGAATCTACTGGGAAGAAGGAGCCGATCATGGATCTAGGACTTGCGGGCGCCAAGGTTCTCGTCACCGGCAGCACCAAGGGGATAGGCCGTGCGATTGCGGAGACCTTTGCCGCCGAGGGCGCAAATCTCGGCATCTGCGCGCGCAGCCAGGCGGACGTCGACAGCACCGTTGCAGCGCTCAAGAGCAAAGGCGTCGCGGCCTTCGGCGCCGCGGTCGACGTGTCCGATGGTGCGGCGCTCAAGGCCTGGGTGGCCGACATGGCGACCAAGCTGGATGGAATTGACGTCGTCGTCGCCAATGTCAGCGCGCTCGCGATCGGCCAGGATGACGAAAGCTGGGAGAAGGAGTTCTCCACCGACATGATGGGCACAGTCCGGCTGGTAAACGCAGCCATGCCTTATCTGGAGAAGAGCACAGCCGGCGCGATCGTCACGATATCGAGCGTCTCCGGGCGTGAGGTCGATTTTGCGGCCGGCCCCTACGGCACCTTCAAAGCTGCCATCATCCACTACACGCAGGGTCTCGCCAATCAGCTCGCACACAAGGGTATCCGCGCCAACACGGTCTCGCCGGGCAACACCTATTTCGAAGGCGGTGTCTGGAACACCATCAAGGACAGCAATCCCGAGCTCTACAAGACGGCGCTTGCGCTCAATCCCACGGGCCGGATGGGCACGCCGCAGGAGATGGCGAACGCCGTCGTATTTCTCGCAAGTGGCGCCGCCAGTTTCATCACGGGAACGAACCTCGTCGTCGACGGTGCCCTGACGCGGGGGGTGCAATTCTGAGGCGTGAACACTGAGTCACCCGCGTCATCATTGACCGCGTGATCGCGCAGGGACAGCGTAGCCATTGCCGCCCGTATTGTGCAGGGCAACGCTCTCCCTATGTGGATTTTCGGGACCCCTCATTGTGCAGGATAGCCCGACCCACCGGCTCTCAGAGACGCACTCCGGTCGTAGCGAAAGCTTGCGCGACGGGCTCCTGAAGGCGATCCAGGACCATCATCCCTGCAATCGCGATCACCAGGGCCGCGACGCAGCCAAGCACAAAAGCCTTCATCCCCAGCCTCCTTCGATTGGAATGGCAAGCCATCTATACGACACGGCTTATCGCGAGCAAGCTCGTTGATCGCTTCAATGCATGCCCGGTCCTATGGGCTTTTGAACATCGGATCGGCGGAGAACGTCTTGCCCAACAGGCCAAGAAGCTGAAGCTCGCCGCCGGTCAAATCGATCTGCAGATTGCGAGCAGAAACGCGAGCGCCATGGTGAGAGGAGGGGCGGCTTCTCGGTGCCTTGATGGCCTGCAGGATACCCCCCGCGCGGAGAATGCGCAGCCGCGCAATCATCCGCACGATTGGCCCCGTCCGCCCTGCATGCCGTCTTCCTCGACGTGAGCAGCCCGAGCCTGCGGATCTGTCGGTCTTCAAGGATGCCAAGCTGGCCTGTTGCGCTGCACGATTCGGAACGGAAGGAGGTCTTGCAAGTTTAGTGAGCGCATCGGAGGAACCCGCGTGAGATTATCGAGAGCGATTTTGTGCTTCGCAGCACTTTGCCTTGTTGAGAGCGCCTTGGCGCAGCCCGCGCAAACCAACTCATCGCCGACCCAAACCCCTCCCGAAGAGAAGGGCCAGGCACAGCCGCAAGGCTGGACGGGGCCGATCAATACGGGTTCAGGTGGTGCGCCGGCCGAAAGTCCCCAAGGCCAGAGTCCACCTGGAATGCAGGCCGCTCCCGAGGGATCGTCCAAGACCACGACGGCACCGGCCAAGTAGGCAGTGCGGATGTTCATTTCGGTCGCCTGTTCTGGCAATCTCGAGACCGTGAACGTCAGCAGGGCCGGCATGGAATGAACAGATCACCTTTGTGCACGAAGGTGGCCGCGGCGCTGTGGGCGATCTTTGCCGCATCGTCCGTGCACGCCGACATGGTGGGGCACGGCGGCCCGATCCGGTCGCTTGCCGTTTCGCCCGATGGGGACAACCTTCTCTCCGGCAGCTTCGATACGGCGGTCATTCGCTGGTCGCTCAAGACGGAAACCGCAGAGCAAGTGCTTCGGTATCATGCGGATGGCGTCAATGCCGTCGCCTTTCTGAAGGACGGGCGCACGATTACGGCCGGCGCTGATGCACGAATTGCGGTATGGACGGCGGGCCGGCCGCAGCCGGACCAAGTGCTGGAGGGACATGTCGCTCCGATCGTGGCGCTTGCTGTGTCGCCCGATGGGTCGCTTCTCGCATCGGCTTCATGGGACCGGACGGTGCGGCTGTGGTCGCTCTCGGGCAGCGCCTCACGCGTGCTCGAAGGGCATTCGCAGAACGTCAACGGCGTCGCCTTCACGCTGGACGGCAAGTCGCTTGTCAGCGTCGGCTACGATTTGACGTTGCGCATCTGGCGTTTGCCGGACGGTCAGCCCGAAATCGTGACCTTGCCGGCACCGCTGAACGTCGTGGCCGTGGCGCCGGATGGTGAAATCGTCACAGGCGCAGTCGACGGCACCCTGCGCATGCTGACCCCGGAAGGCAAGGTCCGCGGCGAAGTTGCGGCCGGCCCTACACCGGTGGTGGCCTTGACGCTCTCGGCGGACGGCACGCTGATTGCCGCGGCCGGCATCGGCGGCACGGTGGCGATCATCGACCGCAAGTCGCGCAGCCTGCTGCGTACGTTGATCGGGCCCGGGCTGCCGGTGTGGTCGGTCGCGTTCCTTCCAGACCGCGAGACGCTGATCACTGGTGGCGCGGACGGCAAGATCCGGCGCTGGAATGTACGCACGGGCGAGCCGGTCAGCTCTATCCTGTCCGGCAGATCGGCCGATCCGCTGGCGGCCTATGCCGGCGACCACGGTGCAGAGGTGTTTCGCGCGTGCATTGCCTGTCACACGCTCTCGGATAAGGAGGTGCAGCGTGCAGGTCCGACACTTGCGGGACTATACGGCCGCAAGATAGCCTCGTTGCCGGGATACCGCTTTTCCGATGCGTTGAAGACGATGGACATCGTCTGGACGCCGGAGACGGTTGCGAAACTGTTCGAGGTTGGACCGAATGCCTATACGCCCGGCACCAAGATGCCGGAGCAGCGCATCAGCTCGGCCGAGGACCGGCGCGCGCTCACCGAGTTTCTGGGCCGCGCGACGCGATAGCGGCCCCTCAGATCGAGTCCCAATTGTCCATCGGGAAATCCCTCATCTCCGGATGCTGCTTGAGGATATGAATGACGTCGATGCTGGGGTGCTCCTTGAGCGATTCCGCTACGCAGTGGTTGACGTATTTCCGGCGCGACAGCCACGCGATCTTCTTGCCCTTCGCCTCGGCTTTGCAAGCGATGACCGCCTGCTTCACGGCCACTTTCTGCGCCTTGGTCAGTGGAGGGGCGGCAGCTTCGGCCGCGCCGCCGGCGAGAGCGATGGAGATCATGCACATCGACAGAGCTGTGATCAAACGAGACATGGTGATGCTTCCCTGTTTCCGACCCCTGTGAGATGTCTGCCGGTGTCGTCTAATCCTTGCCCTCGCGCTGGCGCAGATAGTCGTCCGTCGTCCGCGGCGGCGTTCGTTCCGGAACGCCTTTGAACGGATCGAATTGCTGCTCGCTCATGACGACGACGCGACAGTCCGCGCACATCCTGATGGCCTCGATCCGCCGGTCGCCGGCCGGATACATCCAGTGTCGGCCCTCGAGCTTGGCTGCGATGCGGTCGATCGTGCTCTTGACTCCGAAGGCCGTGCCGCAGCGGACGCAGAGCGCGGGCTCCTCTTCCTTGATGATCGCCGCGGGTGCTCGGGCCGCGCGGAAATCGATCTGCGGCTTGAGGCTGATGACCTTTTCCGGACAGGTGCTCTGGCACAGGCCGCATTGCACGCAGGCATCCTCGATGAATTTCAGCACGGGCCGCTCGGGATCGTCGCGCAGCGCGCCGGTCGGACAAGCCGAGACACAGGAGAGGCACAGCGTGCAGCCATCGGTGTCGACGGTGATTGCGCCGATCGGCGCACCCGGTGGCAGGGCGATCACATCGACCGGCTGCGGCGCCAGCCGATGCAACTCGCTCAGGGCAAACCGCAGGAGGTCACGCCGCTTGCCGACGGTCTTGAAGGTCGCGGGCGTCGCGACCGCGGCAAGCGTGCCGATCGCCGTCATATGTTGGCCGAGCGCATCGGGATCATCCGTGTCGATCGTGGCGAGACGACAGTCCGAAAACCCAAGACCGCCGAGGATGGCTTCGGCCATCGCGATCGTCTGCGACAGGCCGGCCAGATCGTGGCGCGGCTTGGCTCGGAGCAGGAACCGCACGGCCGATGCGCCATAGGCGAAGGCGCCGACGATCGCTTCGAGCCCCACCTGCGTGAGTTCGTTGACGGCAAAGGGAAGCACGTTCGCCGGCAGGCCGTCGCCATGCCGCGCGAGGGCGTCGATCAGAGGCGTGCCGTGCGGGCTGTCATGGAAAAGTAGCACCGCATTCGAGCCACCGGCCTCGCGGTAGGCGAGCAGCATGGCGCGAATTCTCTGGAGCTGCGTATCGGGCGGAGGCAGCGTGTAGGATACCGCACTGGTTGGGCAGGCAGCTGCGCATTGGCCGCAGCCCGCGCAGATGTTCGGATCAATCGCGACATGATCGCCGACCGGCGTGATCGCCCCGGTCGGGCAGAGATCGAGACAGCGATGGCAGCCTGTGCGCTTCGAGCGTGAATGGGCGCAAAGAGCGGGCGCGACGTCGACATATTTCGGCTTGTCGAAACTGCCGACGAGATCGCGCGCGGTCAGGACGGCGCGCAGCACCGCAGCGGGATCTTTCCCGTCGACGCGAAGGTACCCGTCGCGCAGATCATGGGCGGGAAACAGCGGCATGTCGCCGGAAAGATCCAGCACGATGTCGCAGCGCGAGGTGACGCCGCTTCGCGGTGCGTCCAGCACGAAACGATCGCGCGAGGAGGGCCGGGGACGCGCATAGCCGTCGATTGCAAGCTCAAACGCGCCGAAATGTCCCTTTGCGGATCGGATCGTGCCCTGCACGATCGGGAAAACCGGCGCAGCTGGCAACACCGTGTCATCGATCTGCTTCAGCATCACCGTGACGTCGAGGTGATCGGCAAGCAGGCGACCGGCCTCTATCGCCGCCTCGTCGCGGCCGTAGATCAGGATCACGCCCTCACTCGACAGGGTGACGAGCGGATAGTCGGGAGCCGGGACGGAGGCGGATGCGAGCAGGGCCGCCATTTTCGCACCGGCGCGCGCACCGTCGCGGGACCAGCCGGCCGTTTCACGGATGTTGACGAAGCTGATCGCATCAGGCCGTTCGCCGGCCTCGTCCGAAAACTGCGCTGACTGCTGCGTGCAGGCGACCGTCAACACGCCATCTGCCGCGGCGAACTTTCGGAAATGATCGAGCTCCGCACCGCACAGGTGGCGAAAGTTCCTGACCTCGCTGTTCGGGCATCCGCGCCGGATCGTAGCCAAGTCGAGATGCATCGTGTCTTCGCACGAGCAGATCAGGATGGTCTTCGCTGGCCGCTCCAGTTAACGCCTCCGCCATTCGGGCGCCGACGACGGACTCGCGCCGGCCCTTCGCCTCGTATAGACATTATCCGGCGGGAAGAAAAGGAAAGCGGAGGACCGCCTGCCGTCGACCCTCATCAGTCATGAACCGATCCAACTGCCGCCGCCGTTCACATTGGTGCGATTGCGCGAGAGTGGCGATGCTTTTGCCCATGCATGCCGCATTGCACCGGAGAGCGGCGCGGGAACGCTCGTATATGTCGGCCGCTTTGACCTCGCAGAGTTCGCCGTGGTGTTCGAGCCGGCCGAGCCGTTACGCAGCGCGCGGCGCGTCTTCTACGCGGGTATGGTCGCGCTCACGGATGCGCTTCGCGCCTACGCGCCGCCGAGCAAGCCCATCACCATCGACTGGCCGGATGCGGTCAGGATCGACGGAGGGCTGGTCGGCGGCGGGCGGATGGGGTGGCCTTTGGCCGCTGGCGAGGATGCGCCGCCGCCCTGGCTGGTTTTCGGGGCCATGATCCGGACGGTTGCCATGAACGATGACGATCCAGGCATCCACCCGCTGGCCTCGGCACTCGACCAGGAGGGTTTTGGCGAGGCTGGCGCGGCGCAGATCACGGAAAGCTTTGCCCGGCACCTGATGCTGGCGCTGGACGGCTGGCGGGTTGACGGCTTTGACAGCGTTGCGCGCAACTATCTTACTCGGATGCCGCGTGAAAGACGGACGGTTCAGCGCATCGATGATTGCGGCGATGTCCTGACGCGCCGCATCGGGACGGATACGATCGAGCGAAGCGACCTCGTGCAGGCGCTTGCGACGCCGTCCTGGCTCGACCCGGCGCTCGGAGGGCCGCGCCTGTGAAGCTGCTGCGTACCATCGCCCTCGACCCCTCCGACACATTCGTCTTCGATGTGGCAGCAGAGCCCGGCGAATGGGCCGTCTCCGGTGCTTTCCGCTTCTGGGATCACGACGCTGCCAGGCTCGAGGGCAAGGCACGGGCGGCGTTTCGCGGCGGTTTCCTCGGGGTGCAGTCCTGGGGCTGGTCGACGCTGGCGCAGATCGTTCCGGCAAGCGAAGACGATTATCGCAATCTAGTCGATCTCCTTGCCAGGCAACTCGTCGATCGCTTCGGTGCGCCGGACATGACGGCGGCGAAGACGGCCGCGGAAGAGGAGGTCGCTTTCGCGCAGTCGCTCTGCAGCCACCCGATCAGCTCTCTCATTGCAGTGCACCGCACCTCGAGCGACGGCGAAGTCCGCGAGTCGTTCCGCCGGCTGCAACTCCGGCAAGGGCAAGGACAAGGGCAGGGGCACAGCAAGGCGTTCTCGTTCATGGAAATCGAGGACGACGTCCAGCCTGACGGCGATCTCAGGCTTGCGGATCTGGGACGGGAGCCGACCGTCCGATGAACGATTTCTGGATCGCCTGTGGTCACCATCTGCTGGATCGCGACGAGGGTGGTGGACTCCGCGTCACGGACGAGTTCCTCAAGGCCTATTTTGCCCGTCCCGAGCTCATGCCGCCGGACGATGCGTGCCCGGTCGAACGCCGGCTGCACCGCGAATTGCTCGCCGACCCGCGCCAGGCGGTCGGCGCCGGCGAGATCGCGGGGATAGTCGATGCAGATGCCCGGGAGAATTGGCAATTCGTGCTGGCGTTTCGCGACCTCCTGTTGCGGCATCCGACGCTCGAAGCCGCTTATCTTGCATTGGTGAGATCAGGCGTGAAAGATCTGCCGCCGATCTTCGTCAACCAGCTCGTGCACGTCATCCTGCGGAACGCGCTCGATGGCTGCGACGACCCGTTCGTGCTGCGGGCGGCCGAATTGTTCTTCCGGCCCCAGCGCGTCCTGCCGCATGAGCAGGCCCTGTTGCTCGGCGATGAGGAGGTCGTCGGCGGCCGGAGCCCGACCCCGGTGCTGTCCCTGATGTCGATGCTGGGCGCCACCACGGATGCGGTGGTCGAGGCGCTGGGCGAGGAGAATGCCGGTACCTATTGGCAGCGCAGCGACCAGTTCGACATGGCGCTCGATCTCACCGCCGGCGGCCGGGGGCCGGTTGCGCTGGCGCAGGCGATGACGCGCTGGGTCTCCCATCTGCTCGGCATCGACGTCATGATCGAGCCGCTGCGCGCACTGCACGAGGAACGGCTCACCTGGTATGTCGGGCTCGATGCCGATGCCACGAGGCTCGGCGACCGTCTTTGGCACGGCGAGGAACTCGGCGAACGCGAGGCGGGCCGTGTGCTCGCGCTGTTCCGCCTGACGTTTGCTGATTCAAGCTGCGCGCTTGACGATGTTGGGGGTGAACCGGTGTACCTGATCCTCTCGATGACGGCGGATCAGAAGCTGAGGATGAAGCCACAAAATCTGCTGACCGGGCTGCCGGTGAAGCACCTGGAGATGGCGACATGAGCCCTGCGGCGTTGCCCTCCCTGTCGATTACCGTCGGCGTCGTGGTCGAGCGGCGCAAGGCCGACTCGCCCTGGGTCGATTTCATCTGGCGCGGAATTGCCGTCCTGCCAGACGCGCCGGTGACACAGCCGTGGACCGTGCTTCGCGAGCAGGACGGCACGACCCTGTTCTATGCCGGAAGCGCGACCGTCGATCTCTACCCGTCCGAGACGGCGCGCTATCGCGACAATCTCGCCTCCGGCAGTCCGAGCATCTGGACTGTGCTGTCGCCCTCGGACGGCGCTTGGCCCTATGCCGTCACCGCGGTGACGGCCGACCCCGCCGAGGGCGAAGGCTTTACCGAAGCCGCCGACAACCTCGTCGAGGCCGTGCCGATGCCGGAGGTGCTGCGCGAAGCGATTGAAAGTTTCGTGGCGGAGCACCATGTCGAGCGAGAATTTGTCAAGCGCAAGCGGCGCCGCGCCGACCCGGAGGCGCTGGCCCGCCGCGAACATGAAGGCGGACAGGAATGAGCGAGGAAGAATTCCTGGCACGCTGGTCCCGCCGCAAGCGCGAATCGCAAGCGGTGCCGGCGGAGCCTGCTCCTGCGCAGTCAACGCCGCCGCAGTCCACGCCGCCGGTTGCTGCCAAGGATGAGGAGGGTGAGTTCGATCTCTCGTGCCTGCCCTCGATCGACGAGATCAATGCCGCAACCGACATCACGGCCTTCCTCAGCAAGGGTGTTCCTCGGGAGCTGAGCCGCGCGGCGCTTCGGCGCGCCTGGACGACAGATCCCACCATTCGCGACTTCGTCGGGCTTGCGGAGAATGCATGGGACTTCAACGACCCGACTGCGATGCCTGGCTTTGGACCGCTGGATTGTTCGTCGGAAGAGCTGGCCGCACTCGTCGACCGCATCATTGGCGGAGTGCGCGAGGCGGCCCGGTCTCTCCCCGAGACGCCGACCGAAACGGAGGCTTCTGCGTTGGAACTGCATGAGGCCGATGTGCCGGAGGCGTCCAACGTCGTCGAGTCGCCGGACGAGACGGAGCACCTGGCTGCCCCTGTTGCGGTGCAACCGAATACGGCTGACGGGTCTGCCGATTCTGCCGAGCCCATCAGGCCGCGGACGCACGGCGGTGCATTGCCGCGCTGAGCAACACGACCAAAGGCTATAGGCTCAGGCTATGGCAAGCGTTGACGGTTTACAGGGCCCGGACTACGCTGCGTACTGCTTTGTAACAAAAGCGATAATCAGCAGACGGGACTTGGATGGGAGGTCCACGTGCGGGATGACGGGCTTGATCGCGCGATCGATGCCGCGGGCGGTATCGCTCAGCTTGCGCGCAAAATCGGCATCAGCCAGCCCTCCGTTTCGAATTGGACCCGCGTGCCAGCACAACGGGTGATTGCAGTCGAAACTGCCACCGGAGTGCCCAGAACCGATCTGCGGCCCGACCTTTACGACGAACAAGTCGGCTCCGCCGAGCTCATCGATCCCATCGATGCGGCGCGCGCGCGGGAATACGCGCTGCTGGCGGCGCTGCTGTCTGCGCCTCCGTCGAAACGCCTGCTCGATCAGCTCGCTGCGTTGACCGGTGACGCGACGCCTCTCGGGCACGCGCACGCGGCGCTGGCCGACGCCGCAACAACTGCCGTCGCAGTGCAGGTCGAGCGGGAATATTTCGAGCTGTTCGTCGGCCTCGGCCGCGGCGAGTTGCTGCCCTATGCCTCCTACTATCTCACCGGCTTTCTCAACGAGCGACCTTTGTCGCGCCTGCGCGGCGACCTGACGACGCTCGGAATCGAGCGGGTTGGAAACAATTCCGAGCCCGAGGATCACGCCGCCATCCTGTGTGAGATCATGTCGGGCCTCGCCGAGGGCCGCTTCGATGTCTCGCCCGAGGCGCAGCGCGCCTTCTTCGAAAAGCATGTCTCGCCCTGGATGGGGCGGTTGTTTGCCGACATCGAGAGCGCCGAGGGTGCCCGCTTCTATCGATCTGTCGGCGCGCTCGGCCGCATCTTCGTCGAAATCGAGACGGAAGCATTCACATTCGCCAACTGACCAAGGCGCCTTGGTCCGGGAGAGATGCGATGAGTGACGAAACGAAAGCAAAGGTCGGACGCCGCGATTTCCTTCGCACGGTCGGCTTGGGCACGGCCGGTGTCGGCGCGACGCTTGCGACACCGCTGGTTGGGTCCGCGCAGGCGGACAGCGAAAACAACGATGAGAAGCGAAAGGCGCGCTACAAGGAATCCGATCACGTGAAGACATTCTACCGCGTCAATCGTTATCCGGCCTGAGAGGGAGGCTGCCCGTGCTTATCAAGCGAACACACCAGCGTCCCGATCGCCGCGGTTCCGTCGCCGAATCCCTTGCCGGCCAGGGCGGGGGACTGGATCGCCGCACCTTCCTGCGCAAGTCGGGACTGGCCGGCGGCGCTCTCGCCGCCCTTGGCGCCATGCCGGTCGGCAACGTGCGCAAGGCGGAAGCGGCCGCTGCCGGCCCGCTCGCGGCCGGCGCCGTCGTCAGGAAGAGTATCTGCACACATTGTGCAGTCGGCTGCACGGTGACGGCGGAAGTGCTCAACGGAGTCTGGATCGGGCAGGAGCCCAGCTGGGACTCGCCGATCAACCGCGGCTCGCATTGCGCAAAGGGCGCCTCGGTGCGCGAGCTTGTGCACAGCGATCGCCGACTGCGCTATCCGATGAAGCTGGTGAACGGGCAATGGACGCGCGTGTCGTGGGACACCGCGGTGAACGAGATCGGCGACAAGCTGCTCCAGATTCGCGAGAAGTCGGGCAGCGATTCCGTTTATTGGCTCGGCTCGGCCAAGATGACCAACGAGGGCGCTTACCTGTTCCGCAAGCTCGGCGCGTTCTGGGGCACCAACAACACCGATCATCAGGCGCGAATCTGCCACTCCACCACCGTCACCGGCGTCGCCAATACCTGGGGCTATGGCGCGATGACGAACAGCATCAACGACATGCGCAACTCCAAGACGATGCTGTTCATCGGCAGCAACGCGGCGGAGGCGCATCCCGTCAGCATGCAGCACCTGCTGGAATCAAAGGAGCTCAACAAGGGGAACTTCATCGTTTTCGATCCGCGCCTGACCCGCACCGCGGCGCACGCCACCGAATATGTCCGGATCCGTCCCGGCACCGACATTCCCGTGCTCTACGGCATGATGTGGCACATCCTGAAGAACGGTTGGGAAGACAAGGAATTCATCGCCCAGCGCGTCTACGGTTTCGACGACCTGCGGAAAGAGGTCGAAAAGTGGAACCCGCAGGAGGTCGAGCGCGTCACTGGTGTGCCTGCCGAGCAGCTCGAGCGCGTCGCCAAGATGTTCGCGACGGTCAAGCCCGCGACCATCATCTGGTGCATGGGCCAGACCCAGCACACGGTCGGCACGGCCAACGTGCGGGCGAGCTGCATCGCGCTGCTGATGACCGGCAACATCGGCAAGGCAGGCGCCGGCGCCAACATCCTGCGCGGCCACGACAACGTGCAGGGCGCGACCGATGTCGGCCTCGATATCGTGACGTTGCCGTTCTACTACGGCCTTGCGGAAGGCGCCTGGAAGCACTGGTCCCGGGTCTGGGAGGTCGACTACGATTATCTCGTCTCCCGCTTCGACGAGAAGAAGCAGATGGAGACGCCGGGCATCCCGCTGACACGGTGGTTCGATGCCGCGCTGCTGCCGAAGGCCGATGTCGCACAGAAAGACAACGTCAAGGCCGTATTCGTGCAAGGCCACGCCAGCAACAGCATCACGCGCATTCCTGAATCGATGAAGGGCCTGAAGGCGCTGGAGCTGCTGGTGATCGCGGATCCGCACCCGACCACCTGGGCGTCTCTGGCAGTTGAGGCGGGACGCAAGGACGGCGTCTATATCCTGCCGGTGGCCACGCAGTTTGAATGCACGGGATCGCGCGTCGCTTCCAATCGCTCGATGCAATGGGGCGAGCAGATCGTCAAGCCGATCTTCGAGTCCAAGGACGACCTTGAGATCATCTATCTGATGGCCAGGAAGTTCGGCTTCGCCGACAAAATGTTCAAGAACATCAAGGTCGAGAACAATCTTCCAGTCGCCGAGGACGTGCTGCGCGAGATCAACCGCGGGAGCTGGTCGACCGGCTACTGCGGGCAGTCGCCGGAGCGCATCAAGGCGCATATGAAGAACCAGCACAAGTTCGACCTGGTGACGATGCGCGCGCCCAAGGACGATCCGGAGGTCGGCGGCGATTATTACGGCCTGCCGTGGCCGTGCTGGGGCTCGCCCGAGGTGAAGCATCCCGGCTCGCCGCTTCTCTACAACAACGATTTGCACGTCATGGACGGCGGCGGCGCGTTCCGCCCGCGCTTCGGCATCGAACGCGAGGAAAAGCTGGCGGACGGCACGACGCGGAAAGTGAGCCTGCTCGCGGACAAGTCCTTCTCCAAAGGCTCGGAGATCGAGGACGGCTATCCCGAGTTCACGCTGGCAAGTCTGAAGAAGCTGGGCTGGGACCAGGATCTCACCGAGGTCGAACTGGCAACCATCCAGCGGGTCAACCCGGCCAATCCGGATGCGGTGTCCTGGGCGACAGACCTCTCGGGCGGCATCCAGCGCGTCGCGCTGAAGCACGGCTGCGTGCCGTTCGGCAACGGCAAGGCGCGCATGAATGCGTTCGGTCTGCCGGATCCGATCCCGGTGCACCGCGAGCCGATCTACACGCCGCGCGTCGACCTCGTCGAGAAATATCCGACCTTGCCCGATGCCAAGCAGTTCCGCCTGCCCAATATCGGCTTCTCCGTGCAGAAGGCGGCGGTGGAGAAGGGGATCGCGAAGCAGTTTCCGCTGATCCTCTCCTCGGGACGTCTGGTCGAATACGAAGGCGGCGGCGAGGAAACCCGCACCAATCCGTGGCTCGCTGAATTGCAGCAGGACATGTTCATCGAGATCAGCCCGGCCGATGCCGCCGATCGCGGCATCAAGGACGGTGGCTGGGTCTGGGTCAGCGGTGCCGAGAACAATTCCCGCGCCAGGATGAAGGCGCTGGTGACCGAGCGCGTCGGCAAGGGCGTCGCCTGGATGCCGTTCCATTTCGGCGGCTGGCTCGGCGGCAACGACCTGCGCAAGAACTACCCCGCCGGCACCGATCCGATCGTGCTGGGCGAGAGCGCCAACACGATCACGAGCTATGGCTACGATCCTGCAACGGGCATGCAGGAACCGAAGGTCACGCTTTGTCAGATCGTCGCAGCCTGAGAGGAGCACGCACATGGCTCGGATGAAGTTTCTCTGCGACGCCGATCGCTGCATCGAGTGCAACGCCTGCGTCACCGCTTGCAAGAACGAGCATGAGGTCCCCTGGGGCATCAACCGGCGCCGCGTCGTCACCATCAGCGACGGCAAGCCGGGCGAGCGCTCGATCTCGATGGCCTGCATGCATTGCACCGACGCGCCTTGCGCGGCGGTGTGTCCGGTGAACTGCTTCTACACCACCGCGGATGCCGTGGTGCTGCACTCCAAGGACCTCTGCATCGGTTGCGGCTATTGCTTCTACGCCTGCCCGTTCGGCGCTCCGCAATATCCGAAGGTCGGGAACTTCGGCTCGCGCGGCAAGATGGACAAATGCACCTATTGCGCCGGCGGCCCCGAGGCCGACGGCAGCAAGGAGGAATACGAGAAATACGGCGCCAACCGGCTGGCGGAAGGCAAGCTGCCGTTGTGTGCCGAAATGTGCTCCACCAAGTCGTTGCTTGCGGGCGACGGCGAGATCATCGCACAGATCTACAAGGAGCGCGTCATGAAGCGCGGCTATGGCTCGGGTGCGTGGGGCTGGAAGACCGCCTATCGCGAGGCAATCGAGTCCTGACGCGGGCAGCCGAAGGGGCGCGCAAGACCGGGGAGGACGTGATGACGTCGTTTGGAAGGTTCATTCGCCTGGCGTTGGGCGCCTGGGCGCTGCTTATTTGTGTGACGGTGGCGCCCGCGAGTTCTCAACAGGTCAACCCGACCGCGAGCTCGGTCAAGGAGCAGCAACTTTTGCAGGAGCTCCACCGGATTCAGGGCCGCGTCAGCATTCCCGATCAGCGCTCCGGCGTTCTCGAGCAGCCGCAGGGAAGGGAATGGCGGGAATTCCGCAATGTGACGCTGCCTTGGATCGGCGGGATTGCGATCCTCGGCATGATCGTGGGCATCGTGATCTTCTATCTTACCGTCGGGATGGTGCGTCTCGAAGCCGGACGGTCGGGCCGCGCCATCGTGCGCTTCAACGCGTTTGAGCGGTTCGTGCACTGGCTGACAGCAACCTGCTTCATCGTCCTCGCCATTTCCGGGCTGAACATCACGTTCGGTCGGCCGCTGCTGTTGCCGCTGATCGGCTTCGAGGCCTTCTCGGAATGGTCGCAATGGGCGAAGTTCGCTCACAACTATCTGAGCTTCCCGTTCACCATCGGCGTGGTCGTGATCTTCCTGATGTGGATCGGGGGCAACATCCCGAGCAAGGTGGATATCGAATGGGCGAAGCGCGGCGGCGGTTTGATCGGACATGACCATCCGCCGGCGTACCGATTCAATGGCGGCCAGAAGATGATCTACTGGATCGTCGTGGTCGGCGGCGGACTCGTCTCAGCATCCGGCTATGCGCTGATGTTCCCGTTCTACGGCACCGGCATCGAGGGCATGCAAATGGCCCAGATCGTTCACTCGATCGTGGCGGTCCTGTTTGTCGCCGCGATGATCGCGCACATCTATATCGGCACCATCGGGATGGAAGGTGCGTTCGAGGCCATGGGCACCGGAGAAGTCGACGTGAACTGGGCTCGCGAGCACCACAGCCTCTGGCTCGACGAGCAGATGGGGCGAACGGGTCCGAACGACGGACGACCGCAACCGGCAACTGCCGCGGCCGAATGAGCGGGCACCAGCGCGGCACTCCAACCTACCGAGCCGGCTCTTTCACAAACAGGACGGAGCGATCCTGAAGCTCCTGATCGGGAAGCTTGTTCCCCTGGCCCGCCTGCATGTCTTGAATGGAAGCCATGCCGTGCTGACCAAGATTGAACACTGCATGCGATCTGAGCATGTTGTTGGCCGCGCTGGCGAGAAGCAGGGCGGCAATGAGCGAGAGCATGACGCGTTTCATGCGTATCTCCGTCTGCCATCTCCACCCGGGACGACGAATACACCCAGTTTGTCCTGCGGGATGTGAGCCACTTCACAGCGATCGGTCTCAATCCGTTGGGACGAAGCCTGCTCTGGAAGCCGCCAGAATTTCCGGCATCACATGCCATCATCTTCAGATTGGATGACGGCAGGCGGCGAGCAAGTCCGTGCACTCCTGCCGACCACCAACTTTGGTCGCCGATCTGACTGTCGGCCCGCCAATAGACGCACCGCATCCCGCGCCAGCACCGCGGCAGGCTGGGTATGAAATTCTCCCATGAGATCAGCCGTTTGGCTTGGGTTCTCGTCGGCTTTCGGCCGCCCCCGTCGAAAGTGGTCCAGCTCTTGCTCTTGCCAGTATGAGATGTTTTGATAAACGTCATACTGGGATCAGGTGGATGGAACGAGCGGTGAGGCGGAGTTTGCGGGCGGTCGAGCCCGGTGTGGCGTTGCTGTTCGGCGGGCTCATCGCCGCCAACGTCGCCGCGTGGGTCTTCGCCTTCGCGCTGTTCGGCGACCGGCCGACGGTGATGGCGACAGCGCTGCTGGCCTGGGTGTTCGGCCTGCGCCACGCCGTCGATGCCGATCACATCGCGGCCATCGACAACGTCGTGCGCAAGCTCATGCAGGCGGGCGGAGCGCCGCGGAGCGTCGGCCTCTATTTCGCGCTCGGCCATTCCACCGTGGTCGTGGTCGCGACCATTCTGCTCGCGCTCGGGGTGGTGAGCCTCGGCGGCGACAGCCTGCTCGAGGAGATCGGCGGCTTCGTCGGCACCTCGGTATCGGCGCTGTTCCTGCTCGCGGTCGCTGCCATCAATCTCGTCATCTTCGCCGGCCTGTGGCGGACGTTTCGCGCGGCGCGGGAGCAGGGGGTGCACGATGCTGCGCAGCTCGAGGCGCTTCTCGGCAATCGCGGCGTCCTGGCGCGGCTGCTCGGCCCGATGTTCCGCATGGTGACGAAGCCGTGGCACATGTATCCGCTCGGCTTCCTGTTCGGCCTCGGCTTCGACACCGCGACCGAGATCGGTCTGCTCAGCATCTCCGCCAGCGAAGCCGCGCGCGGCACCTCGCTCGCCGCCATCCTGGTCTTCCCGGCGCTGTTCGCATCGGGCATGGCGCTGGTCGACACCGCCGATTCCGCGCTGATGGTGAGTGCCTATCGCTGGGCCTACGTCGATCCCTTGCGAAAGCTCTGGTACAACCTCACGATCACGGGGGCGTCCGTCGCGGTCGCGCTCTTCATCGGCGGCATCGAGGCGCTTGGCCTGATCGGCGATCGGCTCGGTCTCTCCGGCGGCATGTGGACGCTGATCGAGGGTCTCAACGAGTCGCTTGCCAATGTCGGCTTCGCCGTGATCGCGCTGTTCGCGATCGCGTGGCTCGTCTCGGTCGTGCTGTATCGCCGCATGCTTGCGGATGGCCGCCGCCGTGCGGGGACGGACGCTCTGGAATGCGCCGATGCGACCGAGGCGGCCTGAGCCCGGTCGTCGTCGCGGTGCGCTGACGGCAGTGTCGGCCTTAACCTAAGGCGCGATGACGATTCATTCTCATCGCAGCGCGCTTCAGCCCGGCAGAGGTGTGTCGGCGATGTCCAACAGCGCACCAAGACCTTGCCGCAGGCGGCGCGTCGCGATGTTATCGTTGGCAAGCCCAAACACCAGCAGGGATCGCCCGGTCACCGCGTAAGCGTGCCCGAACTCGAACTCGGCCATCGGTGCGTCAGGCCGGTTGGTGTCGATCAGGCCCAGCCAGCTGCGGCCGTCGGCGACCTCCGGCAGGGTAAAGTTCACGACGTCATGATGCGCGTTGTAGACCAGCAGCATGGTCGCGTCCGAGCCCCGGCGCCTGATCCCGGTCTCCTGCGCGCGTCCGTCCAGCAGCATTCCGAAGCATTTGGCATTGCCGTCATGCCATTGCTCGGTCGTCATCTCCTCGCCGGACGGCGACAGCCAGGTCACGTCTTTGACGCCGAGATCCTCGTTGTGCGAACCGACCAGGAAGCGGCTGCGGTAGAGGATGGGAAATGCCTTGCGGGTGGCAATCAGCTTGCGGGCGAATTCGCGAAGGCTGCGGCCGTTCGCGGTGATGCCCATCCAGTCGAGCCAGGTGGTTTCGTTGTCTTGGGCGTAGGCGTTGTTGTTGCCGTTCTGTGTGTGCCCGAACTCGTCTCCGGCGAGCAGCATCGGCGTGCCGTGGGAGAGCAGCATCGTCGCCAGCAGATTCCGCTTCTGGCGTTCGCGCAGCGCGGTGATCTCCGGGTCGTCGGTGGGCCCTTCGGCACCACAGTTCCAGGAATGGTTGTTGCTGTGACCGTCGCGATTGTCCTCGCCGTTCGCCTCGTTGTGCTTTTCGTTGTACGAGACGAGATCGTTCAGATTGAAGCCGTCATGGGCCGTGACGAAGTTGACGCTGGCCCACGGCCGGCGTCCGCGCTTGTTGAAGAGATCGCCTGAGCCGGAAATGCGCTTGGCAAAGTCGGCCAGCGTGCCGGGATCGCCTTTCCAGAACGCGCGTACGGTGTCCCTGAACTTGTCGTTCCACTCGGCCCAACCGGGCGGAAACTGACCGACCTGGTAGCCACCGGGCCCGATGTCCCAGGGCTCGGCGATCAGCTTGACGCTGGAGAGCACCGGGTCCTGGCGACACGCGTCGAGGAAGCCTCCGCCTTCGTCGAAGCCATAGGGTTCTCGCGCGAGGATGGTGGCAAGATCGAAACGGAAACCGTCGACACGCATCTCCGTCGCCCAGTAGCGCAGGGAATCGGCGACCAGCTGAAGCACGCGCTGATGCGACAGATTGACGGTGTTTCCGGTCCCCGTATCGTTGATGTAGTAGCGCTTCTTGTCCGGCAGCAGGCGGTAATAGCTGGCGTTGTCGATACCTTTGAACGACAGGGTCGGGCCGAGCTCATTGCCTTCCGCGGTGTGATTGTACACGACGTCGAGAATGATCTCGATGCCGTGGGCGTGAAACTGGTTGACCATGGCCTTGAATTCGTTCGCGGAGGGCGCCTTGAGGTAGCGTGGGTCCGGCGCGAAGAAGGCGATGGAATTGTAACCCCAGTAATTGCGCAGGCCTTTCTCGACCAGGTAGCTGTCGTCGACGAAGGCATGGATCGGTAGCAGCTCGGCGCTGGTGATGCCGAGCGATCGCAGATAGGCCGGGACGTCCGAATGCGCCAGGCCCGAGAACGTGCCGCGGTCGGCTTCCGGCACCAGCGGATGCAGCTGGGTGTACCCCTTGACGTGCATCTCGTAGACGATCGTCCGCTCCCAAGGCACTTCCGGCTTGCGCGATGCGCCCCAGGTGAAGGCGGGATCGATGACCCGGCATTTCTGCATCAACGGAGCGCTGTCGCGTTCGTCGTAGGAGAGATCCTTGTCGGCATGGTCGAGCTGGTAGCCGAACAGCTCCGGTCCCCAGCGAAGCTGGCCGACCAGCTGCCTGGCGTAGGGATCGAGCACGAGCTTGTTGGGATTGAAGCGGTGGCCGGCGTCGGGTTCATAAGGGCCATGGACGCGGTAGCCGTAGACGGTGCCGGGGCGGGCGGACCGCAGATAGCCGTGCCAGACTTCGTCGGTGTATTCGGGAAGCTCGATGCGCTCAAGCTCGGTTTCGCCGGTATCATCGAACAGGCACAGCTCAACCTTGGTGGCATGGGCCGAAAACAGCGCGAAGTTGACCCCCAGCCCATCCCAGGTGGCGCCGAGCGGAAACGGCCTGCCCTCGGTGACCCGGGTTCGTCGCAGGCTCGATGCCGCCTGCGTCAGGGCATCGTCTGAATGTACGGGTTGGTCCATCTTTTCCACCAAGAAAGGCCATCAGGACGTCGGCGCGATCGCGGTCACCCCAAGTGCCGGCTGCTCGCCGGCGACTGCCGACGTGATCGCAGCGGCGGGCGGCAAATCGGCCGGCTTGGCCGGTGCGGCTGCTCTTTTCAGGGCCGCCTCCTTGCTGATGGCCGAAATCGAGTTGCCAATCCGACCGACGATGCTGGTCAGTTCAGCGTCGGATAGTCCGAGGCGCTTTTTGACCAGGCGCACTTGGGCGCGGTCGGTCAGATCGAGTTTATTGCGGATCGGTTGCGGCTTCGCGGGGCGCATGGCGACAGCTCCTGTCTGGCACGGTAACCGTCGCGCCGCTGATTCTGTTCCCAACAAGCTGCAACTGCCCGGCGCCGGCGCCGTGGAGGAACGAACGCACGCAGCTCCGCTTTGTCGTCCCGACGCGTGCAACGATCTTGAAGCATGCCAGGGCGTGAGGCATGGGGCGAAAGGGGATGGGTTTGACGCACAGATTGGGAATGGCCGAGCAGACCCGGCGCCATGGTTCTCAAATCGTCGATCATGGTGTCTCGTTCAACTTGTGGGCACCCACGGCCCGATCGGTCGAGCTGCTCGAAATCGGCCAGCCGCCCCGCAAGATGCCGCGCGATGACGACGGCTGGTATCAGCTGCTCAGCCCAACCGCGCATGTCGGCACGCGATATCAGTTCAGGATCAACGAGGACCTCGTCGTTCCCGATCCAGCCTCGTTCTTCCAGCCCGACGACGTCGGCGCGCCGAGCGAGGTGATCGATACGGCCGCGCTGCGGGATTCCCTTATCTATCCGGGCCGTCCCTGGGCGGAAGCCGTAATCTACGAGCTGCATGTCGGTACGTTCAGCGAAGCGGGCACCTATGCCGGCGTCGAGGAGAAGCTGCCTTATCTTCGCGATCTCGGCATCAGCGCGATCGAGCTGATGCCGCTCAATGACGTCCCTGGCCGGCACAATTGGGGCTATGACGGCGTGTTGCTGAACGCGCCGAATGCCCGTTATGGCCGGCCGGAAGATCTCAAGCGGCTGCTGCGGGCCGCGCATGCCCTCGACATCATGGTTTACCTGGACGTCGTCTATAACCATTTCGGACCGCAGCTGAACTATCTGCATTCCTATGCGGAAAATTTCTTCACCGCGCGCCACGCCACCGGCTGGGGTCCGGCCGTCAACCTCGAAGGACAGGACGGTTCGTTCGTGCGCGAGTTTCTGGTCGACAACGCCCTGATGTGGCTGCGCGACTATGGTTTCGATGGACTGCGCTTCGATGCGGTCCATGCGCTGAAGGACGATTCCGAGCGTCATTTCCTGATCGAGCTCGCCGAGACCCTGCGCAGTCAGCTTGCAGGCCGGCACGTGCATCTGATGCTGGAGAACGAGGCCAATCAGGCGCACCTGCTCGAGCGCTCGAACGGACGGGCGAGGCACTACGACGCGCAGTGGGGCGACGATTTCCACAATGCGCTCCACGTCCTGCTCACGGGCGAAGACGAGGGATATTACCGCGCCTTCGCAGACAGGCCGCTCGAACATCTCGCGCGATCCCTGACCGAGGGCTTTGCCTACCAGGGAGAAAACTTTCCTCTGCACCAGGTGCCCCGCGGCGAGCCGAGTGCTCATCTGCCGCCCGAAGCGACCATCTTCTTCGCCCAGAACCACGATCAGATCGGCAACCGCGCCTTCGGGGAGCGGCTTTCCAGGTTGGTCAGACCGGAGAAGCTGGAGCAGGCCATGGCGCTGGTTCTGCTGAGCCCGCACATTCCGATGCTGTTCATGGGTGAGGAAACCGCAGCCGAAACGCCATTCCTGTTCTTCGCGGACTGGACGGGTGAAGCTGCCGAACTGACGCGGGAAGGCCGCCGCAAGGAGTTCTCCCACTTCAAGGCTTTCGCGACGCCCGAAACGCGTGCCGAGATCCCGGACCCCTGCGACGAGAGAACCTTCCAGGCCTCCAAGCTGGATTGGACGAGCATCGATCAGTCGCCTGCCGGCGCGAGGTTTCGAGCGCTGACGACCCAATTGCTGACGATACGGCGTGAGAAGATCGTGCCGCTGGTCAAACGGGGATTCGTTTCGGCACAGCGGGACCTGATCGGCGCAGATCCCCGCATGGGCGGCGTAGACGTGCGCTGGCGGACGGAGCAGGGCGAGGTCCTGCAAATCGTCGCCAACTTCGCCGATCACGAATTACCCATGCCGCCGCTGGTGGAAGGCGAAAGCCTGTGGCGATTGCGCGGAAGTGAGGCCGAAGCACTCGTGCCCGGCGACATCATCGTGAGACTTGGCCAAAAGGGCTGATCGGCACGCAAATCCGAACCGAGCTCGGAAGCGACAGCCTCTGCGATGATGGCATCATGCCCCTGTTTTGCCCGACGAGTCAAAGCGGTCGGCGCGTCGATTTGGCTTCAGAATTCTCCTTTGAAGACAACGACATCTCTACTGTGCATGGGGTTGTTTTCGCACTTTTGATGCCGCCAGAATCCTTCAGAGAGACGCCGAGGCGTCATCCGTTGGCGTCAGGTTCGCAGGATGGCTTCGATCGCTTGCGCCGCGCCAAGCAGCGAGCGGTCCTGTCCGCGCGCAGCGATGATCTGAAGACCGAATGGAAGTCCGCACCGATCGGTCCCGCACGGAATCGAAATCGCCGGCAGGCGGGCATGATTGACGAAGGGCGTGAACGCCGCGTGGGCGCGCGGACTTACGGCTTTTCCGCCGATCATGTCCGGGCCGAGTTGCGTCAGCGGCCAGGCGACGCATGGAACGGTGGGCGTCAGCAGCAGGTCAAATTCGGTGAAGAAGGCTGCGAAGGCATTGGCGATCGCGGCGCTCGCGAGCAGCGCTCCGGCAACGTCCGCACCCGACCATGAGAGACCTCGTTCGATCTGCTTGGCGATATCGGGATCGAAGACAGCCGGATCCTTGCGGAAGGTTTCGCCATAGAGCGCAGCGAGCCCCGCATGCTGGAGCGGCATGATGGCGTCTTCCGTCGCGCCTGCAGGCCAGACCGGGTCGCGTCTTGCGATGCGCAAGCCCTTCCTGGAAAGCCGATCGACGGCGGAGGCGAGCCCGTCCGCGACGACGTCATCGATCGCGACGTCGAGACCGAGGCGCGGCGAGAACGCGATGCGCTGACCGACGATGTCTTCGGCCTGCGGTGCAACCACGGCAGAATCCGGATCGCGCGGATCGGCGCCGACCATGGCTTCGAACGCCAGTGCGACATCGGCCGCATCGGATGCGATCGGTGCGATGACGGAGAGGCCGAAGAAGGGTTCGGCGAAACCTGGCCCGTAGGGAATCGCGCCATAGGACGGCTTGAAGCCTGCGACACCGACATGGGCCGGCGGCCTGCGGCTCGAGCCGCCTGCATCGGTGCCGATCGCGAGCGGCACGAGGCCGGCCGCAACTGCCGCCGCCGGGCCCCCCGACGATCCGCCTGGGGTCAGCTTGGGATCGAGCGGATGCCGCGTTGGTCCATACAGCGGCGAGGTGGTGACGCCCTTGCAGGCGAACTCGGATGTTGCACCGATGCCGACCACGACCGCTCCGGCCTTGCGCAGGCGCTCGATCGCGATGGCATCGCGCGGTGCGACGAAATCGCGAAACAGGCGCGAGCCCTGCGTCACGCGCCAGCCGCCGACCCAGATGTTGTCCTTGACGATAACGGGGACGCCGGCGAGCGGCATCGCTTCGCCGGCTCGCAGGCGATCATCCACCGCCGCAGCGTCGGCCAGCGTGCGTGCGGGATCGATCGTGACGACCGCGTTCAACGCCCTGGTGGCGTCAATTCGCGAGAGCGCCGCCTTTGCGGTTTCGACGGCGCTCGTCCGCCCGGCCGCGACATCGGCCGCGATCTCGCGGGCACTATGCGTTGGCATTGTCATGGCCTCCCCAGAACAGGGCCACCGTGCCGCACAGGGCGAGGCACGCCAAGGCGAAGAAGGCCGCGCCGAGGCCGGCCACACCATCAAGGATTGAAACGAGCGCCGGCGCCGCCAGCAGGCCGGCATAGGACGCGGTCAGCACCGCGCCGGTGGTTTCACCGATCCGGTCCTGCGGGGCGAGGCGGGCGATCTCGGCGATGAAGACCCCATTCCAGCCCGAGGCAGTCAAGCCGAACAGCGTCGCAATCGCGAACTGCCAGCTGCGACTGAGTGATCCGCCGTCGAGGCCGAGCAGCGCGGCGCAAAAGGCCATGCCGATACCGATGACGATGAGCACCATCCGCGACGCATCGAGGCGCATCGCCACAAATCCCCAGCCGAGCCGGCCGACGAGGCCGCCGGCTTGCGCGCAGGCGAGCGCCATGCCGGCCTCGATATGGCTGAGGCCGAGTTCACGCGTGCCGAGCGTGACGAAGACCGTGTTGAGCGACACCTGCATCGCGCTGAACGGCATCGAGGCCAGCGCCAGCATCGCGATGCGCCGGTCCGCCGTCATCAGCGCCAGCCGCGCGCGGAGATCGAGCGACGGGGGCGGGACGAGCTTGACGGCGTAGGCCGGCCGCAAGCCTTCAAACAGAACGATCGCGAGCAGCGCGCAGAGGCCAACCACCGCATAGCACCAGGCCGGCCCGAACGCGATGGCGATCGCGGGCAGGGCCAGTGAGCCGCAGACGGCGCCAATCTGGTTGCCGGTCTGGCGCACCGAGAACACGAAGGCGCGCCGCTCGGCAGTCACGAGCCGCGCCAGCAGCGCCGCGCTCGCGGGCGTCTCGGGCCCCATGGCAAGGCCGATGCACAGGCCTGCGGCCAGCAGGGCGGCGCTTGATCCAAGCGAAGCCAGTGCCATGCCGACGACGATGGCCGCCGCGCAGAGGCTCGCGATCCGCAGCGAGCCCACCCGCGCGATGAAGCCGCCGCCCCAGAACGAGGCGGGGATGCCGACTGCGAACACCGCGCAGGAGAACATCGAGAGCTGCCAGACCTCGATATGAGCGCGGGGCGCGACCACGCCCGGCGCGAACAAGGCCAGCGCAACGAGAGCCTGCAGCGAGGTCATCGCGCCAAGCGCCGGCAGCAATGCGGGTGCTGGCCGACCGACCGTGTTTCCGTCTACCATGGTCGCGTGCTCAAGGGAGGAACATCGTGGCAGGTGGCATTTCCATTCACGCGGTCGATGTGGCGAGCGGCCGCCCGGCGCAGGGGCTGCGCGTCGAGATATGGCGGATCGATCCGGATTCCTCGCGCATCGCCGACGGGCGGCTCGGTGCCAACGGCGCGCTCGATCATCCCGTCGCGCAAGGCGCAGGCGTGACGGCCGGCGAGTACGAGGTGCTGTTTCATCTCGGCGAGTTCTTTTCCGAAAGCGGCGGCTTCCTGACCGTGACGCCGTTCCGCTTCCGCATCAAGAACGTTGACGAGCATTTTCACCTGCCGCTGAAATTCACGCGCTGGGGCTACTCGCTGTTCCGAGGCGCCTGATCAGTTCGTCAGCCGCCGCGACAGGCCGGTGACGCGCTCCATGACCGCGACCAGCGCGACGGTGGCGATGATCAGAACGCCCGACAGCGCCGCAATGGTAACGTCGAGCTTGCCTTCGAGATCTTGCCACATCCGGATCGGCAGCATGTCGGTCGCGGCATCGCGCAGGAACAACGACACCGGCACGTTGTCGAAGGACGACATGAAGGCGATGAAGGCGCCCGCGATGATGCCGGGCCGGATCAGCGGCAGCACGATGCGGCGGAACGTGTAGAGACGGCTTGCCCCCAGCACAGCCGAGCTTTCGAGCAGGGTCGGCTCGAGCTGGGCGAGGGCGGCGACCGTGTTGCGCACGACATAGGGGACGCAGACCACGGTGTGTCCGATCACCAGCGTCAGCGGCGACACCGGCAGGCCGACCAGCGAGAACAGCATCAGGGCGGCAAGGCCGAAGGCGAGCGCCGGCAGGACCAGCGGCGACATGAAGAGGGAATCGAGCAGCCGTGCGGACAACGTCCGCGACCGCGAGATCGCGAGCGCGGCCGCGACGCCGAGCACGACGGAGAGGCCGGTCGCCCAGAACGCCACGATCAGGCTGTTCTTCGCCGCGAAATGCAGCTGCCATGCATTCCACAATTCGGCGTACCAGCGCAGCGAATAACCCGGAGGCGGGAAGCGCAGCGAGAAGCCGCTGGTAAAGGAGACGATCAGAACGACCAGCGACGGCGCGATGATGATGATCAGCGCGATCACCGCGATCACGGTCATGACGAGCTCGAAGCTCAGGGCTTCCAGGGTGCGCCTGCGGCCGCTCATCACGCTCCTCCATAGCCGCGCGAGAGGCGGCCGAGCGTGCTGAAGACCGAGACGACCGCGAGCACGGCGAGCAGGAAGATGATCGAGATCGCTGCCGCAAACGGCCAGTTCTGGAGCGTGGAGGCCTGCTGATAGAGATACATCGGCATGAACAGCATCTGACCGCCGCCGACCAGCGACTGGGTGATGAAGGCGGTGATCGCGGCGGCGTAGGTCAGCGTGCAGCCGGCGATCACGCCGGGCAGCGACAGCGGCAGCACGATGCGGAAGAAGGTGCGCCAGCTTCCGGCGCCGAGCGAGCAGGAGGCATCGTCGAGATTGGGGTCGATGCGGCCGAGCGCGGTGATCAGCGGCAGCGTCATCAGCGGCATCTGCACCTGCGCCAGCGCGATCACAACGCCGAACTGTGTATAGAGCAGCTTAAGGGGAGTATCGATGACGCCGAGCGATTGCAGCGTGGCGTTGATGATGCCCTGCCGGCCCAGGATGACGATCCAGGCGAAGGTGCGGACGACCACGCTGGTCAAAAGCGGCAGCAGCACGATCAGGATGATGATGGTCTGGAGCTTTGGTCCGACCCGCTGATAGAGCCAGGCGATGGGAAAGCCGAGCACGAGGCACACGGCCGTCACCTCGGCCCCCAGCAGCAGCGTCGAGCCGAGCACGCTCAGGCTGAAGGGATCGGTGAGGAAGTGCAGGTACTGGCCGAGCCCCCAATGGAGCGCGGCCGTGTCGTTGTGCAGCGAGAGCCAGAACAATTGCAGCAGCGGCGCGACGAAGAAGAGGAGGAAGAACAGCGCCAGCGGCGCTGCCAATCCCATCCCGTAGGATGTCACATCGCGTGATGCCGGTGCTGTGCCCATCGCCATTCCTCGAATGTTCTAGGATGAAATGGTCTTAAGTTGAATCAATCGGCCGCGGACTCGGTGCACCTCTCCCGCTTGCGGGAGAGGTCGGCGCAACGCGCCGGGTGAGGGTTCTCTCCTCTTGGGGGTTCTCGATTGCGGAGATACCCTCTCCCCAGCCCTCCCCCGCAAGCGGGGGAGGGAGCACACCTCCCTCGTTACGGCAGTCGAATCTAATCTCATCATGCTCTAGATCTTGATCTCGCGGTTGAATCGCTCGATCCAGGCCGAGCGCTGCTCGTTGATCTTCTTCCAGTCCTGGAACACGAATTTCTTCTTCAGCTCCGCCGTGTCCTTGGCCAGAACGCGCGCGATCTCGCCGCCCATCGTCACCTTGGAGCTGGTTGGCACGATCAGATAAGGCGGGTTCATCAGCGTGGTCTGCACCTCGGGCGTCAACGCCGCCTCGATCAGCTTGAAGGCAAGCTCGCGGTTGGGCGAATTCTTGACGATGTGGATCGTGGTCTTGAAGGCGATGGCGCCTTCCTTCGGTGCGACGAACTCGACCGGGACGCCGCGCGCCTTCAGGATCTGGATGGCATTGAAATTGCCGGGCGAGATGTCGATCTGGCCCTGCTGGAACAGGGTCGCGAGCGCGCCGGGATTGGCGGCGACTGCAGCGAGATTGGGCTTGAGTTCCTCCAGCGCCTTGAAGCCTGGATCGACATTGGCTTCCGAGCCGCCCCGCATCTTGGCGATCTCGACCAGCCATCCGGTGCCGAGCGTCGAGTTGAGGTTGGTGATGCCGACGCGGCCCTTGAACTCGGGCTTCCAGAGATCGGCCCACGACGTCGGCGGCGTCTTGACGGCTTCCGGATTGTAGGTGAGCCCGACGACCTGGAAGAACGGGGCAGGGCCCATCGGCTCCTGCGCCTCGGCGATCAGGTCCTTGTAGTAGGCACTCTTCTCGACCGGATAGGGCTCGACCAGATCCTGCCCGATGGCGACAAGCGCCGGACCGGGATCGTGCAGCATGACGTCGATCGGCGGATTGGCCTTGGCGGCATTGACCTTCGCGATCTGGTCGACCGAGAGCATCGGGTCGAGCACGATGGCAGCGTCTGCGTTCGCCTTGCGAAAGGCCGGAACCAGCACCGCCTTGTGGGCTTCCTCCCAGCTTCCGGTGAAGGTCGCAAAGACCAGCGGGCGGGCCTGGGCGAAGCTCAGGCCTGGAAACGTTTTCATGGCCCCGAGTGTGAGCGCCGTGGTCATCAGGCTTCTGCGGTTCATGATCATGTCGAACTCCCCTCTGGACAAGGACTGGATCTAAAGCGTTGCGGGAAAGGCGTTGGCGAGTGACGGGGCGAGCGGCGCAAGACGCACCGCAGCGCCGCTCTCCAGCGCGTGCGTCTCGCCGATGCGCGCCTGCGAGACCTTGACGCCGGAGCCATCGGCAGTTGTGACTTCGTGCACGACGGTGGCCCCGAGCGGCAGCGACATGCCGACCACGCCGGCAAAGCCGGACTCGTCGCCGACGAATTGCAGATGCTCGGGGCGGATGCAGACCGTGACGCGGCCGCCCTCGGCGAGAGTGCCGCCCGCCGGCCTTGCGATGATCTCTGCGCCGGCGTCGAGGCGCACCTTTGCCGCCGTGCGGTCCGCTGACACCACGATTCCCGGCATGCGGTTGGTGGAGCCGACAAAGGTGTTCACGAACAATGTCTGCGGCCGGTCGTAGACGTCGGACGGCGTACCGAACTGTTCGAGCTTGCCGTGGCTCAGCACGGCGACGCGGTCGGCCATCGACAGCGCCTCTTCCTGATCGTGGGTCACGATCAGCGTGGTGATGCCGGAGACCCGCTGCAGCCGTTTGATCTCGATCTGCATGTCGAGCCGCAGATTCTTGTCGAGCGCGGCGAAGGGCTCGTCGAGCAGCAGGATCGACGGCTTGATCGCGAGCGCGCGGGCCAGCGCCACGCGCTGCTGCTGGCCGCCTGAGAGCTGCCGCGGCAGCCGCTCGGACATGGTCGGCAGCTGCACCAGCTCCAGGAGGCGCTGCGCCTCGCGCTGGCGCGTCCCCTTGTCGATGCCGCGGGCCGCGAGGCCGTAGGCGACATTCTCGCTGATCGAAAGATGCGGAAACAGTGCGTAGTTCTGGAACACGATGCCGACGGCGCGGCGGTTCGGGGGCAGCGCATCGACGATGTCGTCGCCGATGATGATGCGTCCCTGCGTCTGCGCGATGAAGCCGGCGATGATGCGCAGCAGGGTCGTCTTGCCGCAGCCGGACGGGCCGAGCAGGGCGATGATCTCGCCGCCCTTGATGTCGAGATTGATGTTCTCGACCGCAAGCGCGCCATTCGGATACCGGTGGGTGACCGCGTCGACGACGAGCGATCGGCCGCCTTGCGTTTCAGCCATGGTGTTGCCTCCCGTTGCCCCAAAGGAGAAAGCAAGTCTCGTGCCCGCGCCTGTCGCTTTTCGGCGCGCGCTCAGGCATGGTGGCCCGATGACATCGGATCGATCGGTTTGCGACCTCACTGCCAAGGAGCTTGCGCGCGCGATTGCGAGGCGCGAGCTGTCCTCGCGTGAGGCGGTTGAAGCGCATCTTGCGCGGATTGCGAGTCTCGAGGGTCAATTGGCGGCGTTCGTGACGGTCGATGCGGACGGTGCTCGCCGCGCCGCGCAGATTTGCGATGCGGCATCGGCGCCGCTCGGTCCGCTGCACGGCGTGCCTATCGGGATCAAAGACCTCACCGACACCGGCGGGCTCAAGACGACTTATGGATCGGTGCTGTTTCGCGATCACGTTCCGGCCGAGGACGATCTCGTGGTAACGCGGCTGCGCCGCGCCGGCGCGATCATTCTGGGAAAGACCAACACGCCGGAATTCGGCTTCGGGGCGGTCTGCAGCAACCGATTGCGCGGGCCGACGCGCAATCCCTTCGATACCGCGCTGACCTCCGGCGGATCGTCCGGCGGCTCCGCCGTCGCGGTCGCGGCCGGCATGGTGCCGCTGGCGCACGGCACCGATTTCGGCGGCTCCGTACGCACGCCCGCAAGCTTCTGCGACGTCGCATCGATCCGGCCGACGCCCGGCCGCATTCCGTCGCCGCGCCGTCCACTCGGCTGGGACATGCTCGCCACTCACGGTTTGCTGGCCCGCGGTGTCGATGACCTCGCGCTTGCGCTGTCGGTGTGCGAGGGAAGCGATTTGCGTGATCCCGTATCGATCGGCCTCGGCAGCGACGACCGGTCGATCGCGGGACGTCCCCGGATCGCCGTCACACCCGACTTCGGTGTTGCACCGGTCGCACGCGACGTTCGCGTGCGTTTCAGCACAGCGTGCGAGGCGCTGGCCCGCGTTGCCGAAATCGTGCGGTCCTCGCCCGATTGTAGCGGCGCGATCGAAACATTCCGCACGCTGCGAGCTGCGCATATCGCCAACAGTTATGGCGAGTTGCTGAGGGCCCGGCGCGCGGAGCTCACTCCGACGGTGATCTGGAATATCGAGGCCGGCGCGAATCTGTCCGCGGAGGGCTACCTGAACGCCGAACGGCGTCGCACCGTCATCTACCGCAGCTTTCGTGAGCTTTTCACCCGCGCCGATTTCCTGGTCGTGCCTGCGGCGTCGGTGTTTCCCTGGCCGAACGAGATCAGCGATGTCACCGCAATCGACGGGGTCGCCCTGGAGACACCGATCGACTATCTCGCGGTCACCTTCATCGTGTCGCTGGTCGGCTTTCCCGTCCTGACCGTGCCGGTACGACGAGAACCGAACGAATTGCCCTTCGGCATTCAGGTCATCGCGGCGCCCGGAGGCGAATCCCGGTTGTTTGCCTTCGGCCGTGTACTCGAGAACGAATTGGGTTTTTCGCATCGGCGGCCGCCTTTCTGATCAGCTGTCGCGATGCTCGAGCCGGGCAGCGAGCGCATCGGCAAGACCCGTGGTCGGCTTGGCGGCGGGCCGCCGGAACGTGCCCGCCCTTGCCTTGCGCAACCGCAGTGCATGGAGCGCTTCGGCTTGCTTCACCGACGCGACGACCTGATCGACTACGGGAACGGGGATCCGGTCCGCGACGCGCTCGGCGAGGCCGGAGAGCGGCGCCCCGGCAAAGATCAGCACATCAGCCTCGTCCTCGGCGATGGCGCGCTGGGCGAGCTCGACCAGCACGTCCTCCTTCTCGGTGCCGACCTCGGAGATCGCCTGAAACGGCGTATCGAGCATGCGGATGCCGGCGCAACGCTCCCACAATCCATGGGCGCGAACGCACTCCTCGTACCAGGGCCCGAGCGCCTGGGCGAAGGTGACGATGGCAAAGCGGCGACCGGCCATGCAGGCCGTCAGCATCGCCGCTTCCGCCATGCCGACCACGGGAATGTCGAAGGTCTCGCGCGCGGCGAACAGCCCGGGATCGCCGAAGGCGGCGATGATCGCGGCGTCGACCGCCGTGTGCTGCTCGGCGAGCATCTCCAGCGCAATGGCCCCGCCGATCTGCGCCTCGGTGCGCGTCGCGATATAGGGCACGCCGCGGGTCGCGGTGCAGGGGATCAGCTCCGTCCCGGGGGAAGCCGCGCGCTGCCCGACACCCATCATCAGGTGCGTGACTTCTTTGCTGGTATTCGGGTTGAGCAGCAGGAGCTTCATGTTTATGCCGCTGTCCGCTTGGCCTGAGAGGCGGCGAGGACTTCGAGCAGCGCCGTGCCGGTGCGTGCGACATGCGCGCCGAGCAGGCGGCCGGCTGCTTCGCCGTCGCGCGCTTCGAGGGCGGCCAGGATATCGGCGTGCTCGTCGACCGAATTGCTCCAGCGGCGATCGGCGCCGAGCGCGAGAAAACGCGCGCGCTCGGCGCGGGATATCAACGTCTCGTGCGCCTCGCGCAGCGGCGTATTGCGGGCCATGCGGACGATGGTGTTGTGGATCTCGCCGTTGATGGCGAAGTAATCGTCGAGCTTGCCGGTGCGGTGATGACCTTCCATCCGGGTCTGAAGCGTGCGCAGGCGCGCCAGATCGCGCTCGGTGGCACGCTCCGCGGCGAGCTCGGCGGCAAGCCGCTCGATGCCGGCGAGGGCCTCGAACAATTCCGAGATGCCGTCGACCGCGATGTCGGCGATGCGCGGGCTGCGGTTGGGGCGAAGCTCGATCAATCCTTCGGCTGCCAGCACCTTCATGGCCTCGCGCAAGGGGGTGCGCGACACGCCGAGCTCCTTCGACAGCCGGGTCTCCTGGGTCTGTGAGCCCGGCGGCAGCTCGCCGCGAATGATCATCGTCCGCATCCGCGCGGCGGCGCGTTCATGCAGGCCCATCCGCTTGAGTTTGGGCGACTTTCGTCCCTTCGGCGCATCCGATTTCTGCTGCACGCGTGCCTCACTGCTTCCGCTCATCCTAGCCGCTTCCCGGCTGCTATTGCTGCCCAAAATATCGACCTATCTCGCTGAAAACAATGGCATACAGCGCAAATTGTATGCAGCATGCAAAAACCGGATTGCGCTGCGGCGAAGAGCGGCGGATGATTGCTGCCGACGCGCGGGATCCCGCGCCTTCGAAACGGAGTAAGCGATGCGGACGGGTTTGCGACTGGGCCTCGTGATGATGGCGGCGGTGCTTGGCGGAAGCGGGATCGCCTCCGCGCAGACCGCGAAGATCAAGCTCGGCTACGCCAAATGCGCACACTGCCTGCCGATGTCGCTAATCCCGGGCATGGCGAAGGGCGTCGAGGTCGAGGCCACCGGCTTCAACTCGGGCAACGACGTGCTCACCGCGCTGATCTCGAAGAGTATCGACGTCGCGCAGGTCACCTACCTCCACTACATCACCGCGCTGGACAAAGGTTTTGACGTCGTCGCCGTATCGGGCCAGATCAACGGTGGCTCGGAATGTCTGTCCTCCGCGAAGCTGAACTTGCCGCCTGAGGACTGGGCCGCGTTCAAGGCGACCGTTGCGAAGGCGAAAAGCGACGGGCAGCCGCTGAAGGTCGCGGCCTCCCGCGGCAACGCGCAGGACATCCATATGCGCGGCGCGTTCCTCAAGCAGGGCGTCGATCCCAACAAGGACATCCAGTTCATCAACATCCCCAATCCGTCCGACCATCTCGCGGCGCTCCAGCGCGGCGAGGTCGACATGATCTGTTCGGTCGAGCCGTTCGCCTCGCAGATCCGGCTCGCCGGTGCCGGCAAGCACTTCGTGCTGCCGTATGAACAGGCCGCAGGCAATCTGACCAACCTGATCGTCACCCGTTCCGACGTGATCGCGAGCCAGCGCGCCGGCGTACAGGGCGTCGTCGCCGCCGTGGTCGAACTCGACAACAAGCTGATCGCCGACAAGGGACCGTGGATCGAGGTCATCAACAAGCTCACCGGGCTCGACAAGACGGTGGCGACCGAGGCGCTCAAGAATGCTTCGCCCGATCCTGCGATCCATCGGTCGCAGACCCTGGCGATCGCGGCGATGATGCGCGACCTCAAGTACATCTCCAAGGACGTCTCCGCGGAAGCGGAGAAGAACATGGACTATTCGTTCCTGGAGAAGGCCACGGGAAAGGCCAAGAATGACCTCGGTTACTGATGTCTCGCCCGCCAGGCCGGCGTTTCGGCTGACGCGGGCGTTCCACGGGCTCGAACGCCTCGTCGTGCCTGCGCTGCTGATCGCGGGCTGGGAGGCCTTTGCGCGCAGCGGCATGCTGCCGCCCGCGCTGCTGCCAGCGCCGAGCGCGGTGCTGCATGCGCTCGGCGACTGGGTGTTCGGCTTCGACGAGACCACGCAGACCTACTCTGGCCATTGGTTGCGTGATGCGCTCGCCAGCGCCCTCCGCGTCTTTGGCGGCTTTGCATTGGCAAGCCTGCTCGGCATCCTTGCCGGGGTCGCGATCGGCTGGTCCCGGCTGTTCGAGAAGACGCTGGAGCCGACGCTGCAGATGTTGCGTCCGATCCCGCCCGTGTCCTGGATTCCGCTCGCGATCATCTGGTTTGGGATCGCCGACAAGCCGGCGATCTTCCTGGTCTTCCTCGGCGCATTCTTTCCGGTGCTCATGAACAGCATTCATGGCGTCAAGACCGTGGACCACAATCTCGTGCGGGCAGGCGCGATGATGGGCGCGAACGGACGGCAGATGCTGACCGACATCGTGCTGCCGGCGGCGTTGCCCTCGATCTTCGCAGGCCTGCGCATCGCGGTCGGCTCGGCCTGGATGCTGACGGTCACGGCCGAGATGGTCGCGGTGAAGAGCGGCCTCGGCTATGCGCTCTGGGATTCCTATTACTTCCTGCGTTACGACATCGTGTTAGCTGCGATGATATCGATCGGGCTGCTCGGCTATCTCTCCGACCTCGGCCTCAAGGCGATCATGGCGCGCACGCTGCGCTGGCAGCAGACAACCACCGTGCAGGGCAGGGCGGGCTGATGGCGGCAATCGAGCTTCGCAACATCGTCAAGGTGTTCTCCGACAAGCGGCGCGGCCGCGACCTGCTGACGCTGGACAACATCAATCTGGACATCGAGGCCAATGATTTCGTCTGCCTGCTCGGCCCGTCGGGCTGCGGCAAGTCGACCCTCCTCAACATCATCGCCGGCTTCGAGCAGGCGACGTCCGGGCGTACGCTAGTTGACGGCAAGCAGGTGGAGCGGCCCGGTTCTGACCGTGGCGTGGTGTTCCAGCAGCCGACGCTGATGCCGTGGCTGACGGCGATCGACAACATTGCCTTCCATCTCAAGCTCAAGGGCGTCGCCAAGGCCGAGCGGCACCACCGCGCCATGGAGTTCATCGACCTCGTCGGCTTGCGCGGCTTCGAGCATCATCATCCCTCCGAAATGTCGGGCGGCATGAATCAGCGCGTCGGCATCGCCCGCGCACTGTTGATGAACCCGAGCGTCATCCTGATGGACGAGCCGTTCGCGGCGCTGGACGCCCAGACCAAGCTCGAAATGCAGGAGGAGCTGGTCGCGATCTGGCAGAAGCGCCGCTGCACCATCGTGTTCGTCACCCACAGTGTCGACGAGGCGCTGGTGCTCGGTAACAAGATCGTGGTGATGACCAGGCGGCCGGGCCGGATCCGGGAGGCCGTCAATTTCGACCTGCCGCGCCCGCGCGATATCACCAGCCCCGAGTTCAACGACGCAAAGCGCCACATCTTGTCCCTGATCCGCGAGGAGTCGACGCGCCTTGCGCAGGCGTCGTAAGGTCTCGGCATGCGCAAGCGTCTCGGCATGATCACGCCGTCCTCCAATTCGGTGCTCGAGCCCGTCACCAGCGCCATGCTGGCCGACGCTCCCGGCGTCACGGCGCATTTCTCGCGCTTCCGCGTTACGGAGATTGCACTCGACGCGGCTGCGTTGAGTCAGTTCGATGCCTCGGCAATGCTGCCCGCAGCGGATCTGCTGGCCGACGCCAAGGTCGACTCGATCGCCTGGAACGGCACCTCGGCGAGCTGGCTGGGCATCGGCCGCGACCGAAGCCTTTGTGAGGCGATCACGGCGCGCACAGGCGCGCCGGCGACGACGTCGACGCTGGCTTGCATCGATGCCGCCCGTGCGATCGGCGCCCAACGCGTCGGACTGGTCTCGCCCTATACGGACGACGTTCAACGGCGCATCGCGGACGTCTGGGCCGGGGAGGGAGTCGCGCCGCATGCCGAGCGGCATCTCGGGCTGCGCGACAATTTTTCCTTTGGCGAGGTCGCACCTGCGACGATCGCCGAGATGATCCGGGCCGTGGCGGCGGAGGGTGCCGAGGCCATCGTCATCCTCTGCACCAACCTCGACGGCGCGGCGCTGACGGCCGCGCTGGAGCAGGAGCTGGACATCGCCGTGCTCGACTCGGTCGCGGTGACGCTTTGGCGGTCCCTCGGGCTCGCCGGCGGCGACATCAGGACCCTTGCGCAATGGGGGCGGATCTTCCAGACAATGCCAGCCATCAAGTGACGGAGGCCTCAGTGACGCAGCTCGATCTCGCCATTCGCGGCGGCACCATCGTGACGGCCAGCGACGAGTTTCGCGCCGATATCGGCATCCGCGACGGCCGTATCGTCAGCATTGCTGACAGCATCGAGGGCGCGGCACGCGAGATCGATGCGACGGGATTGCTCGCGCTGCCGGGCGGGATCGACAGCCACGTTCACATCTCGCAGCCCTCGGGCCCCGACGTGGTGATGGCCGACGACTTCGCCTCGGCGACGCGCGCGGCTGCTGCCGGCGGCAACACCATGGTGCTGCCCTTCGCGCTTCAGGAGAAGGGCACCTCCCTGCGCACCTGCGTCGAGAACTACCGCAAGCTTGCCGAGGGCGAATGCTACATCGACACGGCGTTCCATCTCATCATTTCCGATCCGACGGCGGTCGTGCTCGGACAGGAGCTGCCGGCTCTCGTCAAGGACGGCTACACCTCCTTCAAGGTGTTCATGACCTATGACGACCTCGTGCTCAGCGACAAGCAGCTGCTCGAGGTCTTCGACGTTGCGCGCCGTGAGGAGGCGCTGGTGATGGTCCATTGTGAGGGCTACGATGCCATCCGCTTCCTTACCAGCAAGCTCGAACGTGAAGGCCATATCGCGCCCTATTATCACGGCACCTCGCGGCCCCAGGCCGTGGAGCGCGAGGCGACGCACCGAGCCATCAGCCATGCCGAGGTGATCGGCGTTCCCATCATGATCGTGCACGTCTCCGGACGCGAGGCGATGGAGCAGGTGCGCTGGGCCCAGCAGCGCGGCTTGCCTGTGCATGCCGAGACCTGCCCGCAATACATCACGCTGACGGCCGACGACATGAAGGGCCTGAACATGGACATATCAGGCGCGAAATATGTCTGCTCGCCGCCGCCGCGCGATGTCGAGAGCCAGCAGGCGATCTGGGAGGGCATCACATCAGGCGTGTTCCAGACCTTCTCGTCCGATCATTGCCCGTTCCGCTACGACGATCCGAAGGGCAAGCTGACGCCGAATTCCCGAACCTCGTTCCGCTGGGTGCCGAATGGCATCCCCGGCGTCGAGACGCGGCTCCCGATCCTGTTCTCCGAAGGCGTCTCGAAGGGACGCATCACCCTGCAAAAGTTCGTCGAGCTGACCGCGACCAACCACGCGCGGATCTATGGTCTCTATCCGCGCAAGGGCTCGATCGGCGTCGGCTTTGATGCCGACATCGTTCTTTGGGATCCCAAATTGAAGAAGCCCATCCGGCAGGCCGATCTGCATCACGGGTCAGACTACACGCCATGGGAAGGCTTCGAGGTCACGGGATGGCCGGTGACGACCATCGCCCGCGGCCAAGTGGTCTATAACCAGGGTCGGATCGTCGGCGCCAAGGGGGCAGGCAATGTGCTGAGCCGGGGCAAGTCGAGCCTGATCTGATCCAGCTCGATGCGCGGCCAAAGCGGGCCTCTAGAAAGTCGCGGCCATGGCAGCGAGGCGTTGATGGGCCCTTTCACGGGCAGCATCGATCGGCTGTTGCGGTCCGGTGGTTGGACCGATCAGCACGAAGCGGACATTGGTGACTCCGATGAAACGCAGGATTTCCCGTAGGTAAGGCGTTGCCATGTCGGTGCGACCGCGGTTCATTCCGGTGGCAAAATCGCTGCCGCTGGCGAGGATCACCAGTGTCGGCCGATCCTCCAGCAGCGGGAGATAGCCCTGTGATGGATCGAACCGAAAGGTGAGCCCCGGCTGCACGATGATGTCGAACCATTGCTTGAGCTTGTATGGAATACTGAAGTTCCACATCGGGGTCGAGATCAGGACTCGATCGGCGAGCGAAAAGCGCAGCGCCATTCGCTCGGCCTCGGCAAAGCTGTCGCGTTGGATGTCGTTGAAAGCCTGAGCCTTCATGCGTGCATATTTGGCCTCGACGATGGGGCCTGTGAATTCCGGCATGCGCTCGCGCCAGATGTCCACGACGTCGACGTCCCAATCCGGCCGAGCCTGGCGGAATCCGTCGATAAAGACGCGCGCGCCGGCATTCGATTCGGACTCGGCGCGAGGCGAGCAGGACAGATGCAGGAGCTTCGCCACAGTTCATCCCAGCGCTCTGATGACGGTGTCGGCCCTGGTCACGACCGCGACGTTCTGCATGGCAAAGTTGATCGAGGCATTGTGCCAGTCCGCATTCATGGTCGAGCAGCAATCCTCGGGCACGATCATGAAATAACCCTTGTCGGCGCCGGTCCGCGCGGTGTGCTCGACCGACATGTTGGTCCAGGCACCCGTGTTGATGATCATGTCGCGACCCGTCGCTTTCAGGATCGTCTCCAGCCGCGTGCCTTCCCAGGCACTCATGCGCATCTTCTCGACGACGAAATCGCCTGGACGCGGCTCGAGCCCGGATACCGGCGCCGCGCCCCAGCTTCCGCGAACCATCGCCTTGCTGTCGACCAATCCCTCGAACAACGGCGCATTCAGCGTGACGCCGGGTGCGCCTGGCTCGACCACGAACCAGACATGGATGATGGCGACGCCGCGGGCGCGTGCTGCCTCAGCCAAGCGGCGCACATTCTCCACGACATGCTGTTGCTTTGCATGACCCGGCGCGCCTGACTCGGCGAACGCGCCGCCGTCCATGATGACATCGTTCTGGAGGTCCTGGATGATCATCGCGCAACGCTGCGGATCGAGCCGCATCTCGCCCTCCGCGAGAATGGGGGTCGCCGGTGAGGAGCTCGGAGTCGGGCCGCCGCCGCTGCGCCGGCCGCTCATATAGGGCTCATGCCGCGGGCCGACCTTGGTCGGGATCGCGTACACCGAATGAGTGGAGGTCAAATAAAGCGTGCGGAAGTCCGGACCGCCCCAAGCGAGGTTGGCGACGAGCTCGGGCAGGCGGACCTTGCCGAGCAGGTCGCCGCGCGGCGAATAGGCCCAGACCCCGCCAGGCGCTGTGACCCAGACGTTGCCGTGCTGGTCGCACTTCATACCATCGGGCAGACCGGGTTCGAGCTCGGACTTGATGCCACTCGCAAACACTCGCGCATTCGACAGCGAACCGTCGCTGTCGACGTCGAATACGCGGATCAGGGCTTGCACGGTGTCATTGACATACAGCAGCTTCTCGTCCGGCGAGAAACACAGTCCGTTGGGCTGATCGAACAGGCTTCGCTCGACCACGAGCTTCGGCTCGCCCCCGGGCACGAGGCGATAGACGCCCTGGAAGCCGAGCTGGCGCGGCCGCTCGACGCCATAGACGGGCATCCGGCCATACCAGGGGTCGGAGAAATAGATCGCGCCGGACGAATGGACGCAGACGTCGTTCGGGCTGTTGAGCTCCTGGCCCTGGAAGTGCGAGGCCAAAACCTCGCGTCGTCCGTCCGGGCGTTCGCGGACCAGCGACGACGTCGCGTGCTCGCAGACGATCAGATTGAGCTCGGCATCATAGGTCATGCCGTTGCACTTGTTCGAGGGACGCTTGACCTCGACGATTCCGCGACGCGCATCCCAGCGCCGACGCACGTCGCCCGGCATGTCCGAGAACAGGAGATAGTGATCGACCGGATGCCAGATCGGCCCTTCCGTGAAGTCGAAGCCGGTACCGACTTGCGCGACGGGCGCGTAAGGATCGATCAAAGTCTCGAATTCGGAGCGCAAGGTCACGTGCGTCATCGGCAGAACCTCAGTTTACCTCAGGCCGGAAACCAGTTGCGCGCGGGCAGGGACTGCACGATCGGTCCGGGGACCTGGTCATGCAGCCGCCCCACGACATGGCCGCCCTCGATCTTGGCGGGCCGGTCGTGGACGGGGAGCAGGTAGCGCGAATTGCTGAGCAGCTTCTTGATGGCTGCCTTCTCCGCGCGCTTGCTGGTGCCGTGATTGCCCGTGGTGCGCGGCTCCCAGTCGTGGATTTCGTGGAAAGGGGTGACGATCTGGTCGTTGAAATCGTAGATCACGTCGCCGCAGATGGTGGCGATGCCGTCGGCGGTGTGGACGATGATGTTCATCGAGCCTTCGGTGTGAGCGTTGGCGGCGTCGCAATAGACGCCGGGCATCAGCTCGATCGGACCGGTGATCTCGAGGTCGAGGAAGCGCAACGCGCTCTTGGTGTGCAGGCGGTCGATCAGGTGCTTGATGTCGGGCGCCGGATATTGCGGGTGCATGAGGCCGGAGACTGAATACTCGAGCTCCTTGCGATTGAGCACGACGGTCGTGTTCATCGGGAACAGATCGTCCTTGCCGGCGTGGTCGATGTGCAGATGGGTGTGGCAGACGAAGCGGACGTCGCCCATGCGCACGCCATGGCGCGCCAGCTGGTTCTCGATCATGTTCTCATGGTACTGCAGCCCCCGCATGCCGAGCGTTTCCATGATCTGGTTGGAGCGGTAGCCAGTGTCGACCACGACTGGATAGGGGCCGCCGAGGATCAGGAAACCGAGGGTGAGGACTCGGCGGGTGCGACCGCAGTCGCGTCCGAGCACCAGGAAACTCGATTCCAGCTCGATATCGCCGTAGTCCAGGATCTTGATCTCCAGCGCCATTCGTTGCCCTCCCTGTCCTGTTTCTTGTCTGTCACAGCCGATAAACGCGCGCCGCGGTGGCACTGAAGATCGCCTCCTGTTGCGCGGCACTGAGCGGCGCGGCGGCCGCGCGAAACGCGTCGACCAGCTCGCGATAGCTGGTCCAAAGCTTCTCGATCGGGAAGTTGGAGCCGAACAGGCAGCGCTCGGCGCCGAAGATCGCAACGGTGTCGGCGAGCACGGCGGCGATGTGCGCGGGATCGTTGCGATGGATGAAGGTGCCGAGACCTGAGAGCTTCGAGACCACGTTCGGACAGGCCGCAAGCCGGGCCATGCCGGCGCGCCAGGCGCCGCGGCCAGACGGTGAGAGGTCCTCCAGCATGCCGGCATGCTGGAGGATGAAGGTCACCTTGGGACAGGCGTCGGCCAGCTCCGCGGCCTCCGGCATCTGTGGCGTGAACACCTGCAGATCGAAGCTCCAGCCGTAATCGGCGAGACGCGCGACGTTGCGGCGAATGACGGGATCGGCGCAGAGATCGGGACGGGCCGCAAAGCGGTACAGCGGGTTCTCGTGCCAGTGCAGCTGCATGCGCACGCCGCGCACGAGCGGATAGCGTGTGAGGCGGTCGAGCTGCTGGCGCACATCGTCCACGGCGAAGTTGGCGTAGGCGACGATGGCGTGCGGCCAGCCGTGCTCGTCCGCAGTCTGCTGCACCCAGGCGGCCTCGTCCTCGAAACGGTCATTGGCCCAGTTGGTCTGGACGTACACGGAGCGGGTGACGCCGCTGCCCTTGAGGTCGTCGAGATATTCCTGGATCGAATAGTCGCGCCGGATCGGTTCGTAAGGGCCGAAGATGCGCGGCTGCATCGGGCCGGTCAGCCAGGGCAGGTCGGCCTGCCGCCAGATGTGATGATGGCCATCGACGATTTCGCTCACGCCGCTCTCCTTCGTCCCAATGCCAGAATATGCGCGACGATCGACGCGCTCGAGCCGCCATCCACGAGGTCATCGACGAAACGTTCGATGGCAATCAGGGCTTCCGTCTGCGGGCGGAAGGCCGGGCTTGTGGCCAGCGGCGTCAACCAGCTCACCCGCCAGGCCCGCCGCGACAATTTTGCGACGGCGTCGCGGAGTGCGTCGGGTTCGCCGCGTTCGAGCCCGTCGGAGACGATGATCACGGCGGCACCGCGCGCGTAGCCGCCGAAGCGCGGTACGGCGAGGAAAGCCTGCAGCGCATCGCCGATGCGGGTGCCGCCGTCCCAGTCGCTGACCAGATGTGCTGCCGCGTTCAACGCCTGCTCGCGACGCTTAAGCCGCAGCGGCCGGGTGACGCGGGTCAGCCGCGTGCCGAAGGTGAAAGCCTCGACATTGGGCGCGGCCTGCACCAGCGCATGCGCGAGCTTCATGTTTTCCTCGGTCCGGGTCTTCATCGAGCCGGACACGTCGATCAACAGCAATATCTTGCGTGGCCGCTGCCGCCGCTTCAGGTGACCGAGCCGTAGAATCTCGCCATCGCTGCGGATGCTGTCGCGTAAGGTGCGGCGCAGATCCGCGAAGGGGCCTCGGCGCGCCCGCATGCGGCGGTGGCCGCGCCGTTTCGGCAGGCGTCTTGACGCCTCACGCCCCAGCCGGCGCAGTACGTCGCTTGCGGAGGCGACTGCAAACCGGCGTTCGACCAGGGCCTCGGTTCGCGTCGCGGTGAGGCCCGACTCGCTGGCCTCGTCGGAGGACAGCGGCTCGTCGTCGCCGCGGCCTTCTTCCTGGAGACGGACGGTCTCGTCGTCCTCACCTTCGTCGCCGTGCGCGATCGCCTCGCTGCCGCGGAAATGAAGATCGAACAATCGGTCGAACGTCGTGCGCCGATCCGGCGGCGGGGCGAGCATCGCCAGGGCCGCCTGACGAATATCGTCGAGACTGCGAGGGCCAAGCAGCTCGATCGCGGCGAGGAACGCCGTGGTCTGTTCCGGCGCGACGGCAAAGCCGTTCGTGCGCAAAAGCGCGACGAAGGCGACGAACACGCGGGCGGCGCGCGGAAGCTGTTGCTCGACGTTCATGCCGTCGCCTCCGCGAGCATGGCGTCGAGCCGCGGTGAGATGAAATGCAGGTCCTCCTCGTCCTTCAGCGCAACGCCGATGGAGCGCTTGAATGCATCCGGCCAGCGGGCGCCGCCCTTGTGCAGCAGCGTCGCGGCCTCGGCCCAGTCGACGGCCTCGGCGATGCCGGGCGCCTTGCTCAACGGCTCACGTCGCAATTTCTCGACGGCTGCGACGACTGCGCGGGCCGTGGCCTCCGCAACGCTGGAAGCACGCATCATGATGATCCGTGCCTCGCGCTCCGCGGTCGGATAGTCGATCCAGTGATAGACGCAGCGGCGGCGCAAGGCTTCGTGCAGGTCACGCGTCCGGTTCGATGTCAACACCACCACGGGCCGTTCGGCGGCGCGCACCGTGCCGCGCTCGGGAATGGAGATCTGGAAATCGGACAGGAATTCGAGCAGGAAGGCTTCGAACTCCTGGTCCGCGCGGTCGATTTCGTCGATCAGGAGCACGGTGGAATCGGGCGCGCGTAGCACCGCCAGCATCGGCCGTTCGATCAGGAATGCCTCGCCATAGATGTCGATGCTCTCGTCGCCGGCCTGGCGGATGGCGAGCATCTGGCGCGGGTAGTTCCACTCGTAGAGCGCCGCAGAGGCGTCGATGCCCTCGTAGCATTGCAGGCGGATGAGGCGGCGGCCGAGCACGGCGGCGATCGCCTTGGCGGCCTCTGTCTTGCCGACACCGGGCGCGCCTTCTAGCAGCAGCGGCTTGCCGAGGGCAAGGCCGAGATAGGCCGCGGTCGCGAGTCCTTCGTCGGCGAGGTAATAGGCCGCGCGCAGCGCCTTCTCCAGCGCCTCCGGGCTGTCGATACCGACGATGTTGCTGCGAACCGCCACGGCCGATCCTCTAGCGCCGCGCCTGCGGCCGTGCGCCGCCTTGCGCCTTGATCGCGCGCAGCACCTTCTCGGGTGTGATCGGCAGATCGTCGATGCGCACGCCGACCGCATTGAAGATCGCATTCGCAACGGCCGGCAGAACCGGGTTGGCGCACATCTCGCCGGGCCCCTTGGCCCCGAACGGCCCGTCGGGAGCAGGGCGTTCCAGAACCGCGATGTCGTGCGGGCAGATGTCACCCGGGCCGGGCATGAGATATTCGACGAAGTCGCGGGGGCCGTGAGCCGGGTCCGGGTAATACGGTTCCGGGGTTTCGTAGAGCGCGTGACTGACACCCATCCAGGCGCCGCCGACGAGCTGCTGCTCGACGAGCCGCGGGTTGAGCGCGCGGCCGAGCTCATAGGCGGAGTCCATCCGCACCATCGCGACCTCGCCGGTTTCGTCATCCACCTCGACCTCGGCGACGAGGCAGGCATGCGCATAACAGGTTGCCGGCGACATCTCGCCGGTTTCCGGATCGACGTTGGAGAGCGGGACCAGGAAGATGCCGCGGCCGGAGATGGTCTTGCCCTGCTTGAACTGTGCGGCGATCGCGACGTCCTTGGTCGAGATCGAGCGATGCGGCGCGCCCTTGACGTGAATGTTGCCGCGCCCGTCGGTTTCGAGATCGGCGGCGTTGACTTCCAGCTCCTCGGCCGCGGCCTCCATCATCACGCCGCGCGCCTCGCGGGCAGCGGCCATCACCGCGTTGCCGACGCGGTGTGTGCCGCGCGAGGCGAACGAGCCCATGCAATGCGGGCCGGTGTCGGAATCCGCCGTGTCGACATAGACGTCCTCGACGGGCACGCCGAGCGTCTCGGCGCAGATCTGCCGCGTCACCGATTTCATGCCCTGGCCGAGATCGATCGATGACAGCGCCACCGTGAACTTGCCGCTGGGGTTGGAGTGAACCAGCGCCTGGCTCGGATCGCCGCCGAGATTCATGCCGATGGGATAGTTGATCGACGCCATGCCGCGTCCGCGATGCCGGGTCATGTCAACGTCTCCTTGTCCCGAACACGGACGAGAACCGGGTGGCGCCGTGGGACGGCGCGGCCGGGCGCGGCGGGGGAGGTGAGGGC
>NZ_LSIC01000029.1 GCF_001556045.1 Bradyrhizobium sp. CCH5-F6
CTCAAATGTCACCGGGACTCTACTCATCGGTGGATGAAAGTTGGGGCTCAGGTCACCACGACAACTCTATATCGAGCGCAGCCTGCTGAAACTCGGCCGTATTCCAAACCTTGTCTGCCAGCTCCTGGATCACGAGGTTGGCCATCCGATTTTGGTTTGAAACTTGTCGCGCAAATCCTGGACGTCAGGTAGTGGCAATAGAAAGAGTTCGACGACGGCTTGATCTAGGCCATATCCCTTAAGCTTGGCAGCGATGCTCGGAGCTAGGATATTCAGATGCTCAGAGGCAAGAGCGGAGAATTTCGCTTCGGCTTTCTCACCATCACTTTGGCTTATCTTGTTGTACCCGTTGAAGTCGAACCCTATTAGACAAGTTACGACGTCGAACCTCTTGTTGTAACTTTCGTTCATGGGGTTGAGAAAATCTAGAAGCTCTTGCTTCGCTTCCCCGCTCAAGCCTGAAAAGTCTACGTTGCGCTTAACGAGACCAATTTCATGGTCCATCTCTTCTGGGCTAAGCGCCTTTGAAATAGACTTAGCCGCGTCGGTGATCGCACCGCCAACGCTTGCATGAAATTTTGCCTCGCCCCAGTAAAGATAAAGCCGCTTTGTTGTCCCACAATAGCGGGCGTGTACGCCATCGGCGCCATGCACTGGCATCGCGGGGCTCGTCTTAAGCACCATCTTGGCGATGATCTGAGGAGCGCCGAGTACCCATTCTGTTAACAGGTACAATAACAGCTCGCCGCATTCGCCGTTGCGTCCTGTTTTTTCGGCTGCCTTTATGAATAGCTTGATGGCTTCCTGGTCGAGCTGTTTGGACGCGGCTCGAAATTCAGCTGGCGTCACTTTTCCATACTGTTGATCAAGCTCTTTGATCTCCCTCCGCGTTAGGGCGAAGGGCGTCATATAAAGTGAGATGGCTTCGACAAGCTCATGAACAGTTGGCTTGCCCTGCCGAAAGGCCGGGAAGTGAAGCCTGAGCGTTACTCCATCGCACTCACATGTTATGGCATGCTGCACCTCGCGGATGCGTGCGGCGAGGAACGAATAGTCGGCGCGCAGTGTTGCGACTACTGCTTCAAGATCAGGTTCAAGCTCGCTAATTGCGTCCGCCAAATTGCCTCCAAAGCCTCCGCGAGTGGCCGATTTCCAATCGCGTCAGCGTTGTCGAGCGCACCACATGGGTCCTCCCGACGGCATCTCGACTGACGGTTACATCGCGCCTTCAAGCAATCGTAGATTGATCGGCGTCGCGAGGGGAAAGTCTAGATGGGAAAAAGGCGCTACCCCCCGAAAAATGGTGTGAACAAAAAGCGAAAATCCCGAAAATCGACAATGGAAAGTCCTGGAGACTCGCTACTGGGTTACGCTCTCACGGACTAGTTTGAGTATCTTCATCGCGATGTCGGTCTCAAGCTCGACGTCAATTACCAGACGAGTTCTGCCTTCTAGCGAAGAAATCGCTTGGGCCGTTTGTAGGCCCGAGGGCTTTCTCGTTGGCGGAAAAAGTTCGCTAGGTTCGACGTCCAACGCCTTGCAAATGTATTTGAGGTTGACCGCAGAGGGCTCATTCTCGGCGCGGCAATAAGAAGAGATCAAATGTCTGCCAATGACATACGGCTTGCCCTTCTTGAGGTGGGTCTGAGGCACGTATTTGCTGGCCTCCCGGGCCAAGTCCGCGGCCGACCAATTTCGCTTTTCGATCTCAGTTCTCAATCGCAGGGAGAACGTTTTGAGGTGATCGGTAGAGCGGTCCCGTGCCATAGGACTTCATAGTCGGTAGAAGCGTTCCTTACAACTTCTACCGACCTGACAGCGCCCCCCGAAAACCCCCCGAGGATGAGCGGGAACGAAAGGGGAAGATCGGGTACAAAGCGTAACAAAAAAGCCAGAAAAATCAAACCGCTATTGACGGTCTAAAGCGTTCGGGACGCAGGGGTCGCAGGTTCGAATCCTGCCACTCCGACCATTATTTCAATGACTTGCCCAGCCTCGCGCGAGCACCGGACCGCGCCCTTGTGCCCCATTTGCACGTAAAATGCACGCCCGTTTTGCTGCCGCGGCGTGAGCCGTGTTGCCGTGATTGAGATGCGCGCCGGCCACCACCATTCCCGCCCCTTCAAGCCCGGCTTGATGGTGCAGGGCTTCTCGAGGTCCCACTTTCCGGTGTGCTCGTTGACCTCACGCAGGAAGGTCTCGTGTGCCGGATCGAGGTCGAGTTCACCCGTCCGGGCAGCTTGGCCTTGGTCACCAGGTTGCGCATCGCCGCCTTGATCGATTTCACCGCCTCGCCCCTTGGGGCAGGCGATCGGGCCGCTCGTGACGTCTTGAGCCAAGGCACCGCCCATTCGCTCTGGGCAGTTTTTCAGGCTAGCCGCTCTCGCGGGGGAAGCCCGATGCGGTTCAAGCGTCACACGCGACACTGCGGCTGAAGATTCTCGACCTCGCGCTTCGGCCGTTCGACACCCTCTCCGGCGGCCAGCGGCAGCTCGCAAGCCTTGCGCAGGCACTGGTGCGCCGGCCGCGGGTGCTTCTGCTGGACGAGCCGACCAGCGCGCTCGACCTGCGCTATCAGCAGCAGGTCATCGCCAATGTGCGAGAGGAAGCACGAAAGGGCACCATCGTGATCATGGTGCTGCACGACTTGCAGGCCGCCGCGTCATGGGCGGATGCGGTGATGGTGCTGAGCGAAGGCAACTTGTTTGCGAGCGGTCGTCCGCAGGAGGTGATCACGGCGTCGATGCTGGCAGATGTGTACGGCATCGACGCAGTCGTGGAGCATACTGCGGGAGGCGGACTGCATATCCAGGTCGGCTGAGCGCACAAGCTCGTCGAGCCTACCGATGGGGCGGTCGTTTGCCGACCCCTACCCGTACCGTTGATTTCGGGCTGTCGGCTCGTGCGGATGTCGATCCGGATCGCTCTGGCGAGCGAGCTGCTCTCGTCCGAGCAGAACAAGCTTCCGGATGCGATGAAGATGCTTTCCTCAGCGCCGTCGCGTAAAAGTTTCATGTCGTCCAACCCCTCTGGAAGCAAAGGGCACGGAAGGCAGAGACCCTGCTGACAAAGCTGGTTACGTGCCGAACAGCCTGCGCACTGCTGGCAACCACTCGCCCGTCATCGTGAACTCGAGCCCGAGCCGGGCGCCGGCGGCAATCGCCAGCATGGTGATCGGGGCCGAGAGTGCGAGTGATGAGAATGCGGTCAATCCCTGGCCAATGGTGCATCCCATCGACATGATCCCGCCGATACCCATCAGAAGGGCGCCGGCCAGATGCCGTTTTAGCTCGCGAGCGTCATCGCAGGCTTCCCAGCGGAAGCCGCGCGAGAGCAATGCGGCGCCAAGAGACCCCGCCACGACACCGGCGACGGACCCGATACCAAAATTCAACCGCGCGCCAGAGAAGGTCGCGATGTAGAGAATCGCGTCGCCGAGCGGAGCGACGAAGGTGAGCGAGGAGACCCGCGCCGGGTCGAATTCGTCATCTGCCAGCCATCCGGTCGAAAACCAACCGAAGGCGACCGCGGCGCCGACTGCGAAGGCGGAGGCCAAGAGGCGCGGCGATCGGATTAGTCTGCCATCTGCGAGGGCCCAGAAGGCAAGCGCAGCGGCAATCGAAACGACGAGGAGTGCTCGCATCGTGCTCCCCGCGCCGAGCAGCGAGGTCAGCGTCTGGTTGTTGCCTTCCGAGAGCCGTAGCGACAATGGCTCGATCAGCATCACGCGCAGGACGCCGGTAATGCCTCTCATGGTGGCGAGTGCCGAAAGGCCGAGCACGAGAAAAACCACGATGGCCCGTAGATCGCCGCCGCCGACGCGCACCAGTGTGCCGAAGCCACAGGTGCCTACGAGCGCCATGCCTACGCCGAACATCAGTCCGCCGATGATCGCGCCGCCAAATCCGATCGACGATGTCAGGTAGATCGAACGCGACAGGTCGACGACGCCGAATTCGGCGAGGCCTTGCGTGGCCAGCAGGGCCACGGCGGCGGCCAGCGCAAAGGATTTGAGCCGGCGAAAATCCGACCCGAAGAATGCATCCTCGAGCATTGCAAGCGTGCAGAATCGCCCCGCTCGCCCCGCAACGCCGAGCACGCCTCCGGCGGCAAGTCCGCATGCAAAAGCTATGGTCGAAGGGCTCAGCATTCCTCCCGGGGGGCGTTCGTTCTGCTTTTCGGGCAGTCTGCGCCGGGAAGGCTCGAAAATCCAGCGCGGAAGATTAACGGCGCCGCCGCCGCACCGGCTCGCAGAACACGTCGTAGACGGCGGTGAGAATCTTGCGAACGTCCTCGCTGGCGAGGCTGTAATAGATCGTCTTGCCGTCGCGGCGGGTCGTCACCAGCCGATCGAGTCTCAGCCGCGCGAGCTGCTGCGAGACGGTCGACTGCCGCTCGCCCAGGAACTGCTCGAGCTCGGTCACCGATTTCTCGCCCTCGGCGAGGATGCAGAGCAGCAGCAATCGGGACTCATGCGACAGGGCCTTGAGCATGTCGCTCGCCTCGCGCGCCTTCTCGATCATCTGCTCGAGCTCGGCGGAGCCCTCGATCTCCTTCAACTTTGGCAACGGCATCGCGTCATATTCTCCGACCAAGATTCCCGAGAGCGGTCACGACCTTCCCGGTTCCGATCCTGCGTTCGACAAGATCCGGTTCAGAAGGCCGAAGAAGTAGGCATTTCCCGGATAACCGCGAATTCGCCCGATCTCCCGGCCCTCTTTTACCACGACGAAAGTCGGCGTGAAGGCGCCGGGATCGATTCCGGCGAGATCCGCCGGCAGGGGGGCGCCGAGGTCGACGCGACGCAGCGGCGCGGCTTGGCTTTCCTCGGTCCTGTCGTAGATCGGCGCGATCTCGGCGTTGAAGCGTGCGCACCAGAGGCACCCGGAGCGCTCGAACATGACGAGCTCGGCGGCGCGCGAGCTCGTTGCCGCGAGCGCGAGCGCGGCCAAGACCACGAACGATGCGATGATTCGGCTCATCCCTTACACAAGGACCTCTGGACTTCCTCGCCCCTTTATATCATTAAATTCGCATATGTACTAGGGATGGGACGCAGATGACCTTGGACGTCACGCTTGGCGCGGCCTTCCTCGCGGGGCTTTTGTCGTTTCTGTCGCCCTGTATCCTGCCCCTGGTTCCGCCCTTTCTCTGCTACATGGCCGGTGTCTCGATCACCGACCTGTCGGACCGTCAACCCGACCTGCGGCCGCGCATCCTGGTCTCCGCCCTGGCCTTCGTGGCCGGCTTCTCCCTGGTCTTCGTCGCGCTCGGCTCGACGGCATCGATCGCGGGGCGCTTCATCTCCGCGCATCTGTCGACGCTTGGCGTCATCGCCGGAGGCCTGATCATCGCAATGGGCCTGCATTTTCTCGGCGTGATCAGGATTCCGCTGCTTTATCGCAGTGCGGCCGTGCAGGTCGACAACCGCCCGGCCGGCGTAGCGGGCGCCTTCGTCATGGGCCTGGCGTTCGCGTTCGGCTGGACGCCCTGCGCAGGTCCCATTCTCGCCGCGGTCCTGGTGATGGCGGGCTCGGAGGAGACTACGGGGCGAGGCGCGTTGCTGCTCTCGGCCTATTCGGCCGGGACCGGCGTTCCGTTCCTGATCGCGGCCGCCTTCACCGGCAGATTTGTTGCCGCGCTCGGCCGTGTGCGCCGCCATCTCGCACTGGTCGAGAAGGCGATGGGCGCCTTTCTCGTTGCAACAGGTCTGACGTTTCTCACCGGTCTCATGCCGGCGGTTTCGGAATGGCTGCTTGATCGTTTCCCGGGGCTGACCGGCGTCGGCTAACCGTAGCGGAAATCGAGCAGCTGGGCGTAGGACTGCAGTTCGATCAGGTAGCGATGCGCGAGCGGCGCGTCACCGGACATGACCGCGCGAGCAAGCTCTCCACTGCTCGCGATCGCGCCATCGATGAGGCGGCGGAACTCAACCTGAGCGGAAACTTCGGCGCTCGCCCAGTCGTTGCAGCGCTGCAGCCGGTCACGGAACGCGCCCGCGGTCGCAATCGCATCCCCGGCGTGCGCGGCTGTTGGCTGCTCGCCGAACCGAGCGGCTGCGACGCGCAGATTCTCCATCGCCGGCGCGATCTCGAACACGCAATCGCCGAGATCGTAGAAGCCCGAACGGCGGCGGAGCTCATGGAATGACTGGCGCAGCGCAAGCAGCTCGCGGCGGGCGGCGGCATCGTCCCCGCCGTCCAGCGCTTGCATTATCGCCGCCAGTCGTGCGCCGCCTGCGGCCAGAAACTCGGCCAGCTCGTCACCGGGCAGCGCAACGCCCGCGGCGGCCTCCTGAAGCTTCTTCCACGCGGCCACGGCCTCCTCATTCTCCATCTGTGCCAGCCCGATGTTCCCGGTGCGCGCATAGCTCGCGGCCGTGCGCAGATTGCCCATGATCGGACCCATTGCGGGCATTAGAGCCGCAAGATTGCCGGCCTCCGCGCCGAACGCGAGCGCGGTCGAGGCCAGCCAAGCCGAGAGAACGATGACGCAGCGCAAGACGAGAAGTCCTTGTCATATTCCAGTATTCGAATATCATAATAAAAACGACCAACCTGCAACATCTTCGGAGGCGGAAACTCGCGATGTCCTTGGGCAGGCCCACGCGGCGCGGATTTCTCACGCTGGCCATGGGAGCCGGTGTTGTCGCAGACCGCAGCCAGGCGGTGGCCGAGCCAACACTTGGCGAGGACGGGCTCTATCACCAGTCCTGGTTTCTCCAGAGCTTCCTCGATCTGCGCGAGGACCTTGAGAGCGCTGCCGCCAGCAGCAAGCGCCTCGCCATCATGTGGGAGCTGCGCGGCTGTCCCTATTGCCGCGAAACGCATCTGGTGAACTTCGCTGATGCCGACATTTCGAAATACGTTCGCGACAATTTCGAGGTTCTGCAGCTCAACCTGATCGGCTCCCGCAGGGTCACGGACTTTGATCGCCAGGAACTGTCCGAGAAGGATCTCGCCCAGAAATACGGGATCCGATTCACGCCGACGTTCCAGTTCTTTCCGCCATCGCCCGATGGGCTCGAAGCGAAGGAGGCGATGGCGCGCGAAGTGGCACGGGCACCCGGCTATCTCAAGCCGCGGCATTTCTTGGCGATGTTCCGCTTTGTGCGGGAGCGCGCCTACGAGCGCGGCTCGTTCAGGGACTTTCTCGCCGCCAACGGCTAGGTCCGCAGTGTCCCTGGAATTTGTCTTGACGCCGCTGATTACATCATCATATCATGATAATTGAATTTGTTGGATTGTGAGTCCATCATAAAACGAGGCGGGCGTCACCTCGCCATCAAGGGTAGGAAACATGCGGCGCTCGCTCGCGGCTGTGTTTGCACTATGTCTTTCGGCCGGAGGCGCGTTCGCGCAGGAGCCGATCAAGCTCGACATCGTCGATGACGCCCTGCCAAAATCGTTGACCGGTACACCGGGCAATCCCGATGCCGGCAAGAAGGTGTTCCTGACACGCACGCTCGGCAATTGCCTGGCCTGCCACCAGGTCACCAGCCTGAAGTCCCAGGAATTTCACGGCGAGTTCGGCCCGTCGCTCGACGGCGTCGCGGGCCGCTACAGCGAGGCACAGCTTCGCCTCATCGTCGCGGACCCCAAGCGCATCTTCACCGACACGGTCATGCCGGCGTTCTTCAGGAACGACGGCTTGAGCCGGGTGCGCCCGGAATTCGTCGGCAAGTCGATTCTGACGGCCGCCCAGGTCGAGGACGTGGTCGCTTATCTCAAGACGCTGAACTGACGGCGAGGAGGACTAAGGAATGAAAGCCATCAATCGACGGCAGGCATTCGCACTCGGGGGCGGCTTCGTCATGCTGAGCCTGATGCCGATGGCGGCCGATGCCGAAGTGAGCAATGACGCCGCGAAGTGGATCGAGAAGTTCACTGGCGGCAAGCAGCCGGTCAAGGGCAAGATCGCGCTCGATCTGCCGGAGATCGCGGAGAATGGCAATACCGTGCCGCTGTCGCTCACGGTCGAGAGCCCGATGACGGCGGAATCCTATGTCAAGGATGTCATGCTTCTCGCCGACGGCAATCCGAATGCGGGCGTTGCAACGCTGACGTTCACGCCGCTCTCGGGCAAGGCGGAAGCCTCGGTCCGCATCCGGCTGGCAGCCACCCAGAATGTGGTTGCGATCGCCCGAATGAGCGACGGCTCGCTGTTCACGGAGCAGAAGACCGTCAAGGTCACGATCGGCGGCTGCGGCGGCTGAAGTCAAAAGGAGACGGACGATGGCAGAGAAACCGCGCCTCAAGCTTCCGAAGGAAGCGGCCAAGGGCGAAATCATCCAGATCAAAACCCTGGTCTCGCACGTCATGGAATCGGGCCAGCGCAAAGATGCGCAGGGCAAGCCGATTCCGCGCAAGATCATCAACAAGTTCACCTGCGAGTTCAACGGCAAGCCGGTCTTCAGCTGCGCGCTGGAACCCGCGATCTCGGCCAACCCCTACATCCAGTTCAGTGCAAGGGTGGACGAGGCAGGGACGTTCAAGTTCGCCTGGACCGATGACGACGGCTCGGTGATCACGGCCGAAGAGAAGATCGCGCTCAAGGCCTAGTGCCTTGGAGCTTGTAGTGCCTTGCAGCTTCAAGGGAGAGGGCGGATGCTGTCGCGATACTCTGGACTCGCTGTCGCGATCGCCGCGGCCGCATCGGTGGCGACGTGTGCCTCCGCGCAGGAGGCCGAACGCAAGGGCATTCCTGCTCCTCCCGGACACGTCTTCGAGACCATCATCTCCGGCTACCAGTTCCGCAGCAAGGAGACGCGCGCGCTGCAGGACGACGATCTCGAAAATCCGGGATTCCTCGCCGTGGAACGTGCGGCGGATGCCTGGAAGAAGGTCGAGGGCAGTGAAGGCAAGTCCTGCATGAGCTGCCATGGGGAGGCCGGGACGAGCATGAAAGGCGTCGGCGCGGCGATGCCGAAATGGGACGACAAGCTGAAGAAGCCGGTCAATCTCGAGCAGCGCATCAACATCTGCCGCACCGAGCACATGAAGGCGGAGCCCTGGAAATTCAAATCCAGGGAGCTGACCGACATGACCACTTTCGTGCGATACCAATCGCACGGCATGCCGGTGACGGTGAAGACCGACGGACCGATGTCGCCGTGGTTCGAGCGTGGCAAGCAGACCTACTACACGCGCTATGGCCAGCTCGATCTCGCCTGCGCCTCGTGCCACGAGCGCAACAATGGCAAGTTCATGCGTGCGGACTTCCTGAGCCAGGGCCAGACCAACGGCTTCCCGACGTATCGGCTGCGCGACCAGCGTGTGGTGCCGCTGCATGAGCGGTTCGAAGGCTGCATGTTCGACGTGCGTGCCGAGCCGTTCAAGCCGCTGTCGGACGACTTCCTTGCGCTCGAGCTCTACGTGGCCTGGCGCGGCATAGGGCTGCCGGTCGAGACGCCGTCGGTGCGCAATTGAAACGATGAGTATACAGGAGCATTGCGCGTGATCTCTCGCCGCGAGTTCATCCAGGTTGCTGCGGCAACGGCTGCACTTTCGATCGGTCAGGGCTCGGGCCTGACCCGGGCGGTCGCCCAGCAACGCCTGACAGAGAAGGAGTTGCTGGCGTTCGACTCGCTCGGCAACGTCACGCTGGTGCATGTCACCGACATTCACGGTCAGCTCATGCCGCTCTACTTCCGGGAACCTTCGACCAATCTCGGGGTGGGAGACGCAAAGGGGTTGCCGCCGCACGTCACCGGTAGGGAATTTCTCAGCCGCTTCGGCATCGCGCCGGGCTCTTCGGCAGCCTATGCCCTGACGTCGGAGGATTTCGAGGCGCTGGCCAGGACCTATGGCCGGATCGGTGGTCTCGACCGCGCCGCTACCGTGATCAAGGCCATTCGCGCCGAGCGCGGCGACAAGGTTGCGCTGCTCGACGGCGGCGACACCTGGCAAGGATCGTGGTCTTCGCTGAAGACGCGCGGTCAGGACATGATCGACTGCATGGCGTTGCTCAAGCCCGACGCCATGACTGGACATTGGGAGTTCACTTACGGCACCGAGCGCGTCAAGCAGGCGATCGAGGGCCTCGGCTTCCCGTTCCTCGGGCTCAATATCCGTGACACCGAATGGAACGAGGCGGCCTTTGACGCCTCGACCATGATCGAGCGTGGCGGCGTCAAGATCGCGGTGCTCGGTCAGGCCTTCCCCTATACGCCGGTCGCCAATCCGCGCTGGATGATCCCGAATTGGTCGTTCGGCGTGCGCGAGGAGGACGTCCAGGTACAGGTCGACAAGGCTCGCAAGGGTGGCGCGCAGCTGGTCGTGCTGCTCTCGCACAACGGCTTCGACGTCGACCGCAAGCTTGCGAGTCGCGTCAAGGGCATCGACGTCATCCTGACCGGACACACCCATGATGCGTTGCCCGAGGCAGTGAAGGTCGGCAAGACCCTGCTGATTGCGTCGGGCTCGTCCGGAAAGTTCGTGTCGCGGCTCGACCTCGATGTCCGTGACGGCGAGGTCAAGGCGTTCCGCTACAAGCTGATTCCGCTGTTCTCCGATGTGATCGCGGCGGACGCCGAGATGGCCGCGAAGATCGCCGAGGTGCGCAAGCCCTTCGCGTCCGACCTCGCCAGGGTGCTCGGCAAGACGGATTCGCTGCTCTATCGACGCGGCAATTTCAACGGCACGTTCGATGACCTGATCTGCCAGGCACTCATGCAGGAGCGCGACGCCGAGATCGCGCTCTCGCCCGGCTTCCGCTGGGGCACGAGTGTGCTGCCGGGGCAGGACGTCACCTTCGAGGACGTCACCAACGCGACCGCGATTACCTATCCGGCGGTGTACCGCATGGGCATGACGGGCTCGCGGTTGAAGGAGATCATCGAGGACGTCGCCGACAATCTTTTCAACGTCGATCCCTACTATCAGCAGGGCGGCGACATGGTGCGGATCGGCGGCCTCTCTTACGCGATCGATGTCACCAAGCCGCAGGGCAGCCGCATCTCGGACATGCAGTTGGTCAAGACCGGCGCGCCGATCGATCCCGCCAGGGAGTATCAGGTCGCTGGCTGGGCCAGTGTCAATGAAGGAACCGAAGGACCGCCGATCTGGGACGTCGTGGGCAATTATCTGACCCGACAGAAGACCGTTCGCCTCGAACCCAACAGAGCCGTCAAAGTGACCGGAGCGTAAGAAGCGATGTCGAAGATGGACAGTCCCCGGCAATCCCGACGCAGTTTCCTGGCCGCTGGCGCCGGCGTTGCGGCGTCGGTGCTCGCAAAGCCCGCCTTGGCCGGCGGCAATCCGGCGAACCAGCCTCCAAACGTGCCGGAATGGACCAAGTCGCTCGGCGAAGGCGTCGCCGTGCGTCCGTACGGCAAGCCGTCGAAGTTCGAGAAGGACGTCATCCGGCGGGACGTCGAATGGCTGACCGCCTCACGCGAGTCCTCGGTGAGCTTCACACCGCTGCACGAACTCGAAGGCATCATCACCCCGAACGGTCTCTGTTTCGAGCGGCATCACGGCGGCATCGCCGAGATCGACCCGGCCGATCATCGCCTGATGATTCATGGGCTGGTCGAACGTCCGCTCATTCTCACGCTGGACGAGCTGAAGCGCTATCCGCGCGTCAACCGCATCCACTTCATGGAATGCGCGGCGAACTCAGGGATGGAATGGCGCGGCGCCCAGCTCAATGGCTGCCAGTTCACCCACGGCATGATCCACTGTGTGCAGTATACCGGCGTCTCGCTGCGTACCCTGCTGGAAGAAGCCGGCGTCAAGGCCAACGGCAAGTGGCTGCTGGTCGAAGGGGCAGATGCGGCCGCTATGGATCGAAGCCTGCCGATCGAGAAGGCGCTCGACGACTGCATCATCGCCTACAAGATGAACGGCGAGGCGCTCTATCCCGAACAGGGCTATCCGATGCGGCTCGTGGTGCCGGGCTGGCAGGGCAATCTCTGGGTCAAGTGGCTGCGCCGCATCAAGGTCGGTGACCAGCCCTGGCATACCCGCGAGGAGACGTCGAAGTACACGGATCTCCTGCCGAGCGGCAAGGCGCGCCGCTTCACCTGGTCGATGGACGCCAAGTCGGTGATCACGAGCCCGAGCCCGCAGGCACCAATCAGGCACGGCAAGGGTTTTACCATCGTCTCCGGGCTTGCCTGGAGCGGCAACGGCAAGGTCAGGCGCGTCGACGTTTCGCTCGACGGCGGCCGCAACTGGTGGCCCGCGCGGCTCGACGGGCCCGTTCTCGACAAGGCGTTGACGCGCTTCTACTACGAGTTCGACTGGAACGGCGAGCCGCTGCTGCTGCAATCGCGGGTCCAGGACGAGACTGGATACGTGCAGCCGAGCAAGGCCGAGCTGCGCAAGATTCGCGGCGTCAACTCGATCTATCACAACAATGGCATCCAGACCTGGCACGTGCAGGCCAGCGGTGAGGTCGAGAATGTCGAAGTCGCCTAGGTTCATTGCTGCCGTACTGATGACTTGCGCGCTGAACGCTCAGGCGCTTGCGGAGCAGAAGCCGGACGCCAGGAGCGCTCCCCGCTATCACATCGGCCGCGCGCCAACCGCGGACGAGATCCGCGGCTGGGATATCGATGTGCGGCCCGACGGCCAGGGCCTGCCGGAAGGCAAGGGCACGGTCGCCCAAGGCGAAAAGCTGTTCATGGACAATTGCTCGAGCTGCCACGGCGAGTTCGGCGAGGGTAGCGGCCGCTGGCCGGTGCTCGCCGGCGGCAAGGGCTCGCTGGCCTCGGACAACCCGGTCAAGACGGTGGGTTCGTACTGGCCGTACGCGTCCACCGTGTTCGACTACGTCCGTCACGCCATGCCCTATGGCAATGCCCAGTCGCAGTCGATCGACGAGTATTATGCGCTGGTCGCCTACGTTCTCTACCTGAACGACGTCGTCACCGACCAGAACTTCGAGCTGAGCAACAAGAACCTCGCCACGATCAAGATGCCGAACGAGCAGGGCTTCGTGATGGACGATCGCGCCACGAGCGAGAAATCGTTCTGGCAGAAGGATCCCTGCATGAAGAATTGCATCGCGCCGGTGAAGATCACCGGGCGTGCCGCTGCGATCGACGTCACGCCCGAGGACAACAAGAACGGGAAGTCACGGGGCGTGGAGTGAGACGCGGCCGGGCGAGCCGTCGCGAATTCTTTCGCGGTCTGATCGCTGCCGCCCTCATCGTGACAAGTCCCGCCGCCTCGTCCCGGGCCGCCGAGCCGCACAGGCTCGCGCTGCAGATCAGCGACGACGACCCGGGCAAGATGCGCGCCGTCCTCGATGTTGCGGCCAACGTCTCGCGGCATTATTCCGGGCAGGGCGAGGACGTCGAGATCGTGGTGGTTGCCTTCAACGGCGGCCTCGACATGCTGCTCGAGGACCGTTCGCCGGTGAAGGAGCGCCTGCTGAACTTCCTGAAATCGATGCCCAATGTGAGCTTCATCGCGTGCGGGAACACGCTGGAGACGCTGGCGGCGAAGGAGGACAAGCGACCGCCGCTGATCGAGGGCGTCAGCGTCACACAGGTCGGGGTTGCCGCGTTGATGGATCTTGCGGAGAAGAACTGGACGATTGTCCGGCCCTAGGGAGAGAGCCGCCGATGCGATGGTTGATGGGACTGGCAGTCTTGCTCGCGCTCGCGAGGCCCGCAGGTGCTGCCGAGCAGGAGCTCGAACTGTCGGTCGACGGCCGCACGACGCTCGCGACCTTGCGTACCCCAGGCGCGATGAGGCCCGATACGCCGCTCGTGGTGATGACCCACGGCACGCTCGCGCACAAGGACATGGAAGTCATCCAGGGCGTTGCCAAGGCGCTGGAGCAGCGCGGCATCGCTTCGATCGCACATACGTTGTCGCTGGGGCTCGATCGCCGCAAGGGCATGTATGACTGCGCCGCGCGGCATGATCACGTCATCGAGGATGCAGTTGCGGAGATCGGTGCCTGGGTCGCGCGGGCGAGGGGCATGTCCCGGCTCGTGATCGCGTTCGGTCACTCGCGCGGCGGCAACCAGGTCGTGCGGTATCTCGCAGCGAGCGAGACCCCTCCGGTGGCGGGTGCGGTGCTGCTGGCGCCGGTGACCGCGAAGGCCGAGGCCGACTTGCGCGCCTCCTACGCGCAGACCTATGGCAAGCCGCTCGAGCCGTCTCTGGAACTGGCGACGAAGGCGATCGCGGCGGGCCGCGGCGGGGAGTGGATGGATGTACCGGGCTTCATCTATTGTCGCAATGCCGTGGTCACCGCGCGGGCCCTGATGTCTTTCTACGGTCCCGACGCCGGCCAGGACACGGCCGCGCTCGTGGCGCGTGTGAAGCCGCCGGTGCTGGTCCTCGCCGCGACCAAGGATACCGTCGTGCCCGACGTGGCAGCTTCCTTCGCGTCGCTTGCCGGTTCGAGCGGGGGCAGGGTTCAGCTCGACAGCATCGAGGATGCCGATCATTTCTTCCGCGACCTGTTCGCGGAAGACGTCGCCGACCGGATCGCCGAGTTCGTCAATCAGATACGATAGGAAAGGCCATGCAGCGTCGATCCATGCTTCGCGCGAGCCTTGCCGGATCACTTGGTGCTTTCTCGGCAATCTTCAGAACCACGTCGCCGGCGGCGGCCTTGACGCCTGCGCCGGCACGATGAAGGCGCAGGGCGGCAGGCTGGACGACCTCACGCCGGCTCGTCTCCCTGAGTCCGCTCTGACCCGGCATCCTGTCGCGTCGGAGCTTTGATCTGGCTCATGGGACGCGACGACGAGATCGCTAGAACTGCAAGCTCGCAGGAACAGCCGAGGCGGACGTGCTGACGCCGATCATCGATCTCTTGGGTGAAGACCGGCTGTCATGGCTCGGCGGGCTCCTGGTCGGAGGCCTGTTCGGGTTCTTCGCCCAGCGCAGCCGCTTCTGCCTGCGCGCCGCGGCGGTCGAATTCTCCCGTGGGCAGGGTGGACCGCGCCTTGCCGTCTGGCTGCTGACCTTTGCTGCGGCGCTGGTCGGCACACAGGCTCTGGTCGGGCTCGGCTGGCTCGACGTATCCGAGGCGCGCCAGCTCGCTCAGCAGGGCAGCATCTCCGGCGCGCTCGCGGGTGGCGTGATGTTTGGCTGCGGGATGATCCTGTCGCGCGGCTGCGCCAGCCGACTGCTCGTGCTCTCCGCCAATGGCAATCTGAGAGCCCTGCTTTCGGGGCTGGTGTTTGCAGTGACCGCCCAGGCCGCTTATCGCGGCCTGTTGTCGCCCGCACGCGAATGGGTGACCAATCTGTGGCTGGTCGGTGGCGGACCATCGCGCGACGTCATGGCCGTGTTCGGTGCTGGCACCGCCGAGAAGCTCGCATTTGGGGGATTGTGGTTGATTGCCGGATTGGCGTTCGCCTTTCGCAGCAACCTGCCACGCGGCCTCATCCTCTCCGCGCTTGCCACGGGAGCGGCAGTCGTTGCCGGCTGGCTCTTCACCTACCAGCTCGCGCAGGCCTCATTCGCACCCGTGACACTGAAGAGCCTCACCTTCAGCGGGCCTTCGGCCGAGTTGCTGATGCTGGTGCTGAACAGTTCGCAGCTCCGGCTCGGCTTCGACCTCGGCATCATTCCCGGCGTATTCCTCGGCTCATTCGCCGCAGCGGCGCGCGCCGGTGAGCTGAAGTTGGAAGGATTCTCGGACGGGCTTGGCATGAGGCGCTATCTATTCGGCGCGGTGCTGATGGGGTTCGGTGCGATGCTCGCGGGCGGCTGCGCGGTCGGCGCCGGGGTGACCGGTGCCTCGGTATTTGCGCTGACGGCTTGGCTCGTGCTTGCCGGCATGTGGCTCGGGGCAGGGCTGACCGATCGCCTTGTCGACCGCGCCGGCATACCGCGACCGCGCCAGGCGACAAACTCGCCGGCGTCGGGCGCCTGATCCTTTATTTTAGAGATTGCTAAATAAAATTCCTTGAATATGATTTTCGCCGATGCGCGCCGATCGAGCCGCAGGAACGCGGCAACGCGCCGCTCCCCGGGGAATGGCACATGACCACCATCACGGAAAGCTACGTTCGCGAAGCGCCGCGCACCGCGCGGATCGACTGGTCGCCGTATCTCGTCGGCGCCGGAATCGGACTGTTGAGCTGTATCGCTTTTGCAGTATTCGGCGATCCGCTCGGCGTCACCACCGCCTATTCGCGCATCGCCTCGTTGTTCGCCGTCCCGGTGATCGGGCCGGAGGCTGTGGCGCAGAATTCCTACTGGAAGAGCATGCCGTTAAAGTGGGATTACGGCGTTTGGTTCCTCGTCGGCATACCGTTCGGCGCGTTCGTCTCGGCGGTGATGTCGGGCACCTGGCGCCTCGAGCTCGTGCCGGATGTCTGGAAGGAGCGGTTCGGCCCCTCAGTTGCGAAACGTTTCGTCGCCGCGTTCCTTGGCGGAGCCGTGATCATGTATGGCGCCCGGCTTGCCGGCGGCTGCACCAGCGGGCACGGCATTTCCGGCGGTTTGCAGCTTGCGGTCTCGAGCTGGCTGTTCCTGGCGGTCATGTTCGCCACCGGACTCGTCGTCTCCGCCCTCATGTTCCGTACGCGGTAAGGAGAATTGAGATGACCGCAATGATGACAATCCTTGGGCCGGTACTGATGGGTGCAGCCTTCGGTTTCCTCCTGCAGCGAGGCAAGGTGACGAGCTGCAACGTGATCGAGAATCAGTTTCGGTTGCGCGACTTCACCGTGCTGAAAGTGATGGGCACGGCGATCGTGGTCGGCGGCATCGGCGTGCTGCTGCTCGTCGACACCGGCAACACGAAATACTATGTGAAGGATGCCAACATGCTGGCAGTCGCGCTCGGCGCCGCACTGTTCGGCGTCGGCATGGTGGTCTACGGCTACTGTCCTGGAACGGCGCTTGGGGCCATCGCAACCGGTAGTGTCCATGCTCTCGTCGGCGCGCTCGGTATGGTCGCCGGCGCCATCCTCTATGCGCTGAGCTTCGACTGGCTGAAGGCCCACGTGCTCAAAGTCGGGGCGCTGGGCAAGGTTCGCCTCCCGGACGTGACGAACATCCCCGATATCGTCTGGTTCGCCGCATTGGCAGTCGGTGCGGGGCTGTTCTTCTGGTGGATCGAATCCACTGAGGCCAGGCAGAAGAAAGGCTAAAGTATGATCCGGAAAAGTGCGAGGCGGTTTTCCGGAAAGATCATGCGTAGACAACAACCTAAAGCGCGATGACGATTCATCCAAATCTCATCGCGCTTTAGGCGAGTCCTGCTGCCCGCACCGAGGTGCGCGGAGGCGAGTTCACCGTTTGCGAGGGCGACAGAAGAGCCGGTGCAGGTTTGAAAACAGCTCTTCGACCCGCCGGTCTGCGATGCGATACCACATTGTTTGGCCGTCGCGTCGGGCAGCGACGACGCCCTCTGCCTTCAGCTTGGCGAGGTGTTGGGACAGTGCCGAGGCGGAAAGGCCGACGTCTTCGGCGAGAGCACTTGCGGCAATCTCGCCATACTCCACCAGCCTGCAAAGGATGAGCAGGCGGTGCTCATTCGCGAACATGCGCATGAGCGCAGCCACCTCCTTGGCCTGTCGCTCCAGTTCGGTCGTGTTCAAGCGGCGCATCACGGCGGTTTCAATAGCATCTGTACTGCCGCAGTCAAACACGCTCGCACGAGGCACATTCGATCGGTGGCGGCGGCAAGGAGAAGAACGAGCGATCCGGGCCGGTCGGCCTCAAGTTGCCGACAGGTACCGGAACAGGACATAGATCGCGACCGCGAATATCAGCCCGGAAAAGATGGAGGTCAGAAGGCCACGGCGAGCGCCGAGCGACTTCGCCAACCGCGCACCGATCAGGCCTCCGAAGATTCCGCCCGTGACGAAGAGGAAGGCGATTTGCCAGTCGATCAGGCCGGAGACGGCGTAGTTCGCCGCCGTGGTCAGCCCGAACGCTGCGACAGCAACGAGCGACGAGCCGATGGCATTCAGCATTGGCATGCCGGTCGCCATCACGAGCGCGGGGACGATGAGAAAGCCGCCGCCGATCCCGAAGAAGCCGGACAACACCCCGACTCCGAGACCTGACGCAATCAGCTTCGGCAGGTTTTCCTTGGACAATCTGACGCCGGGATCGCCGAGATAGGCGCGATTTCGCAGCATCAGGCCGCCTACGACCATCATCAACACGGCGAACAGGGCGAGCAGTCGCTGCCCGTCCATGATCTTGCCGAGGGTCGAGCCAAGATAGGCGCCGACCACACCGGCGCTCGCGAAAAGCGTGGCGCAGCGCCATTTCACATTTCCGCTGCGGGCATGCGTCACAAGGTTGGCGGCCGCATTGACGGCCACGGCGATCGCGCTCGTGCCGATCGCTACGTGCGGATCATTCAGGCCGACCACATAGACCAGGAGCGGAACGGCGAGGATCGAGCCGCCTCCGCCGACAAGTCCGAGCGAGAATCCCACGAGGACGCCGGAGGCCGCGGAGAGAGCCGCTTCTGTCAAGAGCGAATGCATTGCGGAACTCCAAGGACCGGTCCGTCCAGGTCGGCGGCTTGGCTTCGGTGCCCGGGAACGCGGCCCCTGCGGGCCGCGTGCCGGCTTCGGCCGGGATCGGATCGTTACACGGGCAGTCCGGATCTCTTCCAAGCATCCAAGCCGCCGTCGAGGATGTAGGCTTTGCAGGCGCCGTTCAGTTTCGCCGCGAGGCGGGAGGCGTTGATCGCGGTTCGGGCGCCACTCTTGCAGTGAAAGATTACGGTTGCTCCCGCTTTTACCGCCAGTTCAGCTTCGTGCAGTCGAGACAGCGGAAGATGATGAGCGCCCGTGATGTTCTCTCGGGCGAATTCGTCCGCTTCGCGGATGTCGACGAGAATGGCGCCCTGGTCGACGAGACGGCGCGCGGCCGTGGGATCGATTTTCGGAAGTGACATCACAACTCCTTTTCAACGTGGTTTGATTGGCCTGCAGTACAGCTCGTGTAAGGTCGCCAACAGCTTCTCGATGCGAGGATCGGCGATCCGGTACCAGGACTTCTGACTTTCGCGCCGGTACGTCACGAGGCCTTCATCGCGCATCCTTGCCAGATGCTGCGACAGTGCCGACTGGGACAGGCCGACGGAATCGGCGAGGGAATTGACGGTGGCCTCTCCCAGTTCCACGAGCCGGCAGAGGATCAGCAGCCGCCGCTCGTTGGCAACGGCTCGCAGCAAGTTCGCGATATCGCGGGCCGCATTTTCGATGCCTTGTGAGTTGAAGACGAGCGTCACATCCGCCTCAGCAATTATTTAGACATTGCTAAATTAGGAAGAGCTAATATATCTGTCAAGACCCCGGGCATCGAAACCATGTAGGAGATGAGCGATGGCGAAGCCGATCATCAAAGCCTTTTTCGACGAGCCGACGAACACGGTCAGCTATCTGGTAGCCGATCCTGCGACCAAGGGAGCTGCCGTCATCGATCCCGTGCTCGACTACGACCACAACTCGGGCGCGGTCGATGCGCGTTCCGTCAAGGCGATTCTTCGAAAGGCCGAAGAGGAGGGCTTTCGTATCCTATGGGTGTTGGAGACGCATGCTCATGCCGATCATCTCTCCGGGGCTCCCTACATCAAGGCCAGGACCGGCGCCCCGATCGGGATCGGCGAGCATATCAAGGATGTTCAGCGCATCTTTCGGCCGGTCTTCAACGCCGTTGACCTGGCGACGGACGGCAGTGACTTCGACCATCTATTCAAGGATGGCGAGCATTTCCGAATAGGTGAGCTCGACGTCGAGGTTCTGCACACGCCGGGTCACACGCCGGCGGACGTGTCTTACAGAATCGGCGATGCGGTGTTCGTCGGCGACACGATCTTCATGCCAGACTACGGCACGGCGCGCGCCGACTTTCCCGGGGGCGACGCGCAGCGATTGTATCGCTCGATCAGGCGGCTGCTCGCGCTGGCTCCCGAGACCCGGCTGTTCATGTGTCACGACTATAAGGCTCCTGGTCGCGACGAATACGCCTGGGAAACGACGGTCGCGGAACAGCGGAGCAAGAACGTTCACGTGAAGGAAGGCGTCCCCGAGGACGACTTCGTGCGCATGCGCGCCAAGCGCGACGCCACGCTTGCCGCACCGCGTCTGCTTTTGCCTTCGATCCAGGTCAACATCCGGGCGGGGAAATTTCCGCCCAAGCAGGCCAATGGCGTACGCTACTTGCAGATCCCGGTGAAAATGAAGGACGACGCCGAACTCGGCCTATGAGGGGGTGAGCATCGCCCGGAAGATTGACGTTCTCGCGCGGCATCTGGAAAGAGGTCGCGTGAGATCGAAAGAGTCTCTCCCTGCGGCCATCCTTCGAGACGCCCGCCATTGGCGGGCCCTCAGGATGAGGACCGCATGCGTGACGGCAATCTCCACAGGCAAGGATGCCGCTCAGCCTCTTCCCGAGGACGAGGCGCTCGCTCACGTCCCGCCAAGAACTCATATGCGATTTGCCAGCAACGAGAGAGGCGCGGTCTGTCGCCGATTGCAGGGTGATTTGGAGGCGTTTCCGGCCTGCCCTGCATCGCGGGGAATGACACGCGCGGCGCGGAAGCAAGCGGGATTGATAGTCTCCCGCTCCCCGCGCAGCGGCTCGGGGACATCCTGATCGAGACCCTGAGCTTGGGTCATCCGTCCGGCCCACCATCACGCGCCAGGAGTACATTGGCACCATCTGGGACTGGCGCGGCAGTACGACGCGGGTGCGCGATGACAAAGGGCCGTGCGTGCCCTTTGGGACCTTCCGGCGACGCGAGCTGGCGGATCTTTGAGCAGGGCAGTGATCCATCGGTCGCGAGGCTTCGTTTCATTCAGGTCGATCGTAACCGATCGCACGATGGATGCGCCATGTCGGGTGCACCCATCGCGTCGACATGGATTGAATCACAATTTTGGAGAACCTGATGACGCCCGCAATTCGTTCGTTCGTGGCCGGAGCGGCCATGGTCGCTGCGCTGATTGGTCCATCCGTGGCGCGCGCCGCCGATATCGTGGACACTGCAGTTTCCGCCGGCCAGTTCACGACCCTGGTGACAGCCGTCAAAGCCGCCGGTCTGGTGAAGACGCTCAAGAGCAAGGGCCCGTTCACGGTGTTCGCGCCCAACGACGCGGCCTTCGCCAAGCTGCCGCCCGGAACGGTCGAATCGCTGTTGAAGAACAAGGCAAAGCTCGCGGCGATCCTGAAGTATCACGTCATTCCGGGCCGCGTGAAGGCTGCCGACGTAGCCGGCAAGTCGTTGCAGGTGGCAACTGTTCAGGGCCAGCCCATCAGCGTCGACGGACGCTTCGGCGTCCGCGTCAACGACGCGCACGTCATCCAGCCGGACATCGAGACCTCCAACGGCGTCATCCACGTGATCGACACGGTGCTGCTGCCCCCGGCCCGCGCAAAGAAGATGCACCACTGATACGGCCAAATATCGAGTACCTGGCCGTTGCGACGGCCGGGTATTTTCCGAATGCACTGAGAGAGTTTCGCTGTAGTCTCGACGAGGACTACCGCCGCGTCACCAATACGCCCACCAGAAACGCCACCACCAGCGACGGCAGCGGCGCCTCGCGCACCATGCCGCGCACGATGTCCGGCCAGCGCTGCTCCGGGACCAGTCTCGGCGATCGCATGTTGGGTGCCGGCTCGATGCCCCAGCTCGATGCGAGCTCGGCGATCTCGCTCTGCGCCAGACGCACGCCGTCGCGGACGCGGAAGACGGCTGCCTCGGATCGTTCGCGGGGCGCAAGCTGCACCAGCGTCTCGATGGCGGTGCGCAGCGTCATCTCGCCGTAGCCTTGCAGCCTCACCGACTCCTCTGGATCGGTCGTCATGCGAAGTCTCTCACGGGGCGAAGTGGCGCGAGGCGACGTCCGCCGCGCACAGGACCAGCGGGGATACCGCGCCCGCCACGCCGCGCGCGAGATGGGCGCGCGTCAGGTGTCTGCTCATGTTTGTGCTCCATGCTCTGCATGGAAATGGCGGCGGCGGAACTTGGTTCCCCCGCGTGCGCTGCAAATCGGCGGGCCCGGCTACTTCCGCAGCAGCTCGCTCAAGGCCGCCGTCGCCTCGGCGCAGCGGATATCGTCAATCTCGCGCGACAGGCTGAGCGCGCTCGATCTCAGCTCTTCGAGCTTCCAGCTGTCCGGATGCTGGGTTTCGAGCTGCCCGAGACGTTTGTTCAGATCGTCCAGTCTCGATTGAAGCTGCCCGATGCTGGCGGCCCCGTTCACTTTCCAAACGCGTTGTGCACGCATCGTCGTTCCCCTGCTAGTCTCACGACCTTGTGAGAGGGGTTCGTGGCCGGAATGGGAGTTTGTTTTGACGGCCTTCAGACCGTGGGGAACCGTTGCAGATCGGCAACGGAACTCCGAGAGTTTCGCGCGCGCTCCTCCCGCGCCCTCACGATGATACAGGCAGGCACGGAACTTGATTGTGCCGTCTGGACGGGGCCGAGGCGGCCTGTGCGCGCGGTCCATCGCTGGATAGGCTTCAGGCCCGACGCATTGAAACATGAGGAATGAGCGTGGCGAGATTTGTGACCATCGCGGCCGGCCAGCTCGGCCCGATTGCGAGGAGCGAGAGCAGGACGGCCGTCGTTGCGCGGCTGATGGCCTTGATGCGCCAGGCTCGGGCTTGCGGCTGCGACCTGATCGTCTATCCCGAGCTGGCGCTGACAACTTTCTTTCCGCGCTGGTACTTCGAGGACCAGTCCGAGATCGACAGCTTCTTCGAGCGCGAGATGCCGGGTCCTGAAACGCAGCCGCTGTTCGATCTGGCGCGCGAGCTCGGTATCGGCTTCTGCCTCGGTTACGCCGAGCTGACGGCAGACGCGGGAATCGCCAGGCGCTACAACACGTCCATTCTGGTCGACAAGCGCGGCGCGATCGTCCTGAAGTACCGCAAGGTCCATCTGCCCGGCCATGCCGAGCACGAACCGTGGCGCGAATTCCAGCATCTGGAAAAGCGCTATTTCGAGCCGGGCAGCGGCTTCGGCGTCGTCGATGCCTTCGGTGGCGTGATGGGCATGGCGATCTGCAACGACCGCCGCTGGAGCGAGACCTATCGCGTGATGGGCCTGCAGGGCGTCGAGTTGGTGATGATCGGCTACAACACACCGGTGCACAATCCGCCCGCGCCCGAGCACGACGACCTCTCGCTGTTCCACAACCATCTGGTGATGCAGGCCGGCGCCTATCAGAACGGCACCTTCGTGGTCGGCGTCGCCAAGGCGGGCGTTGAGGAGGGCGTCGACCACATCGGCGGCAGCTGCATCATCGCGCCCTCGGGCGAGATCGTGGCGGCCTGCACGAGCAAGGGCGACGAGATCGCGCTGGCGCGTTGCGATCTCGACCTCTGCAACTCCTACAAGCGCACCACCTTCAATTTCGACATTCACCGCCAGCCGCGGGCCTACGGGATGATCGTGGAGCGCAAGGGCGTGACGACGATGGCGGATGGCACGCCGGTCGGCGCGAAGGGGTGATCTGCTCTGCATAGCCCGGGTGAGCGCAGCGATACCCGGGACTTCACGCGCAGGGATCCCGGATGTCGCTTCGCTCATCCGGGCTACGGGACCGGACTGTGTCGCCCTCTGTCAATCCGATATCGCGAAAATATTCCACTTTACCGAATTTCTGATTTGCCGTATGTGCCGTCCATCCCGGCTCATTCTTGAGGGGCGATCGTGTGGTCGTCATGTTCGCGAGC
>NZ_LSIC01000003.1 GCF_001556045.1 Bradyrhizobium sp. CCH5-F6
GCGTCGAGCAGTAGGGGCAGATGATCTCGTTGTCGTTGCCGAGGTCGAGGAAGACGTGCGGATGGTCGAACGGAGGATTGGCGCCCACACACATGAACTCTTTCGAGCCGATCTCGATGACGGGGACACCGGCATCGTTATGGAAGTGCGGGACGACATGGTCGGACATCGTAACTCATCCTGGAGTGGCAATGGCGGCAGATACAATCAAAACTGACGCGGCATAGGTAAGGCGCCGCGGACCATACTGGCGGGTGCAGATGATTGCTAGTCCAGCGGAACCGAAAGCCCCGCAATTGCCCCATGCTCATTTGCTCATGCAAATTCGACACAATCTTGCGGCCTGAGAGAAGCCCTTCTTTCGTCGGGGACGTTGTGTCGCAATTTTGGCATACTATGTCTGTGGACGAGCGCATTTGCGACCAAAGACGAATCGTCCGGCCGACGCTTCCAGGATCCTCCAGGTTTTCCGCATGAAATGGCTGCGAATCAGCACAGCGTTGGCCGGTGTCGCGGCATGCAGCTTCATGCTCGCGCAGATTGCGCCGCACGCCCGCGAGGCCGGCGCGATCCTCGCCGCCCAGGATGATCCGGCCGTGCTCTCCGAGCTCAAGCTCGATGCACTGTTGCGGCAGAACGAGCGCATCGTTCAGGACAACATCGAAGCTGCGCTCGCCGCCGGCGATGCCGACCTCGCCGACAGTTTCGTGGCGCTCGCGCGTGACCGCAACATCGCGCTGCCGGACGATCTCCTCGGCCGCGTCAGCGATGCGGTCAAGGCCGAGAGCTCCACATCCCATTTCGCCAAGCGATTTGCCACCGGCCTCGTCACCGGCAACGCCGACGACGTCGCGAGCCTGTCGGGAACGGTGGCCGGCGATCTCTTCGTGTTCGGTGACATCAGGGACGTCGTCCGCGAGGGCAAGCACCTCGCCATGGGCGAGGACACCGACCGCCTCGTGCTGGGGCTTGCGGCCGCGGGCCTTGCGGTGACGGCGGCGACCTATGTCTCCGTCGGCGGTGCCGCGCCGGTGCGCGCCGGCCTGACGTTGGTGAAGGATGCGCGCAAGGTGGGGCGGCTCGGCGAGGGGCTTGCCGCGTGGGCCGGCCGGTCCGCGCGCGAGGTCGTCGATGCGCCGATGCTGCGGAACGCGGTGGTATCAGGCTCGGTGTTGCGGCCGGGCCAGACCGTGAGTGCGATCAAGGCAGCGTTTCGCGCCGAGAAGGCGGGCGCGCTGGTCCGGCTCGGCAAGGACGTCACGCGCGTCGCCGAAAAGACCGGCACGCGCGGGGCGATGGACACGCTGCGCATCGCCGACGGTCCCAAGGACGTCGCGCGCGCGGTGCGGCTCGCTGAAGCGCAAGGCGGCAAGACGCGTGCGGTCATGAAGCTGCTGGGTCGCGGCGCGCTGTTGCTCGTCGGCGGCGCGTTCAATCTGGCGCTCTGGTTGTTCGGCGCGGCTCTGACGCTGTTCGGCCTTCTCTCCTCCATCAAGGCGACGACCGAGCGCCTGACCCAGGCCTGGTGCGATCGCAGGCGGGCGAGGCGGCTTCGCCGCGCGCAGGCCGCCGCCGAGACCGCTCTGGCGGATGCGGCCCTCAGGGCCTGAATCACGGTGAGATCAAGGAAATTCGTCGTCGCGTTTCGGGCGATTGTTTGAGCATGTTCTCCGTGCAAACGCGTTCCGCGTTCGTCGCTTGGAAAAACCGCTGCACACTTGTCCGGATCGTGTTTTAACATCGGCTTTTCCCCTCGAGACCTCTGGAACTGATGATGCCGAGCTTCCACAACGGCGCCGTTGAAATTGCCTATCTGGACGAAGGCGAGGGCGATCCGATCGTCCTGGTGCACGGCTTTGCCTCCAGCAAGAACGTGAACTGGGTCTATCCGACCTGGGTCTCGGAGCTGCGCAAGAACGGCCGCCGCGTGATCGCGCTCGACAATCGCGGCCACGGCGAAAGCGCAAAGCTCTACGAGTCTGCACAGTACTCGATCCCGACCATGGCCGGCGACGTGCTCGCGCTGATGGATCACCTCGCCATCCCGCAGGCCGACATCATGGGCTATTCGATGGGCGGGCGGATGACGGCGTGGCTCGCGCTCAAGGAGCCGCATCGCCTGCGCTCGGCGATCCTCGGCGGCATCGGCATCGGCGGCCTGATCGAGGGCTCCGGACCCGGCGAGAACGTCGCGAAGGCGCTGGAAGCGCCCTCGCTCGACGACGTCGCCGATCCCGTCGGCCGCACCTTTCGCGCGTTCGCCGATCAGACGCGCTCCGACCGCCGCGCGCTCGCCGCCTGCCTGCGCGGTACGCGCGACCTCATGACGAAAGACGAGGCTGCGCGCATCGAGGTGCCCGTGCTGATCGCGGTCGGCAGCACCGACGACGTCGCCGGCTCCGCCAGCGCGCTCGGCGCGATCATCCCGGGCTCGGAAGTGCTCGACATTCCCAATCGCGACCACATGCGCGCGGTCGGCGACAAGGTCTACAAGACCGGCGTGCTGGATTTCCTGTCACGGCGCGGGTGAGTCCGCAAAGGGCCAAGAGGGGTCTTCGCCTGCTGATTCCGAGGACCCGCGGCTCGGGTTTCTGGCGACCAAACTTCGGTGCCGGCCGATGCTTCACGCTGCCTTGTCGCTGAACCCTGCGGGAAGCGTGTTGAGGAATGATATGACGCGCTGTGTGCGCAGGGGCGGGCGGCGGCCCGAGGTGCGTACCATCCACAGGGGTTCCGCAGGCGCGCGCCAGGGCGCCAGCACCTCGACCAGCCGGCCGGCGCGAAGGTCTTGGCCAACGAGCCACGCTGGGCCCCAGCCGATCCCAAACCCATTCGCGACCAAGGCGAGCGAGGCATGCGCGTCGTCGCAGATGTGCTTGGGCTTGGGCGTGACGCGAATGGGTGCTTTGCCGCGCGGGTCGGCGAAGCGCCAGGTCAGGATCTGACCGCTCGCGGGATTGCGGAAGCCGACATGGTCGTGCGTGGAAAGCTCAAAGGGAGTGGCCGGCGCGCCGCGCGCTTTCAGATAGGCGGGCGAGGCGCAGGCGATCCAGGAGAACGTGCAAAGCCGCCGCGCCTGATGGCCCGGCGCGCGGTCGAGCGGCCCTGAGCGGATCGCGACGTCGACGCCTTCCGCCGCGAGATCGAGAATCTCGTTGCGGAATTTGACCTCGATCTCGATCTCCGGCCGTTCCCGCAGGAACGCGGGCAGTCGCGGCAGGATGCAGGCGCGCGCGAACGAGGCGGGGGCGGTCACGCGCACCCGTCCGCCGTCGTCGCGCGCGACGTCGCCGAGCGCGGACTGGACGCGGGCGAGACTTTCGACCAAAGCGCGCCCCGCCGTCATCAGCCTGTCGCCCTCGTCGGTCAGCGCCAAAGAATGGGTGGAGCGGTGCAACAGCCGCAGCCCATGAGCCTTTTCGAAGCGGGCGACCGCCTTGGACATCGCCGAGGTGGTGGTCCCCGCCCGCCGCGCGGCTTCGGCGAATGAGCCCGCCTCGACGACGCGGACGAAGGCGAGCAGACGCGAGAGATCGGGAGGCAAGGTCGTTGTTGACATGGAGTCCACATAGTCATGGCTGCGGGGTCACTACAAGAGCCATTCCCGAACGGGCTAATCAGGGAACGTCAGCGCGCATCCTGCGGCGCTCCAAACACCGGAAGTCCGATGAATCCCATCGAAATCACTCTGCAAGCCCTCGACGCCGCCGAGCGGGCGATTCCGCCCGGCCAGCCCGTTTATATGCTCAATCTGTTGCGCTACCGCCCGCAGGCGCGTTACGAGGACGGCTTCGACGCCGCGCCCTGCTCGGGCCGCGAAGCCTTCAATGAACGCTACAGGCCGGCATTCCGGCGTCTGGCGGCCGGCAAGCCGCTCGTGCGGCTGTTTTCCGTTCCGGTCCTGGCGAACCTCGTCGGCTCGCCAGGCGAACGCTGGGACGAAGCGGCGATCAACGAATACGGCGATTTCGCCACCTTCCGCGCGATCGTCGACACCGAGACCTACCAGCGCGACGTCGCCCCGCATCGGCACGCGGCACTGGAAGCTTTCCGGCTGTTCGCGCTCGCCAAGGCGATGTGAAATTGGCGACGTGAAACTGAACGGTGACAGTGCACAATCGTTTGCCTGACCAGCGCTGTCAGACATGGCATTGGTGCACTGTCATCGCTCTGGCCGCAGCTGCGCCGACGCATCTCGACCAACGACAGTCGCCCATTCGCGAATGCGCCAGCTTCGGATGAGACCGTTGTTCACATAGGGGTCTTCCTTCACGAATCGCTCGACGACCTCCTTGCTCTCCCCTTTGAAGAGAATGACGCCGGTATCGAGCGGATCGGTGAGCGCACCGGCAAGGACGAGTTCGCCGCGCTCGGCCGCAGCCCAGGCCTTCGTGAGGTGAGCATCGCGAAATTCTGGCCTGCGGGCCTCGTACGTCTCCCCGAACTCCAGAAGGAGAAGATAGTGCCTCACGTTCAATCCTCTTTGGTTGGGCTCAGGACGGGCGGACGTCACGTCCGCGAGAGAGTGCTCGATAGCGGCGGCAAGCCAGGCAGAAGCTTGTCGAGCGTAATCGGAAACTCGCGCACGCGCACGCCGGTGGCATTGTAGACCGCATTGGCGACCGCCGCGCCCGAGCCGCATACGCTCAGCTCGCCTACGCCCTTCGCAAGCAACGGATTGGCCAGTGAATCCCGCTCATCGAGGAAATGAACGTCGATGGCGGGGATGTCGGCATGGACCGCCACATGATACTCGCCGAGGTCGCGATTGACGACCTTTCCGGAGCGGGGATCATGGATGAGCTCTTCGCTCAGCGCACCGCCAATTCCGAGCACGACGCCGCCGATCGCCTGCGACGTCGCGGTTTGCAGGTTGAGGATTCGGCCGGCTGCAAAAACGCTATTCCATCGCGCGACCCGCACCTCGCCGGTCACCGCATGCACCCTGACTTCGCAGAAATGCGCGCCGTAGGACGTCTGGTTGAAGCGACTGTTGTTCTCGCCCGGCTCTACGACGCCTTCGACTGCCAGCCCATTGCCGACCAGCTCGGCGATCGCCCGCCGGATTCCCGGCGCCGTCAGCACGCCGCCCGCCAGCGTGATCGCATCGGCCGGCGCACCGGCCGCAGCGGCAAGCCGGGCGCGCAGTTCTGCGCACGCAGCATAGACCGCCGAGCCGCTCGTCGTCGCGCCCCAGCTGCCGCCCGAACCGGCGCTTGCTGGATCATCGGTATCGCCCAGCCGCACGTCCACCTGAGCGAGCTCCACGCCGAGCATGTCCGCCACGATCTGCGCGAGGATGGTGTAGGTGCCGGTGCCGATATCGGTCATCTCGGTTTCGACGGTCACCCGCCCGTCGCCTTCGATCCGCACCCGGGCTCGGCTTGGCCCGAACAGATTGCCGCGCGCCGCAGCCGAGACCCCGTGCCCGACCAGCCATTCGCCGTCCCGGAGCCCGCCGGGATCACGATTGCGCGCGGACCAGCCGAAGCGCTCTGCGCCTTGTTTGAGGCACGCCACGAGCGCGCGGCTGGAGAAAGGGGCACCGGTTTCGGGATGCCGCTCCGGCTCGTTGCGGAGGCGGAGCTCGATCGGATCGAGCTTCAACGTCTCTGCCAGTTCGTCCATGGCGCATTCGAGCGCGAGTTGTCCCACCGCTTCGCCGGGTGCGCGCATCGAAACGCCGAGTAGCTTGTTGGTGCGCACGACCTTGTGGTCGACCAGCCGGTTCGCGCCGGCATAAAGCAGGTGCGTGGCGAGGCCTGCGGGTTCGAAAAATACCTCGCCCGCGAGTTGATCGCTGATCGTTTCATGCTGGACGACTGTGAGTCGTCCGCCCGCATCCGCGCCAAGCCGCATACGCTGATAGGTCATCGGCCGCCGGCCGGTGATCTCGAACACCTGCTGGCGGGTCATCACGACCTTCACGGGACGACCCAGCTGCTGCGCGGCGATCGCCGCCGCCACGGCCTCGGGCATCACCCCAAGCTTGCCGCCAAATCCGCCGCCCACGAAGGATGACAGGACCCGAACCATGGAGGGCTCCACTCCCATCACTGTCGCCAGCTGATCTCTCGTCACGACCGGCGACTGATAGGATCCATGCAAGGTCAGTCGTCCGTCCTGCCAAATTGCCACGGAGGCGTGCGGCTCCATCGCCGCATGGCTCTGACTGGGCGTCTGCCAGACTGCGTCAATCAGAGCCGCCGCCTCGCTTGCGGCACGCGCGACATCGCCCTGTTCGGTATGGATGAGGAAGAGGCCGAAGATGTCGTCGGTCGGCGGTAGCGCGGTTTCACGCGCTGCAACCATGTCGAACACGCCGGGCGCCGTATCGAATTCCAAGCGTACGCACAACGCTGCCGCGCGGGCGCGCTCGAAACTGTCCGCGACCACGAGGCCAATCGGCTGGCCGAAATAGGCGACGTCCTCCACCCCCTGCACCGGCGCCGCTGCACCAGCAAAGCTGCCGCCATTGCGGATCAGCCGTTCGTCCCGGATCACCGCGAGGACGCCGGGCATTGCCAAGGCCTCCGCAGTGTCCACCTTGGTGATCCGGCCACGTCCGAGCGGTGCGCGCAGGAGAACGCCATGCACCATGCCCTCCGGAAAATGCTCGGCGGCGTACCGGGCGGTGCCCGTCACCTTGCGCGGTCCGTCGATCCGCGGCAGCGCGGTGCCGACGATCGCGGCCGGCGCGCGGTCGAGCAGGCTATCCGTGAAGGGCGCATCCATCTTCAGGAGTGCCTCGGTCATTGCGCATTCCCCGTCAGGTCCATGAGGCAGGCGGCGAGTGTCCGCCGCAGCAGCGTTATCTTGAAGTCATTTCCGCCATGGCCCTGCGCCTCGGAAGTTACGGCCTCCGCGACGCGGTCGAACAGGGCCTGGCTCGGCGGTTGGTCGATCAGGAGTGCCTCCGCTGCACGGTCTCGCCACGGCATGGGAGCGACGCCGCCAAAGGCCATGGCTGCTTGCGCGATCCTGCCGTCTTCGACAGCAAGCGTCGCGGCGACAGATACGAGTGCGAAGGCATAGGAGGCGCGATCGCGCACCTTGCGGTAGCGCTGCCGGCCTTTCGGCGGCGGAGGAAGCACGACGGCGGTGATCAGTTCGCCCATCGCGAGCGTGTGCTCGATATGCGGCGTTTCGCCCGGCAGGCGATACAGCTCGTCGAGCGTACGGAGCTCGACTTGACCATCCTGGCGCCGCGTCTCGACTTGCGCATCCAGCGCACGCATTGCCACCGCCATATCGGACGGATGAGTCGCGATGCAATGCGCGGAGGTGCCGAGGATCGCCATGATCCGGTTGACCCCGCCGATCGCCGCGCAGCCGGTCCCCGGTTCGCGCTTGTTGCAGGGTGAAGCGGGGTCGTAGAAGTAGTAGCAGCGGGTTCGCTGAAGCAGGTTGCCGGCGGTCGTCGCCTTGTTGCGCAGTTGGCCTGACGCACCCGCCAGGAGCGCCTGCGACAGCAACGGATAGCGTTCCCGCACCAGCGGGTGCGCCGCCAGCTCGGCGTTCGTCACCAGCGCCCCGATACGCAGGCCACCGTCCGGCGCCTTCGTCACGGCGCGCATGTCGAGTCCGCCTATATCGATCAGATGCGGTGGCCGCTCGACGCCGAGCTTCATGAGATCCAGCAAATTGGTGCCGCCGGCGATAAAGCGCGCGCCGGGGCGATCCGCGGCTGCCTGAAGCGCCTCCGCTTCATTGCCGGCACGGAGATAGTCGAAGGGCATCATGCGGAGGCTCCTTCGTCGGCGGCGTAACTTTGGATAGCCTCGACGATCCGCGGATAGGCTGCGCAGCGACAGAGATTTCCGCTCATCCGCTCGCGGATCTCGGCTGCATCGATCGGCTCGGCAGCGGCATGTTCGCCGACGTGGCTCGGCCAGCCTGCGCGCCATTCCTCGAGCATTCCGACTGCTGAGCAGATCTGGCCAGAGGTGCAATAGCCGCATTGCAATCCGTCGGCGGCCACGAACGCGGCTTGCAGCGGGTGCAGAGCCTCCGCGGTGCCAAGGCCTTCGATCGTGGTGATGGCGTCCGCGCCATGCATCGCGGCGAGCGAAAGGCAGCTGTTGATGCGGCGGCCATTCACCAGCACGGTGCAGGCACCGCATTGACCGTGGTCGCAGCCTTTCTTGGTACCGGTCAGTCGCAGATGCTCGCGCAAGGCGTCGAGCAGAGTCACGCGTGCGTCTACTTCCAGGCGGTGGGTGACGCCATTCACCGTCAACGTCAATGGGACGCTGGCGTTCGCTTCGATCCAGGGCACTGATTTTCCTCTTGAGAATACAATGAAAGGAGCAGGTAGGCTCAATCAGATCGCGCGGGCAACGCGAGCGCGGCCTTGAAGGCGGGGATGTCAAGGAACGCGGTGACCGCGACGATCTGCTGGTCTTTGACCGTCATGATCCACAGATAGCTGTTCCGGTAGAGGTTGCCGTTGATGAGCTCGGCGCTTCCGTCCCAATGGACCAGCACATCGTCGCCATCCGCCCAGACCTTGCGGACGTTGGGCTTGAGCGGTGTCTTCAGCCGCGCGGCGAGCGGGCGCGCGGCCGCCGCCAACAATGCTTCCCGGCTATGATAGGTCTTGGCGACATCGGGATCGGCACCGATGATCTGCCATTTCGCGTCATCGGCCAGAAGAGCAAAGATGTCTCCCTCGGCGCGAGCCCAGCGTTCGAAAGCGGCGGTGATGAAGGCCCGGTTCTGTCCCTCGGCGGGGCTCTTGCGGATGCTTTCCTGTGCTCGGCCCAGAGCCGGCGTGGCGAGGGTGAGGCAGAGGGCGAGGAGCATCGCCGTTCGAGGGGACATGTTCGCGCGTCTCCGATCCGAAAACTCGCTCTGTTAATAGCGTGACCCCCTCTCTGGTTCGTCTCCGAAATGTCGCGACAGCGGGGACCGTGGGTCAACGGTCCATCAGCGCGCGCCTTAGGAAGTCGCGTTCGAAGACGAAGCGTTTGAACGCCTGGATGGCCGGAGAGGGGTGCGCGGTTTCGGGCGTGTAGAGATAGGCAGGCCACATCCGCCGATTCCACGTCGGCAACACCTCGACCAGCCGGCCGGCACGCAGATGCTCCTCGGCAATGAAGTCGAGAAGCCGGACGATACCGACATGATTCAGCGCGGCTGCCACCAGCAGCGGCGCGTCGTTGACGACAAGGCTGCAATCCGGCGCGATCGATCGGGTCTCGCCGGCATGGTTCAGGAAGTCCCAGCTGTGCGGCTTGCCGGTGACATCGTCGATCAGGCGGACGCCGCTGCGGTCGGCGATATCCTCCGGTGCCTCGGGTGTCCCGTGCGCCGCTAGATAGGCGGGCGTCGCGCAAGTCACCACGCGGCTCTGCAGAATGGCCTGCTTGTCCAGTCCTCGCGCATCGGGGTCTCCAAACCGGATCGCCACATCGACCCCCTCGGCCAGAAGATTGTCGATTCGATCGCGAACCAGCACATCGATCCGCAATCGAGGATGTGCCGTCAGAAGTTCGGGCAGAGCGGGCATCAGCAGGAAGGGGCCGAACGCGGCATCCGTCGAAACCCGCAAGCGACCCCGCACCTCGGCCAGCGAATCGGGCGTGGCGATCGCGCCGAGCCGCTCCATCAAGGGCGCCACTTCCTCCAGGAAGCCGCGCCCTTGATCGGTCAGCTTCAGCGCACGACTATTCCGGTCGAACAGGCGCATGCCGGTCCGCTCTTCCAGGCGCGCGATGGCCTTGCCGACGCCGGAACGCGAGAGTCCCACCTGATCGGCGGCGCGGGCATAGCTTCCCGCTTTGGCGACCGCGACAAAGACGGTGATGCCACCGATGATCCTTCCGTCGAACACGATGATCTAACCTTTTTCTTCCGGCCGAGCTGGCGCGCAGACGTCTGCCCGCGAGATGCGCTCACTTCGTTGCCGGCAACGTGGGTGGCGATTCAGCGATCCACATGGTCGCGGCAGCAGCCCCATAGCGTTCACCGGAAACCGAGAAAGCAACGAGCGCGCCATTTAGCCGCTCCACGTCATCGGCAGAGAGCGTCAATTTGTCCGCCCCGAGATTCTCCTCGAGATAGCTTGGTCCCGAGAATCGGAACGACTTGGTCTTGGTCCCCGATCTGGAGCAGCCAGGCAAGCGCGACCTGGCCGGGCGTTGCGCCATAATCTAGATGCGTCCCGGGTTCCAGCCCCTGAGATCGCCTGAAAACAAAAACGCGATGACGTTTCATCTCAATCTCATCGCCTCTTGCTGTTCTCCCCAACCCTCCGCCCGACCGCCACCAGCACCACGAACGTCGCAACCCACACCATCCGCGCGCCGTAGCGGTCGTGCGGGCCGGAGATCACGCCGCAGATGAAGGCGTTGCCGAGCAAGGCCAGCGTCACCGTCGCGGCCAGCAGCGTCAGGTCGTCCAGCCGGCGCTTCGCCAGCGCATGCGCGAGCAGGGCAACCAGCCCCAGCATCGAGGCCAGCGCGACGGGGACATGCAGCCAGTTGACGTAGTCGAAATTGATGTCCCAGTGCTGCTGCCGCGCGGCGCGCATCGGCGCGACTTGCGAAGGCACGTAGCGCTCGATGATGCCGTAGGTGTGCGGGATCCAGCCGTTGGTGCCTTCGCCGGTCGCCACATGCAGCAATTGCCGTCCCATCGCGCGCAACGCGGCGCCGGCCTGCCAGGCCGGATAATCCGCGAGCGAATGCGCGACGATGTAGCTCATCTCGTCGTTCATGCCTTCGAAGCGGCCGAGCGTGTTGAACATGCTCTTGCCCCACAGGAATTCGTCGGCACTCGTCGGCAGCTCGTTGCGATAGGGGCAGAGCTTGTAACGTTCGCGCGGGCAGCGGTCGTTGAGATATTGTGCAACGATGCCGTCCTGCATCATGCGGCCGAAGGCGACGCCATAGCCGCCGGGCGTCCACGTCCATTTGCCCGACAGCGCATAATTCGCCGACACCAGCATCAGGCTGCCCGCGACGATGGTGAGGCTCGCCTGTGTCAATCCGGCAAGCGGAAGCCGTTTGCCCACGAACGGCCGCGCCATCCAGCCGGCGGCGCAGAGACCGAACAGCACGCCGAGCGTCGCGCTGTGGGTCGCGGCGGCAAAGGCGGTGAAGGCGAACAGCGCGATCTTTTCGAGCCGCGACGTGCGCTGTCCTCCGACGACCAGCAGGAACAGCGACAGCACCGAGAGTCCCGCGAAGATGTCGGTGAGCAGCATGCTTGCAAGCCAGGGCAGGGCGGTCGCCAGGATCAGCCCGAGGCTGATCGCGACGAAGCGAAAGGTCTGCATCATCGAGAGCACGCGCAGCGTGAGCTGCAGCAGCCACAGCGTCGCCAGCGACTGGACCGCGAGGTTGATCCAGAAGCCGGAACTCTCGCCATAGTGCAGGTAGAGGCCGAACACCGTGGAGCGGCTGGGGACCAGATAGCCCTCGTACCAGCGCGCCAGATAGCCGCCGGTATCCCATTGCAACAACGGATAGCCGTTCCAGAACGCCGGCGCGATCAACAGGAGGGGCAGGGCTACCGCCGCGAGCCGCAGCCAAAACGTATCAGCGGCGCGCGCGCGCAATCGGTCGGTGGTGATGCTCAAATCCGCTCCCGCCCTCGTTCGGACCCATGATCGCAATAACGGTTCGGGGAGAATTCACCAATAGTTTGACGCCGCCCCGCTTGAATTTGGCAAAACCCTGACCAAGTTGAGCCGACCTCGCCGTTTGGGGGCGTCAGAAGAAACTGTTGTGTTTCAAGGCCTTGGCGCGCCCCCGCGGGGCAAGGTGCTGTTCACTCTCAGGCAAGCCCGTCAGGATTTTGTCGCCTAGACTGTGCTATACAGCCAACAAAAGAAGCCAATTCGAGAGAGCAATCCATGGCAATGCATCAGGTCAATCCGGGAGGAAAGCTCGCATCCCTCGATCCGATCTGGGACCGGATCAGGAGCGAGGCGGAGGATATCGTCCACCGTGAGCCCGAGCTTGCGACCTTCATCTATTCGACGGTGCTGCACCACAGCCGCCTGGAAGACTCCGTGGTCCATCGCGTCGCCGACCGTCTCGATCACTCCGCGCTGTCGGGCGATCTGGTGCGCCAGACCTTTGACGAGGCGCTGCGCGACGATCCCGATATCGGCAACGCCTTCCGGGCCGATCTCGTCGCCATCTACGATCGCGATCCCGCGACGTCGCGCTTCATCGACCCGTTGCTCTACTTCAAGGGCTTTCACGCCATCGAGACCCATCGCCTCGCGCACTGGCTCTATCTGAAGGGGCGCAAGGATTTCGCCTATTACCTTCAGAGCCGATCGTCGGCCGTGTTCCAGACCGACATCAATCCCGCCGCGCGCATCGGCCGCGGCATCTTCCTCGACCACGCCACCGGCTTCGTCTGCGGCGAGACGGCGGTGATCGAGGACGACGTTTCGATCCTGCACGGCGTCACGCTCGGCGGCACCGGCAAGGAGAACGAGGACCGTCATCCGAAGATCCGCCACGGCGTGCTGATCGGCGCCGGCGCGAAGATTCTCGGCAACATCGAGATCGGCCATTGCGCGCGCATCGCCGCCGGCTCGGTCGTGGTCAAGCCGGTGCCGCACAACGTCACCGTCGCGGGCGTGCCCGCCAAGATCGTCGGCGAGGCCGGCTGCGCCGAGCCGTCGCGCACCATGGATCAGATGATCAACGCGATGGGCCTTTGACATCGCGTGAAAGGGCCGGATTTCCGGCCCTTTTTCGTCCCCAGATTGTTTGACAATTCATGCTGGCGGTTCGTCGCGTCTCGTCCTAAAACCCCGCCGACCAATTTCGATCGGAGGCTTGCCGTGGACGTCAAAGAAGTCAGAAAGTTAGATGCGTATCTGAAGCGCGTATTCGGCAATCCCAAGATCCGCGTCGTGCCGCGGCCGAAGAAGGACGATTCCGCCGAAGTCTATATCGGCGAGGAATTCATCGGCGTGCTCTTCGTCGACGACGAGGACGACGATCGCTCGTTCCAGTTCCAGATGGCCATCCTCGAGGACGATCTCGTCGATCAGGAGTAGAGCAGGCGCCTGCAAAGCTCGGCGTCACGCATCCATCGCGGCGAGCATGTCGGGGATCGTGACGAATTTCTCCCGGGGCTTGCCCAGTTCGGCTCCCCTGCGCTTCTCGGCCGCGTCGATCGTGCCCCAATCGGGATAGCTCACGATGCGTGCGACGCGGCCGGTCAGGCGCGCAAGCAGTGCCTCAGGTGTATCCGAGCGCGGCCGTCGATGGGTGATATCCGTTAGGACGGCCTCTGCGGTCGCAATCCCGCAGCCGCGATTGGTGCCGATCGTGCCGTTCGGCCCGCGTTTGCTCCATCCGCAGACATAGAGGCCCTCGATCACCGAACCATCGACTGCGACACGTCCGTCGACGTTCGCATGCACGCCCCGACGCGCGTCGTAGGGAACCCCAGCCACCGGTGTGGTCTTCCGGCCGACGCTGCTGAGCGAGAGGCCGCATGCGATGTCCTCGATGGCGCCCGACGCCTGCTTGAACGCGATGGCCTCCAGGCGGTCCCGTCCTCGGAGCGCGACGGGTGACAGACGAAATCGAAAAACGCAGCGCCGCTGCTTCGTCACGGACGTCCGCGAGAACGCGCGCAGCAACGACAATTTTTCGGTCAGCTCCGGATCGTCGGGAGGTCGCGGCTCGAATTCATCGGGGGCGACGTTGCCCATGTCGACGCAAGTGTCGCATGTGTCGAGTTCGAGAAAGTCACGCAATTCCTTTGCGGTGAACCTGGCCTGCGCCGGTCCGCCGCGGCCGACGACGTGGATTTCGCGGATCCGGCTCTCGGCGAGCACGTCGAGCGCGTGGCGCGCGATGTCGGTCCGGCGCAGCTCGTCCGCGGTCTTGGCGAGGATGCGCGCCACGTCGAGAGCGACATTGCCGTGGCCGATGACGATCGCGGTCTCATGATGGAGATCGAACCGCAGATCCGCAAACTGCGGATGTCCGTTGTACCACGCGACAAATTCGCCCGCCGTATGGCTGCCCGGGAGAGCTTCGCCGGGGATGTCGAGCGCCCGGCTCAGTTCCGCGCCTGTCGCTAGCACGACGGCGTCATAGGCCTCGCGCAGCTCGTCGATCGTGAGGTCGTCTCCGATGGTCACGCCGCCGATGAAGCGAAACCCGGGCATGGCGGCGATCCGGTCGAAGGCCGCAGTGACCTGCTTGAGCTTCGGATGGTCGGGGGCTACGCCGAACCGCACCAGCCCGTACGGTACCGGGAGCCGCTCGAACATGTCGACAGTCAAGGGCACGCCCGAGCGCAACAGGGCCTCGGTGGTGTAGAAGCCGCTCGGTCCGCTGCCGACGACGGCGATGCGGTTTTTGTTTGCAGCGGACCCCGTCATCGGCCCAGCGCCTGCCTGCGTTCATCGGCCCCCGGCAGGGCCGGCAGGCGCGCACTGATGACGGGAGTTTCGCTCGCGCGCTTGCGGTTGACGTCGATCCAGTACTTCTTGTCCGCGGCGAGGCGGTAGTCGGGCTCGATCGCGCCGACCGGGCAAGCCGGCGCGCAGCCACCGCAATCGATGCAGTTTTCCGGATCGATGTACGTCATGGTGTCGTCGACGTGGAAACACTCCACGGGACAGACGGTAACGCATTCGGTGTAGCGGCAGCCGCGGCAATTGTCGGTGACCACATATGTCATCGTCAGGCCCCGCTGACCTGAACGAGGATGTCCGAGAATGTTGGGGCACGGCCGAGGTCGGCGAAGGCGGGAGGCGTCAGCACGTGAACCGTCGCGCCCTGCGATTGGATCGCTGCCAGTAGCCGGACGGGGCCACCACCACACCCGGCATGACGTCGGCCGAAACGGTCGCGAAGGCCTCGAACGCGCCACGATCGTTGAACACGCGAATGGGCGCGCCCGCGACGATGCCACGCTGTGCCGCATCGTCCGGATTGAGGAGCACCGCTTGTTCCTCGCCCGCTTGCGCGGTCTGCGCCGGCAGGTTGCCGTAGTTCGAATTCAGGAAGGCGTGGCTCTTCGGCGAGATCAGGCTGAGCGGATAGCGCGTTGCGAGCATGGGCGCCGTGCGCGGGTTCTCGTTCGGCGGGATGTAGTGGGGCAGAGGATCGACCGGCGCGGCGTCCTGATCGCCATTGTAGCCCTGGCGGAACAGCGGCACCACGAAGTTGCCGCCGGCGGCGATGCTCGAGCTGAACTCGCACTTCCCTGATGCGGTCGGAAAATTTCCCTCGCGGTGTGGTGCCCAGTCGGCCGGCGCGGGCATGTTGAGGCGCGCGTAGCCCTTGGCCTTGACGTCGTCGAGCGTGATGCCTGCCAGAACCGGGCTGCTCCAGTCGAGGGAGGCTTCGATGATCTCGTCGTCGCTCCGGAAGAAGGAGGGGTCCGTGATGCCCATCGCGCGCGCGAGCCGGCGAAACAGCTCGGTGTTGGACACGGCTTCGCCGAGCGGCGCGATCGCCTGGTTGTTGTAGGATAGATAAAGATGCCCCCAGGAGAACATGATGTCCTTCTGCTCGAGCTGCGTGGTCGCAGGCAGAACGATGTCGGCGTATTTCGCAGTGTCGGTCAGGAAGTGCTCGCTGACGACGGTGAAGAGATCCTCGCGTTCCAATCCCTTTTCGAGCTTGCCCTGTTCGGTCACCATCGCCATTGGATTGGCGTTGTAGACGAACAGCGCCTTGATCGGTGGATCGAAGCCGAGTTCGCCCGTCAGCGCCGCTCCGAGGCGCCAGGAATTGAGCACGCGCATCTTCTCCGGCTGGAGATCGGGACGCATCAGCACGTCCCATCTGACCGGGAAAGCCCAGATCGGGAGCTGGAGCAGCCCGCCGCCGACGTGCTTCCAGGCGCCGATCAGTCCCGGAAGACAGGCGATCGCACGCACGGTCTGACCGCCGCCGGCATGCCGCTCGACCGCGACGCCGATGCGCACGACGGCCGGAGGTGTCGTCGCATATTCCCGCGCCAGCTTGACGATGTCGTCGACCGGAATGCCGGTTTCCTGCGAGGCGAATTCGGGTGTGTAGCTGGACGCCCGTTCGGCCAGCTCGTCGTAGCCCACGGTGTATTTGTCGATATAGTCGCGATCGATCAAATTCTCCTTGATGATGACGTGGATCATCGCGAGCGCCAGCGCAGCGTCGGTGCCGGGACGGATCGGAATATGCCAGTCGGCGAGGCGGGCGGTGCGGGTGCGGACGGGATCGATCACCACGAGCTTGGCACCGGCCTTTTTGGCCTGCTCGATGAACGGCCAGTGATGCGAGTTTGTGCTCAGTGTGTTGCAGGCCCACAGGATGATGTACTTCGAGTGCACGAAGCTTTCGGGATCGACGCCCGGCGTGTGCCCGATCGTCATCATGTACGCGGTGCAAGAGCCGGAATCGCAGAAGGTGCGCTCCAGAACCGTCGCGCCGAGCTTGTTGAAGAGGGGATCGCCGACGTTCAGCCCATTGATGATGCCCTGCGTGCCCAGATAGCTGTAGGGTAGGATCGCCTGCGCACCATCCTCGGCAATGACGGATGTCCAGCGCGAGGCAATGGTCGCGAGCGCTTCCTCCCAGGAGATCCGCTGGAATTGCCTGGTGCCCTTCGGTCCGACGCGTTTGAGCGGATACAGGACGCGCTTGTCACTGTAGACACGCTCCTCGTAGTTGTTGACCTTGACGCAAAGCCGTCCGCGCGTGAACGGATGGTCGGGATTGCCGCGGACGGCGACGGCCTTGCCGTCCTCGACCGTGGTCAGAATCGAGCAGGTGTCCGGGCAATCGTGGGGGCATGCGCCGATGACCGTGGTCCTTGCCATGGATCTCTCCGCTTCCTGATTTGAGGCAATCCGAAGGATGCGGTCGTCAGGCCCGGCCTGGCTTCTCAAAATGTGCGGTGTTGTTGTCCCAGCCTGCTCTCGGCCGGTGGACGCCCGGGCCGGTCTCTGGCATGCTAATTGCTGGATCCGGCACTACCTATGACCCGCACATCGCGTTATCTGACGGAGAGACACGATGGGTATGCTCGGCAATTCTGTCGATAAATATGTTACCGGCAGAATGCTTCAGACATCCAACGAGCGGCGTTGGTCGCACCTGCTCGCGGAGCGTTGGACCCATGATCCGGGCGATCTGCCGCCGCAATTGCCGCGCGACACCGAGATCGCGATCCTGCTCCGCGGCAATTCGGTGGTCGACCGCGAGGGCGCGGGGATGCGTCAGCGCACCTTCGCCAGGAGGGGCACCGTTTGGCTCTGTCCGGCCGGCATCCGCGAGGATTTCATCCGCGTCGAGAACCCGATGCAGGAATGCCTGCATGTCTTCCTGCCGGGCGAACCGTTCGATGATACAATGCTCAGGGATCTCGACATCGACCCGTCCGGAATGTCGATCCGCTACGAGAGCATCGACCAGGACATCTTCATCGAGCACGTCGCGGACCGGATCCTTGGCGAGCTCGAACATGAGACCTCGACCGGTCGCCTCCTGATCGAGAGCCTGGGACGGGCCCTGTCGGCTCATCTCGTTCACAGCTATTCGGCCACCTCGGTCCGCCTGAAGCAATCCCATGCCGTTCAGAAACCGCTGGACGCCAGGCGCCTGTCGCGCGTGACGGAGTTCATCGCGGCGTCCGTCGATCGAGAATTCACAGTGAAGGATCTGGCGTCAGTGGCCTGCATGAGCCCGGCGCATTTCTCCCGCAGCTTCAAGGCCGCGACCGGCGCGGCGCCGCATGAATATGTCAGCCGGCAGCGCCTCGACCTCGCCAGGCATCTCTTGTCGACCAGCGATCGTCCGCTGGTCGACATTGCTTACGCCACGGGATTTTCGTCGCAGGCCAATTTCAACCGCGCCTTCCGCAAGGCGGTCGGGACGACGCCGAGCCTGTATCGGGCGCAGAAGATTCGGGACTGAGGCCTCTGTCAGGGGTGGACGGACCTCGCCGCCGCGAGAGCTATGTCCTGTCGAGAACCCGGAGCTGCGCGGTCGCCTCCGCGACCGTCACCCCATGCCCGATGGGTCAAATTTACTTCGAAAAATACGAACAAGCGCAGAGGCTTGGCTACTGTGCATGGGGTTGTTTTCGATGTTTTGTCAGGGCTTCGGACTTGCGGCGGGCCAGGGGAGAGCGGCCGAGCTCAGCTCTTCGGCCCGCGCAGCTGCGCCGTCAGCCTGTCCATCGCGTCCGCGACGTCACGCCATTGCGACAGCCAGCTGCGTGGAAAGCGGAAGGTGAGGTCGGCGCCGCCGACGCGGCGCTCCGAGAGGCACATGCCCGGGGTGGCCGCATCGCGCGTGCAGCGCGCGGTCAGCGCGGGGCTCGCAGCGGAATAGAGATCCTCGCTGCCGTAAGGCGTATCGGTGCGGAACATCCGCATCGTCAGCCCGTCCACGGGCGTCGTCGCGGCCTGATCGAGGTAGCGCGGATAGATCGTCGCCGTCCGCTGCTCGGGCGCGAGCGCATCGTGATGGGCCGCGATCGACAGGAAGATGCGGTCGATCGATTGCAACGCCGTTTCCACGGTGTCGGCGGTGACGTGCTTGGGCGCGCCGGGCGGCTCCAGCGACGGATAGAGGAAGTCGAGATCGATGCGCTCCTGCGGCCCCGAGTGCCGCTGGATCTTCATGCGGATCGCAGCCGTCGGCAGGTTGAACAGCGTGCCGCCGATGCTCACCGGCAGCTTATCCGGCGCGTTCGCGCCCCTGGTGCGCCAGGTCGGCCACAGCAGATAGGCGACGAGCGCGACGGCACATGCGGCGGCAATGCCCCCGAGCACGATCGGAACGACGTGCCCGCGGGTGCGCGTGCGGGGGGGCCTGATGGGAGCTGCCGAAAACACCGTCATGAGTTGCGCAAGTCGATCCGGACATCGGCCGGTGGCCGACGAATCAGCGGCGAATATGGCATGCGACGGCGATTTCGCGGAGCGTTCCGGCCTGCGGGGAACGGGGGCGGCCCTGCATGGCCCGGCCGGCCGTGTTAACCTTCCCTTAAGGATAATGTAGCGTTAACCCGCACTCTTTGTCACAGGAAGGAGGTGGCGTTGCGTAAGGGCGGACCGTTCCGATGACACCTGAAGCTCTCAATACCTTTTTCTCGATCTGCATCGGTTTCGCGCTCGCGGGCGCGCTCGTGAACGGATACCAGGCGCTGGCGCCGCGGCCCGCCGGCTTCGGCCTGCTGCAGGACGGCGTCGCGCCGAAAACCTTCGCGGCGGTTCCGTTCCTGGTGTTCGCCGCGCCCTTCATCATCATGCGCAACACGCTGCGCGGCATCCGGGTGGAAAGCCGCCGTGTCGAGTTCGTGATGATGGCGACCGTCATCGCCAGCTTCTGGAGCATGATGAGCGGCACCTTCTTCCTGATGACGCTGCGGGCGGCCGGCATTCTGGTCTGATGCCCGTGCTTTGAGCGCGGCCGGCCCTTTGCCTCTGCGCCGCCGTTTGGCTATGCCAAGGGGCAACGCGACAGGAGACCTCCATGGCGATCTACGAGCTCGACGGGCAGGCGCCCGATCTTCCCGCCGACGGCGATTATTTCATCGCCGAGACCGCCACCGTGATCGGCCGCGTGCGCCTGAAGCCGGGTGCGAGCGTCTGGTTCGGCGCGGTGCTGCGCGGCGACAATGAGTGGATCGAGATCGGCGAGGGCGCCAACGTGCAGGACGGCTCGACCTGCCACACCGATCTCGGCTTTCCGCTGGTGATCGGGAAGAACTGCACCGTCGGCCACAACGTCATCCTGCACGGCTGCACCGTCGAGGAGGGCGCGCTGATCGGCATGGGCTCGATCGTGATGAACGGCGCGAAGATCGGCCACAACAGCATCGTCGGTGCCGGCTCCGTCATCACCGAGGGCAAGGAGTTCCCCGAGCGCTCGCTGATCATCGGCTCGCCGGCGCGCGTGATCCGCACGCTCGATGATGCGCAGGTCCAGAAGATGGGCAGTGCGGCCAGGTTCTACGTGGCCAACGGTCCGCGCTTCAAGAAGGGCCTGAAGCGGATCGGCTGAGATCAGCTTCCCTCGGATTCACTCGCTTCGATCGCGCCTGCGATCCTCTCATGGCCGGCGGCCCAGAGCGCATGCTCGTCGCTGCCGTCTGAATACGGATTGGCTTCAGCCGGAATGTTTTCGCGCGCGGCGCGTTCGCCCTCTGCAAAGGGATCGCGATCGGTCATCGTGATTTGGCCTCCTGGTCTTCAAGCTGATGTGACGGCATTTGTTCCGGAACCGGTCTTCGCCGCAGCGGTTGACCGGCAAAGGAGAATCCGATGGCCCGATCGTCCGCAATCAACTCCATCAAGACCATGACCGTGATCTTCGCACTGGCGGCGATGCCGGCCGTTTCGTTCGCTCAAGCGACCGGCGGCGTTGGCGGGTCGACCGGAGGCTCTGTGGGATCGACCGGAGGCGTTGCCAATTCGCCGGCTCCGCCCCCCGGCACCAACAGCCTGGGTACGGCACAATCATCCGGCCCGGGCGCCGGAGTCACCACCGGCACCGGCGGAGGCGGAGCGGCTGATGCCACCATCAACGCCGAGAACAAGCAGCTCGACAAGAAGGTCAAGAGCATCTGCCGCGGCTGCTGACGCTCGCGCGGAAGTGAGACAGTGTGGCTGTCACGGATTCCCAAGTGACGTTAGCTTTGGTCCTGCTTGAAGCGTGGAGCGTGTCCACGCGGAGGATCGAGTGATGTTACGCAAGATGATCATGGCGGCGTTGACCGTGGTGGCGGTCGGGCTGTCGGTGCCGCAAGTGGCTGAGGCGCGGGGCGGCGGCTTCCATGGGGGAGGCTTCCACGGCGGAGGCGGCTGGGGGCACCGCCACTGGCATGGCGGCGGTTTCTGGCCGGGGCTCGCAATCGGTGCGGGTATCGCCGGTGCCGGCTATTACGGCGGTTACTACGGCTACGGTTACCCCTATTACGGCGGTCCCTACTATTATGGCGTCGGGTATGATGACGGGTATGGCGGCTGCTATGTCGCGCGGAAGCGTGTCATGACGCCGTCGGGATGGCGATACCGCCGGGTCGACGTCTGCGAGTGAGGCGGGAGCCCTGTTAAAGAACAAGGCCGTTGACGCAGTATACCGTCAACGACCTTGCCAGCCCCGGATATTGAAATCGGCTCACGCCATCCGGTAAGGGCGAGCATCGCGCGGAATCATACGGGCGAATGTGATCCAGTTCACAAGTGGCGAAAATAAAGTTCCGTCACGCGGTGATCGGCTCAGCTCCGCGAGCGCTTGCGCGCGCTGGCGTGGACGCGGTGCCGGGCCGGTTTCCTGCGGGTAACCGACGGCGTTTCGACGTCGGTCGTCCGTGCACTGGCAAAGGACTGCCGCAGGCCATCGATGGATTCGTTCAGGCTTGCGACCTGCTCGGACAGCCGCTTGGTATCCGCCTGCTGCGCCGCCATCAGCCGCTTCATCGTGAGGAGCTGGTCCTGCACCAGCTGGAGCTGGTCGATGGATTCCTGCTGCGTCGCCTCCAGTCCCTTGGTCTTCTCGACCAGCTGCTCGGATGCCTGGGCCGTGCCGGCCTGGAGCTGCCGCGATGCCACCACCCGGTCGGTCTCCGGGGCGGCACCGGTATAGGCACGCCAGATCGCGATTGAAGTCGCTCCCGCAATCAGCAACAGGAGGGCTGCAGCGGTCAGCGCAATGGGCTGGCCGCCAAGCCGAAGCAGGGGGTTGGACCGTGTGTCCGCTGCGAGATCGTTCATCGCTGACAAAACCCAAACTGAAACTTTGGCGAATGGCGCAGAGCAGCGACTCAGAGCCGCCGTGGACGTCCTGAAAGTGTTACTGATCGGCAACAATTGGGACCAAAAAGAGGCTGGCCCGCCCAGACCAAACAGAATTCGCCAAAAAAGAGGTTTCGGGATACCGACTTGCTCTCAATGCAACGGTACGCAGCAGGTCCCCGTCCAGGCAGGCAATGCCGAGCTGGTTCGACGGAGCGCGAGTCGGTGCTTCCGCCTCAGAACTTATAGGCGATGCCGACCGTTGCGGTGTGGGTGCGGGCCTTCACATGTGCGGTGAAGCGGTCGTCGAACGCGAGTCCGTTCGCGGTGAAGAAGGTCTGGGTGAACGTCCCGAAATCGGCGTAGCTGTAGTCGGCGCGCACCAGCCAGTGACCGGCGATCATCTGCTCGACGCCGCCGCCGACGGTCCATCCGACTCGAGTCGACGCATGGGTTTCGTTGTAAGTGGCGCCGGTGCAGAAGCTTCCGGGAAACACGGTGCAATTGGCGTTCAATTCGAGGCGTTGCCACGCCACGCCCCCCGTGCCGTAGACCAAGGTGGCGGGTGCGACGAGATAGCCGAGGCGGCCGCGGAGGTTGCCGTCCCACGTTTCCTTCACCGAGGCGGTGGGGAGTCCATTCATCGGTGCGCCGAAAAAGAGACCTGTGATCCCCGGTGCGGGATTGGCCCTCTTGCTGGCATCGGCCCAGCCGAAATTTGCTTCGACACCGGCAACCCAGGACGTCGAGACCTGCGCGTTGTAGCCGAGATAGCCGCCGAACCTGGCCGCGACGCTATCCATCGCGCCGCCGGTCCCGGCCGTTGGAACGAAGATGCCAACGCCGAGACCGGGCGCGACGTCGCTGGTCCGCCAGTCATTGTCTCCCCAGCGGGCGCCGATCGAAACACCGGCGTAAAATCCCGACCATGACGGCGCCGCAGCCGGCGGCGCCTTCACCGGCATGTCGGCGGCCAGTGCCGGGCCTATCAAGGCAGCCCATGCCAGCGTCCCGGCAACGATTGAGATCAAGTATTTCGTCATGCACCGCCCCCGCGCGCGTCCCGAATCAGAATTCTTGCAGACTCGCAGGTCGCAGCGAGCGCGACAACGATTGTGGAACTCGATGCTGCAATAGGGTCACGATGTTGCCGACAGGACACGCCGCTTCCGGCAGGGAGCGGCACAGTTGCGCAACGCTTACGACTCGAAGCTCGACAACATTCCGGAAGTCTTCGACCGCGGGGCCGCATACGGGCCGAGCCGCGATGTCGTCAGCCCAAGCCGCACCAGCGATTCGGCCAGCGTCACGGCTGCCAGGGACGCCGTCGATCACGGCAGAGACCGTGTATGGCTTCGGCACGGTCGTCGCGGATCGCGGCCTCTTGTCAGTGAGTCCGCTTCAGAACTTGTAGGCGATGCCGACCGTCGCGGTGTGGGTGCGGGCCTTCACGTGCGCGGTGAAGCGGTCGTCGAATCCGATCCCGACTCCCCCTGCAGTGAAGAAGGTCTGGCTCCAAGTCCCGAAATCGGCATAGCGGTAATCGACGCGCGCAAGCCAATTGCCGCCAATCATGTGCTCGACACCGCCACCGAGGGTCCAGCCGACTCTGGTCGATGCATAGGTTTCATTGTGAGCACTGCCGAAGCAGAACGAGTTTCCGGGAACGACGGTGCAATTGGCGCTCAGTTCGAGGCGCTGCCACGCCACGCCGCCCGTGCCGTAGACCAAGGTAGCGGGCCCGACGAGATAACCGAGACGACCACGGAGGCTGCCGTCCCATGTTTCCTTAACGGTGCCGGATGGAAGGCCGACCAAAGGGGCGCCGAAGAAGAGCCCAGCTGTGCCCGGTAAGGGAGTCGCCGTCTTCTTGTTGTCGGCCCACCCGAAATCGGCCTCCACGCCGGCGATCCAGGATGTCGATATCTGTGCGTTGTAGCCGAGATAGCCCCCGAACCTGGCCGCGACGCTGTCGATTGCGCCGCCTGTGCCCGCTGTCGGGACGATCGCGCCGGCAAAGTTCGGGGAGACGTCACTGGTCTGCCAGTCGTTGGCAGCCCAGCGAGCGCCGATCGAAACACCGGCGTAAAATCCCGACCATGACGGCGCCGCAGCCGGCGGTGCCTTCACCGGCATGTCGGCGGCCAATGCCGAACCCGCGACAGCGGCGCAGGCCAGTGCTCCTGCAATCATTGCAGACAAGTATCTCGTCATGCTCCGCCCCCGCGTGCGCCCCGAATCAAAGTCTTCGCAGGCTCGCAGGTCGCAACAGGCGCGACAACAATTATGGAACTCGATGCCGCGAAAAGCTTGCGCTGTTGTCGGCCGGGCACACTGACGCTCTGCTGATGCAGTCCAGAGGTATGTGGTGCTGCACCTACGGACGAAAGCCCGACAACAATCCATCATAGGGTTTCGCCCGCGGCGCGGCGTACGGGCCGAGCCGCGACGTCGTCAGTCCCAGCCGCACCAGTGATTCGGCCAGCGTCACCGCTGCGGCGACGCCGTCGACCACGGGCAGGCCGTGCGTGGCGGCGAGCTCCGCGGCGAGATCGGCCATGCCGGCGCAGCCTAGCACGATGGCCTCGGCGCGGTCGTCACGGATTGCGGAAGTGATCTCCGCCGAAATTTTGCCGAGCGCATCGGTGTTGCGCTCTTCCAGTGCCAGCACCGGCACTTCGGCGGCACGGACGCGGGTGCAGCGTTCGGCGAGCCCATATTTCCTCAGATTGTGCTCGATCGGAATAATGGACACACCGAGCGTCGTCACCACGGCGAAGCGCGCGGCGACCAGGCTCGCCATGTGGAAGCCGGCCTCGCCGATGCCGATCACCGGCGCTTTCGCGGCGGCGCGCGCGGCATCGAGGCCGGTGTCGTCGAAGCAGGCGATGATGTGGGCCTCCGCGCCGTCACGGTCGGCGTCACGGATGCAGCCGAGCATGCCGGGGACGGCGAACGCCTCGTCGTAAAATCCCTCGATCGAGACCGGGCCCATCGTCGGCTGACGTGCATCGATCACCGTGTCGGGCAGGGCGACGCTGCGCGCCGCAGCGGCGATCTTCGCCGTCATCGACGCGGTGGTGTTTGGATTGACGACGTGCAGCCGCATCGGATCAGACAAGTCCCTTGTCAGACGAGTCCCTTGCCGGCGTCCGAGCCCTTGGCCGCCTGCCGCTTGTTGAGCATGGCGATGGTGCCGAGCGCAAGCGCGATCACCGTGAACGAAACGGCCGAGATCACGGTGCCGAGCGCATAGATGTCGGGGTTCGTCACTGTCGTAGTGAGGCCCTGAAGATCGAGCGGCAATGTATTCACCGCCCCGATCGCCTGGCTGGAGCGCGCGAGCTCGTCCCAGGACAGCGTGAAGCCGAACAGGCCGATGCCGATCACCGAGGGCAGGATGATCGGCAGTACGACATGGCGGAACGTCTGCCACGGCGTCGCCCCGAGATCGCGCGCGGCTTCCTCGAGCCTGGGATCGAAGCGGTTGAAGATCGCGAACATGATGAGCAGGCCGAACGGCAGCGTCCAGGTCAGATGCGCGCCGAGCCCGGAGGTGAGCAGGCCCATCGAGGTCTCGAAATTCTCGTTCCAATGCGCCTTGATCAGGTCGTCGATGATGCGGAATTCGAGCGAGATGCCCAGCGAGGTGATGATCGAGGGCACGATCAGGCTCGCGATCGCCGAATAGAACAGGATGCCTTGCGCTTTGAACTTGCGGCGGAACGCCATGCCCGCGGCGACCGACAGCACGACGGTGAGGACCATCACGACAAGGCCAAGCAGCAGCGAGCGGCGAAAGGCCGCGCCGAGATCGACGATGCCGGTGCCCTGGAACAGCTTTGCGATCCAGAAGGTCGAGACGCCGTTCATCGGGAAGGTGAGGCCGCCCTGTGGCCCCTGGAACGACAGCACGTAGATCGCGATCATTGGTCCGTAGAGGAACAGCACATAGGCCGCGAAGAAGATCGCGAGCACGTAGAAAGAGCGAGGACGTCCTTCCCTCATGCTCAGAGCTCCTTCTTGATGTCGACGATGCGCGACATCATGGTGATGATCAGGAAGGTGATGACGAGCAGGATCACGGCGTTCGCGGCGGCCGCCGGGAATTGCAGCGCGTTCACGCGCGTCTCGATGATCTTGCCGGCGGCGGCGATCTGCTGGCCGCCCATCACGCCGATGGTGATGAAGTCGCCCATCACGATGGTGATGACGAAGATCGAGCCGATCACGATGCCGGGCTTGGCCAGGGGAATGATGACGTTGACGAGCGTCTGGAAGCCGGTCGCGCCGGCGTCATAAGCGGCCTCGATCAGCGACTTGTCGATGCGGATCATCGAATTGAAGATCGGCACCACCATGAAGAAGGTGAAGAGGTGCACCAGCGCCAGCACCACGGAGAATTCGGAGAACAGCAGCCATTCGATCGGGTGGTTGATCAGGCCCGTCTTCATCAGGCCCGAGTTCACCAGGCCGTTGCGCCCGAGCAGTGGAATCCAGGCGATCATGCGGATCACGTTGGACGTCCAGAACGGGATCGTGCACAGCAGCGACAGGCCCATCTGCCAGGTCTTGGACTTGACGTGGAAGGCGAGGAAATAGGCGACCCAGAAGCCGATGAACAGCGTGATCGCCCAGACCAGGAAGCACAGCTTCAGCGTCTTCAGATAGGTCTTGCCGATCGTGCAGAGTTCGGGGAGCTGCGCGATGCAGCCTTCGAACGTGTCGGTATAACCGCGGCCGGAGAAGGCCGGCAGCAACTGGTATTCGTTGTAATCCCAGAACGAAACGATGACGACGAAGACCAGCGGGATCAGGAAGAAGGCGAGAAACACCAGCATCATCGGCCCGGCCTGGAGCCAGGAGATGAAGGACGGTGACAGGCGCGCAGCCTTGCCGCGGCGCGCCGTCTCAGATCCCCGGACGGCGTCCGGGGATGCGTGATGCAGGATGTCCTCGGAGGTGTCCATCACGTTACGCCGCGATGAACTCATTCCATTTGCGGACCATGTAGTCGTTCTCGTCCATCACGGCATTCCAGCACGCGACGGCGCCCATGCGGTCCTCGTAGGAGCCGCCGTCACGCACGGCGCCTGCCTTTTCCAGGAGCGAACCGTCGGGCGCCTTGATGTCCTTCTCGGCCGGCTTGCCTTCCATCCAGTACGCCCACTCGTAGGGCTCCATGTGCGCCTTCGCGGTGGAGAGCACGGCGGAGTAGTAGCCCTGACGGTTGAGATAGGCGCCGGCATAGCCTGACAGGAACCAGTTCACGAACTCATAGGCCCATTCGAGCTTGGCACCCGAGACGCCCTTGGAGACGCAGAAGCCCGAGGCCCAGGAGCGGTAGCCTTCCTTGAGCGGCTGGAAAGTGCAGGGGATGCCCATCGAGCGCACCTTCGTCACCGCCGGCGACCACATCGACTGAATGACGGTCTCGCCCGAGGCCATCAGGTTGACACTCTCGTTGAAGTCCTTCCAGAAGGCGCGGAACTGGCCGGCCTTCTTGGCTTCGGTCATGACCTTCATGGTGAGATCAATCTCTTCCTTGGTCATGTTGCCTTTGTCGGCATATTTGTACTTGCCGGAGGCTTCCACGACCATCGCGGCGTCCATGATGCCGATCGAGGGGATGTTGAGGATCGAGGCCTTGCCCTTGAACTCGGGATTGAGCAGCTCGGACCACGAGCTGATCGGCCGCTTGATCAGGTCGGGGCGGATGCCGAGCGTGTCGGCGTTGTAGACGGTGGGGATCAGCGTCACGAATTCGGTCGCCGACGTCGCGAATTTCTTGGAGTCCTTGCCTTCGAGGTAGAGCACCTTCCAGGGCGCGGTGCCCTGGCCGCCGATCTTCTTGCCGCCGGGCGTCTCGCCCTTGGTGAAGACAGGCGTGATGTTGTCGAACTGTTTGATCTTCCTGGCGTCGAGCGCGAGGATGTTGCCCGACGGAACGATCTTCTTCAGCGAGAAATACTCGGTGTCCAGCACGTCGAAGGAGTTCGGCTGGGTCATCACGCGCTTGGTGACGTCGTCGGTGGTCGCGGTGATGTATTCAATCTTGATGCCGGTGTCCTTCAGGCACTGCTTCGCGATGTCGTCGCCCTCGTTGACGGCGGTGCCGAGATAGCGAAGCACCTTCGCGTCGGCGGACTTCACGTAGGGAAAGCCGGTGATCGCCCCCGAGCCGGCGGCAAGGCCGGCGAGACCTGCGGTGCCCTTGAGCAGCGTGCGGCGGCTGACGCCCTTCGTCCTGGTGGTCTCGGTCATGTCATCACTCCTCTGTTGCGCATTCCAGTGGTCGATCGGCGCTATTGCAGGGGTTGCGCCTTGGCGGGATCCCAGGTCGCCAGCACGCGGTCGCCCGGACGGAACGGGTGGACGTCGAAGGCGGCTTCGGGAACGTGGGAGAACAGGGCCGTGCCGTCGTCGAGCGTGAGCGAGACGGCGATGTAGGAGCCCTGGTACTCGGTCTGGGTCAGCAGCGCCGGCGCACCGAATGCGCCGTCAGTGAACGGCACGATGCCGAGCTGATCGGCGCGGACGGCGATGAGCTTGCCGGCGTCGCTGAGCACGTTGTGGCCGCCGATGAAGCGCGCCACGAATTCGGTGCGGGGATGATGGAAGATGTCGCGGGCGGTGCCCTGCTGCTCGATGCGGCCGTGGTTCATCACCACGATGTGGTCGGCGAGCGCCATCGCCTCTTCCTGGCCGTGGGTGACCTGGATGAAGCTGATGCCGAGCTCGCGCTGCAGCCGTTTCAGCTCGCCGCGCATCCTGACGCGCAGGAACGGATCGAGCGCGGAGAGCGGCTCGTCGAGCAGGAGGATCTGCGGCTCGGTGATGAGCGCGCGGGCGAGTGCGACGCGCTGCTGCTGGCCGCCGGACAGCTGCGCCGGAAGACGGCCCGCATATTGGCTCATCGCGACCAGCTCGAGCAATTCGCCGGCGCGCTTGTGCCGCGTCGGCTTGTCGACGCCGCGCATCTTCAGGGCGAAGGCGACATTGTCCAGCACCGAGAGATGCGGAAACAGCGCGTAGGACTGGAACATCATCGCCGTGCCGCGCTTGGCCGGCTCGAGATCGGTGACGTTCTGCGCGCCGAGGATGATGTCGCCCTCGCTGACCGCCTCGTGCCCCGCGATCATGCGCAGGGTCGACGTCTTGCCGCAGCCGGAGGGGCCGAGCAGGCAGCAATAGGTGCCGGCCGGGATCTTCAGGTTGACGTTGTCGACCGCCAGCGTGGTGTCGTAGCGCTTGGTGACGGCGACCAGTTCGAGAGCGGCGGGAGTGGCCATGGCGTGTCCGAGCAGGGGCGATGCTCGCCTCTCTCCGCAAGCTCCGTGCCAATAGCCCTCAGCCGACCGGCTCCGGAAAACTGTGCAGTGGAGTCAGATCGTTAGGTCAAATTCCGGCTCGTTTGGCCGGCCGGTGTCGGCGCACCCATCTGCACACAAAACGAGCGCGGATTGTATAAAGTTTCGCCTGTGATTGGATACAGCTCGTCGACTACCATTCGGCCGAACGTCGCCGATCGAGCCCTCACACCAATGGCCGCCAAGACCCGCCCGAAATCCGATGCGCCAGATGCGAGCGATCGCGTCAGCCGTATCCGGGAGGGCGTGACCGCCGCGATCCTCGAACATCGCCTGCTGCCGGGCACGAAGCTCGGCGAGGACGAGATCGGCGACATCTACGGCGCGAGCCGCACGCTGGTGCGCACCGCGCTGCAGCAGCTCGCGCATGAGGGCATCGTCAACATCGAGAAGAACCGCGGCGCCTTCGTCGCGCGCCCGACTCCCGCTGACGCCCGCGAAGTGTTCGAGGCGCGGCGCCTGATCGAGCCTGCCATCGTCGATCACGCGATCGATGCGGCGTCCCCGGCCTGGATCGACCGCCTGCAGCGCCATCTCGCCGAGGAGCGCGAGGCGGAGCTGCGCGGCGATACGCGCGCCTCGGTGCGGCTCTCCGGCGAATTTCATCGTCTCGTCGCCGAGATGAGCGGCCACAGCATCTATCTCGGCTTCCTGAAGGAGCTGATCGCGCGCTCCTCGCTCATCATCCTGCTCTACCGTCGCCACGACACGCCGGCGTGCGGCACCGATCATCACGCCGGAATCGTCGAGGCGATCGGCCGGCGTGACGGCGAGGCCGCGCGCGCGCTGATGCTGTCGCATCTGCAGGAGATCGAGGCCGAACTGTTCCTGAAGGAACTCGCCGCCGGGGATTGGCGGCTTGCCGACGTGCTGGGCGCCTGAGCCGCCCTGATACTAGCGGCGCGCAGATGCCTTCGCCGGCTTTCGCCGCGTCTCCTTCACGGCCGCGGGACGTCGCTCATAGGCCGCCAGAAACACGTTGATGCCATTCTCGATCAGCGCGCGATGGCGGACCGGGCTCGGCGTCTTCATCGAGAGAGCCCATTTCAGGATCTCCTTGCCTTGGATCAGGCTGAGAAACTGCGTGGCCGCCATGGCGACGTCGGAGATGTCGACGAGACCCTGCGCCTGCGCTGCACGCAGGAAGGCTGCCACCTCGGCGTCGCAGCGCTCCGGTCCGGACTTCATGAAAACCTCCGCCACGCGCGGATAGCGCGAGGCGCAGGACATCACGAGTCTGTGCACGGCAAGCCCGCGCTGGTCGAGAAAGGCTTCGAGGAACGTCGTGGCAATGGCGTGGAGCTCTGCCCTGAGATCGATCTTGCCGCCGTGGTCTCGCCATAGCGTCTTCGGCCCGAAGCGCTTGCACTCCTCGTTCACCAGCGCCAGCAGCAGATCGTCCTTGTCGTCGAAATGAACGTAGAGCGTCGCCTTCGAGACCCCGGCCTCGCGCGCGATCGCGTCCATGCTGGTGGCATCGAAACCCTGATCGAGAAAGAGAACGCGGGCGCCGTCGAGAATCTGGCTGTACTTGGCCCTGGCGCGCGGCTTCTGACTCGTATCGGCCGATCCTTTGGTCTCTCGCATCTGCGTCTTGGGCACCGTAACCGTCATTTGACCGGCAACTCCACGGCTTGACTTTTGGTTCCTGTCTGCACCATACAGCCTGCCGGATAAAAACTAAACGGTTTAGTTCTTTGACAGCTCCTCTTCCATGCAGGCCCACGCACGTCCCCTTCGTCGCAGGAGGGGGGCGGCCGGCGCGGGTCGCGGCCTGGGCCGGCGTCGCGCTCTGCGGCGCTCTGCTGGCGTCCTGCGCCGTCGGACCGGACTTCGTCTCGCCGGCCGGACCGGCCGTGCACGGCTACACACGCGAGCAGCGCCCGGCCGCCACCGCGAGCGCGCCGGTGACCGGCGGCAATTCGCAGGGCTTCGAGACAGGCAGGGACATTCCCGGCGCGTGGTGGGCGCTATTCCGCTCCCGGCAGCTCAACGCCTTCGTCGAGGAAGCCATCCGCAATCATCCCGACGTGCAGGCGGCGCAGTTCGCCTTGCGCTATGCGCGGGAGAATGCGCTGGCGCAGCAGGGCAGCCTGTTTCCGCAGGTGTCCGGCAGCGCCTCGGCGGAGCGCGACCGGACGAGCACGTCGCAATCGGGGGTGTGGCCGGCGCAAGGTTCGACCTACACGCTCTACAACGCCTCCGTCAGCGTGTCCTACGCGCTCGACATCTGGGGCGGCACGCGGCGTCAGGTCGAGGCGCTGCAGGCCCAGGCCGACTATCAGGGCTTCAAGCTCGAAGCGACCTATCTCGCGCTGACCGCCAACGTGGTGACGGCCGCGATCACGGATGCCTCGCTGCGCGACCAGATCCTCGCGACCGAGGAGATCATCAAGGCGGAGTCGGACCAGCTCGCACGCATCCAGCGCCAGTTCGACATTGGCGCGATCTCCAAATCCGACCTGCTGTCGCAAGAGGCGACGCTGGCGCAAGCCAAGGCGACGCTGGCCCCGCTGCAGAAGCAGCTCGCACAGCAGCGCAACCAGCTGATGGCCTATCTCGGCCGGCTGCCGAGCCAGGACCGCGGCGAGCATGTGCGGCTGGCCGATCTTCGCCTGCCCGGCCGGCTGCCATTGTCGCTGCCCTCGACGCTGGTGCGGCAGCGGCCGGACATTCGTCAGGCGGAAGCGACCTTGCATCAGGCGACCGCAACCGTCGGTGTCGGCATCGCCAACCTGCTGCCGCAGCTCACGCTCTCGGGCAGCTACGGCGCCACCGGCCCCGAGCGGCTGTTCTCGCCGGAGACGATCGTCTGGAGCGCGGCTTCCAGCGTCAGCCAGAAGATCTTCGACGGCGGAACGCTGTATCACACCAAGGAGGCCGATGTGGCGGCCTTCGAGCAGGATCTTGCGCTTTACAAGAGCACCGTGGTGACCGCGTTCCAGAACGTCGCGGATTCCCTGCGTGCCATCCAGTACGACGCCGCGACGCTGAAGGCGCAGGCCGCCGCCGAGAAGGCGACGGCCGACAGCCTCGCGATGGCGATCGAGCAGTTCAAGACCGGCGCCGTGCCCTACGCCAACATCATCAACGCCCAGGAATCCTATCTCAACGCGCGGGTGTCGCGCATCAAGGCGCAGGCGACGCGCTTCACCGACACCGCCGCGCTGTTTCAGTCGCTCGGCGGCGGCTGGTGGAATCGCGTGGATGAAACGCCGGACGCGCTGCCGCGCGCCAATGCCGGTTACTTCGCCGGCGTCGACAAGAAGACCGAGGACGCGTTGCGATGATCAAGCGGATGACAATCATGCTGTGCGGGATGGCGATCCTGTTCGGCGGCCTTTACGGATTCCAGACCTTCAAGGAGATCATGATCAGGAAGGCCATCGGCGCGATGGCCAATCCGCCGCAGACCGTCTCCACCGTGGTCGCCGCGAACGCGCCCTGGCAGTCGAACCTGAGCGCGGTCGGCTCGCTGCGCGCCGTCAACGGCGCCGATCTCGCGCTTCAGGTCGCGGGCATCGTGCAGAGCATCGAGTTCTCCTCGGGTGACAGCGTCACGGCGGGACAGACCCTGCTGTCGCTGGTGGCGACCGACGATCTCGCCAAGCTGCGCTCACTGCAGGCGACGGCGGAGAACTACGCGATCGTGCTCAAGCGCGACGAGGAGCAGATCAAGTTCAACGCGGTGAGCCAGGCGACGGTCGACAGCGACAAGGCGAACCTGAAGAACGCCCAGGCCTTGGTGGAGCAGCAGAAGGCTCTGCTCGAGCAGAAGACGTTGAAGGCGCCGTTCTCCGGGCGCCTGGGCATCCGCGCCGTCGATCTCGGCCAGTATCTCTCCGCGGGCACCAGCATCGTCACGCTGCAAAGTCTCGATCCGATCTATGTCGACTTCTACCTGCCTCAGCAGGCGCTGGCCTCGATCCGCATCGGGCAGGACGTGTCGGCCGCGGTCGATGCCTTTCCGGCCGAGCGCTTCACCGGGCAGATCACGGCTATCAATGCCAAGGTGGATTCAGCCAGCCGCAACGTCCAGGTTCGCGCCACCTTGCGCAACGGCGAGGCCCGGCTGCTGCCCGGCATGTTCGCGAAGGTCGAGATCGCCGTCGGCAAGCCCGAGCAGGTCGTCACCCTCCCGCTCACCGCGATCGTCAACAATTCCTACGGCGATCTGGTCTACCTCGTCGACGATCTCCATGACGGGCAGGGCACCGCACGGCAGATGTTCGTCAAGACGAGGCCGCCGAAAGGCGATCGCGTCGCGGTCAACGATGGGATCAAGCCGGGCGAGACCGTGGTCGTCGCGGGCCAGCTGAAGCTGCGCAACGGCAGCCCGGTCAAGATCGACAATTCACACGTGCCGCAGGCGGAGGCCGCGCCCAACATCGTCGACCACTAGGCGTCGCGACGACGGCGCGGGATACCGCAACAAAGAGTGCCGAGAAACGAGTTCAGGACAAGATGCGCTTCACCGATATCTTCATCCGCCGGCCGGTGCTGGCGCTCGTGGTCAGCGCCCTGATCCTCGTGCTCGGCCTGCGCTCGATGTCGACGCTGTCGATCCTGCAATACCCGCGCACGCAGAACGCCATCGTCACGGTGAGCACCGCCTATGCCGGCGCGGATTCCGACATCATCGCCGGGTTCATCACGACGCCGCTCGAGAACGCCATCGCCCAGGCGAACGGCATCGACTACATGACGTCGAGCAGCGTCACCGGCTCCAGCACCATCACGGTCAATCTGCGGCTGAACTACGATTCCGGCAAGGCGATGACGGAGATCAACGCCAAGGTCAATTCGGTGCTCAACCAGTTTCCGACCGGCACGCAGCAGCCGACGCTCACGCTCAAGGTCGGCCAGACCATCGACGCGATGTATATCGGTTTCGCCAGCGACGTGCTGGCGCCGAACCAGATCACCGACTATCTGACGCGCGTGGTGCAGCCGCGGCTGCAGGCCGTCGCCGGCGTGCAGACCGCCGAGCTCCTCGGCGCCAAGAAGTTCGCACTCCGCGCCTGGCTCGATCCCGACAAGCTGGCGGCTTACGGCCTCACCGCGACCGACGTCTCGACGGCGCTCTCGGGCAACGACTACATCTCCGGCCTCGGCGCGACCAAGGGCCGGCTGGTGCAGGTCGACCTCGCGGCCTCGACCAACCTCCATTCGCTGGAGCAGTACCGCAACCTCGTGGTCAAGACCGTCAACGGCGCCATCATCCGCCTGCGCGACGTCGCCAACGTCACGCTCGGCAACGACGACTACGACAGCGAGACGCGCTTTAACGGCAAGACCGCGGTCTACATCGGCATCCAGACGGCTCCGACCGCCAATCTGCTCGACGTCATCAACGGCGTGAAGGCGGTGCTGCCTGACATCAAGGCGCAGCTTCCCAACGGGCTGTTCGGCGAGGTGCTCTACGACTCCACCGACTTCGTCAACTCGTCGATCAACGAGGTCATCCACTCGCTGCTCGAGGCGGTGGTGATCGTGATCGTCGTGGTGTTCCTGTTCCTGGGCTCATGGCGCTCGGTCCTGATCCCGGTCATCGCGATTCCGCTGTCGCTGATCGGCACGTTCGGCCTGATGCTGCTGATGGGCTTCTCGATCAACCTGCTGACCCTGCTGGCACTGGTGCTCGCGATCGGTCTCGTCGTCGACGACGCCATCATCGTGGTGGAGAGCGTGCACCGGCTGATCGACGAGGGCGTTGCGCCGGTCGAGGCGGCGATCCAGTCTGCCCGCGCGCTGGCGAGCCCGATCATCGCCATGACGGTGGTGCTGATCGCGGTCTACGTGCCCGTCGGCTTCCAGGGCGGTCTCACCGGCGCGCTGTTCACCGAATTCGCCTTCACGCTGGCCGGTGCCGTGACGGTGTCGGCGGTGATCGCGCTGACGCTGTCGCCGATGAACTGCGCCTGGCTGCTGCGCCGGACCGAGCGCGACGCGACCAATTGGGAAGCGCGCCTCGTGCGCCGGATCGACCACGTGTTGGAGTGGCTCTCCAGCGCCTATCGTCGCCGGCTCGAGGCCGTGTTCACCATGAAGCCGGTCGTGGCCGTGTTCGCGCTGCTGTTGCTCGCCGGCATCCCCTGGCTCTATGCGACCTCGACCAGCGAGCTGGCGCCGGACGAGGACCAGGGCGTCATCCTCACGCTGACGACGGCGGCGCCGTCGGCGACGCTCCAGCAGCGGCAGTTCTATGGCCGGCAGCTTTATGACCTCGTCGCCAAGCGCCCCGAGACCGCCACCGTATTCCAGATCGACGCCTCGACCCAGGTGATCAGCGGCTGGGTGCTCAAGCCCTGGGAGCAGCGCGCGCTCACCACCAAGACGCTGCAGCCGGACTTCCAGAATCTGCTCAACACCATCGCGGGCACGCGCTCGGTCGCCTTCCAGCCGTCGCCGCTGCCGGGCAGCAACGGCCTCCCGATCCAGTTCGTGATCGGCACGACCGGCTCCTATGACGAGCTCAACGAGGTTTCGCGCAATTTCATGGTGCAGGCGCTCAAGAGCGGGCAGTTCATCTTCCTCGACACCGACCTCAAGATCGACAAGCCGCAGACCATGGTCACCTTCGATCGCGACAAGGCCGGCGACCTCGGCCTGAAGATGAGCGACCTCGGCGGTTCGCTCGCGACCATGCTCGGCGGCAACTATCTCGACTATTTCAGCCTGGACGGCCGCTCCTACAAGGTGATCCCGCAGGCGCGGCAGAACGAGCGGCTCAACGCGGACCAGTTGCTCAGCTACTACATCAAGGCGAGCGACAATTCGATGGTGCCGCTGTCGACCGTCGCGCATCTCGAGAACAGGACCGTCCCGCAGTCGCGCAACCACTTTCAGCAGATCAATGCGGCGACGATCTCGGGCGTCGCGATGCCGACGGTGTCGATGGGCAGCGCGCTCGCCACGCTCAAGGATCTCGCGAAGACCCTGCCGGCCGGCTACACGGTGGATTTCGGGGGCGCCTCGCGGCAGCTCGAACAGGAGTCGGGCGGCTTCGTCACCACGTTCGCGTTCGCCGTCATCATCATCTTCCTGGCGCTCGCCGCGCTGTTCAACAGCTTCCTCGATCCCATCGTGATCCTGGTGTCGGTGCCGATGTCGCTGGCCGGCGCCCTGATCTTCATCAGCCTCGGCATCGGCGGCGCCAGCCTCAACATCTACACCCAGGTCGGGCTGCTCACCCTGATGGGCCTCGTCAGCAAGCACGGCATCCTGATGGTCGAGGTGGCCAACGAACTGCGCCTCGAGGGCAAGGCGGCGACGGAAGCGATCATCGAGGCGGCGGCGATCCGGCTGCGGCCGATCCTGATGACGACCGCTGCGATGGTGCTCGGCGTGGTTCCGCTGATCACCGCGAGCGGTGCGGGCGCGGTGTCGCGCTACAACATGGGCCTCGTGATCGCGACGGGCCTGTCGATCGGCACGCTGTTCACGCTGTTCGTGGTGCCGGTCGCCTATGCCCTGATCGCGCGGCCGACCGCGATGCCGACCGAGACGGCGGGGGCCTCGGCCCAACACGTTGCGGCGAGCCCCTAGGGGCCCAGCCATCTGGGGGAACGTTTCTAGCTCTGATCGCGGGGAACCGGTGGCCTCTGCGGCGCCCGACTTGCGGGCTCCGGAACCGCGTTGCGGTTCGCAGCGCTTGTCACAATCGCGGGTCTGTCATCGGACGCGTGGCTTCTAAGCGTCTCCAGAACCAGAAAGAATTTCTTTGCCAGCCATGAGTCGAGCTCGCGAAGGCGTCCATCTCGGTTTCGAGAACGACGAGATTCGTCATCGATTCGATCGCCCGCGAACCTCTTCAACAATATAGTTCGCAAGCTTGCTGCGGATTATGACAGTCGACAATCACGCGGCGCGACGTCACGTGACTATGCCTTGCGGGCCTGACCGGCTATATGCTGTCGCTCTGTCATTTAATTGTCATGTTACCTCGAATGCTGAAATCAGACGCAACACCGGCTCGCAAGACCCCGAGCGCGCCGGAAGGGAATGCTGTCCCGAAGGACAAGAGGACGCAAGTCGTCGCCGGCTTCCTCAGGCAGGTTGATCCGGCCGAGCCTGCAATCGTCGGGGGCGCCGTGAGTGATGAGACGCCATCGCCAGACGCCTCGCCCGCGCCGGAGCCGACGCAGTCGAGCGTTGCCGCGCATCCCCATGAAATCGAGCTCAAGCTGCTGGTCGATGCCGATCGCATGGCGCATTTCAACGCCGCGCCCGTCATCGCGGCCAATGCGCGCAACAAGGGCTCGCGGAGACATCTCAAATCCGTCTACTATGACACGCCCGAGCGGATGCTCCGGCGCAACGCCCTCAGCCTGCGCGTTCGCCAGAGCGGCGCGCGCTTCGTGCAGACCGTGAAGACCGACGCAGCGGACGATCCGCTGCGACGCGGCGAGTGGGAGGCGGGCGTAGCCTCGCTTGCGCCAGATCTCGCTCTGGCGATGCCGTTCATTCCGGAGAAGCTTCGCAGCCATCTCGAAGCCCTGCCGCTCGAAGCCGTCTTCACCGCCGACGTCCATCGCCACGCGCGGATGATCGAGCTGCCGTCCGGCACGGTCGAGATCGCCTTCGACCATGGCGCGCTGACGGCAGGTGATCGATCGCTGCCGGTGAGCGAGATCGAGCTGGAGCTCAAGAGCGGCAGCGCCAGCACGATCTTCGAGGTCGCCTTGCGGCTGGCCGAGCACGGCGCGGTGAAGCCGTCCATCCGCAGCAAATCGGCGCGCGGCTTCGACCTCGCCGCCGGCACGCCGCCCGCGGCAAGACGCCCCCGAAAACTTCGCCTCGACCCGTCGGTGACGCTCGACGAGGCGTTCGCGACGATCCTGCGCTCCTGCTTCCTGCATCTGCTTCAGTCGCTGCCGGCGGCCGAGGACGGGCGCAATCCGGAAGGCGTGCATCAGCTGCGCGTCGCGCTGCGCCGAATCCGTTCGGCGCTGGGCCTGATGCGCTCGGTCGGCGCGCTCAGCAATCTCGACGCACTGCGATCGGAGGCGCGGTGGCTGGCGCAAGACCTGTCCGCTGCACGCGACTGGGATGTGTTCCAACTCGAGACCTTGCCGGCGATCGCGAAGGCATGTCCTTCCGTCGCCGGCTTCGATGCGCTCGGCCGGGCTGCGGCCGAGCGCCAGTCCGACGCCTATCGCAGGGCACATCACGCGCTCGACGACCGCCGCTGCGCCATGTTCCTGATCGGTCTCGGCAACTGGATCGAGACACGGGGCTGGCGCAACGACGTCGCCGCCGAAGATCTCGGCCGGCTCGCCGAGCCCGCCGTCAATTTCGCGCGGCGCATTCTCTCGGAGCAGTACGCCAGGGTGCTCAAGCGCGGCCGCCGCTTCAAGTCGCTCACGATGGAAGAGCTGCACCGGGTGCGGCTCGCGACCAAGCGGCTGCGCTATCTCAGCGAGTTCCTGCTGCCGTTGTTTGCAGATCGCAAGTCCGCGAGGAAATTTGCCCGCAGGCTCGCCGGCTTGCAGGAGGAGCTCGGCGCCTTCAACGACATGGCGGTCACGGCCGCCGCGATCGCCGGCTGGCAGGCGCGTGCATCGATCGGCGTCAGGCCCGCCTTGCAAGGCACCTGGCGCGATTTCACCGCCGCGCGCGTGCCATGGTCGTCACAGGGCTGATTGGAGCTCCTCCCAAAAAGTTGCGGCCAGCCATTGGGGGATGGCTGGCCGCGCGCGAACCGGTCTGGGACGGGGAGGGGTGGGGATGTGACCGGGTCGCGTGTCTCGTTGTCTCTTTCTGCTAGTCTTTCGCGCTGGCGGTGGAGACCGCCGGCTTGGTATCGCCCAGCGAGACCCAGACGTTGGGATCGCTCTGCGACTGGCGCTTGACGAAGCGGTAGCCGGTCTCCGTCCAGGCAACGACGCTCTCGTTCTGATTGTCGAGAACGAACTCGCCCTTGTCGGTCTTCACCGTCAGCACCGCGTGGCCTTCGCCCTTCTTGTCGCGCACGACGGTGATCAGCAGGGCCTGGCGCGGCCATCCGGCGTCGATCAGCATCTTGCGCTTCAACAGCACGTAGTCTTCACAGTCGCCGTAGCCGTCGGTCGGCAGCGACCACTTCTCGATCACGCCCCAGTGCTCCTGGTCGGTCAAAGGCTTGACGGTCTCGTTGACCCAGCGATTGACCTTGACGAGGTCGCGCCATGCGGCCTGCGACATCACGATGTCGCGCGGCTGCATCGGTGCGCCCTGGCACTGAGCGGCATTGTCCGCGCAGAACTCGACCCAGCCGATCGGCGCACGCGTGGTGTCGCCGAGGCTCGCGTAGAGCAGACGGCTTTCGCCGGCCTGCGCTGCGGCGCTGATCCCGAAGAGCATGGCGACCAGCGCCAGCCTCTTCCCCTGTCCCTTGAAGTCGAACATTGCGGCCCCCGTTTCTTGTTGGGACCACATTGCGCACGGAGCTTTTGAGCTGCCGCTAAGTCAGTCGGGTCAAGTCGAGACGAATGCAACTAAAAGGCGCGGCGAATTCGATCTGTACTTGAATCGAATTCGAATAAAATCCGACAAGACTGCAATCGATTCAAATTTTACCGATTAACGCGGAGACGCTGCCAAAAGCGCCGTTTGCGCATATCCGCAACCGGCGCGTTAACCGCAAGGCGTCCGCCGCGGGACATGAAAAAGGCGGCGTCCGCATCGCGGAGACCGCCTTCGAGGCTGGGAATATCGGGATTTTCGCGTCCTCGCGCTTTACCGCGCGGTAACGCTCTCTTCGAGAGTTTCGATCGGCTGCTCGTGCATGAACTCCAGCGCGAAGCCGTCCTCGAGGTTTCGGACCACGCGGCCCTGGACCCGGCCGAGCAGAACCGTCGATTTCAGCGGCGGGCGGTTCTCGGCGGCGATCGCGGCGCCCGACAGCGAGAGGTCGATGATGCGGCAGGTCATCTTGGTGCCGTCCTCGAGCGTCAGCACCGCGATGGGGTTGCGCGGCACGATACGGTCGTGGCGGCGGTCCTCCGGCAGATTGAGGATGTCGCGGTTGGCGAGCCAGGTCAGCTGGGCCGCGAGCTTGTCGCGCTTCCTCGGCGTCGCACCGATCGTCATGGCGAAGCCGTTGTCGATGATGCGGGTGATCTTGCCCTCGACGCGGCCGATATGGTCGAGATAGGCGACCACGCGGTCCCCGACATTGCCGATGCCGGGGGCGAGCAAAGCGAGGCCCCCCGGCGACATGTTGATCACCTGGCAGGGGAATTCCCGGCGGTCCGGCAGCATGTAGCGGCCGAGCAGGTGAACCTTCACCCGCTGGAAGCGCCTGCGCTCCTCGGCGGCCGGAAGAAATTTTTTGTTCGCCAACGCCATTTTCAACACCCGACCCCCCGCCCGGGCGGAGTCCGGGACGACCCTAAGGTGCATAGGGTTAATGTCGCGTTAGGATTGGATGCTGGCGGTAACGGACAGACACAATGCGTACAAAAAGCCACGTCCCGATGGCCGGCGTTACCGTTCAAGCCGTCCTCGCCCCCGCCGATGTAACAGGCCCAGGAACACCAGCAGCACCGCGGCCGAGATCGCGGGCAAAGCCCGCCATCTGGGCATGATTGGCGTTGCCGGTCATGAAGGAGGTGAGGCCGGCAAGCCGGATCACCTCCGTCAGCACCGACTGGCCGTCCATAATGCGGATGGTCGCCCGATGCGGGCATGAGATGATGCGGGAGGATCGAACTTGGAACTGCTCATTCCTTGCGGCGGGTCCAGCTTACCTGGGGCTCGTCGGCCCATGCGGTCCCAAGACCAAGCATCGAGATCCAGGTCTCAGCGAGCTTGCCGCCCTCAATACGGTAGCTTTGCATACCGGCGCGGCTGCGCTGCTCGCCGGTCGTGGGATCCGGCCAAACGAATGCAAATCGGAACCACGCGCGGTCAGTCGAGAAAGAATGATCATACACCACGACGCGGATTCCGGGTCGGTCTCGGTGCACGGTCTGCAATTCCGCAGCATATTCGTCCCGCGTGACGGTCCGGTCGCCTTTTTCGTCATGTCGGATGTAGTGCGACCCCACGCAGTCCGGGATAAGGTCAAATCGTCCTTCATGCCACACCCGCTCCCAACGATCGAAGAGTGCGTGTATGTTGTAGGTCATGGGCTCCTCGAAATGGTTGGTGCGGCTCTGCGCGCGTCGCTGCAAATTTCTTGCCGAAATGCGGACTCTGCGCTGTTGAGCGTGAAAAGCACCTTGTCTGCACGAGCGAGGCCATATCCGGGCTACTTCAGCCTTGATATGCAAAGGACTGTCAACCAAAGGGGCTTGCGGAAGACATGGTGAGTTGTCCTTGGGAGAAGATCGACCGCTTCTCCTCGCAGAGCGAGTTGCGCCGCTTCTCAAATTGGATGGACGAACAGATCGGAAGCGGAATAGCCGAGGAGGTCGATGCTCCCGCCGATCGGCAAGTGATCACAGGCGAACGATGGCTAAAGCACATTTCGTCAGGCGTGCTTTGGCGCCTTGTTCCTGCCGATGGCCCGCTGGCTCCCGGCTTTTGGCCGGTCGAGAATTTAGCGCGTTCGTAGCCCGGATGAGCGCAGCGACATCCGGGGCAAGTGCCTCCCGCATATCGCTGCGCTCATGCGGGCTACGACTGCCCGCTTGGCACGAGCGCGCCTCTCACATGCGCTGTTGTGTGCCCTCCTGGTCTGATCAGGATGCTATCGATCACCTTGAGTCGGATGGACGGAATCAGACTCTGCGCCCCCCGCATGTCGTCGCCGCATCCGCCTCTTCGCTGCGTGTCTTCCGAGATTCCCGGCGAAAAGCGCGCCTCATGCAGCGCTCGTTGTATGCAAAGCCGGTGCTCTGCAGCCCGGCAAAGCCGGGCCTGGGCCTGGGAGCATTGTAAATGTCGCCCCAAGCGCAGTTGAGGTATCCATCTGTGGCCTGCACGCTACAGCAAAGAAGCGACCGCAACGCATATACAATCGTCAGTACGACTTGGAATTGGCGAGGAATTGTATGAACAAGCTCTTGATCGCAGCAGCATTGATTGGATCGGGTATCGTTTCGGCTTCTGCTGCCGATCTATCGGCCGGCAGGTATACCAAGGCGCCAGCGATTGTCAGCGATCCTTGGTCGGGCGCTTATGTCGGCGCGACCGCTGGCTATGGCTTTGGAGATGCGTCTACCGATCTGACGCCCAATGCAGCAGCGTTGGGAGGGCCGGGCATCGGATTGCCGCCGTTCGGCCCGCTTCCAACAGGACCGCGGATGGACGGCTTCGTCGGTGGCGGCGAGATTGGCTACAATTGGAGGTTTGGCAATATTCTGACGGGCCTCGAGGCAGATCTGTCGTACTCTTCGCTCGGAAGATCGAATTCGGCAACGGGAATACCGTTCATCGGCGGCACCTACCGAACAACCATCGACGCAAAGCTGGAATGGTTCGGAACTGTCCGAGGTCGTATCGGCTTCCTGGTGACCAATGATTTTCTCGTTTACGGCACCGGCGGTTTTGCCTACGGCGGCGTCGACACCACTGTCACTGGAACGAACCTCGCTGCCAACTGCCCCTTCAACAACTGCTTCTCAGGTTCAACCGGCGCAGCAACGGGATGGACCGCCGGCGCTGGTGCGGAATATGCATTCGCGCCGAAGTGGACTGCGAAGCTCGAGTATCTCTATTTGGACTTCGGCAAGCACACCTTCGTGATGAACGATGCCGTCAACGTGGGGGCGACGGTGACAGCCTCGACGCACACAACGGTCAACGTCGTCAGGGCCGGATTGAACTATCACTTCTAAGCGACGCGGTTCAGCTTACCTCGAATACAACCCCGGCCTCAGCGCCGGGGTTCTTGCTTTGAGTGTGTCTGGACGTTCGCCCTTGGCGCAAGTGTCTTTGCGATCGTCCATGCTCGCTCGTTCTGGGACGAAATCAGCCTGAATACCCTGCGTGTGCTGTCACGACGGGTGTAGGCATCTTGAAGATGAGCATCGCTGCACACCCGTCGCCTTGCACGTTCAGGTGCCGAAGCCCGGATGAGCGCAGCGATACCCCGGTTTTTTTTCCCGCTACGACCGCCCGCTTGGCATGGCCAGCCATCTCACATACGCTGCGTTTCACGCCCGCACCATCAATCACAACAGACGGGCATCGAGGAAACAGCCATGCAACAGATCCGCGTCTGCACCCACGCTGGTCCCGGCTCCGAGCCCGTCATCCGCACCGTGCCGTGGCCGAAGGTCGGCCGCAAGGCCGCGCTGATCAAGGTTGGCGCCTGCGGCGTCTGCGGCACCGACCTGCATATTCTCAAAGGCCATTGGCCGAAGCCGCTGCCCTGGCCGTTCACGCTGGGGCACGAGATCGGCGGCGTGATCGTCGAATGCGGGCCCGAATTCACTGAGGATTTCATGAGCAAGCCGCTGACGGTCGGCTCGAAGGTGATGATCCCGCCCTTGATGCCCTGCGGCCGCTGCTATTACTGCATCCACTATCCACAGACCGCCAACAAGTGCCTGACGCCGGTCTATTACGGCCGCTATCTCGGCTTCGACAAGGCGCCGCACATGTGGGGCGGCTGGGCCGAATACGTCTATGTCGATCTCGACATGCTGCCGGGCACCAAGGTCTACAAGCTGCCCGACGACATGTCGCTGCGGCTCGGGGCGCTGTCCGAGCCGCTGACCTCCTGCATCCGCGCCTTCAATCGCGCCACCCGCGCCGGTGGTTTCAGCTGGGGCGACACCGTGGTGATCCAGGGCTCGGGCCCGATCGGCATTCTGGCGGTCGCGGCCGCAAAGGAGATGGGCGCAGGGCGCGTCATCTGCGTCGGCGCGCCGGAGGAGCCGCGGCTCAAGCTCGCGCGCGAGTTCGGTGCGGAGGCGACCGTGAACATCGAGGAGCTCAAGTCGCCGCAGGAGCGCATCGATCGCGTGCGGAAAATCGTCGGCGGCTTCGGCGCCGATCTCGTGATGGACTGCTCGGGTCATCCCACCGCCGGCCCCGAAGGCATCGAGATGCTGCGCGACGGCGGCACCTATGTTGAGATGGGCCAGTTCACCGACGCCGGCTCCATCGACACGTCATGGCACCGCATCTGCACCAAGGATCTCAACGTGCTGGGATCCTGGGGCTTCACCGGCAACGACCTGCCGCTCGGCGTCGACATGCTGTATCGGACGCGCGACAAATACCCCTGGCTGAAGATGCAGACGATCTATCCGTTCACGGAAGAAGGCGTTGCGCAGGCGGTGAAGGATGCGATGGCGATGAAGACGGTGAAATCGACCATCGTGCCGTGGCCGGAATTGGTGGAATGAGATTCTGTAGCCCGGATGAGCGGAGCGACATCCGGGACCTTGCGGGCACACTACCCGCATATCGCTTCGCTCATGCGGGCTACGAGTCTGAGCTTGGAACCGAGTGACGAGATGACGGACGCAAAGCCACGAGAAGCAGGCCGACGCTCCCCCTTCCAGGCCATCCGCGCAATCGACTACACCGTCATCTTCGTGCGCGACATGGCCGCGATGCGCCGCTTCTACGAGGACGTTCTCGCCTTTCCTCTGCTGCGCGAGCTCTCGACGAACTGGATCGAATACGGCCTGGGCGGCAACACGCTCGCTTTGGCAAGGCCGAGACGAACCGCGGCCGATGCGCCGACGCCGCTAGGCAGCGCCTCGCTGCAACTGGCCTTCAGGGTTTCCGCCGCCGAAGTCGACCAATGCGCCGACGAGCTGGTTCGGCATGGCGTTGAGCTGCTGTCGCCGCCGACGGACCAGCCCTTCGGTCACCGCACGCTGTTCTTCCGCGATCCCGACGGCAATCTGCTGGAGATCTACGCGGAGATCTGAAAAGACGCCGGTGCGCAAACGCATGGATGAACGACCGCGAACGATCGTATGCAACCTTCGGGCGCGGTACTTTCCGTCAAGCCATGCAACATAGGCATGGCGATTTCCCGGCGCTTGGCGTAAAGAGCACCCAATCAAATCGCCCCGTGCTGCTGGCGTCCTGCCGCGCACGCGAGCTCAGGTCCGCCGTCCACCGTTTGCGCGCCTGAATTAACCAAGGTTCTCCATCCCGTGTCTTTTCCGGCCCTGACCCCGCCGCTCGCCCGCGCTTTGGCCGAGCGGAACTATGATTCCCCAACCCCCGTTCAGCTCGCTGTGCTTGCGGACGAAGCCTCTGGCCGGGACCTCCTGGTTTCGGCCCAGACCGGCTCCGGCAAGACTCTCGCTTATGGCCTTGCCATGGCCGAGGACCTGCTGGGCGAGGCCGAGCGGTTCGAGCAGGCGGGCGCGCCGCTCGCTCTGATCGTTGCGCCGACCCGCGAGCTCGCCTTGCAGGTTCAGCGCGAGCTGGCCTGGCTCTATGGGCATGCCGGCGGGCGCGTCGTCTCCTGTGTCGGCGGCATGGATCCGCGGCGCGAGCAGCGCGAGCTGGCGGCAGGCGCCCATATCGTCGTCGGCACCCCCGGGCGGCTCTGCGATCATTTGCGCCGCGGCCGTCTCGACATCTCCGAATTGAAGGCGGTTGTTCTCGACGAGGCCGACGAGATGCTCAATCTCGGCTTTCGCGAGGACATGGAGTTCATTCTCGAAACCACGCCGGAGACGCGCCGCACGCTGCTGTTCTCGGCGACCTTTCCGCGCGGCATCGTCGCGCTCGCCAGGCAATATCAGCGCGACGCGTTCCGGATCGAGGTCGCCGGTGACGAAGGCGGTCACGCCGACATCGAGTATCGCGCGATCCGCATCGCGCCCGCCGACATGGAGCACGCCGTCGTCAACGTGCTGCGCTTCTACGAGGCGCCGAGCGCGCTGGTGTTCTGCAGCACGCGCGACAACGTCAGGCATCTGCAGGCGGCGCTGCTGGAGCGCGGCTTTGCCGTGGTCGCGCTGTCCGGCGAGCTGACGCAGAACGAGCGCACCATGGCGTTGCAGTCGCTGCGTGACGGCCGCGCCCGCGTCTGCGTCGCGACCGATGTCGCCGCGCGCGGCATCGACCTGCCGAGTCTCGATCTGGTCATTCATGCCGATCTGCCCAATGATGCCGAGGTCATGCAGCATCGCTCGGGCCGCACCGGACGGGCCGGCCGCAAGGGCACGAGCGTCCTGCTCGTGCCGCCGGCGCGGCGCCGACGCGCCGAGATGCTGCTCAACGTCTCCGGCATCGATGCCGTCTGGGGCACGGCACCGCAGGCCGACGAAATCCGCAAGCTCGATCATGCGCGCATGAAGGACGTGCTGTTCACCGAGGAGACCACCGCCGACGATCTCGCGCTGGCACAGGCGCTGCTCGCCGAGCGTCCGGCTGAAGACATCGCCGCCGCGCTGGCGCGGCTCTATCGCGCGCGGCTGCCGTCGCCCGAGGACATCATCGATCCCGGCGAGCGGAGCGGGAAGCCGCGCGAGGATCGCAGTCGCGACAGGCTTCGAGGCGCGGACGGCGAGGATCGCCCCGAGCGGCTCCGATCGAAACCCGGCAAGGCATCGTCTAAACACGGCATGGCCGAGGGCAGCGTCTGGTTCCGCGCCGCCATCGGACGACGCAAGAATGCGGAGGCGCGCTGGCTGCTGCCGATGATCTGCCGCCGCGGCGGCATCGACAAGCGCGACATCGGCGCCATCAGGATCATGGACACCACAACCGAGTTCGAGATTTCGGAGCGGGTCGCGGAGTCTTTCGCCGCCAAGGTCAAGCGCCCGGACAAGGAAGACAGCATCCGCATCGAGCCGATGACGGAGGCTCCCCCGCGGCAGGAAACCTCGAGGGAGCGCGCTCACGCGCCCCGGCGCGAGGGCGGCGATCATCGCGAACGGCGCGACGATCACCCGCGCGAGGCAAGCGGATTCAAGCCACGCAGCAAGCCTCATGGCGAGCACGCGCCGAAGTTAGGCGATGCTCCTTCTTTCGGAAAGAAGAAGCACAAGAACAGGCCGGGCCACGCCGAGCCGTCGGTGACGCCGTGGCCCGCGAAAGGCGCGCCGGGAAAGAAGGCGAAGAAGAAACGGCGAGGCTGATCGGCCACCGATCAACCCAGACTGAATGATGCCGCCGGATTGGCACCGGCGACATCATCTGAAAAGGCAGGTGTGGGCTCAGCGGCCTCCGCCGCCGC
>NZ_LSIC01000030.1 GCF_001556045.1 Bradyrhizobium sp. CCH5-F6
ACCCCGGCCGCCGCCGCCGGGCCCTTGCGCGAAGCTCGGCGTGGTCATGGGTAGAACGAGTGCCAACGCTGCGGCAGCGCTCAAAACTTTCAAACTGTTCATGGTTTAACTCCTTTCCCGCAAGCAACCCCACGAGGGGGCAGGAGTTCCAAAGGATCACGCCGGTGTGCGAATTGAGGCTGGCGCGCGGACACTGTTACCGGCATGGACGGATCGCGCCCAGTTTGCGGCCCTGAATGTCTCAGCAGCGCATCGGCGAAGGGTACCGCGGCCCGCGAACTGGACATTTTGCCGCCCGGATGGCATCAGGACCGGACGAAGCAGGGCCCTTTGCCGCATGAAACAATTCTTCCTGAAGTTCTTCACCTGGTGGAACGGCCAGACGTTCGGCACCCAACTCTGGACCAAGAGGTACGGCGAACTGGTCGGCCAGGACGAGCAGGGCAATCTCTACTACCGCACCCGCGGTGGGGCGATCGATCCGACGCTGGGCTTCGAGCGGCGCTGGGTCGTCTATAATGGCTACGCCGAGGCGAGCCGGATTCCGCCGTCCTGGCACGGCTGGATTCATCACGTCGTCGACGTGCCGCCGACCGAGGCCAACTACCAGCCGCGCGAGTGGGAAAAGCCGCACCAGCCGAATCTCACCGGCACGGCGAAGGCCTATCGGCCCTCCGGCTCGACGCTCGCCAGCGGCAAGCGTCCGAAGGCGACCGGCGACTACCAGCCCTGGACGCCCGGCTAGCCTTTTTTCTGCCTCCAACCGCCATTGTCCGAAGCGGATGCACATGCATCCGCGCCGCCCCCCTGTGGACAGCGGGAAGAGCGGGGATGCTGCGTGCGTGGACGTTGCACTGATGCGGGCGATGCGGCTCAATGATCCCATCTTGCGGAGATGGGAGACCATCGCGTTCGGTTCGGGCAACAGTTCGCGACTGTCCCGAGATGCAGCGGCCGCCGAGTAAGGACTCGATCGGGAGATAGGCCCCCGGTCTGGAAGTTCCGAAATCGCCCGATGTGAATGTGCAGCCGCCGTGAGACAGGAAGGGCCGCTTGGGAAACCGAGCGGCCTTTTTCTTTGAGGGTTTCAAAGATTCTTTGAGGGTTTCAAAGACGCTTCCGTGCCCCGGCTCAGCGATGCAGCGTTGCACGCTGCACCGCGTCCGGGACAGGAGCGGAGTCTAAAGCGCAATGCGATTAGGATGAATCATCATCGCGCTTTAGGTTGTTGTTTAAGCATGATCTTTTCGGAAAACCGCTGCACGGATCATGCTTTAGCTCACCCTTTCAGCCGCGCGCTTGACCGCTGCCAGGCGTTGCGTCTGGTTCTGCGCGCCGCGTTCCTTCAGCAACGCCAGCACTTCCGCCGGTGCCGTCTCGGGCGAGCCTGAATTGAACGGCGGGGCCGGATTGTATTCCATCTGGAGCTGGATCGCTTCCGCCGTGGTGCGATCGACCATGATCGACACCAGCGTCAACGCGAAATCGATGCCGGCGGTGACGCCGCCGCCGGTGATGCGGTTGCGATCGATGCAGACGCGCGTCTTCGTCGGTGTCGCGCCGAACTGGGCGAGCATGTCCATCGCGCTCCAATGGGTGGCGGCGCGGTAGCCCTTCAGGAGGCCGGCGGCGCCGAGCGCCAGCGAGCCGGTGCAGACCGAGGTGACGTACCTGGCACCGGCGGCCTGCCGGCGCAGGAAGTCGAGCACCTCCTCGTCGTTGAGCAGGTCGTTGGTGCCGCTGCCGCCGGGCACGCAGATCACGTCGAGTTGCGGGCAGTCCGCGAAGGTCGTGGTCGGCGTCAGCGTCAGGACGGAATCGCTCGGCACCGGTTCGATCCGCTTCCAGATCAGATGCAGCTGCGCGCCGGGAACCATGGCGAACACCTGCAGGGGGCCGGTGAAGTCGAGCTGGGTGACGCGCGGAAACACCAGGATTCCGATCTGGAGCGGTGACGACATCGGGAGATCTCCAATTGCGAGCTTGACGCCGGCAGGATGGCATGGTGCCCTCCTGTCCGAAATGGCATAATTCCCTCACTTTCGGACATAACCTCTCTTTCGGACACAGCCCATGATCGGCATCCTGATCTTCCCTGATTTCCAGCTGCTCGATGCGGCAGGCCCGATCTCGGCGTTCGAGGTCGCGGCGCGCTGCACCGGCAAGGCGCCCGGCATTCGCGTGCTGGCGGCGAAGCCGGGACTGGTGCGGAGTTCGTCGGGCGTCGAGATGATGGCGCGCGATCTCAAGGCGGCGAACGCGATCACGACGCTGGTCGTGGCCGGCGGCATCGGCGTTGCCGACGCCGCGCGCTGCGAGGTCACGCGCGCTTTCGTGCAGCGCCTGGCGCGGCGCGGCGTGCGCGTCGCCAGCGTCTGCTCTGGCGCCTATGTGCTGGCCGAGGCGGGCCTGCTCGATGGCCGCCGCGCCACCACCCATTGGGGCCGTACCCGCGATTTCGTCGCGCGCTATCCGAAGGTGAAGTTCGAGCCTGATCACATTTTCACCCGCGACGGCAATGTGTGGACGTCGGCGGGCATCACGGCCGGCATCGATCTCGCGCTGGCGATGGTCACCGAGGATCATGGCGAGGAGATCGCGCAAGAGACCGCGCGCCAGCTCGTGCTCTATCACCGCCGCAGCGGCGGGCAGTCGCAGTTCTCATCGCTGCTGGAGTTGAAGGCGCCGAACGGACGCTTCGGCACGCTGTTGTCCTGGGCGCGCGAAAACCTCGATGCGCCGTTGACGGTGGAGGACCTCGCCGATCGTGCCGGCATGAGCGCGCGGCACTTTGCCCGCGCCTTTGCGGCCGAGACCGGCACCACGCCATCCAAGGCCATCGAGCGGTTGCGGCTCGAAGTCGCGCGCGAACGCGTGCAGTCCTCGCGCGAGGCGATCGAGCTCGTGGCGGAAACGACCGGCTTCCGCGACCCCGAGCGAATGCGGCGCGCCTTCATCCGTGCCTTCGGTCAGCCGCCGCAGGCGCTGCGGCGGGCGGCGCGGGCAGGGTATGGTGTGTGCTCTTGAGCGCGGAGCGCGTCGCGGAATGGCTAAGTCCGCGTGCAAAGCCGAGATCGATGATGCCTAGCGATCCGGCTTTTCGCGCACGATGACGCCGGTCTTGGGGTCGGCATGGAATTCCATCTTCTGTCCGTTCTTGACGCCTTCGCCCTCCCACTGGCCGTCGTCGGCTTCAAGCTTGGTCACCTGCGAATAGCCTGATTCCATGACCTTGGCCTTCACTTGCTCCATCGGCATCCAGTCAGGTCCGGGTTGATCCGCTCTTGCTGCCGAGGCCATGGCGAGCGAGCCGAGAACCAGAATTGTGGCAAACTTCATCGCGAACCTCCTTGCGGTGAGAGGTTTCAACGGGATCGCCGAATTGATGTTCCTCGACTGCGTCGGTGCAAATGAGGGAACAGCCGGGCTCGGGGCGATATTCCCGAATTGATGAGGATGCCTATGTGGCGCCGCTTGCCGGCACGCGGACGGATGCATCTGCGCGCGCGGTCAGGCGCCGTGCGATCGGCATCAGCATGTAGGGCGCGAGATGAATCGGAAACTGCGTCATCGCGAAATAGAGCCAGGTGGCGGGCGGCAACGCGCCGGCCGTCGCCGCCAGCATCAGGCCGAGATTGCGCTGTGACACCATCAGCCCGAGCGCCAGTGCGCGCTCGGTGCCGATGCGGCGGAACAGGAGCGTGGTGACGGCGAGCAGGGTGAAATAGATCGCGAAGGACAGGGCCGCGAGGCTGATGGTGAATAGCGGCTGTGCGAGGAGGTCGCTCACGACATCACCCATGATCGCGGCCGCGAAGATGAAGAGGATGATGATGTTGAGACCGTCGATCGGCGTCTTGTGACGCTGGATCGCCTCCGCGCCGAACATCCATCGGATGGCCGTTGCGGCCAGCAGCGAGGCTGCGAGGATGCCGAGCAGTTTCAGGCCCAGCGTCAGCGGCGTGATGCTCAGCGTGTCGCCGAGGAAGAGGCCCGCGAAGATCGAGGCCGTGAACGGTACCAGCGCGGTCGATGTCACCAGCGTGATCAGCACGAGAGTGGCATCGAGACCCATCAGCGCGGCGAGGGCGGGGGAGGCCATCATCGGTGAGGCCATGCTCTGGAGCATCAGTGCGAGCGAAAGCGCAGGCGCGCGAGCCGTGAGCCCGGTTGCGTGCGCGATCACTCCGACGATCAGCGGCACGCCGATCGTGGTCCAGACCGTCGCCGTTGCAACCAGCGCCGGTCGGCGCAGATGGCTGTAGAGGGCGGCCAGATCGACCCGCATGAAGGAGATGCACAGCAGGCAGAGGATTGCCTCGGTGAGATAGGGACGCAGCAATGCGCCGAGCGGTGGCACCGCAGCCGCGATGAACACGACAGCGGCCACCGCGCGGGTGCCCTGGCTGCCAAGCCAGTTCAGGACGCGCAGCGGGAGGGCGACGATGGTTTGGACACGGGAAGCCATGCGGTGCTGCGGCTCAGCCCAGTCCCTTCAGCCACGCGCCGATCTCGCCGATAGCGACGTTGGCCTGTGGCAACAGCTTGCCCATCGTGAAGAAGCCGTGGAATTGGCCGGGATAGTGCTTGGTCGTGACAGGCACTCCTGCCTGCTTCAGGCGCGCGGCATATTCATCGCCTTCGTCGCGCAAGGGATCGGCGCCGGCAGTCAGCACGTAGGCCGGCGGGAGTCCGATGAGGCTCGCCGCGCGCGCAGGCGAGGCGCGCCAGTCGTGGATGTCGGCGGCGCCGTTGAGATAGTGATCGCGGAACCAGCGGATCACCGAATGCGTCAGCAGCACGCTGGTCTCGGGCTCGCTGTGGGAGCCGTGGGTCATGGCGAAATCGGTCGCCGGATAGACCAACACCTGGCCCGCGATGGCGGGGCCGCCAGCGTCACGGGCGGCGAGCGCCACGACCGCGGTGAGATTGCCGCCGGCGCTGTCTCCGCCGATCGCAAGGCGCGCGGCGTCGATGCCGAGCTCGCGCGCGTTCGCGGCGACCCATTGGGTTGCGGCGATGGCGTCCTCGGCGGCGGCGGGAAACTTGTGCTCGGGGGCGAGGCGGTAGTCGACCGAGACCACGATCAACGCGCCTGCAACGGCAAGCTGGCGGCAGACGACGTCGTGGGAGTCGAGATCGCCGATGACCCAGCCGCCGCCGTGGAAGAACACCAGTGCCGGCGACAGGCCGTCGCGCCGGCGCAGTTCGTTCGGAACATAGATGCGGGCTGGAATCGTGCCGTGCGGCGCCGGGATGGCCAGCGGCGCGATGCGGGCGAGCTCCGGCGGTTCGGGGTTGGTGGCAAAGCGCGCCTGCGCGTAATAGGCGCGTGCCTCGTCCGCCGTCAGCGTCTCGTAGGCGGGGCGGCCGGCTTCCTGGAAGGCCTTGTAGACGGCGGCGGCATCGGGATCGAGCACAACGGGCATGAATGTGGGACCTTGGGGGTTTCCAGTTGGTGTCATTTTTGGGGAGGCGACGGCCGACTTCGCCCAGGGGAGGGGCTTTTGACTATCCCATCCAGGCGCCCGTCTGGCCAGACCGCGCGGGGAAGGGCAGGGATGCCGCCCTTCCCCCGCCGTATTCGGCGTGTTAACCGGATGGCCTGCGAGCGGCGGTATCCCCTGTAGAATGTCCAACGAGCCCGATTCGCTGTTGAAGCCGCGCGAGATATGTTTCGAACAATTACCCTGACAGGTCTTGCGGCGCTTTTGGCCGCCACCGGACTGACGGTTGCGACGCCGGCTCAGGCGCAGATCGGCACGATCTTTTCGGATCCGCCGCCGCTTCGGCCGCCCGGCAGCATTCCGCGCGGTCAGCCGCAGCCGCAGCAGATTCCCGACGACGACGAAGAGGTGCCGGAGCTGCCGCCGCAGGGCCGCGTGCTGCCGTCGCGTCCGATGCTGCCGCCTCCCGGCCGGCAGGGTAACGTGATGCCGGGTCCGGTCGAGACCCAGCCCCTGGCGCCGCCGCCGGGTTCGAGCGTCGCACCGCCGAACCAGCCGCCGTCCGCCGCGATCGCTCCGCCCGGACCGCAAGGCGCCCCGGGTGCGCCCGGTCAGCGTCAGCCCCAGCAGAAGGGCGCGCCGGGCGCGGTTCCGCAGACGCCGGCGAGCCTGCAGCCGGGCGACGAGGTCGTGACCGAGCCGCCGGCCCAGAAGATCGTGAACAAGAAGGCCACTTTCTCGGGCCTCGACAAGATCACCGGGCGCATCATCAATTTCGACGAGGAGATCGGCGAGACCGTCCAGTTCGGCGCGCTCCGCGTCAAGACGGACGCCTGCTACACGCGCCCGGCGACGGAGGCGGCCAACACCGATGCCTTCGTCGAGGTCGACGAGATCACCTTGCAGGGCGAGGTGAAGCGCATCTTCTCGGGCTGGATGTACGCAGCAAGCCCCGGCCTGCACGGCGTCGAGCACCCGATCTACGACATCTGGCTCACCGACTGCAAAGAGCCGCAGCAGACGATAGCGACCGCGGCGCCCGATCCTTCAACCAAGCCCGCACCGCCGCCGCCCGCGCAGAAGAAGGCCGCGCCCAAGCAGGCCGTGCAGCAGCGTCCGCCGCAACCTCTGCCGCCGATCCAGCAGCAGCAACCGGCACCGCCGCCGCCTCCGCCGCCGGAGCAGCGGCCAGGTCTGTTCGGTATCCCCGGGTTCGGCGGCCGGTAAAGCGCGAATAGTCTCAGGTTAAGACGATTGCCGCGAGCTCGTTCACCTCTCCCGCTTGCTTGCGGGAGAGGGAGCCGACCGCCGCAATCAAGCATCATCTCATCCCGCGTCAGATATCATTGCCGTGAGGCGATGATCTCGAGCGCGCGTGCGCCCGGGATGGCTTCGCCGGCCGAGAGCCTCAGGAAATCGCCGGGGTCACCTGCAAGCGCCTTGTCGAGCAGTGCCGTGTAGCGTCGCCGCGAAATCTCGATCGCGCCAAAGCTCTTCAGATGATCGGTGACATATTGGGTGTCGAGCAGCTCGAAGCCGCCATGAATGAGCCGCGCGACCAGATGCACCAGCGCGACCTTCGAGGCATCGCGCGCGGTGTGGAACATGCTCTCGCCGAAAAAGGCACGTCCGAGGCTGACGCCGTAGAGCCCGCCGACGAGGTCGTCACCCTGCCAGGCTTCGACGCTGTGGCAATGGCCGAGCTCGAAGAGGCCGCCATAGAGGTCGCGGATGCGCTTGTTGATCCAGGTGTCCTCGCGTCCGGCCTGCGGCGCGGCGCAGCCCGCGATCGTCGCCTTGAACGCGGTGTTGACGGTGACGCGAAACTGATCCGAACGCACGGTGCGCGCGAGTCGCGAAGCGACGCGAAACCCGTCGAGCGGGATGACGCCGCGCAGCTCCGGCTCGACCCAGAACAAGGTCGGATCGTCGGCGCTTTCCGCCATCGGGAAGATGCCGCAGGCATAGGCGCGCAGCAGCACGGCCGGCGTGATTTCAGACGGGGCGGAGTCGCGCGAAGTCATGGCCCGGACCATAGCAGGATCGTCTTGCGCTTGCGATGGGCGCAGCAGGGCGCGAGGTCAGCTCGCGGCGGCGGTGCTGGTCTTGCCGGGCACGGCGGGCAGGCGGCCGAACTTCAGGACGATCCGGGTTCCGGAATGCGCGGGATCGCGCTCGACCGAAGCGTCGAGCTTCGAGGCCATGGCCGCGACGATGCGCTGGCCCATCCCGGTGGAGCGCGGATCGGCCTTGACGTTGTCGCCGACGCCGTCGTCGGTGATCGAGAGCAGGAGATCGTCGCCCTGCGAGACCAGCTCGACATGGATCGGGCCGGCGCCGTCGGGATAGGCGTATTTCACCGCGTTCATCACCAGCTCATTGACGACGATGCCGACGGCGACCGCGCGGTCCGGATCGATCTCGATCGGCTCGGCCTTCAGCGTCAGGCGCGACATGCGGTTGCCTTCGGCGGAGCGGCGGAGATCCTCGAGCAGCGAGTCCAGGTACTGGTTCAGGACCACGCTCTTGAGGTCCTGCGAGGTGTAGAGCCGGCGGTGCACCTGCGCGACCGCGGCGACCCGGCCCATCGCATTGGTCAGCGCCGCCTTGACCTCGTCCTGCGCGGCGGAACTCGCCTGGAGGTGTAGCAGCGAGGCGATGATCTGGAGCGAGTTGCCGACGCGGTGGTTGACCTCCCGCAGCAAGAGCTCGCGTTCGGCGGCGAGCGCCGCGTAGCGATCGCGCGAGGCGTGGATCTCGGCTTCGGCTTCCTCGCGTGCCCTCTGCAACTCGGCCTGACGCAACGCGCCTTCGGCGGCGACGTGGAGGAGCGGGATGAAGTCGCCCTGGACGTCCTTCACCAGATAGTCGGCCGCTCCGGCCTTCAGCGCGGTCACCGCGATGCTGGAATCCTGCGAGGCGGTGACGAATACGACCGGCGGCGCGTCCGGGATCGCCATGATCTGCTCGAGCGTCTCCAGCCCGTCGAGGCCCGGCATGTACTGGTCGAGCGCCACGACGTCGATGCCGCCGCTCGCCTGCGCGTTGCGGATGCGCTCCAGGCCTTCCTCGCCGCTCGCGGCGTGAACGACCCTGTAGCCGCGCCGCGTCAGGCCGCGGTCGACCAGGCGCGCCAGCGCGGCGTCGTCGTCGATGTAGAGCAGTGTCGGTGTGTGCTGGTTCATGAGGCGGCGGGCGGGACCTGGATGACCGAGAAGAACAGGCCGAGCTGCCGGATGGCATTGGCGAAATTCTCGTAATTGACCGGCTTGGTGATGTAGACGTTGCAGCCCAGCTCGTAGCAGCGCTTGATTTCCTGGGAGTCGTCGGTGGTGGTCAGCACCACCACGGGCGAGGCCTTCAGATATTTGTTTTCCTTGATCTGCTTCAGGATGTCGATCCCGGTCATGTCGGGGAGGTTGAGATCGAGCAGGATCAGGAGCGCATTGCCCTTCTGGACCAGCCCGGAGCCGTCGGCACCGAACAGGTGCATCATCGCGTCCGTGCCGTTCTGGAAGGAGACGATCTCGTTGTTGACGCCGGAGCGGCGGATATTGCGCTCGATCAGGCGGGCGTGGCCCTCGTCGTCCTCGATCATGATGATGGTGACAGGCTGGGTCATCGATCCGTGTTCCGGTTGCTCACATTCCAGGCGATCGGCAGCGTGATCGTGAAGGTGCTGCCCGCGTTCAGTTCCGATGATACCGACATGGTGCCGCCGAGGCGACGCACAAGTGCACGCACATGCGCAAGGCCGATGCCCTGGCCAGGCTTGTCCTGGGTTCCCGCGCGGCGGAACAGGTCGAATATCCGCTGGTGATCCTTCGGATCGATCCCGCGGCCGTTGTCGCTGATCTCGAAGATAGCGTAGCCGAGCTTGGTGCGCCCGCGGATTCTGATCTCCCCGGGCACGCCGGGCTTGAGATATTTGACCGCATTGTCGATCAGGTTGGAGAAGATCTGTTCGAGGGCGAGACGGTCGCTCACGAGGTTCGGCAGGGGCTCGAGGTGGATCTCGGCCTGTGCCTCGGCCGCCTGGTGCGCCAGCGTCGAGACGATGGCCTCGATCAGCTCGCGCGTGTCGATCTTCACGGGCTGGAATTCGCGCCGGCCCTCGCGGGTGAGATTGAGGATGGCCGAGATCAGCCGGTCCATCTTGGCGATCGACGTCTTGATGAAGCCGAGTGCTTCGGAAAAATCTTCCGACAGCTGCTTGTCGGCGCCTTCGAGCGCGATCTCGCCCGGCCCGGCGGGGGCCAGCGGGGCTCCCTCCGCAGAGACGTGAGCGAGGCTGCCGATCCGCCGGAAGATGTCGCCGCCGAGCTCCTCGAGCTCGCTGGTGAAGCCCATGATGTTGACGAGCGGCGAGCGCAGATCATGGCTGACGATATAGGCAAAGCGCTGGATCTCGTCATTGGCTTCGCGCAAATCCGCCGTGCGTTCGTCGACGATGGCCTCCAGATTGACGTTGGCATCGCGCAAGCGCGTTTCGGCCTCGTCGCGGGCGCGCGCGGAGCGCCGCACCAGCCAGATCGAAATCAGCGCGAGCAGCACGACCAGACCGGAGCCGACGCCCGTCATCGACGCCGCCAGGGTTTGGCTGTGATCCGCGTTGGTCGAGCGCAGACGAAACAGCCGCTCCTCTTCCTGGAGCATGTTCGTGGCGACTCTGGCAATCGCGGCCGTGGTGTCGGTGGAGGCGGCTTCGCGCACCACATCTACGGCCTTCTCCGGCTGGCCCTGGCCGATGAATTCCATCTCTTGCGCAAACTGGCCCAGCCGGGTCTCGATCGCGGTGCTCAGCTTTTCGATGTTTTGGCGTTGCGCCGGATTGTCGCCGGTCAGTCGGGTGAGTTTGTCGAGCGCGGGGACGATCGCCGCCACGGCCTTCTCATGGTCGGCCTTGAAATTCGCGCCCTGGGTCAGGAGGAAACCCCGAGCTGCACTTTCCGCGCGCCGGATTTCCAGCAGCAGGGCGTTGATACGGTTCTGGGCCTCGATGGTGTGGACGACCCATCTGTTGTCGTCTCTGGCCTTGTTGACGAGATAGACGGAGCCGGCGCTGATCACGGTCAGCACCAGAAGGCCCGCCGCGAACAGCAGGACCTGCCAAAACGCCCGCCGCCGGAGGGCTTCAGCCGTCACGACGGTTCACCTGTCTAAGTTCAGTGAAGTTCAAAACGCCCCCTTGGAACTGGCCCCGACCGTCCAGAACGCGAGAGGGGCCAAAGGGTTCCACGGCCGGCAGATTATTTGGCGGCGGGTTCCTTGCCGGCCAGATACTGTTCCAGCCAGTGGATGTGGTAGTCGCCGTTGATGATGTCGTCCTCGCGCACCAGCGCCCGGAATAGCGGCAGCGTGGTCTCGATACCCTCGACCACCATCTCGTCCAGCGCCCGGCGCAGCCGCATCAGGCATTCGGCGCGGGTCTTGCCGTGCACGATCAGCTTGCCGACGAGGGAATCGTAATAGGGCGGGATCGTGTACCCCTGGTAGACGGCGGAATCGATCCGCACGCCCAAGCCGCCAGGCGGGTGATATTGCAGGATCCGGCCCGGTGAGGGGCGGAAGGTCTGCGGATTCTCGGCGTTGATGCGGCATTCGATCGCGTGGCCGATGACCTGGACTTCGTCCTGCCTGGCCGGCAGATCCCCGCCCGCGGCGATGCGAATTTGCTCCAGCACGAGGTCGATGTCGGTGATGCTCTCGGTGACGGGATGCTCGACCTGGATGCGGGTGTTCATCTCGATGAAGTAGAACTCGCCGTCCTCGAACAGGAACTCGATGGTGCCGACGCCGAGATATTTCATCTCGCGCATCGCTTTCGCGCAGGTCTCGCCGATCCTGGCCCGTGCGGCGGCGTCGAGGACGGGCGAGGGGCCTTCTTCCCAGACCTTCTGGTGGCGGCGCTGCAGCGAGCAGTCGCGCTCGCCGAGATGGATCGCGCCGCCACGGCCGTCGCCGAGGATCTGGATCTCGATGTGGCGCGGCTTCTGGAGGTACTTTTCGAGGTAGACGGAGGCATCGCCGAAGGCGGACTTGGCCTCGTTGGCCGCCGTCGACAAGGCCACCAGGAGGTCGGCCTCGCTGTGGGCAACCTTCATGCCGCGGCCGCCGCCGCCGGCCGCCGCCTTGACCAGCACCGGGAAGCCGATCGCCTTCGCGATCGCCATCGCGTCGTCATCGGGACCGACCGCGCCGTCGGAGCCGGGCACCACGGGGATGCCGAGGCGCTTGGCGGTCTTCTTGGCTTCGATCTTGTCGCCCATCAGGCGGATGTGCTCGGCCTTCGGGCCGATGAAATGCAGGTTGTGCTCTTCGAGAATCTCCGCAAAGCGCGCGTTCTCCGACAGGAAGCCGTAGCCGGGATGCACGGCGTCGGCGCCCGTGATCTCGCAGGCCGCGAGCAGCGCGGGCACGTTGAGATAGCTGTCCTTGGACGGTGGCGGCCCAATGCACACGCTCTCATCCGACAGGCGCACATGCATGGCATCGGCGTCGGCGGTGGAGTGCACGGCCACGGTCGCGATCCCGAGCTCCTTGCAGGCCCTGAGGATGCGAAGGGCGATCTCGCCGCGATTGGCTATGAGGATCTTGTCGAACATGGTGCCTCGGGGGCGAAGTAGCGAATGGCGAGTGGCGAATGGCGAGTAGGGAAGGGCTGGACCGTTCGCTATTCGCCATTCCCCATTCGCTTACTCAATGATCACGAGCGGCTCGCCGTACTCGACCGGCTGGCCGTCCTCGACCAGGATCTGCGTCACCGTGCCGGCGCGCGGCGAGGGAATCTGGTTCATCGTCTTCATGGCTTCGATGATGAGCAGCGTCTGGCCGACCGAGACCTTGGTGCCGACGTCGATGAACGGCTTTGCGCCGGGCTCAGGCGCCCAGTATGCCGTGCCGACCATCGGCGAGATCACGGCGCCGGGGTGCTTCGACATGTCGGCCGCAGCACTGGCGGGCGCGGCGGCGCCTGCCGTCGCCGGAAGCGCGGCGGGAGCGGCTGCCACCGGCATCGGCATGGTCGCGGCGACGCTGATGTTGCGGGCGACGCGCAGGCGCAGGCCCGCCCGTTCGATCTCGATCTCGGTGAGGCTGGTTTCATCGAGCAGCAAGGCAAGCTCGCGAACGAGCGCGGAATCCTCGCTGGAAAACTTTGCGGCTGCTTTGTCGTCTGGCTGGCGCGCCATGTTGTTTGATCCGAATGTTCTGTTGGAAGGGAGCGTCAGGCGTTGGGCTTGATGCCGAGCTTGGCGGCAAGGCCCTGAATGGCGAGGCGGTAGCCCTCGATGCCGAAACCGCAGAGCGAGGCGAAGGCCGCGCGCGCGGTGTAGGAGTGATGACGAAAGCTCTCGCGGGCGTGGATGTTGGTCACGTGCACTTCGACCGCGGGAATCTGCACCGCGAGCAGCGCGTCGTGCAGCGCGATCGATGTGTGGGAATAGCCGCCGGCATTGATGACGATGCCTTTCATCCCGCGCCGATGCGCCTCGTGGATGAAGTCGATCAATTCGCCCTCGCGGTTGGACTGGCGGCAATCGACCTTGAGGCCGAACGTCGCCGCCGCCTCCCGGCACAGCACCTCGACGTCGGCCAGCGTCCCGTGGCCGTACTTGTCGGGCTCGCGCGTCCCCAGCATGTTGAGGTTCGGCCCGTTCAGGACGAGGATCGTGTCGGTTGCAGGTTCGGCCATTCCAATCCCGGAAGAGGTGCTTCGGCGTGGCGGGGTTATAGGTAACAAAGCGCGTGAGGGGAAGCCTTGAAGGGCCTGAGGGACGGGTTCAGGCACCTCATCCAGTGCGCAAAAACCTGTGCGGAAACTACGGAAATTGCTTGTTAACCAGTCCGAAGCATGGGCTGCCGCCGCATGCAAAGGGGGCGGGCATCGCTGCCCGCCCCCAGGGGTCGCCGGTGTCCGGCCTTAGACGTTCAGGATCGCCACGATCTCGTAGGTGTCGGGATTGACGATCACGATCTCATCGCGGACCAGGATGTATCGGTAGGTCCGCCACTCCGGATAGATGGTCACGACCCGGGACGGCAGGGCGTGAAACGTGATGCCCTCGCGCGGTACGCGTGTGCCGACCGAGATCGAGAAGTTGACGTTGGTCACGGGCTGCACGCGCTGCTCGCGTATCACCGACGTGATCTGCGTCCGCTGTTCGGTCGAAAGCTTGGCAGCGGCCCCGGCCTGTCCGACCGTGGTTGAGGACGAGCTCTGGCCCTGTGCGTTCTGGTTCGTGGTCGTGCCGGTGCCCTTCTGGGTCTCTGCGCTGTTGGTCGAGGTGCCGCTCTTGGCGCCCTCAGCCTTCATGTCCTTCTGGTCCTTGCCGGACTTCATGCCGTCCTTGCTGGTGTCCTGGGTCATGCTCTTGGACTTGTCCTGCTGGGACTTGTCCATCTGGCCCTGCGCACGATCATCGGTGCGCTGTCCCTTGGTGCCGGCCTTTTCTTCAGCTGCGTTCTTGTTCATTGCGCCGCCGGAAGGCCGCTCATCCTTCATCGCGCCGGACTTGTCTTCGGAGGCGCGGTTGGCGCCGCCGGACTGGCCGACCGTGCCCTTATCCTGACTCATCGAATCGCGACCCATCGCGCCACCGCGCTCGGCGCCGCCGCCGGAAGGCTGCGATTGCTGCATCTGCGCGCCACCGGTGCCGCCACCGCTGTCGCGGCCCATGGTACCCTGTGCGTTCGCCAGACCGGTGCCCGCGACGAGTGCAGCTGCGGCAACCGAGATCATAAAGCGGTTCAACATCGAAATTCTCCTCAGGTGTTTCTCTGCGTCATTGCCCGCGCCGACAACGAAAGGAGATTTGAGTTGTTCCGGAACATTGGCTGTTCCGCGGCATTTGTTTGTTGAACGCCAGATGAACGACTTTGCAAAATCGCGCCATGGTCTGGCGCAAGAAGAAAAGGCCGGCTTTTCAGCCGGCCTTTGCGCGTCTTCATTGTCGTACGGCGTGTGGATCAGCAAGTCGCCTTGCCGCAGCGGGCGATGCCGATCTTTTCCCTGAGGGCTTCGACGCCAACGGCACCGATCACGATCTGCTTGCCGATCACGTAGCTCGGCGTGCCGTTCATGCCCATCGCTTCTGCAAGCTTGAAGTTCTCCTCGATGGTGGCGCGCACCTCGGGGCTTGAGATGTCCTTCTCGATTCGAGCAGTGTCGAGGCCGGCTTCCTTGGCCGCCTGAATCGCGCGCGCCTTGTCCGCCGCACCACGACCGTTGAGCAGTCTCTGATGGAAATCGAGATATTTCTTGCCCGAGGGATCCTGCATGCGCACGGCGACCGCGACCTGAGCCGCTTCGACCGAGCCCTGGCTCAGCACGGGAAACTCCTTCAACACGACCTTCAGCTTCGGATCGTTCTTCATGAGCTCGAGCATGTCGCCCATGGCGCGCTTGCAGTAGCCGCAATTGTAGTCGAAGAATTCGACGAAGGTGACGTCGCCGTCCTTGTTGCCGAGCACGACCTGGCGCGGCGAGTTGAAGATCGCATCGGCGTTCTGTGCGATGCTGGCCTCGTGCTTCTGCGTTTCCGCAGCGGCCTGGCGCTTGCTGAGTTCGGCCATGGCCTCCTCGAGCACCTCGGGATGGCTGACGAGGTAGTTCTTGATGATCTTCTCGATGTCGGCGCGCTGGCTGTCGGAGAAACCGTCGGCCGAGGCGGGCACGGCTGCGCCGAAAATGGCGAGCGCAAACAATGCGGAAGCAAGCAGACGCAGCGAAGGCATAGTGAAATCCTCTTATCCAAAGCAGGTTGCGAGAAAAGTCCCGGTGGACCTGAGCTCGGTGTCGTGACGTCGTGGTATCGGGCGGCGTTCGAGTTGCGTCAGTTGCGCGACGGCTTCGCCGCCACGATGTCGTCGGCCTTGACCCATCCGGGCGTGCCGACGGCGAAACGGGTTTTCGCGCGCGTGGCAAGCTCGCGGGCGGTCTTGTTGTCGCCGCGCAGGTAGGCGGCCTGGGCCGAGGCGAGATCTGCCTCGGCATAGTCTCCCTTCCGGCCGTAGGCCATCGCGAGCTGGGTATAGCCGAGGGCCGCCTCGGGCTCGCGCGCCACCGCGGCACGGAGAATCCGAACAGCTTCATCGGTGTAGGCCTTATTATCGGTTCCAACCAGAGCCTGCCCAAGTAACATCTCGATGAGGGGCGCGTTGTTCGAGAGTTGCGCCGCCTTGCGGAGGGGGGCGATCGCCTCGGCCGGCTTGCCGCTTTCCAGAAGGGCCTGGCCGCGCACCTCGTAGAAATACGGGTTGTTCGGCTGCACCTGGATCAGCGCATCGATCTGGGTGAGCGCGCTGCGCAGATCCCCGTGCAGATAGGTGCTGATGGCCCGGGCATAGCGCGCCGGCAGGCTGTCGTTGGTCTGGGGATAGCGGCGATACACCGTCTCGGGCCGCTCCATGAAGGCGGAGATCTTGGCGCGAACCATGTCGTGCCGGAGCTGAAGCGCGGGATCGTCCTTCTTGTTCCAGAAGGGGCTGGTGCTGGCGAATTCCTGGAGCGCGGCGACGCGCTCGGCCGGCATCGGATGCGACTGAAGATAGGGATCGGCGCCGCGCGAGGCGAACAGGCTCTCGCTGGTGAAGCGCTTGAAGGTCTCGTACATGCCCTTCGGCGATTGCTGGGTCGCAGTCAGGAATTTCACGCCGGCGCGGTCGGCGTTCTCCTCCTGCTGGCGCTGGTAGGACAGCAGCGTGCGGCGGATCATCTCCTGCGGAGCGGCGATCGCGGCCGCGCCGGCGTTGGCCAGCCCGTTGTTGCCGGCGCTCGAGCTGCGGGTGCTGCCGGCAGCGATCGCGCCGGCGCCGAGCAGCATCGCGATGATCATCTGGGTCTGGGCGGTGGCGAGCTGCTCGCGCAGCTTGGACAGATGTCCGCCAGCCAGATGCCCGGTCTCGTGCGCGAGCACGCCGATGATCTGGTTCGGCGTCTCCGACTGCAGGAGGGCGCCCCAATTGACGAAGATGCGGCGGCCGTCCGCGACGAACGCGTTGAACGATCCGTCGTTGATGATCACCATCTGGATGTTCTGCTTCTCGAGGCCCGCGACGCGGAGGATCGGGCGCGTGTACTCGCGCAGCAGCTGCTCGGTCTCGGTGTCGCGCAGGACCGGCGGTCCCTTGGCCTGCGCACGCGCGGCCGAGAACGGCGTCAGCGCGATCGCCATGGCGGTGACGAGGGCGGTGAGGGCAGAGGCCTTCTGGCGCGATGCAATCTTGAGCAACATCAAGCGATCTGGGTCAAAGGTCTTGATCAAGCGGTGTGGTGATTGGTTTTGGCGATTGGCGGCGGACCGGATACGCGATATGCCCTTGTGAGCCGTGCCCTTTATGACCCGTACAATGCGGCCAGTCTGGGGCGCAAGCGCTCCGTTTTCCGGACCGGACGGATCGGTCGCCAGCGATAGCAGAAATCGATGCACGATGCGACATTGAGGAACCGGTTGGGGCAGTGGCTCGAGCCCTCGAGCCGCAGCGATGTTCCCCCGTTCATGGTGATGGACGTCATGGCCGCGGCGGCCCGAATCGAGGCCGCCGGTGGCCGTGTCATCCACATGGAGGTCGGCCAGCCCGCGGCCGGCGCGCCGAAGACCGCGATCGCGGCCGCCCATGCCGCGCTCGAGGCGGGGCGGATCGACTATACGTCCGCCCTCGGCATCCCCAGTCTGCGCGAGCGCATATCGCGCCATTATCGCGACACCTATGGCTGTGACGTCAGCCCCGAGCGGATCGTGGTGACCACAGGGTCTTCCGGCGGCTTCGTTCTGGCTTTCCTGTCGATGTTCGAGCCCGGCGATCGGGTCGCCGTGACGGTGCCGGGCTATCCGCCATACCGTCATATCCTCACCGCGCTCGGCTGCGAGCCGGTGCTGATCGAGACCACGAACGAGACGCGCCATGCGCTCACCGGCGAGGCCCTGCTCGCCGCCCATCGCAAGGCGCCGCTGAAGGGCGTGCTGGTCGGCAGCCCCGCCAATCCGACGGGCACGATGATGTCGCGCGAGGCGCTCGCGAGTCTCATTGCGGCGGCGGAAGATGCTGGCATCCGCTTCATCTCGGATGAGATCTATCACGGGCTCGACTACGCGTTTCCGGCGGTGACGGCGGCGGCGCTGTCCGGGCACGCATTCGTGATCAACTCGTTCTCGAAGTATTTCTGCATGACGGGCTGGCGCGTCGGCTGGATCGTCGTGCCCGAAATCCTGGTGCGGCCGATCGAGCGGCTCCAGCAGAATCTGTCGATCTCGGTGCCGACGCTGTCGCAGATCGCGGCAGAGGCAGCCTTCGACGGCGCGGCCGAGATGGAGGAGATCAAGCACGGCTATCAGGAAAACCGGCGTATCCTGATCGATGGACTGCCGAAGGCAGGACTGACGAGATTCCTGCCCGCCGACGGCGCCTTCTATCTTTATGCCGACGTCTCTGACTTTACGTCGGACAGTTTCGATTTCGCCAAGCAGATGCTGGAGCAGGCGCATGTCGCGGCGACGCCGGGCCTCGATTTCGACCCCATCCATGGGCGCTCGTTCGTTCGCTTTTCCTACGCACGTTCGCCTGAAGAGATGCGAGAGGCAGTTGACCGGATCGCTCACTGGCTTAAATAGCCGCCAGTTTTCGATAGCCTTCCGGAGTTCAACTTGTCTGATCGATCTGCTTCGCCTGCCGCCGCTTCGCATTCATCTCTCGCCGCATTGATGTGGCCGAGCAGCCCGGGCGAAGCCGTCGGCGTCCTGCGCGCCGTGGTGCTGGTTGCCTTCGGCAGCGCGCTGATGGCGCTGTCAGCCAAGGTCAGCCTGCCGCTGCCCTATGTGCCCATGACATTGCAGACGCTGGTGGTGCTGATGATTGGTGCCGCCTATGGCTGGCGCCTGGGCAGCGCAACCATGATCGCCTACCTCGCTGAGGGCGCGCTTGGCCTTCCGGTGTTTGCCGGCCCGGTGGGTGGAATTGCACCGCTGATCGGACCGACCGCGGGCTACCTGTTCGGCTTCATTGCGGCAGCCTTCTTGACCGGCTGGCTGGCCGAGCGCGGCTGGGATCGCAACGTGATGCTGCTGTTTGCGGCCATGGCCGTTGGCCATGTCGTCATTCTCGCCGCCGGCTTCGGCTGGCTGGCATTCGGCCTTGGTCTCGGCGCCGCCAAGGCCTGGCAGGTCGGCATCGTGCCGTTCATTGCGGCCTCACTGGTCAAGAATGCGCTCGGCGCGACGCTGATGCCGGCGGCACGCCGTATCATCGAGCGCCGCGGGTAATACGCGCCGTCACGAGCAGTTCCAATTGACGGGGCGGCCAAGTTGATCTTGGCTGGCCCCGTATGTGTTTTGAGGGGGAGTGAAACCGATGACGACGACAACGATGGCGGGGGCGCCGGTCGCGCCGCCCGCCGCCAAGCCGTGGTACAAGGTTCTCTACGTCCAGGTGCTGATCGCCATCGTGCTCGGTGCCATCGTCGGCTGGCTGTGGCCGCAGGTCGCCACCAACGAATGGATCAAGGCGCTCGGCGACGGCTTCATCAAGCTGATCAAGATGGTGATCGCCCCGATCATCTTCTGCACCGTCGTCTCCGGCATCGCTCACATCCAGGACGCCAAGAAGGTCGGACGCATCGGCGTCAAGGCGCTGGTCTATTTCGAGGTCGTCTCGACCTTCGCGCTGGTGATCGGCCTCGTCATCGGCAATCTGGTGAAGCCGGGCGCGGGCTTCGGCGCTGGCGCGGCCAACGAGGCCGCGGTCGCAAACTACGCCAAACAGGCGGCCGGTCAGAGGTCGGTCGACTTCGTGCTGCACATCATTCCCGACACCGTGGTCGGCGCCTTCGCGCAAGGCGAGATCCTGCAGGTGCTGCTGTTCGCGGTGCTGTTCGGCTTCGCATTGATGAGCCTCGGCGAGCGCGGCCACACCATCCGCAGCTTCATAGACGATGCCGCGCATGCCGTGTTCGGCGTCATCTCCATCATCATGCGCGCAGCCCCGGTCGGCGCGTTCGGCGCGATGGCCTACACGATCGGCAAGTTCGGCACCGGCGCGATTCTCAACCTGGTCGGGCTGATCGCCACGTTCTACGTGACCGCGGCGCTGTTCGTGTTCGTCGTGCTCGGTCTCATCGCCCGAATGGCAGGATTTTCGATCTTCAAGTTCCTGGCCTACATCAAGGACGAGCTGCTGATCGTGCTCGGCACCTCGTCCTCGGAAAGCGCGCTGCCGTCCCTGATGGAGAAGCTGGAGCGGCTCGGCTGCTCCAAGTCGGTGGTCGGTCTCGTCGTGCCCACGGGGTACTCGTTCAATCTCGACGGCACCAACATCTACATGACGCTGGCGACGCTCTTCATCGCGCAGGCGCTCGGTTACGATCTCTCCTTCAGCCAGCAGGCCACGATCCTGGTCGTGGCGATGCTGACCTCGAAGGGCGCCTCCGGCATCACCGGTGCGGGCTTCATCACGCTGGCGGCAACGCTGGCCGTGGTCGATCCGCGCCTCGTGCCGGGCATGGCGATCGTGCTCGGCATCGACAAGTTCATGAGCGAGTGCCGCGCCCTGACCAACCTGTGCGGCAACGGCGTTGCCTGCGTGGTCGTCGCCTGGTGGGAAGGCGAGCTCGATCGCGACAAGCTCAATGCCAACCTCGCCAAGGAGATCGATCCGACCGACATGGAGACCGCGATCACGACGGACTGATCCGCAAGCCGCAACTGACGGCGATGTCGGCTCTCGAAGCAGCAGGGCTGGTCGATATCATCGGTCAGCCCTTTTGCTTTGCGTCTAAAACCGTCCCGGCCGGTATGGCGCCGGATCAATCGCAGGCGTCTCGCCGCTCATCATCTCGGCGAGCAGACGTCCGGTCGCGGGCCCGAGCGTAAAGCCCTGATGCCCGTGGCCGAAGTTCATCCAGAGGCCTGGATGACGAGGAGCCTGGCCGAGCACCGGCAGCATGTCGGGCGTGCAGGGCCGGGTGCCGAACCACGGATCAGGCTCGACACGCTTGCCGAGGTCGATCAGCTCGCGCGCGGAGGCTTCCGCGCTGGCGAGCTGAACCGGCGTTGCGAGCGCCTCCGGGCGCGTCAGCTCCGCACCCGTGGTGATGCGAATGCCCTTGGCCATCGGGCCCATGGCATAGCCGCCCGTCTTGTCGATCAGCGGCAGGTCGAGCGAAGCGCCGCCGCTGTAATGCATGTGGTAGCCGCGCTTGCGCACCAGCGGGATGCGATAGCCGAATTTGTGGAGGAGGTCCGGTGACCACGGCCCGAGTGTCACGACGGCGTGGGGCGCATCGAGGCGTCCGCTGTCGGTGTCGACCGACCAGCCGGTCGAGGTCTGTTGCAGCGACCGCGCATCGCCGAGCACGATCTTGCCGCCGAGGCGCTCGAGCAACTCGGCATAGGCCGTGACCAGCGCGCCGGGATCGGACACGGTCCAGGTGTCGAGCCAATGGATCGCTCCGGGGAGATCGTCGCGAAGGATCGGCTCGGCCTTGGCAAGCTCGCTGCCCGACAGCACGCGAAAATTCACGCCGAATTCGCGCCCATCTTCCTCCGCAGCCTTGATCGAGAGATCAAAGGAAGCGGGGTCGCGAAACAATGCCCGGTAGCCGGCGCGGCGAATGAGATTGTCGGCATGCGCCTCGCGGATCAGGATGTCGTGCTCGGCTGTTGCGTGCGCGATCAGCCGTGCCCACGCCTCGATTGCCTCGCGATGTCGCTTCGGCGCCGAATGCCACCAATAGCGGAGCAGGGGCTCGACGTGGAGATGGAGGGAGGACAGGCTGTAGCGCACGTCGTTGGTGCGGCCGGTCGCGATCTTCAAGAGCGATGCGAAGTCGCGCGGCATGGGATAGGGGCGCACCGCTTCGGCCTGGATCATCCCGGCATTGCCGTAGCTGGTCTCGCGGCCCGGCTCCCTGCGATCGACGAGGGTGACGGCCCAGCCGCGCTGCCGCAGGTGCAGCGCCGCGCTCACACCGATCATGCCGCCGCCGAGAACGATCGCGCTTTGCATCGAAGCTGACCTCGCCAAATCAAAACCGCCCGGTTTGGCCGGGCGGTTTGAAGTCCATTGTCCGTTTTACTCGCCGCCGCCGAAACGGCGTGACCACCAGCCGGCGCGACGCGGGGCGGCCGTGGTTTCGCTTGCGGCCTCCGGTGCGGGCTCGGCTGCCGGCGCGGGCGCAGCAACAGGTTCGGGCGCCTGCGCCACCGGCGTTGCGGGCTCCGTCTGGTTGTTCAGCAGGAAGCTGACCTTTTCCCGGACCGTGGAGCGGCGTCGCGCGGCCTTGTCGCCGGCGGACTCTTCTTCTGGCGTGGCGTTCGTCGTGGGGGGAGCCGGCTCCGGCTGGGCCGGCGCCTCGGTCTGCACCTCGGCGCGCGGCTCAGGCTGCGCGATTTGTGGCTCGGCGGTGTGCTCGGCCTCGATGTGCTCAGCCTGCGCGATCGAGGGCGCAGCCTCGCTGCTGAAGCCGTCGAAATCGGCAACCGCTTCCGTCGCCTCCGACGGCTGACTGGCGCCGAGCTCGTCGCCGATGGAGCCGGCAAGACCTTCCTCGCCGGCACCGCGACGGCGGCGTCCACCGCGGCGACCGCGCCGGCGCCGGCGCTCGCCGCTGCCCTGCTGCTCGCCACGGGCTGCCTGTTCCTCGCTGTCCTCACCTTCCGGCTCGGACTCGGTCTCGTCCTCGCCTTCACCGGCGATCATCGCCGGCTCGGGCAGGGTCGGCGCCGTATCCTCGCGCAACTCTCCCTCGCGCGGGCCGCCGCGGCCGCGCCGCCGGCGGCGACGCTTGCGACGCTGGCCGTCCTGCTCGGAGGCGGCCTCGCCGGCAGCCTGCTCGTCGGCGAGACCTTCGGTCTCGTCGGTTTCGACCTCGGATTCGGTCTCCAGGTCGAAGCCGTCCTCTTCGTCATAGGCTTCTTCGGCCTGGGGCGGCGGGCTCGCAGCCGCCTGAGCCACGAGCAGCGCCTTGGCGGCTTCGAGCGTATGCACCTGCTCGCCGCGGTCGATCACATAGGCCTGCGGGCCGCTGACGCTGGGATCGGCGATGACCGACAGCGTGACCTTGAAGCCGTTCTCGAGGTCGCGCAGATGGCCGCGCTTGTGGTTGAGCACATAGAGCGCGACATCGGTGCGGGTGCGGACCACGAGATTGTGGGTCGCGCCCTTCATCAGGATCTCTTCGAGGCCGCGCAGCAGCTGCAGCGCCACCGAGGACACCGAGCGGACGTGACCGGTGCCGCCGCAATGCGGGCACGGATCGGTCGAGCTCTCCAGAACGCTGGCACGAATGCGCTGGCGCGACATCTCGAGCAGGCCGAAATGCGAGATGCGGCCGACCTGGATGCGCGCGCGATCCTGCCTGAGGCAATCGGACAGCTTGCGCTCGACCGCGCGGTTGTTGCGCTTCTCGTCCATGTCGATGAAATCGATGACGATCAGGCCGGCCAGGTCGCGCAGTCGCAGCTGGCGGGCGACCTCTTCGGCCGCTTCCAGATTGGTCTTGAGCGCGGTGTCCTCGATGTGGTGCTCGCGGGTCGATCGTCCCGAGTTGACGTCGATCGAGACCAGCGCTTCGGTCTGGTTGATCACGATGTAGCCGCCGGAGCGCAGCTGCACCGTCGGCGAGAACATCGCGTCGAGCTGGCTTTCGACGCCCATGCGCGAGAACAGCGGTTGGCCGTCGCGATACTGCTTCACCGCGCCGACATTGGCGGGCATCAGCATCTTCATGAAGTCGCGAGCTTCGCGGTACCCGGCTTCACCGGCAACCGAGATTTCGTCGATCTCCTTGTTGTAGAGATCGCGCAGCGAGCGCTTGATCAGCGAGCCTTCCTCGTAGACGAGGGTCGGGGCCTGCGACTTCAGCGTCAGATCGCGCACCGTCTCCCACATCCGAATCAGATATTCGAAGTCGCGCTTGATCTCGGGCTTGGTGCGGGCGGCCCCGGCGGTGCGCAGGATGATGCCCATGCCTTCCGGCACGTCCAGATCCTGCACCACTTCCTTCAGGCGCGAGCGGTCCTGAGCGCTGGTGATCTTGCGGCTGATGCCGCCGCCGCGGGCGGTGTTCGGCATCAAGACGGCATAGCGGCCGGCGAGCGAGAGGTAGGTCGTCAGCGCCGCGCCCTTGTTGCCGCGCTCTTCCTTGACGACCTGCACCAGCATCACCTGGCGGCGCTTGATGACTTCCTGGATCTTGTACTGGCGGCGCGGGCGGAAGGTGCGCTCCGGCACTTCCTCCAGCACGTCGTCGCCGCCGACGGATTCGACGACTTCCTCTTCGGCTTCCTCGTCGTCCTCGTCTTCGTCCTCGTCGTCTTCGCCGGAAGCGTCCGCGGCCTCCGGGTGGGGCGCCTCGATGATCTCGCCGGCAGCGTAGACGGCATCGGCCGGCTCGGAGGCAGAGGTCACGGTCTCGGCCAGAGCCTCTGCGTGCCCTTCAGAGGCGACGGCCTCCTGCGGCTCGGCAGCGGTCTCGGTCGCGACCACGGGCTCGGCGCCGACGGCCGCGACAGGCGCGGGCGTGTCGTCGGCATGATCATGGTCGTGATGATCGTGCTCGCCGTGGTGACCATGATCGTCATGATCGTGGGCGTGATGGTGGCCGTCATCATGGGCCTGATGATCGACGTGGTCATGATCGCCATGGTCGTGGTCGTGGTGATCGTGGCCCTCGTGCTCGCCGTGATGTTCGGAATCGGCGTGCAGGTGTTCGCCTTCGTGCGAAGCGCCCTCGGCCTGTGCCGGCAGATCCTGTCCGTCGACGGGCAGGGCTGCGGGATCGGCGCCGGCGTCGAGGCCTTCGACGATGTCGCTGCGCACGCGCTCGCCATGACCGCGGCGGCGAGCATTGCGGTGGCGGGAACGGCGGCGGCCGTGGGAGCGGTTCTCGCTCTCTTCCTCAGCCTCGCGATGGGCCTGTTCCTCGGCTTCGATCAGCGCCTGCCGATCGGCGACCGGGATCTGATAATAGTCGGGATGGATTTCGCTGAAGGCGAGGAAGCCGTGGCGGAGCGAGGGTTCGACCCTTGTGACCTTGGCGAGGTAGATGTTCCCCCGCAGTTGCTTGCGTTGCGCGGTCTCGAAATCAAACTCTTCGACGCGATTGCCGCGGACCACGACGACCCGGGTCTCTTCCGGGTGGGTGGCATCGATCAACATCTTGTTGGGCATGTCTTAACTCTTGGCGGCGGCGGACGCGATAAACCGTGGGCGCGTATCGCGCCGCCGGGTGACGCGACGGTCCACCTGATTCGGGGGTGAGGGGAAGGCCGAAACGCCGTCTCTCGCGCCTTGCCGAACCGGAAGCTTCAGGACCGTTGCGACGCGCGGGATTGTCACTCCGCAGCGTGGCGAATGGTCCTTCAGATTTCGTCGGCACAGTCTGGCGCATCAAGCGTCGGCCCGTATGAAACACTGGGCGGCGAGGCCGCCCTTCAATCAGTTGCTGCTGGCCAGGCACGGCGCGAGCGCGCTCGCCTTGGGGAACGAACCGCTCCCTTGGGATCAAGGGACCGGGTAATGGGTTATGCCGCCGTCAGAACCGTCCCGGTAACATGAGTGGTAACCCGAGACCGTCCGCCACCGGGGCTTGCCCCGTTCCACCTCGCTGCCGCGCACCGCGCTGGTCTTAGAGGGAAACGGAAAACGCTGGAATTCCCAAACCTTGGGAGTTCCGGCGCTGCACCGGGAGGCTGAATACGACACAACCGGAAATATCGGCCGTCAGCATTCCGTACATACGAGGAATGAGCCATCCGTGCAAGCGAAGCGTCGCACGGCGGTCACAGTCGCCGAGTTTCGCGCTTCCGTCATTAGGGATCGATTAACCCTGTGGTTCTATTGCGTTAAGAGAGCTGCTCGGAGGCACGGAATCGGTGGCGAGCCGCACACATCGACGCATTTTGCTTGGAGGCGTGTTGCTGTGCGCCGCGGCATTGCCATGTGCTGATTCCGCGCGCCTCATTGCTGCGGAAAGCCAGCGACAAGCCGCTGTCGCCGCAGTGAATTTTCCGACCGCCTCAGCCGCCAGGCTGGCCGGCGACGGCAAGCAGACACGCTTCATCCTCGACCTCGACCAAGCCGTCACCTTCCGCGCCGTCACGCTGGCCGACCCCTACCGCGTGGTGGTGGACGTGCCGCAACTGAATTTTCAGCTGCCCGCCGGCGCGGGGAGCGGGGGACGGGGGCTGGTCAAGGCCTTCCGCTATGGGCTCGTCATGCCCGGCGGGTCGCGAATCGTGTTCGATCTGACCGGGCCGGCGAAGATCGCCAATTCCTACGTGGTGGAGGCGGCCAACGGCCAACCGGCTCGGCTCGTGCTGGAGCTGGAGGAGGTCGAGCGCACCGCCTTCGTGTCGTCGCTAGCCCCCGAACACCGTCCCGAGCTGCGGCCCGCGATCGCGGAGGCGCCGCCTGCCACGGTTCCCACCGCCGCGGCTCCAGATGGCGCGCAGCAGAAGGTCGACGGCCGTCCGGTGGTCGTGATCGATCCCGGTCACGGCGGGATCGACAACGGCACGCAGTCGAGCGGCGAGAGCGAGAAGAACCTGGTGCTGGCTTTTGGGCGGGCGCTGCGCGACAAGCTGGAGAAGGCCGGGAAATACCGCGTGGTCATGACGCGGGACGACGACACCTTCATTCCCCTCGCTGACCGGACCAAAATCGCGCGCAATCTCAAGGCGGCCTTGTTCATCTCGATTCATGCCGATGCACTGCCACGTGCCGAGGGCGATGCGCAGGGCGCGACCATCTATACGCTCTCCGACAAGGCGTCCGACGCCGAGGCCCAGCGGCTGGCGGATGCGGAGAACCGGGCCGATGCGATCGCCGGGTTCAACCTCGCGGAGGAGCCGACCGACGTCGCCGACATCCTGATCGACCTCACGCAACGCGAAACCCGCACCTTTTCAAACCGTTTCGCCCGCCTTCTGATGGGTGAAATGAAGGCGACGGTGCGGATGCACAAGCATCCCCTGAAGTCCGCCGGCTTCCGGGTCCTGAAGGCGCCCGATGTGCCTTCGGTGCTGGTCGAGATCGGCTATGTCTCCAACAAGGGGGACCTCGAGCACCTGGTCTCCGAGGGGTGGCGAACCCGCGCCGTGAGCTCGATGGCGCAGGCGATCGACGGGTTTTTGACCAAGCGGATGGCCACCGCCGGAACCGCGAACTGAAAGGGTTTGTCCCTCCCGCCCCAAAAGCCCTAGTTTGGCCACAGCGGACGCTTTATAAAAACGCCGCATGGGGGTTCCGGAATCGGCGAGAATCCTGTTCGGCAAGCGACTCAGGTCCGGCGTTGATGTGATTGCGTAAGCCGGTGAATTCGCGACGTGAGGTTGGCGCCTTTTTTGGGGCGCCAGGGGCTGATACTTGGCTGATCCAGAGTTTGAACGGATAAACAGATAATGCGCTTGCTGGTGCGGTTCATGGGCTTCCTGTTCGCCGCGGGAACAGTGGTGTTCCTTGTCGGTGTCGGGGCCGTGGCAGGCCTGATCTGGCATTTCTCCAAGGACTTGCCGGATTACTCTCAGCTTCAGGATTACGAGCCGCCGGTGATGACCCGCGTGCACGCGGTCGACGGTTCGCTGCTCGGCGAATACGCCAAGGAGCGGCGGCTCTATCTGCCGATCCAGGCGGTGCCCAAGCTCGTGATCAACGCGTTCCTCGCCGCCGAGGACAAGAATTTCTACGAGCATGGCGGCATCGACTACACCGGCATGGCGCGCGCCGGATTGCTCTATCTGCAGAACTACGGCTCCAACCGCCGTCCGCAGGGTGCCTCCACGATCACCCAGCAGGTCGCCAAGAACTTCCTGCTCACGAACGAAGTCTCTTTCGCCCGCAAGATCAAGGAAGCCTTGCTGGCGATGCGTATCGAGAAGACCTACTCGAAGGACAAGATCCTCGAGCTGTACCTGAACGAAATCTATCTCGGCCTCGGCGCCTACGGCATCGCGGCCGCTTCGCTCGTTTATTTCGACAAGTCGGTGAACGAGCTGACGGTGGCGGAAGCGTCCTATCTGGCGGCGCTGCCGAAGATGCCGGCGACGCTGCATCCGGTTCGTAACCGCGATCGCGCCATCGAGCGCCGAAATTACGTGATCGACCGTCTGATCGAGAACGGCTGGATCAAGCAGGCCGACGCCGAAAAGGCGCGCAAGGAGCCGCTGGCCGTCACCAGCCGTTCCAACGGCGCCCACACCTTCGCCGGCGAATACTTCGCCGAGGAAGTCCGCCGCGACATCTTCGAGCGCTATGGCGAGAAGAAGCTCTACGAGGGCGGCCTGTCGGTTCGCACCACGCTCGATCCGAAGATCCAGGTCATGGCGCGCAAGGCCATGGTCGCCGGCCTCGTGAACTATGACGAGCAGCAGGGCTATCGCGGCGCCATGAGCAAGCTCGATATTTCGGGCGATTGGGGCGTGAAGCTCGCAGAGATCAAGTCGCTTTCCGACATCTCGCCATGGCGCATGGCGGTCGTGCTGGAGACCAGCGACCAGTCGGCGCGCATCGGCTTCCAGCCGAGCCGCGAGCTCGGCGGCGCGGTCAGCAAGCAGCGCGAGACCGGCATCGTCACGGTCGACGGCGTGCGCTGGGCGCGGGCCTTGCAGGGCGGCACGAAGGGCAAGACGCCGACGGCCGTGTCGCAGGTGCTGCAGCCCGGCGACGTCATCTATGCCGATCCGCTCTATAAGGACGGCCAGCCCGTCGAAGGCCAGTACCGGCTCCGCCAGATCCCGGAAGTTTCCGGCGCCATGGTGGTGATGGATCCCTGGACCGGCCGCGTGCTCGCGATGGTCGGCGGCTTCTCTTTCGACCAGAGCCAGTTCAATCGCGCGACCCAAGCCTATCGGCAGCCGGGTTCGTCGTTCAAGCCGATCGTCTATTCGGCCGCGCTCGACAACGGCTATACGCCCTCGACGGTGGTGCTCGACGCGCCCATCGAAATCGACCAGGGCCAGGGCGCCGGCGTGTGGCGGCCTGAGAACTTCTCCTCCGGCAAATTCCAGGGACCGGTGACGCTGCGCAATGCGCTGCGGCAGTCGCTCAACACCGTCACGGTGCGCCTCGCGCAGGACATCGGGATGCCGCTGATCGGCGAGTACGCCCGCCGCTTCGGCGTCTATGACGAGCTGCCGAACTATCTGTCCTATGCGCTCGGCGCCGGCGAGACGACGGCGATGCGCATGGTCACGGCATACTCGATGCTCGCCAATGGCGGCCGCCGCGTGAAGCCGACGCTGATCGACCGTATCCAGGACCGCTACGGCCACACCATCTTCAAGCACGACCAGCGCGAATGCCGCGGCTGCGACGCGCCGGGCGGCTGGAAGAACCAGCCCGAGCCGCAGCTGATCGACCGCCGCGAGCAGGTGCTGGATTCCATGACCGCCTATCAGATCACCGAACTGATGGAAGGCGTGGTGCAGGCCGGTACGGCGACGGTCATCAAGGACGTCGGCAAACCCGTCGCCGGCAAGACCGGAACCACCAACGAGGCGAAGGACGCCTGGTTCGTCGGCTTCTCACCCGACATCGCGGTCGCCATTTACATGGGCTACGACAAGCCGCGTCCGCTGGGTAAGGGCAATGCCGCGACTGGCGGCCATCTGGCAGCTCCGATCGCGCGCGATTTCCTCAAGCTCGCGCTCGCCGACAAGCCCGCCGTGCCGTTCAAGGTGCCGGCCGGCATCAAGCTCGTGCGCGTCGTGGCCAAGACCGGTATGCGCGCAGGCCCGGGCGAGACCGGCGGAACCATCCTCGAAGCCTTCAAGCCGGGCACGGCGCCGCCGGATAATTACTCGGTCATCGGTGTTGCCGACGCCGACGGGCGCATGCCGGCCTCGCAGCAGCAGCAGCCGGATTCCGGTTTCTTCATGCGGCCGGGCACCGGCGGGCTGTATTAGCGGATAACGCCCTCGTTTCCCGTCGCCGGCGGTTGCGCTTTGGCGCCGCCGCCGTTACATCCCGATTGAAATCGAACGCGGACGGATTCCGCGAGACCAGAGAACGACATGCGCGCCGAAATCGAACGGTTGGTAGAAGAGATCAAGCAGTCAGTCGGGCTGCTGAGGAGGCATCTTTGACGTCGAGAAATCGACGGCGCGCCTCGCTGAGCTGAACAAGCTCGCAGAAGATCCCAATCTCTGGAATGATCCCCAGAAAGCGCAGAAGCTGATGCAGGAGCGCACCTCTCTCGAGGATTCGCTCTCCGGCATCGGCAAGGTCGAGCAGGAGCTCGAAGACGACATCGGCATGATCGAGCTCGGCGAGGCCGAGGGCGATGACGGCGTCGTCGCCGAAGCCGAAGCGGCGCTGAAGAACCTCAAGAAGGAAGTGGCGCGGCGCGAGCTCGAGGCGCTGCTGTCGGGCGAAGCCGATCGCTTCGATTCCTATCTCGAAGTCCATGCCGGCGCCGGCGGCACCGAGAGCCAGGACTGGGCGCAGATGCTGCTGCGCATGTACACGCGCTGGGCCGAAACCCACGGTTTCAAGGTCGAGTTCTTGGAAGAATCCGAGGGCGAAGAGGCCGGCATCAAATCCGCGACCATCCAGGTCTCCGGACACAACGCCTATGGCTGGCTGAAGACGGAAGCCGGCGTGCATCGCCTCGTGCGCATCTCGCCGTTCGATTCCAACGCGCGGCGGCACACCTCGTTCTCCAGCGTGCAGGTCTTCCCCGTCATCGACGACAGCATCAAGATCGACATCAAGGAATCCGACGTCCGCGTCGATACCATGCGCTCGGGTGGCGCCGGCGGCCAGCACGTCAACAAGACTGAATCCGCGGTACGCCTGACGCACATTCCGACCGGCGTGGCCGTGGTCTGCCAGGCCGGACGTTCCCAGCACAAGAACCGGGCGCAGGCCTGGGACATGCTGCGCGCGCGGCTCTACGAGATCGAGCTGAAGAAGCGCGAGGAGAAGGCCGCTGCCGACCAGGCCGCCAAGACCGACATCGGCTGGGGCCATCAGATCCGCTCCTACGTGCTCCAGCCCTACCAGATGGTGAAGGATCTGCGCACGGGCGTGCAGACCTCCGACACCGCGGGCGTGCTCAATGGCGAGCTCGACGAGTTCATGGCCGCGACGCTGGCGCAGCGCGCGTTCGGCACCACGACCGGCGAGATCGAGGACGTGGACTAGCCATGCCCCGTGTCGCCTTCATCGGGCTTGGGCGGATGGGTCACGGCATGGCCGGCCGCTATATCGATGCAGGCTTCACGGTGACGCTGTGGAATCGCAGCAAGGCCAAGGCGGAAGACCTGATCGCGCGCGGTGCGCACTGGGCGACCTCGCCCGAGGACGCCGCAATCGATGCCGACGCGGTCGTGACCATGGTCGCCGACGACGAGGCCTCGCGTGAAGTCTGGCTCGGGCCCAAGGGCGCTGCCAAGACGGCCAAGGCCGGCACCATCGCGATCGAATGCTCCACCGTCTCCTATGACCATGCCCGCGAGATGGGGCGCGAGCTGAACGCGCGCGGGCTGATCTATATCGATTGTCCCGTGACCGGATTGCCGGACGCGGCGGCGGCCGGGAAGTTGACGCTGCTCGCCGGCGCCGACGCAGCCGATCTCGAGCGTGCGCGGCCTTATCTGACACCGATCGGCTCGACGATCCGGCATTTCGGGCCGGTCGGCTCCGGCACGGTCTACAAGCTCATCAACAATCTGATGGGTGCGATCCAGATCGCCGGTCTTGCCGAGGGCCTCGCAATCGCCGAGCAGGCCGGGCTCGACATGAACCTGGTGCTGGAATCGATCCAGGCGGGTGTCGCCGCAAGCCCGCAGGTAGCACGTCACTCCAGGCGCATGGTCGCCCGCGATTTTTCCGGCGCGACGTTCACGACGGCGCTGCGACACAAGGATGCCGCTTACGCGGTGAAGCTCGCCGAGAGCCTGTTGGCCGACAAGCCGATGGTCGCCAACGCCGCGGTCGAAGCCTACGCGCAAGCGAAAGCGAAGATGCCTGACGATGACGAAGGCCGGATGATCGAGCTGGTGTCGCGGCCGAAATAACGGGGCGCGAACCTGTTGCCGGAAATCGGGTGGTCACTTCCATGGCTTCGCGCTAAAGCGCGATGAGATTTGGATGAATCGGCATCGCGTTTTGGGTTGTTGTTTACGCATGATCTTTCCGGAAAACCGCTTCGCACTTTTCCGGATCGGGCTTTAGGCGACGGCTCTGGGCGCCAGATGCGAGACGTCATGATTCCGACGGATAACAGGATCGACGCACGCGACTGGTTGCTGTTGGCCCTCCTTTCGATCCTGTGGGGCGGCTCGTTCTTTTTCAACAGCGCAGCCTTGAGGGAATTGCCGCCATTGACGCTGGTGCTGCTGCGAGTGGCGGTGGGTGCGGCCTTGCTTCTGCCTCTGCTGCGGCTTTATCGGATCAGCCTTCCGGGAGACGTCGCGAGTTGGTGGCCGTATGCCGCCATGGCGTTGCTCAACAACGTATTGCCTTTTTCCATGATCGTGACGGCGCAATTGTACATTTCTAGCGGGCTGGCGTCGATCCTCAACGCTACCACACCCTTATTCACCGTCGTCGTCATGGCGGTCGTCGGAGAGGAGAGGCTGATAGCGCGTCGGGCCGCAGGTGTTGTCGTGGGCCTGATCGGCGTCATCATTCTCAAGGGGGCTGGGATCGAATTGCTGACCGGCCAGGGGATCGGGATCCTGCTTTGCCTGGGTGCGGCTCTTAGCTACGGATTCGCGGCCTTGGTGGCACGGCGCTGGCTGTCGAAATCACCCCCGCTTGCGACGGCGACATGTCAATTGCTCGCATCGACGGTCATGATGACGGTGTTGGCTTTCGTGTTCGACCGGCCATGGCGCTTGCCGATGCCCGGCGTGACGACCTGGCTCGCCGTGCTCGGCTCGGCTGGTCTCTCGACCGCGCTCGCGTATCTCGTCTTTTTCCAAGTGTTGCGGCGCTCAGGGGCAACAAACGTGACGTTGGTAACGCTCCTCCTTCCCGTGACTGCAATCCTGCTCGGCTATCTCGTCCTGGGCGAGCCGATTTCAGTGCGCGAGATTGCCGGCGCCCTGGTCATTGCCAGCGCGCTACTCGTGATCGATGGACGCGTATTGCGCCGGCGCGCGGTGGAGGTTCCGACGCGGCGTTCAACTCCGTGAAAATCGTGACGCTGCCAGGGGCTGGCGACCTCGCGACATTTGCCAGCGACGTGCCGGTCTCGTCCGGTGACGAGGTTGGAAACTAGCTTGCGCTGAGCCGCACGCCGGCGCGCAGGAACTTCTGTGGGTCCACCGCTTCGCCTTCAATGCGGGTCTCATAGTGCAGATGCGGACCGGTGGAACGGCCGGTCGAGCCGACCAGCCCGACGACCTGGCCGATCTTCACGATCTCGCCGACCCTGACGTTGATCTCGGAGAGATGGCCGTAGCGGGTCGACAGTCCATTGCCGTGATCGACCTCGACCATGCGGCCATAGCCGCCGGACCAGCCCGCCGACACCACCTTGCCATTGGCGGTGACGCGAACGGGATCGCCGGTGGCTGCGCGGAAGTCGAGCCCGGTGTGCATGGCGGGTCGTCCGAGGAAGGGATCGCTGCGCACGCCGAAGCCGGAGGTAAACTCGACCTCGCCGATGACGGGCTTGCGATAGGGCACCAGCGCCAGCGTGCGGTTGAGACGGTCCATCTCGGCGCGCGTGGTGTTGATGCGGTAGAGCTGTTTCTCGAACGGCCCGGCATTCGCCGTCAACTTGACGGGTACGAACGGCCCGCCCATCGCGCTGCGCGGCACGGCGGCTTCGAGATTGGCGAGGTTCAGGCCGAGATCGCTGACCACGCTGCGCATCCGGCGCATGCGCGAATCCATGCTTTCCTCGACGGCGCTCAGTGCCGCCATCTGGCGTCGCTCGACCTGATCAAGCGAGGTCGTGAGCCGGACCAGGACATTGTCGAAACCCTGATTCCTGGCGAACTGGCTGGTCGGCGGCGCCGCGACGGTCGGGGCGCGCGATTCGAGGCGCGCTTCGCGGTCCGGCGGCGCGACGAAGATGACGGTGTCGCTGATCGGCGACGGCTTCGGCGTAGCCTGGCCAGCATCGCCGCGCTGCGGGGCGGAACGAGGAATCGAGCCGGTCACATCGGGCATGGCCCCGAGCGCCGTGGCCCTGGACTCCAGCGCCGTCTGGCGCTTCATGATCTGGTCGAGCTTCTGGTCGAACTGTTCCTGGTCGAGCAACTGACGGCTGGTGGTGCGGTCGACCCTGGCCCGCAGCTCGGCGATGCGATCCTCATAAGCATATTGCATCTCGGCCTGGCGGGCGATCAGGCGGGTGAGGACGTCGTCACGGAAGGCAAAATAGGTGGCTGTCGCTGCCGACCACAGCCCGAGCAGCACCACGGTACCAACCACGATCCAGAATACGACGGGGCCGAAGCGCACCTGCTTGCCGGCATGGACGATGGTGTAGGCGTCGTCGGCGGCGGGCAGGGGAAGCACGGTTGCTGCCGCGGCGGCAGCAGGACGGCGGTGGAGAGCCCGTCCGTGGTCGTGAGGATGATGCTGGGGATAGTGCGAGTATTGGGCAGAACTTTTCGACATCGGCACTCCCGCGCCGGTCGGATGGGTTCCTTGCGGCCTCATTGCCGCGGCAATCTGGGCCGGTCATGGTTAATTTTCCGGAAACGGGAGCGCGCGAATTTGAAGGACTGGTTAAAGGCTCCTTGCCGCTTCCAGCACTTCGTCGGCATGGCCGTCGACCCGGACATTGCGCCAGACCCGGGCCACCCTGCCGTCGGTCCCGACCAGTATCGTGGTACGAAGAATCCCCAGGAAGCTCTTGCCATACATGGATTTTTTGCCCCAGGCGCCATAGGCCTCCAGCATCTCGTGCTTCTCATCTGAAATCAGAGGAACGCCGAGCTTGTGCTTGTCGCGAAACTTCTCCTGGGCCTTTAACGGATCGGCGGAAATGCCGAGCACGGCGGTGCCGGCAGCAGCGAAGGCGTCGGCCAGGCGGGTGAAGTCGATCGCTTCCCGGGTGCAGCCGGGCGTGTCGGCCCGGGGGTAGAAGAACAGGACGAGCTTTCGGCCGGCAAAGTCCGCCAGCGTGACCACGTCGCCGCCATCGCGAGGCAGGCGGAAGGCGGGGGCCTTTTGACCCTCAGCCAGGCCGGACGTTGCCTCAGCGGGCGGGGCCGCCGATTCGGATGAATTTAACTGTTTCGATGCGGCCTTATGTGATCCTGCTTTTGCTATGGTCCCGGTTGATTTGCGGGCCGGTGTCCGCTGTGTTTTCGCGGATCTTTCTTGAGTCGATGCCCGTTTTTTTGCGGTCTTCTTTTTGGCGGTCGAGCTGCCGGAGGACGTTTTGGACGATTTCTTTCGGGATTTCTTGGACATACGCCTTCCTTTCGACGCTTTCGACGGGTCAACCGAAGCGGTATTGCAGCTCTCGTCCGGCGTGCCGGACCCGCGCCCTCGGCTGGGCAAGTCTGACGACGCCGGAGTATGGTTACAAGGAATTCCACAGACCACCCCACTGCTCGTTGAACGCGCTCCCGGGGCGAAATGACGAACAGCAGGAATATTCGAGGAATGGCGGCAGTGCCCGCGCAGGGAGCATCGCTTCCCGCGGGCGGCTGCGGTCCGGGCGGCGCTCAATCCTATGACGGGCGCCTGTATCGAGAGGCAATGGCAAGGAATACGTCGCCCCAGGACTACAACCGGGACTTCGATCGGCGCGGCGGCCAACCTGAGCCGCAGGAATGGGACGACGCCGACTGGGATCCGGATCAGGAAGCGGCGGCGGGCCATCGTGCACGCCGGCTGCTGGCGCGTTCCGGTTCGCGCTTCCACCGCTTCGGTGACGGATTCGGCGCATTGCGCCGCTGGCAGGGTGGTCGCTGGCTGAAGCGCCTGGTCGTTGTCTTCAGCACTCTGGTCGTCATTTTCGCCGGCTGTTTCGGTGCGCTGTGGTGGCGGCTCGGCGCCGGTCCCATCAATCTGGACATCGCGACGCCATGGCTGGCGGCTGCGATCGAAGACAATATCGGGCACGGCAACACGGTTGAGGTCGGGGGCACCCAGATCGAGCGCGCCGGCCGGGTCCGCATCGCCGTCCGCATCCGAGACATCATCGTTCGCGACCGCGATCACGCCGTCGTCGCCAGCGCACCAAAGGCCGAGGTGAAACTGTCGGGTGCGGGTCTGCTGATGGGGCGCCTGCGCGCCGAAAGCCTCAATCTCGTCGATGCCGAGCTCGCAATTCGCATCGCGCCAGACGGCACCGTCACCGTGTCCGCCGGCGACACCGCAAAGCCGCTTGCGACCGGTGTCGCGTCCAAGAAGGACGCTGGCCTGCCGCCGACATTCCCCCGCAACAGTGTCCCGCCGCCGCCATTCGCGACCGCGCCTGCGAGCCCGGATGTGCCGCCGTCCGCACCGCAGGCGGCCGCGCAGAGCGGTATCCTCCAGGGCCTCGACTGGCTCGACAGTCTGAGCATGACCGGCCTCGACGGCCAGAACCTCAACGAGATCGGTCTCAAGAACGGCAATCTGATCGTCGACGATCAGCAGCGCGGCAGCAAATGGTCGTTCGAGAACATCACGCTCAACCTGCGCCGGCCGAGCCGCGGCGGCGTCGCGCTCAGCCTCGGCGAGGAGGGCGCGCGCCCGTGGATGCTGCGCGCCACGATCGGCCCGGCGGAGAACGGCGTACGCTCGGTCGACATCAAGGCCGACAAGGTCTCGACCTCCAACATCCTCCTGGCGCTGCGGGTGAAGGACCTCACCTATACAGCCGACCTGCCGCTGACGGGCGAGCTCAAGGGCGAGCTCGGCCGCGACGGCGTGCCGACGTTCTTCCGCGGCAAGATCGCGGTCGGCGCCGGCAACATCATCGACACCGACACGCCCGACTACCCGATGGGGATCGACTCGGCCGAGATCAATGTCGAGTGGGACGCCAACCGGCGCGTGCTGGTCGCGCCGTTCAAGATTCTCTCCGGCGCGAACCGCCTGACGCTGCTGGCTCATCTGGAACCGCCCAACGGCACCACCAACGACTGGCAGCTCGGCTTCAGCGGCGGCTCGATCCTGCTCGGCGGCATCGACAACGAGCCGCCACTCGTCTTCAACCGCATTGCGATCGGTTTCCGCTTCGACACCGACCACAAGCGACTCTTGCTGACCCAGGCCGATGTCTCCAACGGGGAGATCGGCGTCGCCGGCACCGGCGCCATCGACTATTCCGGCGAGCCGCGGCTCACACTCGGCTTCGCGGGAACGCCGATGTCGGCCTCCGCCCTGAAGCGGATGTGGCCGACGCTGGTCGTCCCCGAGCTGCGCGAATGGGTCATCGAGCGGATCGAACGCGGCACGCTTCAACGCATCGAAATCGGCGTCAATTCGCCGACCAAGAATCTGCCGCGCAAGGGCCCGCCGATTCCGGACGACGGCCTGTCGGTCAACATCGTGGCGAGCGGCGTCGCGGTCCGCCCCGTGGACGGCATGCCGGTGGTGCGCGATGCCGATTTGAAGGCGCGCGTGACCGGGCGCACGGCCACCGTGAACATCGGTCAGGGCGTTGCGGATACGCCTTCGGGCCGCAAGGTCACGATCTCCGACTTCGTCTTCGAGGTGCCTGACATGGCGCCCAAGCCGTCGCCGTCGCGAAGCAGGTTCCGTGTCGATGGCCCCGTGCCTGCGGCCGCCGAGATGCTCGCCAATGATCGGCTGAGCGATCTGTCGGCGACCGTCGTCGATCCCAACACCAGCAAGGGGACGTTCTCGGCGACCATCCAGCTCGGAATGCCGGTCAAGGGCGAGTTGACCAAGGCAGACACGACCTATTCCGTCACCGCCGACCTCAACGGCTTTGCCGCCGACAAGCTCGTGATGAATCAGAAGCTGGAGGCCAACACCCTCAAGATCGTCGCCAACAACCAGGGCTACCAGGTCAAGGGCGACGTCAAGATCAACGGCCAGGCCGCCTCGCTCGACTATCGCAAGCCGGCCGAGGGCGATGCGGATGTCAGATTGCAGGCGACGCTGGACGATGCCAGCCGCGCGCGCCTGGGATTCGATCTGAGCCCCGCGGTCAGCGGATCGTTGCCGATCAGGTTGTCGGGCAAGATCGCAGGCGGTGCGGACCAGACGACCAGGCTCGGCGTCGAGGCCGACCTGACCTCCGTCAAGCTCGACAACATCCTTCCCGGCTGGGTCAAGCTGCCGGGCAAGTCCGGCAAGGCCAGCTTCAAGGTGGTGCCGACGGCGCAATCGACGCGTTTCGAGGACATCGTCATCGAGGGCGGCGGCGCCTCGATCAAGGGCTCGCTCGAGGTCGACGCGAACGGCGATCTCATGAGCGCGAATTTCCCGATCTACGCGCCGTCCGACGGCGACAAGGCGTCGCTCAAGGTGGAGCGCAGCCAGGACGGCGTGGTGCGCGGCACGATGCGCGGCGACGTGTTCGACGGCCGCGGCTTCCTGAAGTCGGCGATCTCAGGCAATGCCAAGGACGACGCCAAGAACAAGATGAAGAACGTCGATTTCGACATCGACGTGAAGCTCGGGGCGGTCGCGGGCTTCAACGGCGAGGCCATGCGCAGCGTCGATGCCAAGATGTCGAAGCGCAACGGCGCCATCAAGGCCTTCACGCTCAGCGGCAAGATCGGCCGCGACACCCCGGTGGCCGCCGATTTGCGCGGCGGCCGCGCCCAGGGCAATCGCGAGGTGATCTACCTTCAGACCAACGATGCCGGCGCGCTGCTGCGCTTCACCGACACCTACACCAAGGCGGTCGGCGGCCAGATGGTGGTGGCGATGGAGCCGCCGACATCGGAGCCGAACACCGCGCGCGAGGGCCTCATCAACGTCCGCGATTTCACGGTGAAGGGCGAGGCGCAGCTCGAGCGCGTCGCCGCGGGCGCGCCAAACGGCACCGGCAGCGGCGTCTCCTTCAGCGCGCTGCGCGCCGAGTTCACCCGGCAGAACGGCGCGCTCACGATTCGCGACGGCGTGGTCAAAGGGCCGATGATCGGTGCCACCATCGAAGGCTCGATCGACTATCCCGGCAACCAGGTCTGCATGAGCGGCACCTTTGTGCCGATGTACGGCGTCAACAACATCTTCGGCCAGATCCCGTTGTTCGGCATCTTCCTCGGCGGCGGCGACAAGGAGGGATTGATCGGCGTGACCTACGAGGTCGTCGGCACTCCCGCCGCGCCGGTGATGCGCGTCAATCCGATCTCGGCGATGGCGCCGGGCCTATTCCGCAAGATCTTCGAATTCAACACCGGCAAGCAGAACTCGCCCTTCGACGAATTCCCCTCGCAGTCCAGCGACGGCTCGACCGGATCGACGCGCCAGCTGTCGAGCGGTTGCAGCCTCGCGCGGCGATAGACGCCGGGGTCGCTGTTTCCGGCGTACATGGCCGGGCTCGTCCCAGGCATCCACGTCTCACACTCTACGCCAAGAACGCGAATGCCCGGGACAAGCCCGGGCATTGCGAGTGATATTCAGATGATGGCGGCGCTTACGCCGCGCGCACGCCGGCGAGGAACGTGCCGACTTCGCCCGAGAGCTGCTCGGCCTGCTTGGAGAGGTTCGAGGCGGCGGCGAGCACCATGCCGGCGGCGTTGCCGGTCTCGTTCGCAGCGGTGCTGACGACGCCGATATTGGTCGTGACCTCCTTGGTCGCCTCCGCGGTCTGCGAGACGCTGCGGGCGATCTCGGCGGTGGCGGCCCCTTGCTCCTCGATGGCTGCGCCGATCGAGGTTGCGATGCGGCTGACCTCCTCGATGGTGGCGGTGATGCCGCCGATCGCGTCCACGGCCTCCCTAGTGGCGCCCTGGATCTGGGCGATCTTGTCGCCGATCTCGCGGGTGGCTTCCGCGGTCTGGCTCGCCAGCGACTTCACCTCGGAGGCGACGACGGCAAAGCCGCGGCCGGCTTCGCCGGCACGTGCGGCCTCGATGGTGGCATTGAGCGCGAGCAGGTTGGTCTGTGCCGCGATGCTGGAGATCAGCTCGGCGACGTGCTCGATCTGCTGGGCCCCGTCGGAGAGCGCACGGACGATGGTGTCAGTGCGGCGGGCGCTGTCCACCGCGCGTCCCGTGACTTCGGCGGATTGCGCGACCTGACGGCTGATCTCGGTGATGGAGGAGGAGAGCTCCTCGGCGGCAGCCGCGACCGTCTGGACGCGCTGGCTGGCCTCGGTGGCGGCGGAGCCGACCACGGCGGCCCGGCGGTTGGTGCCTTCGGCGGTCGACGACATGGACTGGGCGGTGGCCTCGAGCTCACCGGAGCCGGAGGCCATCAGGCCGACGAGCTGGCCGACGGAGGCATCGAAGCGGTCGGCAAGCGCGATCAGGGCCTCGCGCTTCTCCTGCTCGGTGCGCGTCTTGGTGGCGGCCTGCTCGGCCTCCAGCGCGCGTGCTGTCAATGCCGTCTGGCGCAGGATTTCGAGGGTCTCGGCCATGCGTCCGATCTCGTCGCCGCGGCCGGTCTCCTCGACCGGCTCGTCGATGGCGCCTTCGGAGATCACCTGCATGCGGGTCTTCTGACGGTCGAGCGCGCCGAGCACGTCGCGGGCGATCAGCCAGGACATGGTCGCCATCAGCAGCATCAGGCCGATGCCGATCGCGGCCAGCTCCAGCGTCAGCGCGCGCACGTCGGCGTCGATGTCGTCGACATAGAGCCCGTAACTGATGGTGACGTTCCAGGGTGCGAATTTGCGCGCGTAGACGGTCTTGCGGACCGGCTCGGTCTGGCCGGGGCGGGGGTAGAGATAGGAGGTCACGCCGCCCTGCGCGGTCTCGTTGCCGGCCTTGATGATGGCGTCGGCGATGAGCACGCCGTTGGAATCCTTGGCGCCGGTGATCTTGCCTTCGAGCTGCTGATTGGCGCCGTTCACGACCAGGGAGGAGTCCTGATTGTAGACCACCGGATAGCCCTGGTTGCCGTTGAAGTTCATGCGGCGGCCGCGCTGGTGGAACAGGGTCTTGGCCTCGGCTTGCGTGAGCTTGCCGGCGGTGACTTCGTCCTGGAGCGCCTGGGCGTAGTTGTAGAGAAGCTCGACGGCGGTCCGCATCTGCTGGACGCGGTCTTCCATCATGCGGCTCTTGCTGAGCACGGCCGATACGCCGATGATGGCCGTGACTGTGAGAGCCGCAAGGCAGACCATGCTGGCAAGCTTCGTGCGGATCTTCAGGTGACTCAGCAGCTTCATCACAGCCCCTACGCAATGGTTGTTATTGCTCGCCTGGGTAGCATGAAGTTCTTACCAATCATGAACGTAGGCTTGCGGCGCCTGACCTGGGAGAGCTGCCGCAGGCTGGTGCGCAATCGTGCAGGCAAATCGGCTTGCCGGCTCGCTCCAACCGGTTTTGGGAAGAGAATCGATGCTGGAATTAGGTAGCTAAAGAGCCTGGCTGGACCCGCAATGAACCGATTCGGTCATCGCATCGTCATGTCCGTGCTGCTCGTCGCGGCCCTCGTTCTCATCTGGAACGTGCTGGGGACGCGCTGAAACGGCACCGGGACTCTGCCGGTGCCGTTTCAGCGCGTCCCTGTCTCTTATACACATCTGACGCTGCCGACGTGTATAAGAGACAGGTCGAAGCTGATCGGGCCAGCGCCGGCTGCCGACAGGTACAGACAGGCGAAGCAGAACAGGATCGCGAGGGTGCCATTGTTCAGCAATGGCAGGAACACCGGCGTTTCGCCCCTGAACATGTGGCCCATGAAGTAGGCAAACGCCATTTCACCGGACAGGATGAAGGCTGACAGTCGCGAGAACAGGCCGATCATCAGCAGAGCGCCGAGCACCAGCTCGAGTGTCCCGGCAGCGCCGTAAAGCGACATCAGTTCGACTTTAGCGAACATCGGAACGGCCGGAAACTTGAACAGCTTGGCGACGCCGTACTGAAACAGCAAGAGGCCGGTGATGAAGCGAAACAGGCTGAGTAGAACCGGTTGAAAGCGAGTGAGATAGGGAAAGTCCATTGGTTTGTGCCCTCCATCCAATGCGCGACTTGGAGCTTATTCAGTTTGGTCTCGCAAGCCACCCAGGATCAATTCCACGCTGACATTTTCGTCATGTCGGGCAAAACAAAGCAGGCTTGCACCTTCAGCCGGACGCGGCCGGTTTTTTTGAAGGTGTTCGTCGCGTTGCTCCGTAATATCCCGGTGATGCCAAGGGGTGCAGGTTACGTCGGGGAAACTTATTCATGCAAGGCGGGGACGACCAGGAATGGAATCATTCCGAGGATGACGCTCGCAAGCGCGAATGCGAGCAGGAGATCGTAGCCGTGCGTTGCGTCGTGAATGAGACCGCCGCTCCATGAGCCGAAGGCCGAGCCCAATCCACTGCCGATCGAGATGGTGCCGAAGATCGTCCCGACGCGCTTGCCGCGAAAGATCTTCATCGCGGTTGCCGTGATCAGCGGTCCGCGTGAGCCCATCATGCTGCCGAAGCAGACGACGAAGCCGGTAAGCAGGATGACGTTCGGATAGTACTGCAGCAGCCAGAGCAGAACGATGCCGAGGATCGAGATCGCGTAGCTGAGCAGCACCGACGGCCGGCGTCCGATCAGGCCGTCGAGTGCGGAGACGCCGAGCATGCCGAACACCAGCACGACGCCCGAAAAACCCCAGGCGGTCGCGGCCTGGAGCGGCGGAAAGCCGGCGTCGATCAGATAGGTCACGATCTGCGCCGCGATCGCGTACATGCCGACCGCGGTGAAGAAGAAGGTCGAGAACAGCGCCCAGAACGCGTGATGTCGCATCGCGCTCAGAAGCGTCCAGCCGTTGTCGACGAAATCCGGATCGCTCTTCTTGGCGACGTGCGGTGAGCCGGCCGCGAACATGCGCCAGGGCAGGAGCAGCAGCGGCACCAGCAGCCCGAGCGCGGCGATGCCGTAGACCTGGTAGGTTTCGCGCCAGCCGAGACGATCGATCAGCAGCTGCGAGGCCGGCAGCAGTGCCAGCACGCCGCCGCCCATCGCCGAATAGACCACCGCCATGGCGGTCGGCAGCTTTGGGCCGAACCAGCGCCCGAGCAGGATCGAGTTGGGTACGTTGCCGATGAAGGCAACGCCGATGCCGACGCAGATGCCGATCGAAAGCTGGAATTGCCAGAGTGCCTGCGCGTGGCTCGCGATCAGAAAGGCCGAACCGAGCAAGAGCAACCCGAGCGCATAGACGACGCGCGGCCCGGAATGATCGAACAGGCGGCCTACCAGTGGCGCGGTCATCCCGCTGACCAGCCAGGTGAGGGAGTAGATAGAGACGGCCTGGGCGCGATCCCAGCCGAGGTTTTCGGAGATCGGCTTGAGGAAGACTGTGAAGCTCTCGCTGAGTCCGCGGCCAAGAACAGCCAGCGTGAAGCACAGGCAAAGCACGAGGAGCGCGGTGCGCACCGCGTTCCGCTGGGTGCTCCCGACCTGGTCCTTGCTCGTTTCCGCTGTCGTTTCCTTGGGCGCGTTCTGGTCCATTGCCGTCAGGGAGCGCGCTTCGGCGCGCCCTGACAAGCAGTGAAAAGCTCATACGCCTATGCAGGCTTGATGAGCACGTGTTTCTTCTTGCCGAAGGACAGCTTGATCACGCCTTCCGGCGTCAGATTGCCGACGGACAGTGCCATCTTCTCGTCGGTGACGGGCGCGTCGTTGACGCGCAGGCCGCCGCCCTTGATCTGGCGCCTCGCTTCGCCGTTGGAGGCAACCAACCCTGCCTTGACGAAGGCGTTGAGCACGCCGAGACCGGCGTCGATCTCGCCACGCGGAATTTCCACGGTCGGCAGGCTTTCGGCGAGCGCGCCTTCCTCGAAGGTGCGGCGCGCGGTCTCCGCTGCTTCGTTTGCAGCGTCACGGCCGTGCAGCAGCGCGGTTGCCTCGGTCGCGAGCACCTTCTTGGCTTCGTTGATCTCGGAGCCGCCGAGCGCTTCGAGCTTCTTGATCTCGGCCATCGGCAGCGTCGTGAACAGCTTCAGGAACTTGCCGACGTCGGCGTCTTCGGTGTTGCGCCAGTACTGCCAGAAATCATAGGGCGAGAACGCGTCGGCGTTGAGCCAGACCGCGCCTTGCGCCGTCTTGCCCATCTTGGCGCCCGACGCGGTCGTCAGCAGCGGCGTCGTCAGCGCGAACAGCTGGTGCGTGCCCATGCGGCGGCCGAGATCGACGCCCATGATGATGTTGCCCCACTGGTCCGAGCCGCCCATCTGCAATTTGCAGCCGGTGCGCTTGGCGAGCTCGACGAAGTCGTAGGCCTGGCAGACCATGTAGTTGAATTCGATGAAGCTCATCTCCTGCTCGCGCTCGAGACGCAGCCGCACGGAGTCCATGGTCAGCATGCGGTTCACCGAGAAGTGCCGGCCGACGTCGCGCAGCATCTCGATCCAGTTCAGCTTCGTCAGCCACTCCGCATTGTCGAGCATGATGGCGTCGCTCTTGCCCTCGCCATAACGGAGCACCTTTGCGAACACGCCGCGGATCGATTCCTTGTTGGCCTCGATCTCGGCGACGGTGCGCATCGCGCGCGTCTCGTCCTTGCCGGAGGGGTCGCCCACCATGGTGGTGCCGCCGCCCATCAGCGTGATCGGCTTGTTGCCGGACTGCTGGAGCCAGTGCAGCATCATCATGGTCAGGTAATTGCCGATGTGCAGCGAGCGGGCGGTGCAATCGTAGCCGACATAGGCGGTCGCCTCGCCCTTGGCGGCGAGGGCGTCCAGCCCCTCGAAATCGGAGCACTGGTGGATGAAGCCACGTTCCTGCACGGTGTTGAGGAAATCCGATTTAAATGCAGTCATCTGTCGGCGTGCCTGACAATTCTTGGTTTACTGTTTTGGGGGCAGTTTAAGGGTCTTCCGCGGGAACCCGATGACCGCCCGCCACTTGGCGCGTTGGCATTATAAGATGTGTCCCTCTGGCACAAGATCGGCAGGCCAGGGCGGGTCTCTTGAGGACGCTGATCCATGATGTTGACGGCACTCGGTTTGATGAGCGGCACCTCGCTGGATGGGGTGGATGTCGCGCTGATCGAAACCGACGGAAAGCAGGTGAAGGCGTTCGGGCCGTCCGGCTACCGGGCCTATAGCCCGGCCGAGCGTAACCTGCTGCGCCAGGCATTGAGCGAGGCCGTGCATCTTTCGCAGCGCGACGCCCGGCCGGGCATTCTGGCCGATGCCGAGCGTGCGGTGACGCTGGCCCATGCCGAGGCGGTCACTGCGTTCCTCGCCCAGAACCGCATGAGGCCGGAGGACATCGACATCGTAGGCTTCCACGGCCAGACCGTGCTGCACCGGCCCGAAAAGCGGCTGACGGTGCAGATTGGCGATGCGCCGGCGCTGGCCAGGGCAATCCATATCCCGGTGATGCATGATTTCCGCGCCGCCGACGTCGAGGCCGGCGGGCAGGGCGCGCCTCTGGTGCCGGTCTACCACCGCGCGCTCGCCCATTCGCTGGAGCGCGAGCAGCCGATCGTCGTGGTCAATATCGGCGGCGTCTCCAACATCACCTATATCGACGGCAACGACGCGCTGATTGCCTGCGACACGGGTCCCGGCAATGCGCTGCTGGACGATTTCATGTACCGCACGATGAACAAGGCGTTCGATGCGGAAGGCAAGTTCGCAGCGCTCGGCAAGGCGGATGAAGCCTGGATCGCGCGGGCGCTGGAGCTGCCGTTCTTTGCGCTGCCGCCTCCGAAATCGCTCGACCGCAACGATTTTGCCACCCTGAAGCTCGGCGACGTGCTGCCTGCCGACGGTGCTGCGACGCTGACCGCCTTCACCGCCGCCGCGATCGCGCGCATCATTCCGCTGCTGCCGCGGCGGCCGCGCAGCTGGATCGTCTGCGGCGGCGGCGCCCGCAACCTGACCATACTGCGGATGCTGCGGGAACGGGTGGGCTCGGCAACCGTCGAGGCCGCCGAGACGCTCGGCTGGGCCTCCGACGCCATCGAGGCGCAGGCCTTCGGTTTCCTCGCTGTGCGCGGTTTGAAGGGCTTGCCGCTGTCCTATCCGGCGACCACCGGCGTGCCGATGCCGATGACGGGTGGGGTCATGGCGCGGCCGTGAGCATGAACGTTGATGCAGATGCATCCATCTTGACGAATTAATGCAGGTGCATCTATATTTATGCAGTTGCATCTAATTGTCGGGATCCTCGCCATGACCGCTTCGCTCAAACTGATCAGCCACAAGCTTTGCCCCTACGTCCAGCGCGCGGTGATCGCGCTGAAGGAGAAGGGCGTCCCGTTCGAGCGGATCGACATTGATCTCGCCAGCAAGCCCGACTGGTTTCTGAAACTGTCGCCGCTCGGCAAGGTGCCGGTGCTGGTGGTGACCACCGGGGAGGGCGAGGTCGCGCTGTTCGAGAGCAACGTCATTTGCGAGTACATCGAGGAGACGCAAGGTGGTGCGAAGCTGCATCCAGCGGATGCGCTGAAGCGTGCCGAGCACCGCGCCTGGATGGAGTTCGGCTCGGCGATTCTCGCTGATCTCTGGGGCCTGGAGACGACGAGCGATCCGGCGATCTTTGAAAGCAAGCGCCAGGCGCTTGTCGCGAAATTCGCGCGGGTCGAGGCCACGCTCGGCGCAGGTCCGTTCTTTGCGGGAGACGCGTTCAGCCTGGTAGATGCGGTGTTTGCGCCGATATTCCGCTATTTCGATTTGTTCGACGAACTGACCGCGCACGATATTTTCAGGGATGTGCCGAAGGTCCGCGCATGGCGAGCAGAGCTGACGAAGCGTCCGAGCGTGCGCTCAGCGGTCGACGTGAATTATCCGGATTTGCTCCGCACTTTCCTCGTGAAGCACGACGCGCATCTGCTCAAGCTCGCGGCCTGAGCGCGCACGTTGGTTTCGTAGCCCGGATGGAGCGAAGCGCAATCCGGGGCCTTGTATCCGCGGATGAAGTTCCCCGGATTTCGCTTCGCTCCATCCGGGCTACAAGGTCTAAGCGCTATTGCCTCAGCGCACGTTCGCCAGACGCATGTCGAGATAGGCCGTGATGGTTTCCATCAGCGGTTCGAGCTTGGCGTCGAAGAAATGATTGGCGCCCGGGATGATCTGCTGATCGATCACGATGCCCTTCTGCGTCTTCAGCTTCTCGACCAGGGTGTTGACGTCCTTCGGGGGCACCACTGCGTCCTTTTCGCCATGCACGATCAGGCCCGACGACGGGCAGGGCGCGAGGAACGAGAAATCGTAGAGGTTGGCCGGCGGCGCGATCGAGATGAAGCCCTCGACCTCGGGCCGGCGCATCAGGAGCTGCATGCCGATCCAGGCGCCGAAGGAGAACCCTGCGACCCAGCAGGCGCGCGCTTCGGGATTGATGGTCTGCGCCCAGTCGAGCGCGGCGGCCGCATCCGACAATTCGCCGGTGCCGTGGTCGAACGAGCCCTGGCTGCGGCCGACGCCGCGGAAGTTGAAGCGCAGCACGGAGAAGCCGCGATGCGCGAAGGCGTAGTAGCACTGGTACACGATCTGATGGTTCATCGTGCCGTGGAACTGCGGATGCGGGTGCAGGATCATCGCGATCGGCGCGTTCTTCTGCTTGGCCGGGTGATAGCGGCCTTCGAGACGGCCAGCAGGGCCGGTGAAAATGACTTCGGGCATCGGTGATCTCTTGATTGATTTCCTGGAGAGATGATCCCTAGCAATCAACCGATTGTAGCTTCATCGGCAGGTGCCGATGGAAGCGCGAATGAAGGGTGAGAAGGCGCGCCTTGCGGTGATGCGCTGAGAGCGCGCGGTGACTTGACGGTGCGCGTTCTAACATAGGCTGAGGGTCAAAAAGCAAGCATCTTGAACATCACCCAATGGGCTCAAGGTGTTAGCATGTCATGGCCACGTCATCGGGCGCCGCGGAGGTGGAATCCCGGTTGCCAAGCGCGCGAGGGCGCGCCATGTCCCGCGGGCGGGCCAACAGGCCACGGTTCCTCAGCAAGTAATATATTACCCTATGCCGAGCCGCGTCTATCTCGATTGGAATGCGACCACGCCACTGCGCGCAGAGGCGCGCAGTGCCATGCTGGCCGCCTGGGATTTGGCCGGCAATCCGTCATCGGTCCACGCCGAGGGACGGGAGGCGCGACGGCTGGTCGAGGAGGCGCGTGCCGCGCTCGCGGCGGCGGTCGGTGCGCAACCGCGCAACGTCGTCTTCACCTCCGCTGGAACTGAGGCCAATGCGCTGGCGCTCTCGCCGGGGTTGCGGGGGCCCTCTGGCGGCCCAGCCGAGCGGCTGCTGGTGTCGGCGGTCGAGCATGCTTCGGTGCTCGCCGGCGGCCGGTTCCCGGCGGACAGGATCGGCCTGATCCAAGTCACGCGCTCCGGCGTGGTCGACCTCGAGCATCTGAAGTTGCAGCTCAAGGACGGCCCGCCGGCCCTGGTCTCGATCATGGCCGCCAACAACGAGACCGGTGCGCTCCAGCCCGTTGCCGAGGCCGCAGGCATCGTCCACGCGGCGGGCGGCCTCCTGCACGTGGATGCGATCCAGGCGCTCGGTAAAATCCCGTTCGACATCAATGCCGTAGGTGCCGACCTTGCCACCTTTTCTGCGCACAAGATCGGCGGCCCCAAGGGGGTTGGCGCACTGGTGATGCGCGAGGGAATCGGCGGCCTGGATCCGGTGCTGCGGGGCGGTGGGCAGGAGCTCAGCCGTCGGGCCGGAACCGAGAATGTCGCGGGCATCGCCGGCTTCGGGGCGGCGGTGAAGGCCGCGCTTCAAGCTCTGCCGGAGGATGTGAAGCGAATGGCAACTCTCAGGGATCATTTGGAAAATGGCCTTCGCGGCATAGCCGGAGCGACGATCTTTGCCGACGACGTGGAGCGGTTGCCGAATACCGTGTTGTTCACTGCGTCAGGCCTGAAGGCCGAAACTGCCGTGATCGGCTTCGACCTGGAGGGTATCGCAGTCTCCTCCGGCTCGGCCTGTTCCTCTGGAAAGGTCCAACCATCCCACGTCCTGTCTGCCATGGGCTACGATCCTGCGGTCGCGCAGGGAGCGGTGCGTCTCAGTCTGGGCTGGTCCACGGAGCCGGAGGACATCAACAGGGCGTTAGAGGCTTGGCGAAAGCTTGGTAATACCCTACTTAAGGGCTAAGCGACGAAACACGGCTCGAACGGTTCTAAGCCCGTGCTTTCCGCAGAGAAATATCGTAATACTCGACCAAGTTTGATCCACCGCGGTCCTTGAAACCGCGAGCGGAGGATGGAATGCCAGCCGTACAAGAGACGGTCGAGCGCGTGAAGCGCATCGACGTCGACCAGTATCGTTATGGGTTTGAGACCCTGATCGAGTCCGACAAGGC
>NZ_LSIC01000031.1 GCF_001556045.1 Bradyrhizobium sp. CCH5-F6
GGCGTTGGCAGCTTGGTTCATGCAACATTCCTCGCCGGCAGAGGCCGGTCAAAACCGAGGGCTGGATTAGCAAAAACCGCCCCGCAGAAGCAACGGAGACAGTTTGCATGTCAAAAAACGGGAAACGCGTGGCCTGGGTCACGGGCGGCGGCAGCGGGATCGGGGAAGCCGGCGCCGAGGCGCTGGCTGCCGACGGCTGGACGGTGGTGGTCTCGGGCCGCCGCAAGGACGCCCTGGATACCGTGGTTGCCAGGATCACCGGGGCGGGCGGAGCGGCCGAGGCCATTGCGCTCGACGTCTCCAGCGCGGCCGAGGCCCAGAAGGCTGCCGATCAGATCGTCGCAAAGCACGGCCGCATCGACCTCCTCGTCAACAATGCCGGCATCAATGTCCCCAAGCGCAGCTGGAAAGACATGGAACTGGAAGGCTGGGACAAGCTGGTCCAGGTCAATCTCAACGGCGTGCTCTATTGCATGCGCGCCGTGCTGCCGACGATGCGCAAGCAGCAGGACGGCACGATCATCAACGTCTCGTCCTGGGCCGGCCGCCACGTCTCGAAGATGCCGGGTCCGGCCTACACCACGACCAAGCACGCGGTGCTGGCGCTGACCCATTCCTTCAACATGGACGAATGCGTCAACGGCCTGCGCGCCTGCTGTCTGATGCCGGGCGAGGTGGCAACGCCGATCCTGAAGCTGCGCCCGGTGGTGCCGAGCGAAGAGGAGCAGGCGAAGATGCTGCAACCCGAAGACCTCGGCCGCACCATCGCGTTCATCGCCAGCATGCCGCCGCGTGTCTGCATCAACGAGCTCTTGATCAGCCCGACGCACAATCGCGGCTTCATCCAGACGCCGAACAACAGGGATTGAAGCGAGCGCTACCGCAGGGTGGGCAGGGATTAGACACGGCCGTAGCCACGAGTTCGTCATTGCGAGCGTAGCGAAGCAATCCAGGAATGTGTCCGCGGAGACAGTCTGGATTGCTTCGTCGCTTCGCTCCTCGCAATGACGGTGGAGCGGCTACACGAATATCCACCCCGATAGTTTCACGCATCACGATAAATTATTTCCCGAAACCCCATCGCAAACCCTCCCGTAGTTCTGACCAACGACGCGTTACTGCTTCACGTCAAACTGTCGCAGGTGCCGTTGTTGCCAAACTCGAACACCGGCCACGCCGGTCTCAATTCAATCGGGAGATCTCCATGTCGAAGCGCATTGCCTATCTCGCTGCCGCCGCCTTCAGCACCCTGGCCATCACCGCGACCGTCGTCGCGCCTGTAAGCGCCGAGGAAAAGACCGTCATGGTCGGCGGCGCCGCGATGTTCCCGTCCAAGAACATCGTCCAGAACGCGGTCAACTCCAAGGACCACACCACGCTGGTGGCGGCGGTGAAGGCGGCCGGCCTGGTGCCGACGCTGGAAGGCAAGGGCCCGTTCACGGTGTTCGCGCCGACCAACGCCGCTTTCGGCAAGCTGCCGGCCGGCACCGTCGACAATCTGGTCAAGCCTGAGAACAAGGCGACGCTGACCAAGATCCTCACCTATCACGTGGTGCCCGGCAAGCTCGAGGCCTCCGACCTCAGCGACGGCAAGAAGCTGAAGACCGTCGAGGGCGAGGAGCTGACCGTGAAAAAGCAGGACGGCAAGGTCTGGATCGTCGATGCTAAGGGCGGCACCTCGATGGTGACGATCGCCAACGTCAACCAGTCGAACGGCGTGATCCACGTGGTCGACACCGTGTTGATGCCGGCGACGTAACACCGCGCGGGTCTGTTTCATCCCTGGAATAGCGTGCTTTGTGACGGCGAGCCGGGGTGCCCGGCTCGCCTTTTTGTGACCACGATAAGCTCCCGGCATCGATTCCATGCCGGACAGGGCGTAACGAAAGCGGAAACTTCGGCGTATAATTACCGTCAAACGATCTTCAGGACGGAACCAGCATGGCGAGTCTCACAGTCACCGACGAGCAGGTCGGGGCCACCCCGGCCAAAGTGATCCAGCCGGCCTGGGTGCGGATCATGCACTGGGTCAACGCGCTTGCCATGATCCTGATGATCCTGTCGGGCTGGCAGATCTACAACGCCTCGCCGCTGTTCGGCTTCACCTTCCCGCGTGAATATACGCTCGGCGGCTGGCTCGGCGGCGGACTGCTCTGGCATTTCGCGGCGATGTGGCTGTTGATGATCAACGGTCTCGCCTATCTCGTTACGGGTATCGTCACCGGCCGCTTCCGCAGGAAGCTGCTGCCGATCACCGCGTCCGGCGTGCTTCACGACATCAGGGCCGCGCTGACCTTCAAGCTCGGTCATGACGATCTCACCGTCTACAACTACGTCCAGCGCCTGCTCTACGCCGGCATCATCGTGGTCGGCGTGCTGATCGTGTTGTCGGGGCTTGCGATATGGAAGCCGGTGCAGCTCTACTACCTGGTGATGTTGTTCGGTGATTATCCGGCCGCGCGCTATGTCCACTTCTTCTGCATGGCCGCGATCTGCGCATTCCTCGTCATCCACGTCCTGCTCGCGCTGCTCGTCCCGAAGAGCCTGCGCGCCATGATCATCGGTCGCTGAGGAGGAGACTATGGCAAAGCGCTCATTTCTGATTCCCGGCGTCGACAAGCGGCTCCTGATCAAGGACTCCCTCAAGACGATGCCTGACGTCACCCGCCGCCGCTTCATCGCGGGCGGCGCCAGCCTGGGCGCGTTGACGCTGCTCACCGGCTGCGACGTGATCGATTCGTCTTCGGCGGAAACCATGCTGGCGAAGGTCTCGAAGTTCAACGACGCCGTGCAGGCTTTCATCTTCAATCCCGACGCGCTGGCGCCGACCTTCCCCGAGAGCGCGATCACCAAGCCGTTTCCGTTCAACGCCTATTACGATCTCGACGATGCGCCCGATATCGACGGCGCGGACTGGAAGCTCGAGGTGCGCGGCCTCGTCGACAACAAGAAGTCATGGACGCTGGACGAGCTCTACAAGTTGCCGCAGGTCACGCAGATCACGCGCCACATTTGCGTCGAGGGCTGGAGCGCGATCGGCAGCTGGACCGGCACGCCCATGCGCGATTTCCTCAAACTGATCGGCGCCGACACGCGCGCGAAATACGTCTGGTTCCAGTGCGCCGACAAGGACGGCTACAACTCGCCGCTCGACATGCGCAGCGCACTGCATCCGCAGACCCAGATGACGTTCAAATACGCGAACGAGATTCTGCCGCGCGCCTACGGCTTCCCGATGAAGATCCGCGTGCCGACGAAGCTCGGCTTCAAGAACCCGAAATACGTGGTCTCCATGGAAGTCACCAACGACTACAAGGGCGGCTACTGGGAAGACCAGGGGTATAATTCGTTCAGCGGGAGCTAGCCCCGCTGCCGTAGGGTGGATTAGCCGAAGGCGTAATCCACCATGTTTCAGCGTTCGCCGAACGAAGTTGGTGGATTACGCTTCGCTAATCCACCCTACGACACCTAGGCTGGCCCCACCTTCCGCTGGCACAGCGCCGCCACCGCCCCCAACGCCAGCAGCGCCGCCGACACATTGAGCGCGTAGCTCAAACTCCCCAGCGCATCCGTGATCGCGCCGACCGCGATCGGGCCGAGCGTCTGGCCGACGCCGAACGAGATCGTCATCGCCGCGATCGCCGTCGGCCACACCTCTGGCGGATAGTTGAAGCGGATGAAGGCGGTGGTCGAGCCGACCACGGCGAAGAAGGCGACGCCGAACACCACCGCCGAGACCGCGAGCCAGGCCGGCGAATGTCCGAGCATCGGCAAGGCGGCACCGAGCGCGTTGGTGCCGAGGATGATGGCGGTGGCAAGCCCGCCGCGGTCCAGCGCCAGCACGCCGCGCCAGGCCCAGGGCGTGACGAAGGCGCTCAGCCCGATCAGGCTCCAGAACGCCGCCTGCGCAGCGGCCCCGCCGCCGCCGTCGCGCACATAGGCGATCATGAAGGTCATGTAGGCGATGTAGCCTGCGCCGAACAGGAAGTAGCCGGCGAGATAGATCAGCACGGGGAGGATCGCGAACGGGGCGTGGGTGCCTTCCGAGAAGCGGACGCTGCTCTCGATGCGGATCAGGAACAGCGGGATCGTCATCGCGACGGACAGCAGCGTCAGCGCCCACCAGACGATCCACCACGAACCCGGTCCGAAATGTTGCAGCGTGAACGGGGCGATCAGACCGGAGGCGAGAATGCCGATGCCGGGCCCGGCATAGAACAGGCTGAGGAGGAAGTTGGCCCGCGCGGGCTGCGACTGCGCGATGGTGGCGGCCAGCGCGCCGCCGGCGACGAAGCCGACCGCCGCGCCGATGCCCAGCACGAGACGGGCAAGGCTCAGTGCGACGAAATTGCCTGTCAGCGCGCACGTCGCGAGCGCGGCGACGCAGGCCAGCGTCCCACCGCGGATCGCCGCGGACCAGCCGATGCGCTGGATCAGCCGGGACGCCACCAACGCGCCCGCGAGATAGCCGACGGCGTTGATGGTGTTCATGAAACCGGCGGCCGAGTAGGACCAGCCGAGATCCTCCCGCATGTCGGGCAGCACCAGCGCATAGGCAAAGCGGCCGATGCCGAGCCCGACCGTCGCCGCCAGCGACAGGGTCAGGATCAGCCGCGCGGGGTGCGCGTTGGGCGGTAGGCCGTCAGGGGTGTGCAAAGGGTACTCCGGCGGTGGAAGTGTGGCAGGCTCCATCCGCTTTGCACAGCCGCCTCCACGGCAAAGGTGTCTTGCCAAGCGCGCAACGCCGCTCTAGCACTCCGGCCGACCGTCATTCCGGGGCGCGCCTCTTGGCGCGAGCCGGAATCCGATTCCCTCGCGCCCCGGAATGACGAGAGAGGATTGAGAAGGAAACGACCATGGCGACCCACAAACTGCTGCTGCTCCCCGGCGACGGTATCGGCCCCGAGGTGATGGGAGAGGTGAAGCGGCTGATCGACTGGCTTAATTCGGCCGGGATCGCCAAATTCGAGACCGACACCGGCCTCGTCGGCGGCTCCGCCTATGACGCGCACAAGGTGTCGATCTCCGAGGGCGACATGGCCAAGGCGAAAGACGCTGACGCGGTGATCTTCGGCGCGGTCGGCGGCCCGAAATGGGATGCGGTTCCTTACGAGGTGCGCCCCGAAGCCGGCCTGCTCCGCCTGCGCAAGGATCTCGCTCTGTTCGCCAACCTCCGTCCCGCCGTGTGCTACCCGGCGCTGGCCGATGCCTCCAGCCTGAAGCGCGAGGCCGTCGAGGGGCTCGACATCATGATCGTGCGCGAGCTCACCGGCGGCGTCTATTTCGGCGAGCCCAAGACCATCACCGATCTCGGCAACGGCCAGAAGCGCGCCATCGATACCCAGGTCTACGACACCTATGAGATCGAGCGCATCGGCCGCGTCGCCTTCGAGCTTGCCAGGAAGCGTAAGAACAAGGTGACGTCGATGGAGAAGCGCAACGTGATGAAGTCGGGCGTGCTCTGGAACGAGGTCATGACCCAGCTCCACAAGCGCGAATACCCCGATGTCACGCTTGAGCATCAGCTCGCCGATTCCGGCGGCATGATGCTGGTGAAATGGCCGAAGCAGTTCGACGTCATCGTCACCGACAACCTGTTCGGCGACATGCTGTCCGACATCGCGGCGATGCTGACCGGCTCGCTCGGCATGCTGCCCTCGGCCTCGCTCGGCGAGGTGGATGTGAAGAGCAAGAAGCGCAAGGCGCTTTACGAGCCGGTGCACGGCTCGGCGCCCGACATCGCCGGCAAGGGCCTCGCCAATCCGATCGCGATGATCTCGTCCTTCGGCATGGCGCTGCGCTACTCCTTCGACATGGGCGATCTCGCCGACAAGGTCGACCAGGCGATCGCTGCGGTGCTCGCGAGCGGCCTGCGCACCGCCGACATCAAGTCGGAAGGCACCACGGCCGCCTCGACCACGCAGATGGGCGAAGCGATCCTGAAGGAATTGCAGAAGCTGCACGCGTAAGCGGGAAGAATCGTAGCCCGGATGGAGCGAAGCGAAATCCGGGATTCTCTGCCCGCAGATAGACACCCGGATTGCGCTTCGCTCCATCCGGGCTAGGGCCCAATTGGAAGCCACCGTCATGGACATCCCGCCCCGTCCCAAGATCGCGGAAACCATCGTCCATGACACGGTGCGCCTGCGCGAGGCGCAGATCGGGCGCCGTTGCGAGGTGCTCGCCAACACGCGCATCGAATATGCCTCGCTCGGTGACTACTCCTATCTCGGCGAGAATTGCGACGTCGCGGACGCGGTGATCGGCAAGTTCACGGCCATCGCCAACTCGGTGCGGATCGGCGCGCCCAATCATCCGATGGGCCGGCCGTCCCAGCATCGCTTCACCTACTGCCCCGAATATTACGATGCGAGCGCGACGCGCGACCGCGACTTCTTCGCGGAGCGCCGCGGCGACCGCGTCATCGTCGGCAATGACGTCTGGATCGGGCATGCCGCCATCCTGCTGCCGGGCGTGAGCGTCGGCGACGGCGCGGTGATTGCCGCGGGCGCGGTCGTCAGCCGCGATGTCGAGCCCTACACCATCGTCGGCGGCGTTCCCGCGCGTCCCATCCGCAAGCGCTTTGTCGATTCCGTCGCGGCAAGCCTGCGCCGGATCGCCTGGTGGGATTGGCCGGATGCGCTCATCTTCGAGCGCCTCGGCGATTTCCGCTCCGAGGCGATCGAGGACTTTTGCCGGCGCTACGATCCGGCAGCGAACGCGTGAGGTGCAGCTTCAGTCGTCGTTGCGAGGAACGAAGCGACGAAGCAATCCGGAATCGTCCCGCGGAGAGATTCTGGATTGCTTCGCTGCGCTCGCAGTGACGATGGAGAGGCGGATGCGCTGTAAGGCACCTTCCGAAACGAAAATGGCCGGGCGTGAGCCCGGCCATTTTGATTCGGATCGTCTCGTCCGCTCAGTACAGCGGGAAGTTCTGCGGATAGCCGCCGACATCCTGCGGCGGCGAGAGCGGCTGGCGGTCGATCGGGCGGTTGAGGTTCTCGCGGGCGAAGGACGGATAGCCCACGGCCGGCGGGAAGGCATAGTCGGTGAACTTGCGGTCGCCCGGATTGACCTCGGTGCCGCCGTCCAGCCAGGAGCGCTTGCTCACATAGAGGCGGGTGCGTCCCTGCTGATAGACCGCGTTGGGGCCGCTCGGACCGTAATAGGGCCGGCCGCGCTCGTCATAGTAGCGCTTGGTCTTGGTGTCGGCCGAGGCCGGCGTCGCGAACGCGATGGCAATTGCGGCGCCCGCCGCAAGCAATGTCGCCAATCTGTTCGCGGCAGAGAATTTCGAGCTCATCACGTCCCCTTCAGGCGGCACGCCGCCAGTCGTTTGCACTGCCATACTAGCCCGCCCGGGGGGACTGCAACTAGGTCTATTGGGTCACACCAGGCCAGAATAATCGTGCGCGCCGGCAAAAGTTGCATGCAAACCAGCCACTTGAGCTTGATGTGGCTCAAAGCGCCCCGCGCAATTGCGCGTTGGCGGCGCCCAGCAGCCAGTCCGACGATCCCTGGGGATCGCAGGCGCGGCGCTTCAGCTCGGCATGGGCGAACAATTCCGCCAGCTTCGGCTCGTTGCCCGCGGCGAGCAGCGTCAACCGGTTCAGCATGCAGGCGATCGCTGCGCGGCGCGCCGGCAGGGTGTCGCCCCGGCAGGAGAAGCCCGAGATCTGCAGCGCTGGCTCCTCGCTGCGCTTGAGATAGCCGAGGCAGGCCGGCGCTCCATTGTCCGTTGCGACCGGCCGGAACAGGGCGACGGGGCCGAATTTGGTGTCGATCAGGCCGGCCTGCTCGAGCGAGGTCGCCGCGCCCAATCCCATCTGCACGGCCAAATCCGCCGTCGCGGGACGCGCCACGTCGAACTCGCCGCCTTCGCGGTAAACCTCGAGCTCGGCCACTGGCTGGCCGGCTTCGCTGGCCCAGCTCAGCACGTCCCTGCGGCCGCCCTCGGGGTGCCTGAGAATGGTGTAAGAATTTGTTTTCTCTGATGAATCAGGTTTGCTGAGGGCGAAGGCCGGATGCGAGCGGTCGGCCAAGCTCCAGCCCGGCTTGTCGGCCGGTGCGTCGTCGCGCAAGTCAGGGATCTGGTCGAGCGCGGCAAGAAAGAAGATGCAAAGCAGGGCGAGCGCCCCCACATAGGCAATCAGGCGCGCCAGCGTGCCGACGACCTCGTCGGCAAAGGCTGCAAGCGCAAGATGGATCTGGGTGGGGCTAACGGCCGTGCTGGCCTCAGGCGACTGCATCCACGTCCCTAAGGCATGGTCCAACGTTGTCTTGAGGCCGGTTCTCGCATAGAAGCGCTGCTCTTCCTGTTTAAGCGTCAGCTTCAGGAACGGGCTTTTTCATCGGAGAGTGAACGATGGGTTACAAAGTCGCAGTGGTCGGCGCGACCGGCAATGTCGGACGGGAAATGCTCAACATCCTCGATGAGCGCAAATTCCCCGTGGACGAGGTCGTCGCCCTGGCCTCGCGCCGCAGCGTCGGCGTCGAGGTCTCCTACGGCGACCGTACCCTCAAGGTCAAAGCGCTCGAGCATTACGACTTCTCCGACGTCGACATCTGCCTGATGTCGGCGGGCGGCGCGGTGTCGAAGGAATGGTCGCCGAAGATCGGCGCCGCCGGCGCAGTCGTGATCGACAACTCCTCCGCTTGGCGCATGGATCCGGACGTTCCGCTGATCGTGCCGGAAGTGAACGCGGCCGCGACGGAAGGCTTCAAGAAGAAGAACATCATCGCCAACCCGAACTGCTCGACCGCGCAGCTCGTCGTCGCGCTCAAGCCGCTGCACGACAAGGCGACGATCAAGCGCGTCGTCGTCTCGACCTATCAATCGGTCTCGGGCGCCGGCAAGGACGCGATGGACGAGCTGTTCTCGCAGACCAAGGCCGTCTACACCAACAGCGAGATCGTCAATAAGAAGTTTCCCGCGCGCATCGCCTTCAACGTCATACCCCAGATCGACGTCTTCATGGAGGACGGCTACACCAAGGAAGAGTGGAAGATGATGGCGGAGACCAAGAAGATCCTTGATCCCAGGATCAAGCTCTCCGCCACCTGCGTGCGCGTGCCGGTGTTCGTCGGTCACTCCGAGGCCGTCAACATCGAGTTCGAGAATCCGATCACCGCCGATGAAGCGCGCGACATCCTGCGCAAGGCGCCCGGCTGCCTCGTCATCGACAAGCAGGAGCCCGGCGGCTACGCCACGCCGTATGAAGCGGCCGGCGAGGACGCGACCTACATCAGCCGCATCCGCGAGGACGCCACGGTGGAGAACGGCCTCGTGCTCTGGTGCGTGTCCGACAATCTGCGCAAGGGCGCAGCCCTCAACGCGATCCAGATCGCCGAAGTGCTGATCAACCGCAAGCTGATCAGCGCGAAGAAGAAGGCGGCGTGAAGAAGAATGTAGGGTGGGTTAGCCCTGCGGCTGCGCGAAGCGCAGTCCGCACGGCGTAACCCACCTCTTTCGTTTCCGCGGTGACAGAAGTGGTGGGTTACGCCTTCGGCTAACCCACCCTACGAACCGCTTACGCCTCTTGCGCCTTCTTGAATTCCTTCGTCGTCTTGTCCAGCACGAACAGCGATCCCTCCGCGACGCCGAAATAGGCGCCGTGGGTCTGCATCTGGCCGCCGTCGACGGCCTTGCGCACGAACGGGAACGTCATCAGGTTTTCCAGGCTGCGGAATACGGCGGCCTTCTCGATGCGCTCGACGAACTGCGCCATGCTCTCGTGTTCGCGCTGCTCGACCACTTCGCCCGGCTTGATGAACATCTGCATCCATTTGCCGATGAAGTCGCCGGGCGTGAGCGGCTCGATCTTGTCGACGAAGGCGCGGATGCCGCCGCATTGCGCGTGGCCAAGCACCACGATGTGCTTCACCTTCAGCACCGTCACGGCATATTCCAGCGCAGCCGAGACACCATGGGCGGTGCCGTCGGGCTGATACACCGGCACGAGGTTGGCGATGTTGCGGACCACGAACAATTCGCCCGGGCCGACGTCGAAAATCACCTCGGGCGAGACGCGGCTGTCGCAGCAGCCGATCACCATCACTTCCGGCGACTGCCCCTTCACCGACAGCTCGCGAAAGCGGGTCTGCTCGGTCGGCAGCCGCTGGGTGGCGAAGGCCTTGTAGCCTTCCAGCAAATGCTTCGGGAATGTCATCATACCTATGCCTAATCATAGACCGCTTGGGCGAACAAGCCTTTCGAATGGGCAGGCCGGATGCTATCGGCTGAGCTTGGAACATTGACGAGGAAGGAACGCAGCATGACCCGCCCGCGCCGCAGCCATCTGTTCATGCCGGGCTCCAACCCCCGCGCGTTGGAAAAGGCGCGCAATCTCGCCGCCGACGGCCTGATCCTCGATCTGGAAGACTCGGTCGCCCCCGAGGCCAAGGCGGCGGCGCGTGATGGCATCGCCGCCGCGATCGCGGCCAAGGGCTTTGGCAAGCGCGAGATTTTGATCCGGACCAACGGCCTCGACACGCCGTGGTGGGCCGATGACGTCGCGATGGCCGCCAAGGCCTCGCCGGACGGCATCCTGGTTCCAAAAGTTTCAAGCATCGAGGATCTCGACGCCATCGGCCGCCGCCTCGCCGAGCTCGGCGCCGCGCCCACCGTGAAGGTCTGGGCCATGATCGAGACGGCGCGCGCCGTGCTTCATGCCGAGGAGCTGGCCGCCGCCGGCCGCGATCCATCGAGCCGCCTGTCGGGCTTCGTGTTCGGCCCCAACGACATCTCGCGCGAGACCCGCATCAGGATGCTGCCCGGTCGCGCCGCGATGATCCCGATGATCACCCATTGCATCCTGGCGACGCGCGCCCACGGCCTCGAAATCCTCGACGGCCCCTACAGCGACATCGCCAATTCCGACGGCTTCGCCACCGAATGCGCGCAAGCGCGTGATCTCGGCTTCGACGGCAAGACGCTGATCCACCCCTCGCAGATCGACGCCTGCAACGCGATCTTCACCCCGCCCGAAGAGGAAGTCGCGCGCGCCCGAAAGATCATCGCCGCGTTCGAGCTGCCCGAGAACGCCTCGCGCGGCGCGATCCGGCTCGACGGCGCGATGGTGGAACGCCTGCACGCCGACATGGCCCGCCGCACCATCGAGATCGCGGACGCGATCGCTGCGATGGCGAAAGGCTGAGGTGGGCACCAGCACCGGCTGCGCTGCTGCGCTTGCGCCCTGTTGCGGGACCTCGACGGCGCTCTCACTGCCTTCGTCTCGCATTCTTCAAAGTCTCGGACGGCAGCTCACCGATGGCCTGACGGTATTCGGATGCGAACCGACCTAGATTGTGGAACCCGCATTTGAACGCAATGGCGAGAACGCTGGTCTGCTCATCAGGCCGACGCAATAGCTCGGCCGCCCGCTGAAGCCGGACGCGTCGCACAAATTGGCCGGGCGATCCCCGTCCGGCATCGGAGAACTCCCGGAAAATCGTCCGCACGCTCACATTGGCGACCTCCGCGATTCTTTCGAGATCGAGAGGTTCGTTCCAATGAGCCTCGATATAGGACTCCACGATGTCGATCACGGACCGGTTGGCGCCCGGCGCGGAACGCTGTAGCCGGTTGGAGAAATTGTGCCGATGCGCCAGGAGAATCCGGACCATCAGCGCACGCTCAAGCTCGGCGATGGCGATGGGCGAGTAATCCTGCCCAAATCGGTCCAGCTCTTCCGCGAACCTGAAGACCTCCTGGCGCACATGCGTCATGACCGCGGGACTGGCTTCGCCCGCGATGAAACGCAGCTTCATGTCGCTGTCGTCGCCGAGAATGCACTTCAGCAAGCGCTCCAGCGCGCCGGCATCCATCCTCAGCACCAGCTGGCGGTAGCCTGGCGCAAAGTCGAGATCCAGCCGGGCGTCGCCGGGGATGATCGGGCTCCATGCCTCGATCGGCTGGCTATTCCCCTTCGTTCGGAAGCCCGCAGACCCCTGGATGGAAAAGAGCTGGCGGAGAATGTCGGATTCAGGAAAGGAGAGCGATGCCGCCCCCTCATACGCGCAGAAGGCGACGCCGATGGAACTCAAGCGGGCAAAATTGGCCTCTATGCCGAACTCATCGTCATGCTTGTCGAACCGATCCGCCCCATAGACCGCAAACAGCCGGTCGCGCGCGAAATCGCTGTCGCGCGACCGAATCAAAGCATAGCGGTCGAGATAAGTAACCGTGCCCAAATCAGTGCCCCTCACCGTGCAAACTAGCGTATCGCCGCCGAGGCGCTACCAATTCGAGATTGAATGCAACGGCTCTCGGATGTGAGTGGATCACTCGAGAGGGCACGAACCGCACTCATGGCGGCTGCGACGAAATGCCCAGACGCGCGCTGCGCCTGCGAACGACATCGTCTTCGCTCATTGATCGGCTGCGCGCCGCGACGCCGACGGTAAGCGAATGCTAGCTGCGAGCGCTTTTGCCAGATTGCGATACCGATCTTAGGACCGCATTTGCAAGTTCAAGGCCCGTATCGCCGCCGTCCCGTCGCGCGTCACTGTCACGTTAATCGCCCTGGCAAAATCCGGCCAATGTGTCTTCGATCGGACAAACACTCTGATAATTCGATTCAGATATCTGATCATTCGTGGATCGCATCGCGAGCAGAACCCGCCTCGACGTGCGCACAACTTAATCGATATTGGAGAGATCATGTTCAAGCGCAAGTCGAGCTCCGACGCATTGACGTTGATGGCGGCGAAGGTCGTGAGTGCCAATCTGATGATCGCGGATAACGATCTCAAGATCGTCTACATGAATGACGCGGTGACGGACTTGCTTCGCGCGGCCGAGAGCGATCTCAAGAAGGAGCTGCCGCACTTCAACGTGGATACGCTCGTCGGCACCAACATCGACGTGTTTCACAAGAATCCGCAGCATCAGCGCAAGATGCTCGCGAGCCTCAGCGACGTGCATCGTGCGACGATCCAGATCGGGAATCGGAAATTCGACCTCGTTGCAACGCCCGTGAAGGGCAGCGACGGCAGCCGGACGGGAGTCGTGGTGGAATGGTCCGATGCCTCGGTCCGTCTCCAGAACCTCGACTTCGGGGCTCAAGTCGCCGCTGCGAACCGCTCGCAGGCGGTCATCGAGTTCAACATGGATGGCACTGTTCGCAGCGCCAATGAGAACTTCCTGAATACGCTCGGCTACACCTTGGACGAGATCCGGGGCAAGCATCACAGCATGTTCGTTGCGCCTGCCGAGCGAGACAGCGCTGCCTATCGCGAGTTCTGGGCGGCCCTCAATCGTGGTGAATACCAGGCGGCCGAATACAAGCGCATCGGCAAGGGCGGCAAGGAAGTCTGGATCCAGGCCTCGTACAATCCAATCTTCGACGAGAAGGGCAGGCCCTCCAAGGTGGTGAAGTTCGCGACCGACGTCACCGCCCAGAAGCTGAAGAACGCCGATCTCGCCGGCCAGATCGCTGCGATCGACAAGGCGCAGGCGGTGATCGAGTTCAACATGGACGGCACCATCATCAACGCCAACGCCAATTTCCTCGGCGCGCTCGGCTATTCCCTGCCCGAGATCAAGGGCAAGCATCACAGTATGTTCGTCGATCCCAGTGAGCGCGACAGTACGTCCTATCGCGAGTTCTGGGCCGCGCTCAACCGCGGCGAATACCAGGCGGCCGAATA
>NZ_LSIC01000032.1 GCF_001556045.1 Bradyrhizobium sp. CCH5-F6
CGTCTCGAAGGATGGCCGCAGGGAAAAGCTCTCATATGCGATAGCCCTGCCCGCACGCGGGGGAGGGAGCTCACTGCCGTTGCCGCCACAGCGTGCGCGCCATATGCGATGCCTCCCGTAAGAATGGGGAGAGGGAGGATGTCAGGCTTCCACCTTGTCCGCCATCCCTGCCGCCGACAGCGCGAACGCATACACGATCGCGATTTCATCGAGACGGTCGAATCGCCCTGACGCACCGCCGTGGCCGGCGCCCATGTTGGTGCGGAGCAGGACCGGGCCGCCGCCGGTCATGGTGGCGCGCAGGCGAGCGATCCATTTGGCGGGCTCCCAATAGGTGACGCGCGGGTCGGTCAGCCCGCCCATCGCGAGGATCGCGGGATAGTCCTTTGCCGCGACATTGTCGTAAGGCGAGTAGGACAGAATGGTGCGGAAATCCTTCTCGCTCTCGATCGGATTGCCCCATTCCGGCCATTCCGGCGGCGTCAGCGGCAGGGTGTCGTCGAGCATGGTGTTGAGCACGTCGACGAACGGCACTTCGGCGACGATGCCGGCGAACAGGTCGCCGGCGCGATTGGCGACCGCGCCCATCAGCATGCCGCCGGCCGAGCCGCCATGGCCAATGATGCGCTTGGCGCTGGTGTACTTCGCATCGATCAAAGCGCGTGCGCTGGCGGCGAAATCGTCGAACGAGTTCGTCTTCTTCTCGCGCTTGCCGTCGAGATACCAGCCCCAGCCCTTGTCGGCGCCGCCGCGGATATGGGCGATGGCATAGACGAAGCCGCGATCGACCAGCGACAGGCGGTTGGCGTTGAAGGAGGCCGGCATCGCCATGCCGTAGGAGCCGTAACCGTAGAGCAGGAGGGGGGCCGCGCCGTCCAGCTTCAATCCGCGACGATGCAGGATCGAGACCGGCACCTCGGCGCCGTCATGCGCCTTGGCCATGATGCGCGTGGTGACGTAATTGGCGGCGTCGTGGCCGGAGGGAATCTCCTGGCGCTTGCGCAGGGTGCGCGTGCGCTTGGCCATGTCATAGTCGTAGACTTCCGAGGGCGTCGTCATCGACGAATAGGCAAAGCGCAGATTCGTCGTCTCGAATTCGTAGGAGCCCATCGTGTCGAGCGAATAGGCGGCCTCGTCGAAGGCAATGGCATGCTCCTCGTTCGAGGCGAGATCGCGGATCACGATCGACGGCAGCGCATTGGCGCGCTCCAGCCGCACCAGATGGCCGGCATAGAGATCGATATCGATGATGTAGATGCCCGGCCGGTATGGGATCAGGTCGCGCCAGTTCTTGCGCTCGGGCGAGCCGAGCGGCGCGGTGACGATCTTGAAGTCGATGGCGTCATCGGCATTGGTGAGGATGAACAGCTCGTCGCCGCGATCGGCGAGCGAATATTGCACGCCTTCCTCGCGCGCCGCGACCAGGCGCGGCGGCGCCTCGGGGTTGGCGAGATCGATCAGCCGCTGCTCGCTCGTCTCGTGGTCGCCGCCCGCGATCACGCAGAAGCGGCCGCTGGTGCTCTCGTGCAGATGGGTGAACCAGCCGGCATCCTGCTCTTCATAGACCAGCGTGTCGTCGGCCTGCTTGGTGCCGAGCCTGTGACGCCACACCTGCATCGGCCGGTGGTTGTCGTCGAGCTTCACATAGAAGAAGCTCTTGCAGTCCGAGGCCCAGACCACGCCGCCGTCGGTCTCCTCGACGACGTCGTCGAGATCCGTCCCGGTCGTCCAGTCGCGGACGCGGATGGAAAAATACTCCGAGCCCTTGGTGTCGGCGCTCCAGGCCTGCAGCTTGTGATCGTGGGAGTGCCGGCTGCCGCCGAACTTGAAATATTTGTGGTTCTTTGCGAGCGCGTCGCCGTCGAGCACGATCTGGCCCTCGCCGCCCTCGCGCGGCATGCGGCCGAACAGTTCGTGCTGCCCGCCCTCGCGAAACCTGCGGAAATAGGCGAAGGGGCCGTCGGGAGACGGCACGCTGGAATCGTCCTCCTTGATCCGTCCGCGCATCTCGCGCACCAGCGTCTTCTGCAGGCTGGCTGTGTGGCCGAGCAGGCTGTCGGTGTAGACGTTCTCCTCGTCGAGATATTTGCGGATGTCGGGGTCGAGCACCGCAGGGTCACGCAGCACCTCCTGCCATTTCTCGTCCTTCAGCCAGGCATAGTCGTCGGTCACGGTGATGCCGTGCCGCGTGAAGGAATGCGGCCGGCGCGGGGCGACGGGCGGCTGGGAAGGCGTCTTGGCTTGTGTCACTCGGTCCTCGTTTGTGTCCGGCGTCGCTGCTCTTCGTCTCTTCCCGCAAGCGGGGAGAGGGGGAAGAGGGCAACTCGCTGCGTTCCCTTATATCGTCCCGATTCCGCGAATTGCCAGCGCGCTGCGCCGAGCCTGCCGGGTTGTTGACCGGGCCCTTGTATGCTTTAGGGACGATATCCCCGCCGCCGGTCCAGCCAGATGCTGTTCAATTCCTATCCATTCATCCTGCTGTTCCTGCCGGTTGTGCTGGCTGGCTATTTCTGGCTCGGCCAGCGCAGCAATCTGATCCCGGTGATCTGGCTGGCACTGGCCTCGCTCGCCTTCTACGCCATTGGCAGCTGGCAATTCCTGCCCCTGCTGTTGATCTCGATCGTCTTCAACTACGGCGTCGGCCATCTCCTCATCGTGGCGGAGCTTGCTCCGTCGCAACGAAAGGCGGCGCTCGCTCTCGGTGTCGTCGGCGATCTCCTCGTGCTCGGCATCTTCAAATATGCCGGCTTCGTCGCCGAGAACGTCAACGCGCTGGCTGGTACGCATCTTGCGGTTCACATCCTGCTTCCGGTCGGCGTCTCCTTCTACACCTTCACCCAGATCGCGTTCCTGGTCGATGCCTATCGCGGCCAGGTCGCGGCCTACGCGTTGCCGCACTACGCGCTGTTCGTGACCTACTTTCCGCACCTGATCGCGGGGCCCATCCTCCACCACAAGGACATGATCCCGCAATTCGAGCGCGCGGAAGCGAAGCGCCCGGACCCGCATCTCATGCTGTGTGGTGTGATCATCTTCGCCATCGGCCTGTTCAAGAAGACCTGCCTTGCCGACGGCATCCAGCCGCTGGTCGCGCTCGCCTTCGAGGCGCGCTCGCCGAGCTTCGACCAGGCCTGGTGTGGTGCGCTCGCCTACACGTTCCAGCTCTATTTCGACTTCTCCGGATATTCCGACATGGCGATCGGCATATCGCTGATGTTCGGCATCTTCCTGCCGGTCAACTTCAACTCGCCCTACAAGGCGGCGAGCATCGTCGAGTTCTGGCGCCGCTGGCACATGACGCTGTCGCAATTCCTGCGCGACTATCTCTACATCCCTCTCGGCGGCAATCGCCGCGGCCGCGTGCTGCGCTACGTCAACCTGATGATCACGATGCTGCTCGGCGGGCTCTGGCACGGCGCGGCCTGGACGTTCGTGGTGTGGGGCGCGCTGCACGGCGCCTATCTCTGTGTCAACCACGCCTTCAACGCGCTGGTGCCGAACGTCCCCGCGATTGCCAGGCGCCCAGTCCGCATCGCCGGCGCCGTGCTGACGTTCCTCGCCGTCGTCATCGCCTGGGTGTTCTTCCGCGCCGAGAGCGTCGCGTGGGCGCTGCGGGTGCTCCACGCCATGGCCGATCCCTCGAATATCGTCCTTGGCCGCGAGGAGATTGCGGCGCTGGTGCTGGTCTCGATCTATGCGGCGCTGGTCTGGCTGACGCCGAACACGCAAGGCATCATCGGATATGATCACGCCAACCGCCGGGTCGGCGAGGACTTGCGGGCAGGGCGCATGCGGCCGCTGTTCCTCTATGGCGCATCGCTGGTGCTCGCATTCGGCATTCTGGGCATCCAGAGCCACAGCGAATTCATCTATTTCCGGTTCTGATGCGGGCCACGTTCACCAGTTTATGGCGTCTTCTGCTTGCGAGCATCGCTTGCGTACTGGGCGCGGCCCTGCTCACCTTCGTGGTCGATCCCCTGCAATTGTTCCGTCCCTCGCGCCTCGTCGCGGCCTTCTATTCCGAGGACACGCGCGTGCAGAATGCCGGGCTGATCCGCAGCCAGTCGTTCGACACCGTGTTCATGGGCACCTCGCTGGCGATCCATTTCCGCCAGAACGACATCGACCGCGCGCTTCGCGTGCATTCGCTCAAGCTGGCGATGACCGGCTCCAATTCGCGCCAGCAGGCCTTCGTGCTGGCGCAGGCGCTCGACCGTGGCGCAAGGCGGGTGATCTGGGAAATGGACGACTTCATCTTCGTCGATGCCGCCGACATCGAGACCGATCCCTATCTCTCCGTCGACCTTTATCGCGGAACGGCCAAGGGCATCGCGTCCTATTTGTTCAGCGCGGCAATGGCGAAGGAATCCCTGTTCGCGCTGTTGCGGTCGGTCCCGCCGCTGGGGGAGCCGCTGACCCGGGCGACGCCGTTTCTCCCGGTCAAGTTCGCGCTGTCAGACGTCGATGACATCTATGCGCTGCCGCGGGATTTCGATGTCGCGCGCGGCTACAACGCAACGAGGACGCTCGCGGCCTTCGCCCACATCACCGATCCCGTGCGCAGCCGCTTCCTCGCCGAGGGCTATCACTACGACGCGATGGTCCGGCACTTCGAGCGCGATGCCGTCGGCCTGATCGCGCGCCACCCCGACGTGACCTTCGACGTCTACTTCCCGCCCTATTCGATCCTGCAGTTCGTCGCCATGCGCGATGCCTCGCCCGGGACGCTGAAGATCGTCACCGATCTCACCGCGCATGTCGCGCGGCGCCTGACGCAGCTTCCGAACGTGCGCTTGCACGATTTCCGCGCGATCAAGGCGGTGACGCACGATCTGAACAATTACAGCGACGTCATCCACCATTCGCCGGTGGTCGACGCGATGGTGCTGAAGTGGCTGGCGAGTGGAGAATATCGGGTGGATCCGAAAGCGCCGCTGAAGCCGCTGGAGGAATTGAAGTCGCAGGTCGAGGCGTATCGCGTCGAGCGCTGATCTTGCCCTCTCCCCTTGTGGGAGAGGGTGGCTCGCCGCGTAGCGGCGAGACGGGTGAGG
>NZ_LSIC01000033.1 GCF_001556045.1 Bradyrhizobium sp. CCH5-F6
CAGCGACCGCGGCCCCGGCTTTGCGCCGGAGATGCTGGCGCAGCTCGGAAAGCCCTATCAGTCGAGCAAGGGCCGTGCCGGCGGCGGGCTCGGCCTGTTCCTGGTGGTCAACGTCGTGCGCAAGCTTGGCGGCAGCGTGACCGCCCTGAACCACCGGAAGCGCGGGGCCACCGTCCGCCTGACGCTGCCGCTCGCCACGCTCGCGATCGGAGGGAATTTTGACGGCTGACCGCTCGCTCATCGTCGTCGAGGACGACGCGGGCTTCGCCCGCACGCTGAAACGCTCGTTCGAGCGCCGCGGCTACGAGGTGGTGCTCGCCGCCTCGATCGAAGAGGTGCGCAAGGTGCTGGAGGAGCGCTCCTTCGGCTACGCCGTCGTCGATCTCAAGCTCGGCGGCGCCTCCGGGCTCGCCTGTGTCGAGCTCTTGCACACGCACGATCCCGACATGCTGATCGTGGTGCTCACCGGCTTCGCCAGCATCTCCACCGCCGTCGAAGCCATCAAGCTCGGCGCCTGTCATTATCTGGCAAAGCCGTCGAACACCGACGACATCGAAGCCGCCTTCAACAAGGCCGAAGGCAACGCCGAGGTGGCGCTCGACACCCGGCCCACCTCGATCAAGACGCTGGAATGGGAACGCATCCACCAGACCCTGATCGAGACGGAGTTCAACATCTCGGAAGCGGCACGACGACTCGGCATGCACCGGCGGACGCTGGCACGGAAGCTCGAGAAGCGTCCGGTGAAGTAGGCGTCGAGCGATGCTGCCGAGGGGGCGGGCGATCGCGATCAGCGGCCGCCGGGAAGATACTCTCTCTTGCAGCTCGCGATGTTCTTGTCGCGGCCCGGATAGTTGGATCCGAACGCCCCCACATATTTGAGGCAGTCCATGTATTTCCGATTGCCCATCCAGCTGTAGTCCGGGCCAAACACGCCTGCAGCGGCGGGCGAGTACGAGGCCGAGCCGACCAGCAAGCCGATTCCGACGATGGCTGCGAAAGCGGCAATAGCGAAACGAGGAAACTTCATCACCCTTCTCCCTTGGCATCTGCAGCCGGTACGTCCGGCATGGGCAGCACTCTGGGGGAAAGCGGGGCGAGGGTAAGTGCCTGGCATCACACACCGCGACCGGGCGGCGATGGTGCGGTTGATCTTCGACGCAAACGGCTGCGGAAGCAGCGACCGCTCGATACAGGATCCGTGGCGAACAAAAAGCCCGGCCGAACGGCCGGGCTTTTGATCTGTTGCGATCGACGCGCGAGGTGCTTACGCGGCCTCGTCGGCGACGGTGGTGTCGTCGCCATCGGTATCGTCCGCCTCACCCTCGGCATCCGCTTCGCCCTCGGCGGCTTCCGCCTTGGCGTTGCGGCGCGGGCTCTTGGCGAGCTGGGCCTCGATCTCCTTGACCGCTTCCGTCTCGGTCGAGTGCTGCACCACCGCGATCTCGCGGGAGAGACGGTCGAGCGCCGCTTCATAGAGCTGGCGTTCGGAGTACGACTGCTCCGGCTGCGATTCCGAGCGGTAGAGGTCGCGCACGACTTCCGCGATCGCGACGATGTCGCCCGAATTGATCTTGGCTTCGTATTCCTGGGCGCGGCGCGACCACATGGTACGCTTGACGCGGGCGCGGCCCTTGAGCGTCTCGAGCGCCTTCTTCACCAGCGCCGGATCGGACAGCTTGCGCATGCCGACATTGGCGACCTTGGCGGTCGGCACGCGCAGCGTCATCTTGTCCTTGATGAAGTTGATGACGAACAGCTCGAGCTTGGCACCGGCGATCTCCTGCTCCTCGATGGCCAGGATCTGGCCGACGCCGTGAGCGGGATAAACGACGAATTCGTTGGCCTTGAAGCCCTGACGCTGGGTCACGACCTTCTTTTCCTCGACCTTCGGCGCAGCAGCGGGCTTGGCAGCGACGGCGGGAGCCTTGGCAGGCGCAGCAGCAACAGGGGCCTTCGCAGCGGGCTTGGCAGCGGGGGCTTTGGCGGTCACAGGCTTGGCGGCAGCAGGCTTGGCAGCGGTCGCTTTCGCGGCCGGTTTGGCAGTCTTGTTAGGCATTGCGCTTCTTTTGTTCTTCGAGGACTTTGCAGCCGGCGCCTTCGTCGCGGTCCGACCCTTGGATGCGCTACGGCTGGCCGCGGCGACTTTTTTGGCCTCCTTATGGGAAGCCCTCGCTGAAGTACTCTTTTTACGCGTTTTCTGTGACACAGCCTGCGCGCGGAAAACTGCCACGCCCCTGTTCGACATTTGGTTTCACGGGAACCCAGAGGGGCCAACGGGGCTGACGGGGTTCGGCTTAATGTGCCCAATATAGCACATTTCCCGCAAAAATCAATGATTTAGGGGTCTTCAGGGCTGGTTTTCAGCGGCAGCGCCGCTATTAGGGTTAAGTTTGGGCGCGAATTAGTCCCCGGAGCCCGGGTTCGGAGAAAAATATTTCTCGAACTTGCCTTCCATCCCGTCGAATTCCTTGGCGTCGGCGGGTGATTCTTTCTTCTGGGTGATATTGGGCCAGCTCTTGGCGTAGTCGGCGTTGACCTGGAGCCACTTCTCCAGGCCCGGTTCCGTATCCGGCTTGATGGCGTCGGCGGGGCATTCCGGCTCGCACACGCCGCAATCGATGCACTCGTCGGGGTGGATGACGAGCATGTTGTCGCCCTCGTAGAAGCAGTCGACCGGGCAGACCTCGACGCAGTCGGTGTACTTGCACTTGATGCAGTTTTCAGTGACGACGTAAGTCATCCAACGCTCCGAAAAGCTCTTTTAAAAGTCGCGGCTTGCGTAGCGCGGATGGCCCGGCGCCGCAAGGTCGGGAAGGTCCGATCATGACGGCTTTGCGCGTTTGAACGACCAAGAAATGAATGCCGAGCGCAATTAATTGCGCTCGCCGAGCTCCTCGTAGAGCACCCGTGCCGAGGCAGCATCGCCGCGGCGTTCGTTGAAGCCGGTCACCTTCAGGACGCGCACCGTGCGATCGAGCGCGATGGTGAGCACGTCGCCGATCTTGATCGCATGTCCGGCCGACGTCTCGCGCACGCCGTTGACGCGGACGTGGCCTGTGACGACGAGCTCGGCGGCGGAGGTGCGCGCCTTCACCACCCGCGCGTGCCACAGCCATTTGTCGATGCGCTGCCGCTCGGTCGTCGGATCACTCCTTCCGGCCGGACAGCTGCTCCTTCAGCGCGGCGAGCTTTGCGAAGGGCGAGTTCGGATCGACCGGACGATCGCGCTCGCGCGGGTTCGCGCTGGAGGCATAGGGACGCAGCGACGGTCCGGATTCGCGGTCGCGACGATCGCGGCCCTTGTCGCGGTCACGGCCACGGTTGTCGCGGCCCTTGTCGCCGAACTTGCCCTTGTCGCGGTTGCGATCCTTGTCGCCGCCCTTGCCCTCGAAACGACGATTCCTGTCGTCGCGGCCCTCGGGACGCGGCGCGCCCTCCCCACCGCCTTCGCGCGGCTTGCGGAAATCCCTGCCGCCATCTCGGCGACCGCCGCCATGGCGATGTCCCGACTTCGCGCCTTCGGCAGCTTCGCCGCTCGCCGCACCGGGTGCAGCGCCAGCTTCCGCACCGGCCTGCGGGCGAGGCTGATGGTGACGCTGGTGGCGATGGCGCTCGTGGCGCGGCTTGCGGTCCTCGTGACGGCCGCCGGGACGCCAGACCTCGACCAGCTCGGGTTCTGCGGGCGCGGGCGCGACTGCCGCCTCAGGCGCGGCAGCATCGGGCGATGCGGCAGCTTCCGTTGCGGCGGTCTCGGCGGCGGCGGCTTCGAGGCCGCCAGCCTCGGCCGGCGCAGCGGTCTCCTCAGTGGACGGCGCGATGCCGGGCGCATCTTCGGGCGTGACGCGCGCTTCGGAAGAAGCCTCGAGCGCCGGCTCGGCCGGCGCTGCCTCGTCCTGCGGCTCCACGCCGGGCGCGTCTTCGACGGTGACGGCTTCAGGAGCGGCGTCCGCGGCCGGCGTCTCGGACGCAGCCGCCTCTTCCGGCAGACCCGCAACGGCTTCCGTCGCAGTCTCAGGCGAGGTCTCTGTCGAAGTCTCGGCGCTGCCTTCGACGGGCGGCGCCTCCGCTGCGACGGTTTCGGCGACGACCGGCTTTTGCGGAAGCGGCGGACGCTTCTCCATGCGGTAGCCGAGCGCGCGCAGCACGGAGGCGAAGTCCTCGCCGGCCGATCCCGTCAGCGAGGTCATCGCCTGGGTGACGACGAAGCTGCGGCCGTCGAACGCGCCGGCGGGCTTTTCGCCGGGCGAGTTCTCGCGCCAGGCCAGCGCCGGGCGGATCAGATCGGCCAGCCGCTCCAGGATGTCGACGCGCACGGCGCGCTCGCCGGCCTGCTTGTAGCCGAGCACGCGATAGGCATCGCGCGGCAGCGCCTTGTCGACCGGGAACGAGGTGCGGCCCGACGATGCCAGATGCTGCGCGCCGGAGAGCGACGAGAGATCGACGTTGTCCTGCTTCAACGCCCAGAGCAGCGCGGCGAGCGCACGTGCCGCAGGCTTGAGCAGGCCCGGGAAATAGATGTGGTAGGCGCCGAAGCGGACGCCGTATTTCCGCAACACGGCGCGCGAGGACTGGTCGAGATCCTTCAGCTCGTTGGCGATCTTCGGCCGCTCGAGCACGCCGAGCGCCTCGACCAGCTGATAGGCGATGCCGCGGGCAATGCCGGTGACGTCCTCGGCCTTGGACAGCTCGAACATCGGTCCGAGCAGTTTCTCGATATGGGTCTTGAGCCACAGCTCGAGCCGCGCCTGCACCTTGTCGCGCGGGGCGCCGGTCAGGCGCTCGTCGGAGATGATGCGGATGCGCGGATGCAGCGCCTCGTCTGCGGCAGACAGTCGCGCCACGGCGTCGCCGGTCCAGCGGATGATGCCTTCGGAGGTGAGCACGAACTGCTCGTCCGGCGCATTGCCGAGCTTTTCGGCACGGGCGTTGATCTCGCCGGCGAGCACCGCTTGCGCTGCAGCCTGCAAGGCTTTCGCATCGGAGCCAGCTTCCGCCGCGTCCGGTGCAAAGGTGAAGCCATCGAGGCGGCCGATGACATGGCCTTCGACGATGACTTCGCCGGTCTTGCCGATTTCCGTATTCAAGCTCGTGTTCTCCCGCAGGCGGCGCATCAATACACTGGTCCGGCGATCAACGAAACGCTCAGTCAAGCGTTCATGGAGCGCATCCGATAATTTATTTTCGACCTCGCGCGCGATTCCCTGCCAGCGCTCGGGGTCTTTCAGCCAGTCCGGACGGTTGGCGACGAAGGTCCAGGTGCGTATCTGCGCGATTCGGGCCGACAGTGTGTCGATGTCGCCGTCGATGCGGTCGGCCTGGGTAATCTGGGCCTCGAACCAGGAATCGGGGATGCATCCCTTCTGCATCAGGAAGCCGTACAGCGTCGTCACCAGTTCGGCATGGGCGGCCGGCGACAGTTTTCTGTAGTCCGGGACCTGGCAGGCTTCCCAGAGCCGTTCCACCGCGGCCTTGCCATGCGCGATATCGCGCACCTCGACGTCGCGGGCGGCGTGATCGAGCACGCGCATGTCCTCGGCGATCGGCGCACGCGTCAGCGTCTCGTGGCCGGGGGCGAGGTTCAGCGACACCTGGAGCGCGCCGAGCGAGGAGAAGTCCAGCCTGGAATTGCGCCATTGCAGCACCTTCACCGGATCGAAGGTGTGGTTCTGCAGCGCGTTGACGAGCTCGGGCTCGAACGGCGCGCAGCGGCCGGTGGTGCCGAAGGTGCCGTTGCGCGTGGCGCGGCCGGCGCGACCGGCGATCTGCGCGAATTCGGACGGCGTCAGACGGCGGAACTGGTAGCCGTCGAACTTGCGGTCGGAGGCGAAGGCGACGTGATCGACGTCGAGATTGAGGCCCATGCCGACCGCGTCGGTAGCGACGAGATAGTCGACGTCGCCGTTCTGGAACATCGCCACCTGTGCGTTTCTGGTGCGCGGCGAGAGCGAGCCCAGCACCACGGCGGCGCCGCCATGCTGGCGGCGGATCAGCTCGGCGATGGCGTAGACTTCGTCCGCCGAGAACGCGACGATGGCGGTGCGGCGCGGCTGGCGCGTGATCTTGCGGTCGCCGGCGAATTCCAGCTGCGACAGGCGCGGCCGCGTGATCATGGACACGCCCGGCAGCAGCCGCTCGATGATCGGGCGCATCGTCGCGGCCCCTAACAACAGCGTCTCGTCGCGGCCGCGGCGGTTGAGAATGCGATCGGTGAAGACGTGGCCGCGTTCGAGATCGGCGGCGATCTGCACCTCGTCGACGGCGAGGAAGGAAACGTCGAGGTCGCGCGGCATCGCCTCGACGGTGGACACCCAGTAGCGCGGGTTCTTCGGCTTGATCTTCTCTTCGCCGGTGACGAGCGCGACGCTGGCTTCACCGGTTCTGGCGGCGATCTTGTTGTAGACCTCGCGCGCGAGCAGGCGCAGCGGCAGGCCGATCATGCCCGAGGGATGCGCGAGCATCCGCTCGATGGCGAGATGGGTCTTGCCGGTGTTGGTCGGCCCGAGCACCGCGGTGACGCCCGCGCCGGGCACGCGATCGGAAGGTGCGCGCTCGGAGGCGAAGGGGGAGGGAGAAAAAGCCATGTCTATCGATTAGGTAGTAGCAATTGGGGCGAATGTCAGTGCCGGATGAGGCGGGCCGGGGGCTGGGTGTCGGCCATGTCTCCGAACGCTGGGGTGGCGGCCACGCACTCCGCTGTCGTGCCCCGGCTCGACCGGGGCATCCAGTACGCCGCGGCCTCTCCACTCCAGCACAACCGCCTCGGCGTACTGGATCGCCC
>NZ_LSIC01000034.1 GCF_001556045.1 Bradyrhizobium sp. CCH5-F6
GTTCAACCCATGATCCGCCTGCCGTATATCTGTGCCCCTTTAATGTTCAGGGGCCTGAAGGCAAGGGCAAGGAAAGAAGAGGAGGGAAGGGAAATCCGGCTGCCGCATGCCCGCCGTCCGCGTCAAGGGTAAAGCTTCGCCCGGCTGCGCCGGCCCTTGACCCGGCCGGACGGAGAGGCGGCCGCGGAAGAGGGGTCAGAAGGGCCGAAGGGATGGACATCCACGAGGATGTGCCGCGCTCCGGCCCGACGAGGCTGAAAGGAGCCCGCTCATGACCCTCTCTCCGATCCGCAAGGTCTATCAAGGCGTCGCCGACCGCCGGCAGATGTTCCGCATGTTCGACCGGCACGCGCAGCGACCGAACCGCTGGGAGGGCGACGACAGTGCGCTCTATCGCGGCGAATGGTTCGAGATCGGCGAGGCCGAGCACGACTACATGCTCGATATCCTGCCGCCGCTCTGGATGCGTGGCGATGTGTTCGCCATGCGGGAGTTCCTCACCGGCTCGATCACCAGCATCTTCTTCACGCTCACGATCGACGGCCGGTTCCGGCATTTTCACGGATATTGCGATCTCGCCGATCGCGGTTCCCCGGAGCAGATGAAGGCTGCCATCGTCGAGCGTGAATCCCGACCCGTCCGAGCGATGACACGCGAAGAGCGTGTCGAGCATATCTGGTCCAGCACCCATGACGACTATCGCGGCTATGCCGACTGGCGTTTCCTGCACGGCCAGAGCGGCCAGCGCATCGTCATGATGTGTGCGCCGAGCCATGCCCGTGACTTCAAGCTGCTTGACCAGCTTACGGATGCGGAAATCTCGGCCAAGCTGCCGGTGCATCTGCGCTACCTGCCCGATGCGATCGCGGCGTGAGGAGGACGGCATGATACTGACGTTCTCACTCACAGCCGTCCGTGACGTCATCGCTCGCGGCGTTGCCGATGCGAAGGTCAACGGGGGCTTCCGCGACCCTTGCCTTGGATACTCCCCGACCGACACCCGCAAGCCTGGCTTGTGGCTCGTCGGAGATCATGGCGTCTATCTATGTTCCAACGGCGCGCTCGCCGAAGGTGCGAAGCCGCTGGTCGCCTATGCCGAGGAATGCGACCCCGGCAAGCATGACGGCTGGTTCGAGGTGAAGCGCAGGAGCTTCGGCCCTGACGACGGCGTGGACTTCTTTCCCGCCGAAAGTCTCGAAGCCCTGATCGCCTCCGGTCCCGGATGCACGCATCTGCGCATCGCGTTCCTGAAGGATGAGATGCATCTCGACATGATCGAGAAGCCATAGCCTCCGCGTAACCTACTCCAACCCCATCACCATCGCGACCGTTCGCACCTGCCGGGACCGCCCGGCGGGCCGACGGCGCGCGCCTGCAGCACAGGAGATTTCCAATGGCGCACGACGATCCCTTCACAATCGACCTTTTCGGCAATACGGCCCTGTCGTCCGGCCTCGGGCTAGGCGTGACCGCCTTTGCCGGCGATTTCACGCCGGAGCCCGACGATGACGACGATCCCGATCCATCAACGCCGGCGCCCGCAATTGCGGGCGTCAAGGCGTCGCGTGCGGTTTCACCGGGGAGCCGCACGCGAGGCGAGAACTTCCATATCGTCGGTGATCGTGTCCTGGCGAAGGGCTGGAAGGCTCGTGCGCGTGACAATATCGCCGCGATCCGGCTCGCGGCCGAAATCGAAGCGGCGGAGCGTCCCGCCACGCGCGCGGAGCAGGAGAAGCTGATCCGCTTCACCGGATTCGGCGCATCGGATCTTGCGAACGGCGTTTTTCGTCAGCCCGGCGAGGTCGATTTCCGCGAGGGCTGGGATGAGATCGGCTCGGCGCTTGAGGACGCCGTCGGGGAAGCCGATTACGCCTCGCTCTCCCGCTGCACGCAGTACGCCCATTTCACGCCAGAGTTCATCGTTCGGGCGATCTGGGCAGGTCTCCAGCGTCTCGGCTGGCGCGGCGGCCGTGTTCTTGAGCCGGGAATCGGCACTGGCCTGTTTCCGGCGTTGATGCCGGAAGGACTGCGCGATATCTCCCATGTCACCGGCGTCGATCTCGATCCGGTCACGGCGCGCATTACCCGGCTGTTGCAGCCTCGCGCGCGCATCCTCTCCAGCGATTTTGCGCACACGGAACTGCCGCCGAGTTTCGACCTCGCCATCGGCAATCCGCCTTTTTCCAGCCGGACCGTGCGGTCGGACCGGGCCTATCGTTCGCTGGGTTTGACGCTGCACGACTATTTCATTGCGCGATCCATCGACCTGTTGAAGCCGGGCGCGCTCGCCGCCCTCGTGACGAGCTCGGGCACGATGGACAAGGGCGACGCCACGGCGCGCGAGCATATCGCGAAGTCGGCCGATCTGATCGCGGCGATCCGCCTGCCCGAAGGCAGTTTTCGGGCCGAGGCCGGCACGGAGGTCGTGGTCGACGTGCTCTTTTTCCGCAAGCGGAAGGCCGGGGAGCCGGAGGGCGATCTTTCCTGGCTTGATCTTGACGAGGTGCGGCCAGCGACAGAGGATGAGGAGGCGATCCGCGTCAATCGCTGGTTCGCACAGCACCCGGATTTCGTGCTCGGCACGCATGCGCTTCGTCGCGGCATTTACGGTCCCGACGAAACCTATACCTGCCTGCCGAACGCGGGCGTCGATCTCGGCGCGGCGCTGGATGCCGCCGTCCTTCTTCTTCCGGAAGCCATCTATGACGGCGAACCTGGCGAGATCGATTTCGATCTTGGGGGTGTCGACGATCTTGACGATGCCGATCTTCCCGCGAATCGTCCTGTGCGCGAAGGCAGCTATTTCTTCGACAAGGTGCGGGGCCTGATGCAGATCCTCGATGGTGAATCCGTCGCGGTCAAAGTCCGGAAAGGCCGCAGCACCGACGGCATTCCGGAAAAGCATGTCCGCATTATCCAGAAGCTGATTCCGATCCGTGATGCTGTGCGTGAGGTGCTGAAATGCCAGGAGCTCGACCGGCCGTGGAGGGATGCGCAGGTCAGGCTGCGCATCGCATGGTCGAGCTTTGTCCGCGATTTCGGCCCGATCAATCACACGACGGTTTCGGTTACGGAGGGCGATGAGAGCGGCGAGGTGCGCGAGACGCATCGCCGGCCGAACATCCAGCCGTTCCTTGACGACCCGGACTGCTGGCTCGTCGCCTCGATCGAGAACTACGATCTCGATACCGATACGTCCAAGCCCGGACCGATCTTCTCCGAGCGCGGCGGCGTCGATATCGAGCATATTGCCGAGCTTCTGCATCAGGACGCCGCCGGCGTCATCGCGGAGCTTGGCGATGCGATCTTCCAGAACCCTGCCGATGGCTCGTGGCAGACGGCGGATGCTTATCTCTCCGGTCCGGTGCGCGACAAGCTCAACGTGGCCGAAGGTGCCGCCGCGCTTGAACCCGCATTCGAGCGCAATGTCCGTGCGCTTGTTGCGGTCCAGCCCCCCGATCTCGGTCCTTCCGAAATCACCGCGCGGCTCGGAAGCCCTTGGATTCCGGCCAGGGACGTCGTCATCTTCGTCAAGGAGACGATGGGAGCCGACATCAAGATCCATCACATGCCGGAACTGGCGTCCTGGACGGTCGAGGCCCGTCAGCTTGGCTGGATGGCCGCCGGCACATCGGAATGGGGCACCGATCGCCGCCATGACGGCGAGCTGCTCGCCGATGCGCTCAACAGCCGCGTGCCGCAGATATTTGATACTATCAAAGACCCCGATGGCGAACGCCGCGTGCTCAATGTCGTTGATACCGAGGCAGCCAAGGAAAAGCTGCACAAGATCAAGACCGCGTTCCAGAACTGGGTCTGGTCCGATCCCGATCGTACCGACCGTTTGGCGCGGATTTACAATGATCGCTTCAACAACATCGCGCCGCGAAAATTCGACGGCTCCCATCTGAAACTTCCGGGCGCCTCTGGCGCCTTTACTCTTTATGGGCATCAGAAACGCGGCATCTGGCGCATCATCGCGGCGGGCTCGACCTATCTCGCCCACGCCGTCGGCGCCGGCAAGACCATGACGATGGCGTCCGCCGTCATGGAGCAACGCCGGCTCGGACTGATCGCCAAGGCGATGCTGGTCGTCCCCGGTCATTGCCTGGCGCAGGCGGCGCGCGAGTTCCTGGCACTCTATCCTTCCGCCCGTATCCTCGTCGCGGACGAGACGAATTTTACCAAGGACAAGCGCGCCCGATTCCTGTCGCGGGCAGCGACGGCGACCTGGGATGCGATCATCATCACGCACAGCGCGTTCCGTTTCATCGGCGTGCCCTCGGTGTTCGAGCAACAGATGATCCAGGACGAGCTGGAGCTCTACGAGACGCTGTTGCTCAAGGTCGAGAGCGATGATCGCGTGTCGCGCAAACGTCTCGAGCGGTTGAAGGAGGGCCTCAAGGAGCGGCTGGAGGCACTCTCGACGCGCAAGGACGATCTGCTCACCATTTCGGAGATCGGCATCGACCAGATCATCGTCGACGAGGCGCAGGAGTTCAGAAAGCTCTCCTTCCCCACGAACATGAGCACCTTGAAAGGCGTCGATCCGAACGGCTCGCAGCGCGCCTGGGATCTCTATGTGAAGTCCCGCTTCATTGAGACGAAGAATCCGGGCCGTGCGCTCGTGCTCGCGTCGGGCACGCCGATCACCAATACCCTCGGCGAAATGTTCTCCGTGCAGCGGCTCATGGACCATGCGGCGCTGGCGCAGCGCGGTCTGCACGAGTTCGACGCCTGGGCATCGACCTTCGGCGACACCACGACCGAGCTCGAATTGCAGCCATCCGGCAAATACAAGCCGGTGTCGCGGTTCGCCAGCTTCGTCAACGTGCCGGAGCTTATCGCGATGTTCCGCAGCTTCGCCGACGTCGTCATGCCGGAGGATTTGCGTCAATTCGTCAGGGTGCCGGCGATCTCGACCGGCCGCCGGCAGATCGTCACGGCGAAGCCGACCGCCGCCTTCAAGCGCTACCAGCTTCAGCTCGATGCGCGCATCAAGGCGATCGAGCAGCGCAATCGGCCTGTCGAACCTGGCGACGACATCCTGCTGTCCGTCATCACCGACGGGCGTCATGCGGCGATCGATCTTCGCCTGGTCGATGCGGACAACGACAATGAGCCCGGCAACAAGCTCAATATGATGATCGACACCGCCTTCCGCATCTGGCGGGAGACCGAAGCGAGTACCTATGTTCAGCCGGACGGCAGGCCCTATGAGCTACCCGGCGCCGCGCAGATGATCTTTTCTGATCTCGGCACGATCAATGTCGAGAAGACCAGAGGCTTCTCGGCCTATCGCTGGATCAGGGACGAGCTCATCCGGCGCGGCGTGCCAGCCGCCGAAATCGCCTTCATGCAGGACTTCAAGAAGTCGGAGGCGAAGCAGAGGCTGTTCGGCGACGTGCGTGCCGGCAGGGTCCGCTTCCTTCTCGGAAGCTCGGAGACGATGGGCACCGGCGTCAACGCGCAATTGCGCCTGAAGGCGCTGCATCACCTCGACGTGCCGTGGCTGCCCTCGCAGATCGAGCAGCGCGAGGGCCGCATCGTTCGCCAGGGCAACCAGCACGACGAGGTTGATATCTACGCCTACGCGACGGAGGGCTCGCTCGATGCCGCAATGTGGCAGAACAACGAGCGCAAGGCCCGTTTCATCGCGGCCGCGCGCTCCGGCGATATTTCGATCCGCAGGCTTGAAGATCTCGGTGATGGACAGGCGAACCAGTTCGCCATGGCCAAGGCCATCGCTTCCGGCGACCAGAGGTTGATGCAGAAGGCGGGGCTTGAAGCCGATATCGCCCGGCTCGAACGGCTTCGCGCCGCCCATATCGACGATCAGCATGCCGTGCGCCGGCAGATTCGCGATGCCGAGCGCGATATCGACATCTCGACGCGCCGCATCGCGGAAATTGGCCAGGACATCGAGCGTCTTGTTCCGACCGACGGCGCTGCTTTCACGATGAACGTGACGGACACCTCCTACGCCGAGCGCAAGGAGGCGGGCAGGGCTCTGATGAAGGAGATTCTGACGCTCGTGCAATTGCAGCAGGAGGGCGAGGCGATCATCGCCTCGGTCGGCGGCTTCGATCTCGAATATGAAGGCCAGCGTTTCGGCAAGGACGGCTATCGCTACGCCACCATGCTGCTGCGAACCAACGCCGAATACGAGATCGATTTGCCCATGACGGTGACGCCGCTCGGCGCGGTCGCCCGGCTCGAACATGCGCTCGACGATTTCGAGGGGGAGCAGGAGCGCTATCGCCAGCGTCTTGCCGATGCGCGCCGCCGGCTTGCCTCCTATCAGTCTCGGGGGGAGGGCGAGTTCGCCTTCGCCGACGAACTCGCCGACAAGCGTCGGCAACTCGTGGAGATCGAGCGGGCTCTGGCGCTCGACGTCGAGGATGCGGCAGCGCCGAGCGCGCTCGCGGCTTGAACCGAGCCTACGACCTGGCTGAGGTCAGAGCGTTCCGGACGAAAAGCAGGAAATAGAGAAAAGGAGGGGGGAAACCTCCTCGCAGAGCGGCCTGACCGGCAACGCTGTCGCTCAATCGCGGCCAGCGCGATCCCGTCCCGTCGTCCTTCGCGGGGCTGTGAGCCCCGCTTGTCCGGCCGGGCAGGGATGCTCGCCCGCAATTGTGCCGGTCCGCCCGCTCCGCGGGCCGGAGGGTGTCTTCGGGAAGAAGACGACAAAAGGACGGGCGGAAGGCCGCGTCCGCAACCCTTGAAGGAGCAATTCCATGCGTCTCATGAAGGTCGACCCGCGTGCGCTGAAGGAGAATCCCGACCGCATGCGCCAGACGAAATCCACGCCGCAGGCCGATGCACTGCTGCTGGCGACCATCAAGGCGGTCGGCATCGTGCAGCCTCCTGTCATCGCGCCCGAAACCGGCGGCGGCAATGGCTACATCATCGATTCCGGCCATCGGCGCGTGAAGCAGGCGATCGCCGCGGGTCTTGAGGAAATCGACGTGCTGGTCGTCGAGGCCGCGAACGACAATGGCGCCATGCGCTCGATGGTGGAGAACTTGGCGCGGGAGGCGCTTAATCCCGTTGACCAATGGCGCGCGATCGAGCGGCTTGTCGCGCTCGGCTGGACCGAGGAAGCGATCGCCGTGGCGCTCGCACTGCCGGTCCGCCAGATCAAGAAGCTGCGCCTGCTCGCCAACGTGCTGCCGGCGATGCTCGATCAGATGGCCAGGGGCGACATGCCGAACGAGCAGCAGCTTCGTACGATCGCGGCGGCTTCGCTCGAGGAGCAGCAGCAGGTCTGGAAGGCGAACAAGCCGAAAAAGGGTGATCCGCAGGTGTCGTGGTGGAGCGTCGCGCAGGCGCTGCAGAAGAAGCGGATGTATGCCCGCGACGCCAGCTTCGGCGACGATCTGGCCCAGGCCTATGGCATCGAATGGACCGAGGATCTGTTCGCGCCGGCCGATCAGGACAGCCGCTACACCACCAATGTCGAGGCGTTCCTCGGCGCTCAGCAGGAATGGATGACCAATCATCTCCCGAAAAGGGGGATCATCACCGAGCAGAATAGCTGGGGTCAGCCCGAACTGCCCAGGAAGGCCGAGCGCGTTCACGGCAAACCGGGCAAGGGCGATTGCACGGCTATGTATATTGATCGCGACGGCAAGGTGCAGTCGGTGCATTACCGGATGCCCGAGCCGAAGAAGCCGAAGGGGAAGTCGGCGGCCGGTTCGCACGGCACTGACGAGAACGACGTTGGTTCTGTCGCGAAACCCCGTCCCGAAGTCACGCACAAGGGCATTGAGATGATCGGCGACTACCGCACCGATGCGCTGCGCGAAGCGCTCGGCCGCGCGCCGATCGAGGATGACACGCTGATGGCGCTGTTGATCCTCGCCTTCGCGGGGCAGAACGTGTCGGTCACGAGGGGCGCAGGCAGCGGCAACTACGGCCACGGCAAGCTCGCCAGGCATGGTGTCATGCTGTTCGATGCCGAGGGCAAGCTCGCCTTCGATATGGACACGCTGCGCGTCGTGGCCCGTTCCATGCTGATCGACGTGTTCTCTTGCCGGGAGAACGCCAGCAAGAGCGGCATCGTCGCCCGCATCGCGGGCGAGGCGATCGGCGCGAATGCGTTCCTGCCGAACATGGGTACGGAGGACTTCCTCTCGTGCCTGTCGCGTCCCGCGCTTGAAGCCTCGTGCAAGGACACGCCGGTCCTTCCGCGCCAGAGGGTGAAGGACACGCGCGCAGCGCTCGTCGAGCATTTCAAGGAAGGGCACTTCGTTCATTCCGCAGCGCTCTTCGCTCCGGATGCCGCCGGCCTCTCGCACTGGCTGTCCTCCAACGCTGCCACGAACGACGATGACGAGCCGGGGGAGGACATCGACATGGTCGCAGAGGACCCGGCCGATGAGGAGGCTGGCGAATATCTGGAGGCGGCCGAATAGCGCCGCCCCCGTTTCACCTTCCGAATGATCCACCGCCGCCGGCCAAACCGGCGGCGGTTCTGTTTCCACACCTGCGCAAACACGGAGGACATCATGTCCGCGCATACATTCTTCGACAACGCACCCATCGGCTCGATCGTCGCCTGGTCCGATGGCACGCCGCAACCGCCGGCGCGCTTCAACAAGAAGCTATCGACCTGGCGGTCCAACAACAGCCGGGGTCGGCTGACCCGCAAGCAGGGCGAACGAGGCGTCGGCAACATCGCGGTGCCCGCCTGCTTCACGCTGCACGAGGCCGACTATGGCGCCGGCGGCGTCATCGCCATCCGCGTCCATCGGACGTTCTCGCTGGATTCGAAGCTCCACTTCACCATCGTCGAACGTCCGGCCATCGGCTCGGTCCGTGTGTTCGCCGGTGCCGGCGATCACGCCGAACTCGTCTATTTCGCGACCCACGAGGCCGACGCGAAGGAGTGGCTGTCACGCCACGGCTATCCCCGCGCCGTGCTCGAAGAAGTCACCGCCGACGAGGTCGGCGCCGACGTCATCGAGGGGAGGGCAGCGGCATGAACGCGCTCACCCACCTGAACGGCAATCTCGAAACCCCCGATATTTCGGGGGCTTCTTTTGGCCGCAGCGCTGACGGCATGGCCGTCGCGCTCGTCGGCGACAATGCGTTCGCCATGGTCCCGGCCAGCGACGGCAAGCACTATCTCGCGACAGGCTGGCGAATCCGCAGGCCCATGCCGGAATGGACCCGCAACGACTTTTATGGCCATTCCGGCGAGCTCGCCGACGCGGCGGCATTCCGAAATGCGGTCCTCGAACAGGCCGAGCACAGCCAGGAGAAGAAGGCGCTCGCTCGCCGCGATGCGCGGATCGCCGCGAGCACGCCGTGGGGTGCTTCGCAGGGCGCGACGATCTATGCCGATGGCGTCATCTTCCACGACACGGCCAGTCACGGCGGCTTTCATCTATCGGCCGAGCGCAATGCGCAGGTCCATCCGATACTGCGCGCCGATGGCGGCTGGTACGAGGAGGATGAGTGCTGGGCGATCGTCGCGATCCACTTCCCGCATCTGTTCTCCAGCTTCGAGCGCCGCTGCGCGGAGCGCACCATCAAGGATGGCTGGCCGGACGCCTGGGAGAAGATCTTCGGCACGGTCCTTGGACCCGGCGAATCCCGCGAGCGGGATCGCCTCGCCTTCGAGAAGTTGCACGCGGCCGACTGGATCGTCATCGCGGCGATCACGTCGGACCATGAGAAGGGCTTCGTGGAGTGCGTCGCCACACGCGGCGGGAAACGTGGCCAGGCAGTCGAGGAACGACGCTTCCTCGTGCCGTCGACGGAGTATCGGGTCGGGCAATTCGGCTTCGTCATCGACGAAGCCCGCCATCGCGCATGGGACGGCCCTTCGGACTTCGTCGCCAGGCGCGGGAGCGCGCCATGACCACTTCTCTTGACCGCCGTGCGCAGCTCGCCCGGATGGAGGAGGCGCGCAGGCAGACGCAGCGCCAGCTCGACATGATCGACCGGCAGATCACGCGCCGCATGACGGCGCTGATCCCGCAATTGCAGCCGCGCCGCACGGCCTATCGGCGCGGAAAGCCGCCTGATCCGGGCGCGTTCCTCGAACGCTACCGTGCAAACCTCGCCGCCCTCTCGGCCGAGCGGCAGCCGGAGATCGACGCGCTCGCGCGGAAGCTGGCCCGGCAGGATCGGGCGATCGCGGCCTTTCGCGAGCGGCACGACTCTTCGCCATCGCAGGCTGCGTGAGGGCGGCGGCGCTGTCGGGCGGCAATGTCAGCGCCCGGCGATCAGCGGTCGCACATCCGGGAAGAGCGGGCATTGACGCCGAGGCCCATGCTGCGGCCGGCCGCCGCGATCTGGCGGAGATCCGGACATGCCCCCTTTCCTGCGCTTGGTCGCCGGGATGACGCGGTCCCTCGCCGGCCCTCCCTTCGGTTTGAGGTTGCGCTCGTAAACCGGCGGCCGGCCGCTTCAAGGCCGCTTCGCGCCGCGTTGCGGCCGGAACGACCGATCTCGGCAAAGCAGGCCCGCGGTCTGGCGCAGGGCCGTAGGCCCCGCTTGCCCGCAAGCCGGCTTCGCTCGACCTGGTCGCCCCGGACCCTGAAGCGTCCGTCTGACCGCCGGTTTTTCACGAGCTCACCCGAAGGGAGAGCTGGCAAGGGCCGGTGCGAGCCTTCGGGACAACCGATGGAAAGGAAAATCCGCATGTCCAGAACCGCTCCCCGCCAGACCGCCCGCGTCGTCCAGCTTCGCAAGGGCACAACCCTCGAAATGGTCCGGCTCGCCTGCCCGGATGCGGCCCAGGCCTTGATGATCGCCGAGAGCTTCGGATCGCCGGTGCTCGACAGCGACGGCATCCGCGACCTGCACGAGCGGATGATCGTCGAGACCGCCGAGGCGCTCGGCGAAGGCCTCGGCGAGCGCGCGATGCAGATCCACCTCCAGCGCATCATCGGGGCCTATGTCGGCTCCGCCCATGGGGCCGGCCAATTCTACTCCCGCGCGGTGACGGAAGCCCGCGACATGACGGCCAAGGCCGCCAACGACCTGCGCGACGAGGACCTCGATGGCCCCGTCGGTTTCGACAGCGCCGCGCAGCGCAAGCGCGAATTCGCCGCCGACATGGGGCTCCAGGCCCATGCCCTGCGCATGGCCGCCGAAGGCGCGGTCGCCGCCTACGAGCAGATCGTTGGCGAGCGCTGGAAGCCCTTCGAGCGTCCGGCCGAGCATCCCGGCCAGACCCTCGACCGCAAGGCGGCCGAATTGCAGATGGCGGCCCTCGGTTGAGCCGCCCATCGGGCGAGGCTTCGGCCTCGCCCCCTTCTTCCTTGCCGAACAGGCCGGTCCCGCAAGGGGGCCGGCCTGTTCGCATGTCGCTATCGCACGCGCCCGGCTTTGGGGCTCAGCGGAAACATTGCTGCATCGTCGTTCCACGGATCGAACACCGTCGCGCCGGATGGCCTGGCGTCCTTCACGTTGCGCGTCACCAGATAGAGATCGTGTTCGAGCGCCGTCGCGGCCAGCATCGTGTCGATCACTGGCGGGGCGTGTCCGCTCGCCCGCTTGCCCTCTCCCGAAACCCTTCCCCATCGCCGGACGACTTCGTCGCTCAGCGAAAGGACACGATCGCCGAAGCGTTCGGCCAACGCGTCGCGCGCCGCGATATAACGCGGGCGCTCCGCATGACCGTCGGGAAGGTTGTGGATTCCCTTGTCGTATTCGCCAAGCGTCAGGACGCTGATGAAGAATGTCTCCTCTTCCTGTCCCGCGACCCAGCTCTTGACCGACGGCGCACCCTGCGGATTGATCAGAGCGGCGACGACGTTCGTATCGAGCAGCCAGCCCCTCAAAGCTCGACATCCCGGCCGCGATCCATCTCGCGCTCAAGATCGAGCCCGCCGAGATGCAGGCTCTCCATGAACTCGACGAACGGCAGCCTCGGCTTTTCCGGCACCAGGCGTTCGAACTCCTCGACGCTCATCACGACGACCGAATCGTGGCCGCGCACGGTCACACGCTGTGGACCATCCTCGCGCGCGTGGCGGACCACTTCGCTGAAGCGCGCTTTCGCGTCCTCGAGCTTCCACCGTCCCGCCGCCGGGCGGCGTCCGGCTTTCTTTATGTTCTTCAGTCCCGCCTGCTTGCTCATTGGCTCGCACTTCTACCTAGTCAGCTAGTCAGATATATAGCGCGGCCTGTGGCGTTGCGCCAGATCGGGATGGGCAAGCGGGCAAAAAGAAAGCGGAGGAGCGCGCCCACCGCGGCCCGTCCCGGTTGGCGGTCCTGCCGGGGCCGGTGGCCCGCGCAACGGCTTCGCCGTCCTCCACTTCGTTCCGGCCCTTCCCGCCCGTCGCGATGCGACGGGCCCGGTCGGGTGCGCGCCCCTCCTGATCGCCCCGGCCACGGACCTCCGCGACGGGCCGCGATGGGCGCGGCCCCGACAAGGAGGTTTGAGAACATGACCAGCAAGGAAAAGGGCTCGCGCACCGACATCTATGCGCGGATCACCGAACGCATCGTCGCCGATCTCGAAAAAGGCGTGCGCCCATGGATGCAGCCATGGAACTCGGCGAACGCTATTGGCCGCGTGACGCGCCCGCTCCGCCACAACGGTTTGCCCTATAGCGGCATGAATGTGCTGTTGCTTTGGTCCGAAGCCCTGGCGCGCGGATTTTCAGCGCCCATCTGGATGACGTTCAAGCAGGCCATTGAGCTTGGAGGCGCGGTCCGCAAGGGCGAGAGCGGAACCATGGTGGTCTTCGCCAGCCGGTTCACGAAGACCGAAGTCGGTGTCGCCGGTGAAGAGTTCGACCGGGAAATCCCGTTCCTCAAAGCCTACACCGCATTCAATGTCGCGCAGATCGACGGGCTGCCCGCGCAATATTATGCGCAGGCCAAGCCTGTCCGTGATCCTGTCGAGCGGATCGAGCATGTCGATCGTTTCTTCGCCAACACCCGCGCGGTGATTCGGCATGGTGGCGACAGGGCGTTCTATTCTCCTGCTGGCGACTTCATCCAGATGCCGCCTGTTGCAACTTTCCGGGATGCTGCTTCATACGTCGCGGTCTTGAGCCATGAGGCCACGCACTGGACGGCAGCTCCCCATCGCGTGAACCGCGATCTGTCGCGCTACGGCAAGGATCGCACCGAGCGGGCGCGCGAGGAGCTGGTTGCCGAACTCGGAAGCTGCTTCCTCTGTGCGGATCTCGGCATTGTTCCGGAGCTCGAGCCACGACCCGATCACGCATCGTACCTCGATTCCTGGTTGGCCGTCCTTGCCGACGACAAGAAGGCGATCTTCCAGGCCGCCGCCCATGCGCAACGCGCCGTCACTTATCTGCACGATAGGCAGCCGTCGATTGCCGACGAGCGGGAGGCTGCATAATGGCTGTCCTCCCCTCCCAGCGCCTGCTGATCCTCGCCTGTTCAGCGACGAAGCGCGACGGCCCGGCCACCATGCTGGCCATCGAACGCTATGACGGTCCCTTGTGGCGGACGCTGCGCGCCGTCGACCCTCATGGCGAGAAAGCTCAGGTCGCATTCCTCTCCGCCCATCTCGGCTTTCGTGCGGCCGCCACGCCGATCGCGATGTACGACGCCGAAATGACCCGGCAGATGGCCGCGGCCATGAAGGCTGGCAATCTCGGGACGCGCTGGCCGCGTCCCGAGACCCAGGACCAGATTGAGGAGGTTGGGCAGCATCCCGGAATGCACATCCATCGCCTTTGCGGTTATCACGGGCGCCAGACTTTCCGAGACGTTGCCCTTGTCGGTGGCCACCTCTATCGCGACGTGATGCGCCATCTCGTCGAGCTGTTCCGCATCGGTGGCTATGTCGCCGGCGACGCGCGGATCACCGAGATCAACGGCCCGATTGGGTTGATGCGGCGCGACCTCAGTCTTTGGATCGAAGGCGACGGCGGGGAGAAAGGCTGATGCTGTTCTCTCTGGTTGCTGATCGGGAAGGCCTCCAGCCCTCCCCCATCCGCCTGCGCGCGCTCAGCCTCGGCGCCGGCGTTCAATCCACCACGATGGCGTTGCTCGCCGCCCACGGCGAGATCGGGCCGATGCCCGACTGCGCGATCTTCGCGGACACCGGCTGGGAACCGAGCGCCGTCTACGACCATCTCGACTGGCTGATGTCCGGCAACGTGTTGCCGTTCCCGGTCCATGTCGTTTCGGCCGGCAACATCCGCGACGAGCTGCTGGCCGCCGGCGCTGGCAATCGCTGGGCCTCGATCCCGGCCTTCACGAAAACCGTCACCCCCGCCGGCGCGCTGGTTCCCGTCTTCGACGAGGACGATGATGGCGAACTCGTCGAGATCGGTTCGCGCCGGGCCACGACGGAGACCGTCTCCATCGGCATGATCCGTCGCCAATGCACGACGGAATTCAAGATCGTGCCGATCCGCCGGAAGGTGCGCGAGCTCGTGGACCTCACCCGTAAACGCTCGCCGGCGTATCCCGTCGTCGAGCAGTGGATCGGCATTTCCTGCGACGAAGTCATTCGTGCCAAGCCGAGTTTCGAGGCGTGGCAGATCAAGCGTTTCCCGCTGATCGAGAAGCGGATGAGCAGGCAGGATTGTCTCGCATGGTTGCGCCGGCATGGCTATCCCGAGCCGCCGAAGTCGGCTTGCATCGGATGCCCCTTCCACGACAACGCGCGTTGGCGCCGCATGCGCGACCACGATCCGGAGGCATGGGCCGATGCCGTCGCGGCCGACAAGGCGCTTCGCACCGGCTTGCGCGGCATACGCGGCGAGGTGTTCCTGCATCGCTCATGCGTACCGCTCGACCAGGCCGATTTGTCGACGGCCGCCGATCAAGGCCAGCTCGATCTCTGGCCGAATGAGTGCGAGGGCATGTGCGGCCTGTAGTGGGCTGGCAAACGTCATTCAATTGCATTACATTGAATCGAGAAAGGAGGCGAGCATGCCTGCAAACGCACTCGTCCAGACCAGAATTGACGCCGACATCCGCGACCGGGCGTCCGCCGTGCTCGAAAACATGGGCCTCACGGTATCGGATGCGGTTCGGATTCTCCTCACCCGCACCGCCAACGAGGGTGTGCTGCCCCTCGAGCTCGTCACGAGCAGCGAGGCGCATGATGCCTGGTTTCGGGCCAAGGTGCGCGAGGCGCTGGAAGATACACGGCCAGACCTTCCCGACGATGAGGTCGAGGCGCATTTTGCCGAGCGTCGCGCCGCTGCCCGCCGCAAGGCCGGCGATCTCAAAGCATGAGGCTCACCTGGTCGGCTTTCGCGCTCGCGGATCGCGACGGCATCTTCGATTATATCGAGGCGGAAAATCCCGCCGCCGCTGTCGCGATTGACGAACGAATCGTCGCGGCGGCTCGCCGTCTGCTCGACTTCCCCGAGAGCGGCCGGCCCGGCCGGGTCTCGGGAACACGTGAGCTTGTCGTGACCGGAACGCCGTATATTGCGGCCTACACGGTTGCGGCGGAGGCAATTCGCATTCTGCGTGTCCTTCACGGAGCGCAGCAATGGCCGGACGATCTGTCGTAGATCCGGCTTGAGGTTGCCTCTGGTGGCGCGGTGTTACCCATCGCTCATCGCCGAGCGCCCGGCGTGACGCGCCGGAATCCCCGCCTTGGCGGCGGGACCTCCGCGTCGGCGGGGTGCGCACCCTTGCGTTTAGATCAGCGCATAGTCACTTTCCATCTCACCCGGCCGCACCACCGGATGGAGCGTCGTCAAGCGGGGATGCCGGCGTGAGCGTGATGTAGGGCTGGCCGACGCTGGAGTTCATCCATGCTGGCTGGTTCTCGCGGGTCGCTGGCTATGATGCGGACGGATTATAGCGGAAGGTGTCGAGGGGCCGGGCGTGGCCGGGCATCCGGGAGGCGGTAAGAGCGGGCCGGTGATGTTCTTGCCGTTGACATGGTCCTTGAACACCACTGATGAGCGGGTGCCGTGGTGAGGCTCCTTCTCGCCTTGTGGTTCGGGAGGCGCCTGCGCAGACCTCGAAGAGTCCGGTGTGACCGAAGGACGACTGCGTCTCGATCGCCTTCTCGCAACGGCCGGCCCCGGCTATTTTCCGCCGGCGGGCAAGCCCGCCTTTGCATCGCCAGGCAAAATAGCCGTGTCCGCCCGCCCTCCACTTCGTTCCGGCCCTCCGGGTGCGGGGTCAATCGCCTCCGGTCCTTTCACCGTCATCGAGGTCGCGATAGGCGCGGCCCGAGCAAACCGGAAAGGACCCTAACATGGCTGTCATCGGCGAATTCAAGAGCAACGGCAACGGCTTAGGTTACGCGCGAGAAGGTGTCCTTTAGCGCGCTGACTGTTGC
>NZ_LSIC01000035.1 GCF_001556045.1 Bradyrhizobium sp. CCH5-F6
CGGGCACCAATGCCACTCAGCCTCATCCTGAGGAGACCGCGAAGCGGTCGTCTCGAAGGACGAGGCGCGCGCTCAGGCCCCGCCAAGAACTCATATGCGATACCCCTGCGCTTGCGGGAGAGGGTTGGGGAGAGGGTGTATCCCCAATGGGACAACCCCTAAGAGGAGAAAGCCCTCTCCCGGCCTCTCCCGCAAGCGGGAGGTGAACGATCCGAGGCAATCGATTCGAGCTAAAGCCATTCGGCTTTAGAACTGATACCTCCGCAGCCCCCCATCCATCGGGATCACTGTGCCCGGGATGCAGCGCGCTACCGGTGATGCCAGGAACACGTGATGGCCGCCGGTCCAGATTGCTGCTCCTCGCCCGAAGCGGATTCAAGGGCAGTGCAAATCTCGCTGAACCTCACGGATGGTGGGCCGGGAGCCATCGCTTCAATCGGGCCGTTACACCCGACGTGACATCGGGCGGAACTCATCCCCCCGCCGTCACCGCCCGAGGCGTTGCAGCACGAGCTCGTTCGACTGGGCGGGCAGGGAGAACAGGCGCCGCTTCAGTTCGGCGAAGGCACGATCGGTGATGTCGAGCGTGTTGTCGATGTCGTCCGTCGTCAGGGCGGCGTTGAAGAACATGTTGTGATAGGGGTGAAGGTAGACCCCGGATCGAACTGCAAAGCTGGCCCAGAAGTAACCCTTCCGCATGTCCGGATCGTCATCGAACAGGATTTGTGGCATCTGCGACGGTCCGGTCTGGCGAACCGCAATGCCGTGTGCGGAGGCCTGCGCCGCGATCCCCGCCCGCAGGCGCGTGGAATTGGCGACGATCCGTTCGAGATAGTCGGTTGTCCGGATCTCCCGCAGGGTCGCGATCGCCGCCGCCATCGGCACGGCGGAGAACCAGAAGGATCCCGTGACGTAGATGCTGGACGCTGCGCTGCGCGCCTTCTCCGAGCCGAGAAGGGCCGAGATCGGATAGCCGTTGGCCAGCACCTTGCCCCATGCGCTGAGATCGGGCTGAACGCCGTGCACGGACCAGCTGCAGTCGCGCGAGAGGCGAAAGCCGGTGCGTACCTCGTCGAGGATCAGCAACGCATCCGCATCATCGCAGAGCTTCCTCAGTCCAAGCGCATATTCGGCCGAGGGCGCGTACTGGTCGTTGAACGTCTCATGACGGAATGGCGTCGCGAAAACGCCGGCGACGTCGCCATCGGCCTTGCGAAATGCTTCCGTCGCACTGTCCAGGTCGTTGTAGTTGAAATAGATGATGTGGGCCCGGTCCTCCGCCGTGATGCCCTTCATGTTGGGAGTATTCCAGGGGGCGGCGCCGTGATAGGTGCCCTTCGCGACGAGAATTTTGCGGCGATCCCGATAAGCCCGTGCCGTCACCATCGCCATCGAGGTCGCATCGCTTCCATTCTTGCAGAACATCGCCCAGGCTGCATGCCCGATCATCGATACGAGGTCTTCCGCAAGCACGACCATGGCCTCGGAGGGACCGGTCATGGTGTCTCCCATCGCGGCCTGAGCCCGTGCGGCTTCCTCGACACCGCGGTGCCGGTATCCGAGCAGATTGGGACCGAACGCACACATGTAGTCGACGTAACGGTTGTGATCGCAGTCCCAGAGATAGGCTCCCTCGGCTCGCGAGAAGAACTGCGGAAAGTCCTCTGAAAGAAGAGCGACCGATTCGTGACCATACATGCCCTTCGGGATCACTTGCCGTGCGCGTTCGCGCAGTTCGGAGTCCTTCGAATTTCTCATCATGGATTGTCCTGTCGGATTTGGGGCCGCGCGTCAGCTCGGCATCGCGATGTCGGGACGACGCTGTCTCCACGGCATTGCAGCCTCGAAGGCTGCGGCTGCCTGCAGGACGCCAAGATCGTCGAAGCGACGGCTGACGATCTGCAGGCCCACGGGCAGGCCGGCGCGGGTCATGCCGCAAGGCACGCTCGCCGCCGGATGGCTCGACATGTTGAAGGGGTAGAGGAATTCGGACCATGCGAGCCAATCCCAATCGTGCTCGGGCCAATGTTCCGGCCTGACGCGCTCGACCGGAAAGGCCTCAACCGAGGCGACCGGGGTGATCAGATAGTCCCAATCCTCGAGGAAGCTCGAAATGTCCGCGACGTACGCGTATTTGCGCTCGCGCATGTTCATGTACTCGGTCGCGGAATAGTTGGCGCCCTCGCGAATGCAGGCGACCAGGTCGCTGCCCATGCTGCCCTCCCATTCCGGCAGCAGTCCGGCCCGGCGCCCCCAGAGAGCCGCCCAGAAGAAGCGCCCGAGTTCCGGACCATGCGGCCCCCACGGCGGCGTCACGATCTCCACTTCGGCCTGAAGCTCTCCGGCAAAGACCTTGGCCGCCGATGCAACGATCCCTGCGATCTCGTCATCGACGCGGGCGTGACCGAGGTCGGGGCTGAAGGCGATGCGCTTGCCCTTCATCGAGGTCTTGAGCTTGGCGAGATAGGCATCGGGCGCCGCTTCGCAGCATGTGTGGTCGAGCCAATGCGGGCCGGCCATTGTCTCCAGCATCAGCGCGGCATCGGCAACGGTTCGCGTCATCGGGCCGATATAGGTGGCATAGTCGTTGTTGGAGACCGGCGCGTAGGGGACCCGGCCAAAGGTCGGCTTCAAGCCGAAGACGCCGCAGAAATGCGACGGCATTCGGATCGACCCGGCTCCATCGGAGCCGAGGTGGAGCGGTCCGTAGCCGGCCGCTGCACCTGCGCCTGCGCCTGCAGAGGAGGCGCCGGCATTGAAGCCGCGTTTCCATGGGTTGTGCGTCACGCCCGTCACCGGATTGCGGCTGATGCCGGACCAGCCGAATTCGGACATCGTGGTCTTGCCGAGGATGATCGCGCCGGCTTCGCGCAGGCGGGCGACGACGATATTATCCTCGCGCGCAACAGGGCCCTTCAGCGCATGCGTGCAGGTCGCCGTTTCGTAGCCGGCCACACCGAAGGCGTCCTTGATCGTGACGGGAATTCCTTCGAGAGGCCGCGCCTCTCCGCTGCGCAGGCGCCGCTCGGAGTCCCGTGCTGCAGCCAGCGCCTCGTCTCTCATCACCACGGAAAACGCGTTGATCGAAGGTTCAAGCGCCGCGATCCGGTCGAGAACGCCCGATACGGCTTCGACCGGAGAGAGCTCGCGGCGTTCAAAGCGCGCCTTCAGTTCCAGCGCGGTTGCGTACCCCAGTTCGGCGTGCAAGTCGTTCATGTTTTCGGCCATCCCACCGAGGCGTTGATTGCGTTGGTCGAGGTGTGATCGATGTGCTCTGACCTGCCTGAAGATCAGGCCTTCTTCACACCGTAGAACTGGGAGAAGCCCGAGGGAATGCCGCTGAGCTTTTGCGAGTATGCGGCCGGTTGCGCAAAGTAGCCGAGCGGCAGATATGGTGTGTCCTGCATGGCCTGCGCCTGGATTTCCCGAACCAGCCGCTGTCTTTCCTTGTCGTCCTGGGCCGACAGAAATGCGAGGCGCAGGGCCTCGATCTTTTCGCTGCTCGGCCAGCCAAAGGTGCCAGCCTTCCCAATGCCCCTGAGGTAGGAGTGAGCCGCGGGATTGATTGCGGACGCGCCGGGGACGTAATTGCACCATGCGCTCCAGCCGCCCTGGTCGAGCGGGCGCTGCGACGCAATGCGCTGCAACACGGTGCCCCAATCGGACACCTGGTAATCGACTTCAAGGCCGATCTTTTTGAACATGTCGGCGGCGACCAGGCTCATGGAATTGAGGGCGTGGAGGTCGGCCGGGACGACGAAGACGATACGCTCGCCCTTGTAGCCTGCCGCCTGCAGATCGCGCTTGGCCCTGGCGTAGTCCGGCGCCCCCGCGAAGGCGTCCATGCCCGCATCGTTCGCGAAGGGGGAGGCGGGCAGGAAGAAGCCGACATTGTCCTTCCAGAAAGCGCCATTGGTGCCCATGACGGCCGTCATGAATTCCGTCTGGCTGATGGCCGACAGGATGGCGCGACGGATCGCGGGATTGTCGAAGGGGGGAACGAGATGATTGAGCCTAATCATCGCGAGATAGCCGCCGGTGTCCTTGACCTCGACCTTGATGTTGCCTCGCTTGGCGAGCAGCGGCAACAAGTCTGGAGTCGGTTGCTCCCACCAGTCGACTTCGCCGACCTGAAGGGCGGCCGCGGCCGTCGCCGCATCCGGCAGAACGCGCCAGATCACGCGGTCGAGGTGGACGGTCTTGGGGCCGGCCATGAAGCTGGCGGTGCCTGATGGTCGCGGTACGTAGCCGTCAAACCGCTTGTAGACGACCTGGGATCCGACGATGCGTTCGTCCGGCACGAACTGGAACGGTCCGCTGCCGATCATCTCCTTGACCTGCTCCGTGCCCGGCGTGAGCGCGAGGCGCTCGGGCATGACGGGGCACACGCTTGACGGCTTGCCCAACGCATAGGCCAGCAAGGGAAAAGGCTTCTTCAGGTCGAAGACGATCGTATTGTCGGACGTTGCGGAGAGTTCGGCGGTTGCGCTGCGAAGATCTCCACCGAAGACGTCGCGGCTCCACCAGCGCTTGATGCTGGCCACGGCATCCCGCGCCAGGACCCGTTCTCCGTCGTGAAACTTCAATCCCTCTCGCAGCGTCAATGTCCAGCGCAGGCCGTCGCGGTCGATCTCGTGACCAGCGACCATCTGCGGCTGTGCTTCGAAACGTTCGTCGACGCCATAGAGCGTGTCGAACACCAGCAGTGCATGGTTGCGGGTCACAAGCCCGGTCGTCTGCACAGGATCGAGCAATGTGAGATCGGATTGCGGAACGAAGGTCAGGACCTTCTCGCCCGCCGCCGAGGCGAGGCGAGGCGCTGCAACCGTGGCCGTTGCCGCGGCGGTGGCGGCTTTCAAGAAGTCTCGGCGGTTCATGGCACTCCTTTCAGGAAACGGAGATCAGGCGCGGACCTCACCATGTGCGGCATGATAGTGATAAAAATTTCGATTATAAAGCGGAGTCTTTGGGCGTATCATCCAAGGAAAGATCCCTGCATTTTCACAATCATAGGGAAATATGAGCAAGAAATAGTCGCCGAGTCGCCCACAGCGGAAGCAGCGAGCGTCGGTATCCCAAGAAATAGTGAAATTTTATATGACTATAGGCAGGTTCAGGGGGCACGCCGTTCGACGACTTCCGGCAGGTAGCATCGCAAATATGCGATGGAGCATCTGATCGATTCCTCGAGATATTCCGGGGTGATGGATCGATGGAGGCTGTAGGACAGCGCCCAGATTCCATCCACGAGCGCGATCGACACCGCGACCCATTTCTCCAGATCCGGTACCTTGGGCATATCGAACGTCGCACGCAGATAGGCGGTACGCTGCTTTGCGAGATTGGCGTTGCCGCTGAGATCCGTGTTTCTCACCTCGACACTGACGCCTGCGCCCATGAAAAGCCGCAGCGCTGCAGGATTGCGGTTCAGATGCGCTGCGCCGGCCTTCTGGCTGTTGGCGATGTAGTGCTGCCAGGTCTGAGGACGAGGATGAACCGGTCCAGCGGCGCGTGCCGCGATCTCGGCGTGATAGCGTTGCGCCAGAGCTACGAAGGCGGCGCCTCGGTTCGGAAAGAAGTGATAGACTGAGGCGAGAGGCACATCCGCTCTCTCGGCGATCTGAGCGAGACTGATATCCTCGTCCAGCCGTTCGGCGAGCAGGTCTGCGGTGGCATCAAGCAGAAGCTGAAGCCGCTCGCGACCGCGCTTGCGCATCGGCGAACGACGTCCAGCACCCAATTCTCTGCCGTTCCCCAATTTGCTCGCCATCACGCACAGAGATTCAGACGAAGCGCGAAGCACTGCGCTCATCGACAGCCCGGCGTGTACCGGTCATGGTAGTTACCATCAACCCCTTGTCCAGATCAACCGGTGCTGCCGACGTGAAGCTGTCGCACCGCGTCGGTCGCTTCGTGACTCCGGCCGACATCGTGAAGGCGGCCGTCTCGTCGAGATTGTCGCAGACAGAGTGCGGACGGGGTCGTCATCTCTGCAGCCGAGATGATCTTGCGACACTTCGCGACTTGATCCTGATGGCCGGCCGCTCGCGTCCGGAAGACGCGATCGCCGACGAAGAAGGGTTTGTCTTGCGAGGCAAGCGTCAGGCGACAGGAAGCAATCCGCAGAACTGGCGATCGAAATGCACCAGCGGATCCTTTTGGTCCTCGAGCCGGGCGGCCTTCACCTCGCAGAACAGCACCGAATGCTGGCCGACCGCCTTCTCCTCCACGATCTGGCAGTCCAGCACCGCGAGGGCGCCCGTCAGTGCCGGCACGCCACTCGCCATCTCGACCCATTCGGCGCGCTCGAACCGCTCCGTGCCCTTGATGGTCGAAGACGAGAACAGCTCCGCGAGCTCGATCTGGTCGGAACCCAGCAGGTTCACGCTGACGCGCCGGGTCGAACGCATCGTCTCATAGGCTCCGGCGTCGCGGTTGACGCAGGCGATCAGCATGGGCGGATCGAGCGTCAGCGAGCACACGGCCGTCATGGTCAGGCCGTGACGCTCGCCGTCCCTCGCACTTGCCAGAATGCAGACGCCGCCTGCCAGACGGCGCATGCTCTGCTTGAATACCGCAGGAGAGATCGGCGTCTCCTTCGTCGTAACGGCTTGCTCTATCGCCATATCGCGCTGCCTCGATGTCGTTGGTGCAGGGTCGCATGCGTTGTGACGCCGGCCGGGCGAGCGGGACGAGCCCGTGCCGCTTGGTGCTCGGACCGGACGTCAGGTTCGCACAGCCTCAGGCGAGCGGTGCCGCGCGCGGGTTTTCACCGATGTCGCCCAGAAGCGCGATCTGTCCGCGCAGTCCGGACACGGTGTCGAAGTCGATCACCGCGTGATGGCAGGCCGTGTTGATGTCGCGATAGGCGCGATAGACGTCGCTGCCCTCGTAGACGCCATGCGCACCGGAGGCGGCGAACAGCCTGTCGATGGCGCGGCGGCTGAGCTCGACCACATAGGCCGCATCCCAGCGGAACTGGACGCGTTCGGCCGCGGGCATGGGACCCGCGTCGGCGGCGATCACCTGGTCGAAGCGTTCGCACATGTTGTCCAGCAGCCGTCGCGCGGCGGCCACTTCGGCGCTGGCTTCGGCCACCCGCTGCTGCATGTTGGCGTTCTGCGCCTTCGACACGCCGTGCGCGGTCGTGCGGACCGAGGTCCGCTCGATGAAATGCTTGAGGCCGCGCTCGGCCATGCCGAGCACCGAGCCCGACAGCATCGAGGACAGTCCGGCATAGACCGGCAGCCGATAGAGCGGGCTGTCGGTGTGCGGGCTCATCCCCATGAAGGTCGGGAAGGTCGGCATCGCCCGATGCTCGGGCACGAACACCTCCCGCGCAACGAGATCCTTGGAGCCGGTGCCGCGCATGCCGAGCGTGTGCCAGGTATCGTCGATCTCGATGTCCGCGGCGGGCACCATGACGTGATAATTGAGGTAGCCGTCGGCTTCCGGATTCTTGACCCTCGCGCCCAGGATGAACCAGGGCGAATGATCGCAGCCGCTGCCGAACTGCCAGCGCCCGCTGAGACGCCATCCGCCGCCGACGCGTTCGACCGTCCCCTGCGGCGCCAGCGCGCCGGCAAGCAGATTGTCGGCGTCGCCCTCATAGACCTCCTTCTGGCACTCCTCCGAGAACCGCCCGATGATGTAGTCGTGGGCGACGCAGACCATCAGCACCCAGCTCGCCGCCGAGCAGCTGTGCGCGAGCTCCGCGCAGGTCCAGATGTGCGCGCTCGGGGACAGTTCGAAGCCGCCGAACGCCTTGGGAGTCAGGGCCCGGGCCAGGCCGGATTGGCGCAGCGCCGCCGCTGCATCGTCGTCGAGCCGGCGCAGCCGCTCGCTGTTCGCCGCGGTGGCGTCGAGGCGCGGCAGGATCGCGCGCGCCGCGCTCTTGTAGTCGAATGCGGCCGTGGGCGATCCGGTCCAGTATTCACCCTTCGATACGTTGATGTGGTTCATCGTTTGCTCCTTGATGTCCGTGGTGACGGAATTTTGCGGGACGGGCGGCGGTGGCCCGCCGATGCGCGGCCGCACTCGGGATTGAGGGGATGGCCGCGCGGCGGCATCACGCGGTCGCTCCGGGCGGGAGCGGCGTCTTGCTTCCGCCGGTTCCGAGATAGGTGGCGACGACGTTCGCATCGGCTTGCAGTTCGGCGGCGGGCCCCTCCAGGACCACGCGGCCACCTTCGATCACGTAGCCGTAGTCGGCGATCTGCAGCGCCGCCCTGGCGTTCTGCTCGACGATGAGAAGCGAGACCCCGCGCTCGCGCAGCGACACGACGACGCGAAGGATTTCGCGCACGATGCGCGGCGCCAGACCGAGAGACGGCTCGTCCAGCATCAGCAAGGTGGGACGGGCCATCAGCGCCCGCCCGATCGCGAGCATCTGCCGCTCGCCGCCCGACAGCGTGCCGGCGCGTTGCGCCTTGCGCTCGCGCAGGCGAGGAAACAGGTCATAGACGCCTTCGATGTCGGCGTCGAAATTCCGCTCGCCCTTGCGGAAGCGGGCGTAGGTGCCGAGGATCAGATTGTCGAGCACCGACATTTCGGTGAAGAGCTCGCGGCTTTCCGGCACGAGGCACATGCCCAGCGCGACGCGATCCTCGACCGCCAGCCGGGCAATGTCGGCGCCCGCAAGCGACAGCCCGCCGGAGCAGGGAACGAGTCCCATGATCGCGTTCAACAGGCTGCTCTTGCCCGCGCCGTTCGGGCCGATGACGGTGACGATCTGCCCGCGCGCGACCCGCAGCGCGACGCCCGCGACAGCCTCGATCTTTCCATAGGCGACGTGAATGTCGCGTGCCTCCAGCAGCGTGTCCTTCATTCGATCCCTCCCAGATAGGCTTCGATCACCTTGGGATCGTTCTGGACCTCGCGCGGCGTTCCCGATGCGATCTGCTGGCCGTAGTCCAGCACGACGAGCCGGTCGACGAGGTTCATCACGAAGTCCATGTCGTGCTCGACGATCAGGACGGAGATGCCGTCGGCCCGCAACGCCCGCAGCACGTCGGCGAGGGCCTGCTTCTCCTGAAAGCGCAGGCCGGCCGCCGGTTCGTCCAGGAGGAGGATGAGCGGATCGGCAGCCATCGCGCGCGCAATTTCGAGCACCCTCTGCTTGCCGAGCGGCAGATTGCCGGCGTCGAGCGCGGCATCGGCAGCGAGGCCGGTCATGCCGAGCTGGTGCTGCGCCTCGCGCAGCAGCAGCTGCTCCTGGCCGCGATCGAGGCGGACCATCGAGGCCACGGCACCGGCGCCCGCCCGATGATGAGCGCCCACCGCAACGTTCTCGAGCACGCTCATGTCGGCCTGGAGAATGACATGCTGAAACGTTCGCGCGATGCCGCGTTCGGCCAGCCGGTGAGGAGGTAGTGTGTCGATGCGCTCGCCTCGGAACCAGATCTCTCCGCTGGTCGGCGCCAGCACGCCCGTGATCACGTTGAACAGCGTGCTCTTGCCGGCGCCGTTGGGACCGATCAGGCCGACAATCTCGCCGGGATGGACCTCGAAGCTCACGTCATTGACGGCGACGAGTCCACCGAACTGCTTCCTGGCTCGCTTCACCGAGAGAAGGGCATCGCCGGCCGCGACCCGCGGCCGCCGCGGCAGACGTTCGCCGCCCGGCAACACCCTGGCGCCGGCCCGGGCCGGCAGATAGCGCTTCACCAGGCTCATGACGCCGCCGCCCGAGCCCTGCAGCAGCACGACCATCAGCAGCCCGAACACGCTCAGCTCGAAATGGCTGGAGCCGCCGACCAGGACCGGCAGCGTCTCGCGCAGCCAGTTGCGCAGGAATTCGACGAGCGCAGGTCCGACCAGCGCGCCGGACAGATGAGACGAGCCGCCGACCACGACCATGAACATGTAGTCGATCGAGGCATTGGCGTTGAAGGGGCCCGGATTCACCACGCCGAGATAGTGCGCGATCAGCCAGCCAGAGATTCCTGCGAACATCGCGGCGATGACGAAGGCCTTGGTCTTCAGCTTCGAGATGTCGATGCCGAAGCTCCTCGCCATGGTGGCGTGCCGGACGACGCGCAGGGCCCGCCCGGTGCGGCTGTCGAGCAGATTGCCCGTCATCACCATGACGATGGCGACGATCGTCCACACCACCCAATAGACGGACCTCGTGTCGGCGAACGAAACCCCGAACAGGGTCAATGCGGGGATTCCGGAAAGGCCGTTATAGCCTCCCAGAAACTCGACATTGCCGAACAGGTAGTAGAGAGCGATGGCCCAGGCGAGGGTGCCGAGGACGAGGTAGTGGCCCGAGAGCCTGATCGTCAGCCAGCTCAAGCCGAGCGCCGAGGCTCCCGTCACCAGCAGAGCGGCCGGAAGCGTTTCCCAGGCCGACCATCCGAGCCTGGTGCTGAGCAGGGCGGCGGTATAGGCGCCGGTGCCGACGAAGGCGGCCTGTCCGAACGAGGCCAGTCCCTCCACGCCGGCCAGCAGCACCAGTCCGATGCAGACGATGGCGTTGAGGCCGACATAGTTCAGCGGCGTCAGATAGGACGTCGGAAAGGCGATCGGAGCGATGCCGAGCAGTGCGACCACTGCAAGCGAGAGCCAGCGCATGGTCACTCCGCGTCGTCAGGCAGGGCGTGCCGGCGCCGTTCGATCACGGAACGCCAGATCAGAATGGGGACCAGCAGCGAGAAGACGATCGCTTCCTTGTAGGCCGATGCGAAGAACGAGGCATAGCTCTCGAACAGGCCGAGGAAGATCGATCCGGCGATCGCCGCAGGAAAGCTCGCCAGCCCGCCCAGCACCGCGCCGATGAAGCCCCGCAGGCCGATCAGAAAGCCGCTGTCGTAATAGATGCCCGTGACCGGCGCGATCAGGATTCCCGACAGGCACCCGATCAGACCGGCGATGCCGAACGCAATCGTCCCCGCCGTTTCCGGCTTGACGCCGACGAGCCGGGCGCCCCTGCGGTTGAGCGCCACCGCGCGCATCGATTTTCCCCAGAACGTGCGTTCGAAGAACGCGAACAGGCTGCCTGTCAGCGTGAGCGCGACGCCGATCACCAGCAGCAGATGCCAGGAGATCCGCGTCACCCCGATGTCCAGCCGGCCGGGGATGAACGGCGGCGTACGCATTCCGTCCGGTCCAAAGAAAACGAGGCCGAGGCCCGTGAGCAGGTAGTGAACGGCCACGGCAACGAAGAGCAGGACGAGCACCGGCGAGCCGGCGAGGTCGAGAAAGGCGCTGCGATAGATCATCGGCGCCATCGGCACCGTGATCGCCAGGGTGAGAAGCACCTGAGCGAAGATCGGCAGGTCCATTGGTGCGAGCACGATGGCCGCGCCGACGACTACGGCCGGAAGCACGGCATAGGAGGCCGCCATCAGCCACCAATTGGTGCGGCGACCCGACCGCCACGCCCGCACCCCCTCCCGGGCGAGCGTGGCGCCGCCGAGAGCGGCGAGCAACCAGACCGTCGCCGGCACCTCGTGCCTTTGCAGCACGCCCATGGTGAGCGCGCCGAAGGTGACGAACTCTCCCGCGGGCACCCAGAGGATGCGGGTCACGAGAAACACCAGCAGGATCGACAGTGACAGCAGGGCGTAGATGATGCCCGTCGTCAGTCCGTCCTGCGCCAGGATCAGCGCCATCGTGCCGTTCATCGTCATGACCTGCGTTCTGTGGGTGCGTCTGTTCGCCGGTTACTTGTAGAGCGCGAACGCGCCGTTCTTGACGATCACGAGGACACGCGATCGAGCGTCCACGCCGTAGCGATCCTGATCGGTGAACTTGTAGACGGCGTGGGTGCCGACAACTTCGCGCCCCGAGGCCAGCGAGTCGCGCAGCGCGGCGCGGAATTCCGGCGTTCCCGGCTTCGCCTTCGCGGCGGCATCCGGCACGGCGGCGTTGAGGAGCAGCATGGCGTCCCACGCATATCCGGCAAACGGGCTCGGAGCGCCGGGGCCGTACTTCGCCGTATACTTCGCGTCGAAGTCGAGCGCGACCTTCTTGATCGGGTTGGAATCGGGCAGGCCCGCCGCCACGACGATCGGTCCGGTGGGCAGGATGGCGCCTTCGAGCTGCTTGCCGCCCGCGTTGAGGAACGGCTTCGAGACGGCCCCGTGGGTATGGTAGATCTGGCCCTTGAAGCCCTGGTCCTTCAACGTCAGATGCGGCAGCGTTGCAGGCGTCGCCGAGGCGCCGACGAAGACGGCATCGGGATTGGCATCGAGCAGCTTGAGAACCTGCGCGGTCACCGAGGTGTCGGTCCGGCTGTAGAGCTCCTTGGCGACGATCTGAAGTCCCGCCGCCGTCGCGAGCTGCTCGAAATTCTTCCAGTTGAGCTCGCCCCAGCCGTCATTGTAACCGATGAAGGCGACGCGCTTGAAGTTGCGCGACGTCATGTCGTCGACGATGGCGCCGACCATGATCTTCGCGGATTGCGGCAGATTGAACAGCCAGGCGCGCTGCTCGCTGGGAATGTCGACCGGCACCATGGCGATCTGCGGCGTTCCGCTTTGGGCTGCCGGCGTGAACATCGCCATGGTCGACGGAATGGTGTTCGAGCCGAGGATAATGTCGACCTTGTCCTCGTCGATGAACTTGCGCGCGTTCTTGACCGTGGTCGAGGTGTTGCCGCCGTCGTCGAGCACGATCCATTTGACCGGCACGCCGCCGATGTGATCCGGGAAGATCTCCGCCGCGAGCTTGAACGGCGCGCCGACGGCGGCCGTCGCCCCGGTGAAGTCGGCGGTGATGCCGACCTTCATCTCCTGCGAATTTGCCGGACCGGCGCATAAAGCGGCGCATGCAGCAGCGAGTGCCAGATGTCTCAAGAACATGCTTTTCTCCTCGATTGATCGTGATGTCGTTGCGTTGACGTGAATCCGGCGTGCTCAGGCCCGGCGGCGTCCTGAAGCGGATAGACCAATGGCGGGCAGAGCTCGTCCAGAAGCTCCGCGAAGCGCAGCGTCGTCAGGTCCTCCAGATACGGCCCGATGATCTGGATCCCGATCGGCAGGCCCCTGGCGAGCGAGATCGGACGAACGGTCGACGGCAGATAGCTGAGACCGGCGATGGCCATCCAGAACAGCGACTGGTTGTAATCCTGTCGCCGTCCATTGATCTCGATCGTCCGATCTTCACGCGGCGACGCGGTGTCGTGCGCAAAGGCCAGCGATGCATGAACGGGACAGAGAACGACGTCGTAGGTGCGGAAGAATCGCTGCCATGCCTCGCGGCAACGGCCGCGACGGCTGTTGAGCGACAGCCACGAATGATGCGTCATCCCGGCCGCTCGACGGACGGCGGCCCGATAGCTTCGGTCCCCGCTTTGCAGGCCGGCCGCCTGGTTCGACAACTGCCTCAGAGCCTCGACGGATGCGCGGCGCGAACCGACGGCCCGCATCATCATCATGTAGTCCTGCCAGCAGAGCTCCAGATCGATCGGCCATTCCGGCGCGAGGTCGACTTGTGCGCCCTGGCGCTGCAGATCGGTCGCGAGCCCCGTGATGGCGGCCCGTATCGTGGCGTCGACCGCGCAGGCGCGGTGATCGGGCAACACCGCCACCCGGAAATCGCGCAGCCGCCGGCTCCGCGATTCCGGCAGCGCGAGCTTCCATCCGATGGTTTCGAACCCGCTCGGACCTGCGATGCAGTCGAACAGGACGCGAAGGTCCGAAGCCGATCGCGCCATCGGTCCGATGACCGTCAGGTCCGTCTGCGTGGCGTCCGCATCCAGCGAATGACCGAGCTGGGACACAACGCCGTACGACGGCTTGTGACTGTGCACCCCGCAGAAATGGGCAGGCGTGCGCAGCGAACCCGCGAGGTCGCTGCCGAGCTCGGCACAGGTGAACCCGGCTGCCAGAGCGGCGGCCGACCCGCCGGACGAGCCGCCGCATGTCAGCGCGAGATCCCAGGGGTTGTTGGTCGTGCCGTAGAGCGGATTTGCGGTCTGACAGTCCGCCAGCCCTTCCGGCACATTGGTCTTGCCGAAAACGATGGCACCGGCGGCGGCAAGACGCGCTACGGCGTCGGCGTCATCCGTGGCGAGATGGTCGGCTCGCGACACCATGCCCCAAGTGGTCGGCAGCCCGGCGACGTCGAAGGATTCCTTGACCGTCAGCGGCAGGCCGTGGAGCGCACCGAGCTCGTCAGGCCGGGAACGCATGCGGGCGTCGTCGGCGGCTCTTGCGAGCGCGAGCGCATGGTCGAAGCGGCGGGCAACCACGGCATTGATCTCGCCGTCGAAGGCCTCGATCCGGGCGATGAAGTCCTGGAGCACCTCGACGCTAGAGATCTCTTTCGCAGCGAGTAGCGCGAGGAGGTCGCCGGCCGATTTGAACTGAATGCCCACGCGTGATCCCGTCTGGTTACCGTCGCGGCCGGCGCGGCGAGGCTAGCGGCCGGGGCGCTTCCAACCGGGGCGTACCGCGACGGGAGCGAACCGCTGGGGTGGAGACGCCAGCGATCCTTCGCTGCGGAATGTGCTCCTGTCCCATTGCGTCCCCGTTCAACGGCGCCATTGCCTGATGGCCCGAATTTTCCGGAGGCATTGAGCTAAGTCAAATTCATAGTTATCATTCGCGACATGAACCAAACGAATGATGCGATCGATCTGAACTTGCTTCGGGTTTTCCTGGCGATCTGGGACCTGCGCAGCCTGACGGCGGCCGGCGACCGCCTCGGCCTGACCCAGCCCGCGATCAGCCATGCCCTGCGGCGGCTGCGCGGCCATTTCAACGATCCGCTGTTCGTGCGGGCGACGAACCGCATGCTGCCCACCGACGCGGCGGTGCGCCTGCACGAGCCGCTCGATCAAGCCTTCGCCATCATCAACCGTGCGTTCAAGGAACGGGCCGCGTTCGATCCGCGCCTGACGCAGAGGACGTTCCGCATCGCCATGTCCGACATCGCCGAGGTCTATTCGCTGCCGCAGCTCATGCCCAAGCTGACGCGCATCGCACCGCTCGCCCGGATCGATGTCGTGCCGTTCGTGCCCGACCACGTGGTCGCCGCGATGCGCTCCGGCGAGGTTGATCTCGCGATCGGTCACGTCAAGAACACCGAGGATTGTACCAGCATCGACGTCTTCAACGACCGGTTCGTCTGCCTCGTCCGTGCGGGCCATCCGATGGCAAAGGGACGGCTCACAAAAGCAAGCTTCGCCGGCCTGCGATTCTTCTACGCGAGGATCACCTCGCCGATCCATCATCAGACGATCGAGCAATGGTTCGCCGACAGGGACACCGGCTCCCAGATCGCCGTGCGCGGCCACTTCATGGTCGCACCGGAGATCGTACGAAATTCCGATCTCGCCGCCATCTTTCCGGAGTCGCTCGCGCTGCGGCTGCACCAGGCCAAGGACTTTCGACGGCTTGATCTGCCGTTCGATCTCGCCCCAATCGAGGTGAAGGTGCACAGCCACTCCCGCTTCGCCAGCGACAAAGGGATCAGGTGGATGTGCGAGACGGTCTCGGAAATTCTGAGAGATCACGTGTAGCCGCCTGGGGGCGCGCACGATGCCTGCTGCCGACCATGTCAGTGTCCGGCTTCTTGCTTCGCCTTTCTGTTGTTCGTTTCCTGCCCTGTCCCGAGTGGCGATTTGCCGAACCGAGACGAGCAGTGGTAACCATCGGCGCGGAAGGAAACACGGAAAGGCAAAGGCTGAAACGATGGTATGGGATCCGCAGCAATATCTGAAGTTCTCCGGCCATCGGCTGCGGCCCGCCGTCGATCTCCTGATGCGGATTCCGGATTTTGCGCCGCGCGCGATCGCCGATCTCGGGGCGGGCGCGGGCAACGTGACGAAGTTGATCAGGGAGCGCTGGCCGGACGCGCATGTGACCGGCGTCGAGGGCTCGGCCGAGATGGTGGCTGCGGGGCGGAAAGCGGCGCCGGACGTGGAATGGTCACATGAGGATCTCGGCCATTGGGCTCCCGCCGGGCAGTACGACTTGATCTATTCCAATGCCGCACTGCACTGGCTGCCCGATCATGCGGCACTGTTTCCGTCGGTGATGGAGAAGGTGACGCCTGGAGGCATCTTGGCGGTGCAGATGCCGCGCAACTTCACCGCGCCTTCGCATGTGCTGATCGGCGAGACCGCGCTCGACGGTCCGTGGCGGTCCAAGGTGGAGCATCTCGTCACCCCGCCGCCGGTCGAGGGGCCCGCCTTCTATCACGATCTGCTTGCGCCGATGTCGGCCAATATCGACATCTGGGAGACCGAGTATCTGCAGGTGCTTGAAGGCGAGAACCCCGTGAAGGAGTGGACCAAGGGCACCTGGCTGACGCGCTATCTCGACGTGCTGCAGGGTGACGAGAAGGCCGCGTTCGAAGCCGCCTATGCGGCGCGCGTCGCCAGGGCCTATCCGAAGAATGCGGCGGGGCAGACGCTGTTCCCGTTCCGGCGCCTCTTCATGGTCGCTCAACGCAAACGCTGATGCTCTGCCGCAATGCGACATGACCGCTATTCCCTTGGACTGCTGCGGGTGCCGGGTTGCGCATCGGGCAGTCGCCAAGTTAGCTTCGCTGCGGCAAATCGGGCTTAGGTCTAGTTGTCAGGGGTAGGGGATTGCTGCCGCTCCTGACCCGCAAAACTGTGACGATGGGCAAGACCGTGCTGCACTGACGCCGCGTCCTGCCAAGAACGACACCGACGGTCGGAGGTGAAGCGCACTTCCGGCCGTTGCGCTTGAATGAAAAGATAATCTGGGGGGATCAAGTTGCTGCGTGTGCTGAATCGTTTTCTCGATCATCTCGAGGAGTGGCTGATCGCGACGATGATCGCCGCCGCGACGTCGCTCATCTTCGTCGCGGTGCTGCACCGCTATGGCGCCGGGTTGTCGATCGACATCGCCAAATGGGCCGAAGCCCGCAACTTGACCTTCCTCGCCGTGCCGGCGCGCGCCGCGTTTACCTGGCTTGCCGCGCTCGACCTGTCCTGGGCGCAGGAGCTCTGCATCTACATGTTCATCTGGATGGCGAAGTTCGGCGCCGCCTATGGCGTGCGGACCGGCATCCATGTCGGCGTCGACGTGCTGGTCAACATCCTGCCCGGCGGGTCGCGCCGGCGCGTGATCACCTTCGGCCTTCTGTGCGGCGCTCTTTTCACCGCCATCGTCGGCTATTTCGGGGCCGCCTTCGTCACCCACATGTGGCAGAGCGGCCAGCAGTCCAACGATCTCGAAGCGCCGATGTGGATGGTCTATCTCACCATCCCGCTCGGCTCCGGCCTGATGTGCTTCCGCTTCCTCCAGGTCGCCTGGTCGTTCTACCGCACCGGCGAACTGCCGCACCACGACATGGCCGGCGTCGAGGGCGTCGAAACGGATCCGGTGCATCCGGCCCCGGTTACGCGCAGCCAGGTCGTCCGCGACGAGCGCAGCCCGCTCGGCTGGATCCTGATGCTGCTGCCGGTCCTGATCGTCGCCATATGCTTCGCCCATGCGGGCCACCTCATCACGCTGCCGCAGGGCGTGCGCGTCGCCATCGTGTTCGCGCTGCTGCTCTCGCTGATGCTGACCGGCATGCCGATCTCGATCGCGCTGGGTCTGACCGTGCTCAGCTTCATGTTCACGCTGACCGACGTGCGCACGGAATCGGTGGCGCTGAAGCTGTTCACCGGCATCGAGAATTTCGAAATCATGGCGATCCCGTTCTTCATCCTCGCCGGCAACTTCCTGACCCATGGCGGCGTCGCGCGACGGATGATCGCGTTCGCGACCTCGCTGGTCGGCCATTGGTACGGCGGTCTGGCGCTGTCGGGCGTGGTCGCCTGCGCGCTGTTCGCCGCGATCTCCGGCTCCTCGCCGGCGACCGTGGTGGCGATCGGCTCGGTGATCCTGCCTGCGATGGTCGCGCAAGGCTTTCCGAAGCGGTTCGGCGCGGGCGTGATCACGACGTCGGGCTCGCTCGGCATCCTCATTCCGCCGTCGATCCCGATGGTGCTCTACGCCGTGTCCACGAACAGCTCGGTGGGCAAGCTGTTCATCGCCGGCATCGTGCCGGGACTTGCGCTCGCCTCGCTGCTCGGCGCCACGACGTTCTATCGGGCCTGGCGCAACGACTATCCGCGGATGCCGAAGGCCACCTTCCTCGAGCGTCTCGATGCATTCCGCAAGTCGATCTGGGGCATCCTGCTGATCGTGATCGTGATCGGCGGCATCTACAGCGGCCTGTTCACGCCGACCGAAGCCGCCGCCGTCAGCGCGGTCTACGCCTTCATCGTCGCGGTGTTCATCTACAAGGACCTGAAGCTGCGCGACGTGCCGCGCGTGCTGCTGTCATCGGCGAATCTGTCCGCGATGCTGCTCTACATCATCACCAACGCCGTGCTGTTTTCGTTCCTGATGACTTACGAGAACGTGCCGCAGGCGCTGGCGCAATGGATGATCGACCAGGGCCTGGGGTGGATCGGCTTCCTGCTGCTCGTCAACCTGCTGCTGCTGGTGGCGGGCAACGTGATGGAGCCGTCCTCCATCATCCTGATCATGGCGCCGATCCTGTTTCCGGTCGCGATCAAGCTCGGCATCGATCCGATCCATTTCGGCATCCTGATGACGGTCAACATGGAGGTCGGACTGTGCCATCCGCCCGTCGGCCTCAATCTCTACGTCGCATCGGGCATCGCCAAGATGGGCATCACCGAGCTCACGGTCGCGGTGTGGCCGTGGCTGTTGACGATGCTGGGATTCCTGGTGGTGGTGACGTACTGGCCCGGCCTGTCGCTCTGGCTGCCTCGCTTGCTCGGCATGTAGCCGCCGCGGGGCCTGGGGCGAGACATGGCTAATGCACGGTAAATCCGCATGCTCAAATGCGGTCGTTGAGTAGCGAGCGCATCTTTACGGGTCCGCGGTAGATAAATGCCAGTGATGGGAGCTGGCATGTTCTTCAACAGAATGGAATCCGGACCGGCGTCGATTTCGGACGCCGTCCATTTGGAAGTCATCACGGGCCTTCACGGCACGATGATGCCCACCATTCTCGCTGCCGCCTGCCAGGCGATGGTCGGCGCCATCACGACATACGAGACCGGTGACCTGATGACGGCCGGCCTGACGGTCGCCGGCGTGGTGGTGGCGATTGTCCGTCTCGCCGAGATATTTGCGTTCCGCCACCGCCTCGCGGCTTCGCCCCGGCTCGATCGGGCCGAGGCCGTGCACTGGGAACGGCGCTACATTGCCGGCACCGTGGTGACGGCCCTCGTGCTCGGTGCGTTTGCCGCGCGCAGCATCGTGCTGAACGATGCGCTCTGCTGCGTGATGGCGGTCGGCATTGGTTTCGGCTTCGGCGCCGGCGTGGTGGCGCGGCTGGCGCTGCGTCCCGTCGCGGCGCTGCTCGATCTCGTCGCGATCGCCGCGCCTGCCGCGATCGTGAGCTTCATGCAGCCCGATCTCCGTCATGTCGGGCTCGGTCTCCTCATCCTGATGTACGTGGTCGCGAGCTTCGAGATGGTTCGGCTCAGCTTCAACGCCTCGATCAACCAGATCACGCTCAAGCGCCAGTTCGAGCAGCTCGCGCGCTCCGACCCGATGACCGGCGTGTCCAATCGTTCGGTGCTGGCGAAGGATCTGCCCGTGATGCTGTCGGCCGGGATGGTTGCCGTCCATACGCTGGATCTCGACCGCTTCAAGGAAGCCAACGACCGGTTCGGTCACCCCGCCGGCGATGCGCTGCTGAAACAGGTCGCCGGGCGGCTCAAGGCGCTGGCCGCGCCTGACGACCTCGTGATCCGAATGGGCGGCGACGAGTTCGTCCTGGTGCAGCGCGCCGCGTCCGACGCGGAGGCAATGGCACGGCGGATCGTGCAATCGATCGGCAGGCCGTACGAGGTTGACGGACAGGTGATCGATCTCGGTGCGAGCGTCGGCGTGGCCGTCGCGCCGGACGACGGCCGAACCGCAGAGGCGCTGTTGTCGCGCTCGGACAAAGCGCTGTACCGTGCCAAGCAGAATCGTGGCGGCTACGTGCTGGCCAGCGAGTTGCGGACGGCGGACAATGCCACGGCATCGCGCCAGGCCGTTGAAGGCGTAGCTGCTTAGACGGCGCACCCTCTCCTCGTCGGGAGGTGAGAGGGGAAGAGGGCATCTCGTTCTGTTTCCTTCGTCTCCTCCAATGGCAATCGACCGCAAGATGCGGTTAGATGCCGTGCATCAGGCCGGGAGGATACAAATGACCGAACTCAGCAATGAGCCAAAGGACGCATCGCCGTCCGTCATCGCGCAACATGAGGCCATGCTGAACGCCTTGCCGTTTTCCGACAGACGGGATTTCGACGACGCCGCGCGCGGCTTTCTCGGCACGATCGAGAATGCGACGATCACGAATCCGCAAGGGCGGACGGTCTGGAGTCTCGAGCCCTACGGTTTCCTGTCCGCCGAGCAGGCGCCGCCCACGGTGAATCCGAGCCTGTGGCGGCAGTCGCGGCTCAACATGCAGCACGGCCTGTTCGAGGTCGTGCCCGGCGTCTACCAGGTACGCGGGCTCGACATCGCCAACATGACGCTGATCGAGGGCGACAGCGGCGTCATCGTCGTGGACACCCTGACCTCGATCGAAGGCGCCCGCGCCGCGCTCGATCTCTACTTCAAGCACCGCGGCACGCGGCCGGTCGCGGCGATCATCTTCACCCATACCCACACCGACCATTGGGGCGGCGCGCGGGGCGTGCTGGATGAGGATGCGCTAGCCACTGAAAGCGTGCCGATCATCGCGCCGAACCTGTTCATGGAACATGCGGTCTCCGAGAACATCATCGCAGGGCCTGCGATGTTGCGCCGGGCGCAGTATCAGTTCGGTCCGCTCCTCGCCAAGGGCGTGCGCGGGCAGGTCGATTGCGGTCTCGGCAAGTCGATGGCGGCAGGGTCGGTCGCGCTGCTGCGCCCCACGGACCTGATCATGGCGACCGGCGATACGCGCGTGATCGACGGCGTCGCATTCGAATTCCAGATGGCGCCGAACAGCGAAGCGCCGGCGGAGATGCACTTCTTCGTCCCGCGCTACAAGCTGTTGAACCTCGCCGAGAACTGCACGCACAATTTCCACAACCTGCTGCCGTTCCGCGGTGCAGACGTGCGGGACGCACTGGCCTGGTCGAAATATCTGGGCGAGGCTTTGCAGCTCTGGGAAGGCAAGGCGGAGGCGATGTGCGGCCAGCACCATTGGCCGGTGTGGGGTCGCGAGCGGATCGGCACGATGATCCGCCAGCAGCGCGACCTCTACAAGTTCGCGCATGACCAGACCATCCGCCTGATGAACCACGGCCTGACCGCAGCCGAAATCGCGGAAACGATCCAGCTGCCGAAGAGCCTGGAAGGCGCCTGGCACGGCCGCGGCTATTACGGCCATATCCGCCACAATGTGAAGGCGATCTACCAGAAATATCTCGGCTGGTACGATGCCAATCCCGTCAATCTCGATCCGATGCCGCCGGTCGAGTCGGGCAGGAAATATGTCGAGTATATGGGCGGCGCGGACGCCATCCTCGCGCGGGCGGCTGCCGATTTCGACAAGGGGGAATTCCGCTTCGTCGCCCAGGTGCTCGGTCATCTCGTCTTTGCCGAGCCGAACAATGCGGCGGCGCGCGCACTTCTGGCCGATACGCTGGAGCAGCTCGGCTATGCCGCCGAGAGCGCGACCTGGCGCAACGCCTATTTGTTCGGCGCGCAGGAATTGCGACAGGGCATGCCCAAGGTGCCGGCGCGCCCGCCGATGCCGCGCGAGACGCTGGCGGCGCTGCGCACCTCGCAGCTCTGGGACGTGCTCGGCATCCGACTCAACGGTCCCAAGGCGGAAGGCAAGCACATCGTCTTGAATTGGCGCTTTTCCGACACCGGGGAGACGTTCGTTCTCAATCTGGAGAACTGCGCGCTCACTTACGCCGAGGGCGTGCAGGCGGAAAATGCGGACGCCAGCTTCACGCTGGCGCGCGCTACGCTGGATGAAGTGATCGCGAAGCTGACGAGCTTTCCGGAAGCGGTCGCTGCCGGCAAGGTCAAGCTCGCGGGCAACCCGATGAAGCTCGCCGAGCTGATGGGCCTCATGGACGAGTTTCCACGGATGTTCGAGATCGTGGAGCCGAAGCGGGCCGTGGTGAGGTAGAGGCTAACTCTCTTCCCTTCTCCTCTTGTGGGAGAAGGTGGCTTAGGCGGCCTTCGGCCGCCGTTCTCAAGAACGCCGAAGCGAAGCTTCGGCTATGGCGCCGGATGAGGGGTATGTCTCCGCTGCGAGAGTTTCAATGCGGAAGTAGCCCGTCACCCAAGCGAGTGTGCCGCTACCTTCTCGAGGCCCTCTCCCACAAGGGGAGAGGGCACTTCGACTGGCAGTGATGTAGAAGCGCGCTACTCCGCGCTGCTCACCAGCTTGATCCGCGGCGCCTTCTGCTCGGCGAGACTGCGATAGGCCGCGAGGTAATCCAGCGCCATGCGCCGCGCGGTGAAGCGTGTCTCGAACTGCTTGCGGATTGCGGTTCGGTCCAGCTGCGCGAGGCGGTTGACCACGCCTGCCGCGCTGATGACGTCCTCGACGATGAAGCCGGTGAGGCCCTCGTCGATGATCTCCGGCACCGAGCCGCGGTTGAAGGCGACCACCGGCGTTCCGCACGCCATGGCCTCGATCATGACGAGGCCGAACGGCTCCGGCCAGTCGATCGGCAGCAGAAGTCCGAGCGCGCCGCTGAGGAAGTCCGATTTCTCGTGATCGCCGATCTCGCCGATGAACTCGACCAGCGGATTATTCTCGATCATCGGCCGGATCAGCTCGTCGTAGTAATCCTGGTCGGCGCGATCGACCTTGGCCGCGATCTTGAGTGGAATGCCGCAATGAGTGGCAATCTTGATGGCGCGGTCGACGCCTTTTTCCGGCGCGATGCGGCCGAGCACGGCGAGATACTCCTGTTTCGCCGGCTTCGGCGTCAGCAGATTCTCCGGCAGGCCATGGTGGATCGTCGTCACCCAGTTCGCCTGCGGCACCGGCCGCCGCTGCGCATTGGAGATCGAAATCACGGGCATCTTGGAGAAGGTGTTGAAGACCGGCTGGTGCTCCGGCAGATCGAGCCGGCCGTGCAGCGTGGTCAGGAACGGCGTGGGTTGCCGGTGGAACAGCGACCACGGATAGTAATCGAGATGGAAGTGGAGGAAGTCGAACTCCTCGTCGTCACATTTCTGCCGCACCCGCTCCAGCAGCACCATGTGCAGCGCATTTGGATCGCGCACGGAACCGTCGAGACGGAGCGCCCGCGGCCAGAGCGCATCCAGCTTTGCCGATGTTTGCGAGTCGCCGCTGGCGAACAATGTCACGTCATGTCCGAGGGCCACCAGCTCTTCCGTCAACCAATGCACCACCCGCTCGGTGCCGCCATACAGCTTGGGTGGAACAGCCTCCGTCAACGGAGCTACCTGCGCGATGCGCATCTCACCATCTCCTCTGTGCGATCATGATTGAAACCCCCGACTGTACGGCACCGGCATGCCAGACAGGGGAACGTTCTCGCACCTGCGAAGTTCCTCTTCCCAAGCGTTACTTATTCGACAAGTTCGCGGGCCGTCTCGATGCTGCCACTCCATCTTCTCAGATCGTCCGCATCCGCATGTCGTGATCGCCGGGGCCGGGAACCCAGGCGAAGAGGTCGATGTTCAGTCGATCAGTAACAAAATGAAAATCAGCATAACGGGGCGATAGCGATATGGATCATCTTTCTGGATACGCGCGCAGGCCATTTGCCTTTGTCTTGCGCTATCTTCGGATGCGAATAGTGTCGCATGTGGTGATCCTGACCGCGGTCGTCGCGGCAGTTGCCTGCTCCGTAGGCACCCAATATGGGGTCAAGTCCCTTGTCGACGCCTTGTCGGCGGGACCTTCACAAGGCGGCGGCGTATGGCTGGCATTCATTCTGCTCATGTCCCTGATCGCCGCAGACAACTTTCTGTGGCGGATCGCGAGCTGGACAGCGAGCTTCACCTTTGTCCGGGTCACGGGTGATTTACGGCGTGATATATTTCGTCATCTGACCGGGCACGCGCCGAGCTACTTCTCGGACCGGATGCCGGGGATGCTGACGAGCCGCATCACGGCGACCTCGAACGCGGTGTTCACGGTCGAGAACATGTTCGTCTGGAACGTGTTGCCGCCCTGCATCGCCACAATTGCGGCAATCGCACTGATTGGAACCGTCAGTCCCTATATGGCCCTCGGCCTGATGGTGATCGCCGGAGGCATGGTAATTTTGATGTTTCACCTCGCCGCCGCCGGCAAGCCGCTGCATGACGACTTTGCCGACAAGGCCGCCGCGGTCGACGGCGAGATGATCGACGTGATCAGCAACATGCCGCTGGTCCGTGCCTTTTGCGGCATCGGCCACGAGCATGAGCGGTTCGACGCGACGGTGAACCGGGAGCTCACCGCGCGAAGCCGCAGCCTGCGTTATCTGGAAAAGCTGCGGCTGTTGCATGCCGCCATCACCGTGCTCTTGACGATCGCGCTGATGGCCTGGGCAATCACGCTCTGGCAGAAGGGCCAGGCAACGACCGGCGATGTCGTGCTGGTCTGTACGCTTGGCATCTCCATCCTGAGCGCCACGCGTGATCTTGCGGTGGCGCTGGTCGATGTCACCCAGCACGTTGCGCGCCTGACCGAGGCGATCGCCACGCTGCTGGTGCCGCACGAGTTGCGCGATCACCCCGAGGCGGAGCCGCTGGTGAAGAGCGGCGCGGCAATCGCTTTCAACAACGTCACCTTCGGCTATCCCGGTGGCGACAAGATCTTCGAGCGGTTCAGCCTGCGGCTTCAGCCCGGCCAGCGCGTCGGCCTGGTCGGCCAGTCCGGCGGCGGCAAGTCGACGCTGTTCACGCTGCTCCAGCGCTTCTACGACGTCGACGATGGCCGTATCACCATCGACGGCCAGGATATCTCGAAGGTGACGCAGCTGAGCCTGCGCGAGGCGATTTCCGTCGTGCCACAGGACATTTCCTTGTTTCATCGCTCGATCCGCGAGAACATCCGCTACGGCCGGCCGAACGCGACCGACGACGAGGTGCTGCGTGCGGCGATCGCGGCGCGCTGCGATTTCATTGACAGCCTGCCCGAAGGCCTCGACACGATGGTCGGCGACCGCGGCGTCAAGATGTCCGGCGGCCAGCGCCAGCGCATCGCGATCGCGCGCGCCTTCCTCAAGGACGCGCCGATCCTGCTGCTGGACGAGGCCACCGCCGCGCTCGACAGCGAATCCGAGGAAGCGATCCGCGAGGCGCTGTCGCGCCTGATGCGCGGCCGCACCGTGATCGCAATCGCCCATCGTCTGGCGACGCTGCGCAATTTCGACCGCGTCGTGGTGTTGAGACATGGTAAGATCATCGAGGACGGCTCGCCGGAGCGTCTGATGCAGGGTCACGGGCCGTATCGTGAGCTGGTCACGCAGGAAATGAGCCGGCTCGCGCAAGCTGCCGCGTAATCCAATAGTCGCGTTCTCGAGTTGGTTGCGTTTCGAAACAAGCGCAGGGGAGCAGCTCATGTCGGCCGAAGCCGTAGCCCAATTCGCCTCCGTGACGAGGACCTCGGAACAGGTCGCGGAACAACCTTTCTATATTCCGATGACGGGGCCGTCGGCACGGCCGCGGCGGTCGCTCAAGCACGACGACACTTTCATCGTGCTCGACAGCCATGGCGACATCGGCGCATCCGCCGGCGGGCCGGACGGCCTGTTCCACCACGATACGCGCTATCTCGCACGGCTCGAGCTCGTGCTCGACGATCTCCAGCCCCTTCTGCTCGGCTCGAACCTGCGCGACGACAATTCGGCGTTGACCGTCGACCTCACCAATCCGGACATCTACCGGCAGGGCAGCCTCATTCTGCAAAAGGACCTGCTGCACATCGTGCGGACGATCTTCCTGTGGCGCGGCACGGCCTATCAGCGCATCGGCGTCCAGAACCACGGTGAACGACGCGCCAGCTTCGATCTGACGCTGCTGTTCGGCAATGATTTCGCCGATCTGTTCGAGGTCCGCGGCGAGCGCCGACCGCGCCGTGGGATCGGAACGAGCCGGCTGCTCGGTGCGACCGACGTGCTGTTCGAATATCGCGGCCTCGATGAGGCCGAGCGGACCACCGGGCTGCACTTCGATCCGCATCCGACGCGGCTGTCGGTCAATGCCGCGACCTGGGAGCTCGACCTGGAGCCGCACCAGACCAAGTCGCTGTTCGTGGCGGTGTCCTGCAACCGGCCGCTGACGGAAAAGCCGGTGAGGTTCTTTCCGGGCCTGCTGGCGCATCGCCGCGAGATGCGGCAGTCGACCATGGGCACGGCCAGCATCGAGACGTCCAACAACATCCTCAACGAGGTGCTGTGCCAGGCCATGGCCGACCTCAACATGCTGATGACGGAGACGCCGCAGGGGCGATATCCCTATGCCGGCATTCCCTGGTACTCCACGACGTTCGGCCGCGACGGCCTCATCACCGCGCTCCAGATGCTCTGGGTTGATCCGCGCATCGCCAAGGGTGTCCTGCGCCGGCTCGCGCATTTCCAGGCCGAAGCCATCGATCCGCGCGCGGATGCGACGCCCGGAAAGATCCTGCACGAGATGCGGGGCGGCGAGATGGCGGCGCTGGGGGAGGTGCCGTTCGCGCATTATTACGGCAGCGTCGATTCGACCGCGCTGTTCGTGCTGCTCGCGGGAAGCTATTTCGAGCGCACCGGCGACGAGGCCACGTTGATCGAGCTATGGCCGGCGATCGAGGCGGGACTTGCCTGGATCGACGGTCCAGGCGATCCCGACCAGGACGGCTTCGTCGAGTACCAGCGCGCGACCGAGAAGGGGCTGGCCAACCAGGGCTGGAAGGACTCTTACGACGCGATCTTCCATGCCGACGGCAAGCTTGCAGAGGGCAATATCGCGCTCGCGGAAGTTCAGGGCTACGTCTATGCAGCCAAGCAACTCGCCGCGCGTTGCGCGTTACGGCTCGGCAAGCCGGACCGCGCGCGCAAGCTCGAGTCCGAAGCCAAGGCGCTCGCCGAACGCTTCGAGAAGGCGTTCTGGTGCGAGGAGATCGGCACCTATGCGGTCGCGCTCGACGGCAACAAGCGACCTTGCAAGGTGCGGACCTCGAATGCCGGGCAGGTCCTGTTCAGCGGCATGATCCGCGAGGATCGCGCCCGCATGGTCGCCGCCGACCTGATGCGGCCGCATTTCTTCTCGGGCTGGGGCATCCGCACCGTCGCGCAAGGCGAGGTGCGCTACAACCCGATGTCCTACCACGACGGGTCGATCTGGCCGCACGACAACGCGCTGATCGCGCTCGGGCTCGCGCGCTACGGCCTCAAGCACTCGGTGGCGCATGTCTTCAAGGGGCTGTTCGACGCGGCGACCTACATGGATCTGCGCCGGCTGCCCGAATTGTTCTGCGGCTTCCGGCGCGAGAAACGGCGCGGGCCGACGCTCTATCCGGTCGCCTGCGCGCCGCAGGCCTGGGCCAGCGCGACGCCGTTCACGCTGCTGGAGGCGGCACTCGGCCTCGAGTTCGACGTCGCGCGCGGCGAGATCCGCCTGCGCAATCCGCATCTTCCGGCATTCCTCAACGAGGTGATCCTGCGCGATCTGCGCCTCGGCGAGTCCAGCGTCGATCTTCGCGTCAGCCGCCACGGCGACGACGTGGCGCTGGAGGTGTTGCGCACACGCGGCCAGATCCAGGTCTCGATCGTGCTGGCGCGCTAGCGGCGCGCAAGGAGGGTGTCATGCGTGGGACCGGAACATTGATCCTGAGCGCGGCGATCGCGGTTGCCGTGACGGTCGCACCGTCGCGCGCCGCGGAGGATCCGCCCGCAGGCCAGAACGAAACGAATGCGCCGCCGACGGCCCAGCCGCCGGTTTCGACCGTTCCGGTGACGCCCAAGGACGCCGCCCCGCCGCCCTCGGTGACCATCATCGGCGCGAGCGAGGCCCACGGCGTACTCGGCCGCGACGTTCGCAGCGCCGCCGGCGAGGGCATGGGCCGCATCGTCGACGTCATCGTCGATCGCACCGGCCACGTGCGGGCCGCGGCGATCGATTTCGGCGGCTTCCTCGGCGTCGGCAGTCGCAAGATCGTGGTGGACTGGAACGCGCTGCGCTTCGGCAAGATCGCCAACAAGAAGGACAGCATCACGCTGGAATTGACCAAGGCGCAGGTCGCGGCCGCGCCGGAATACAAGGAAGACACGCCGATCGTCGTGCTGGGAGCGTCCGGCAGCCTTCAACCGCTGCAAGCGATCCAGTGAGGTGCCGGGAGGGCTCACCGCCTGTGCTGTTGTCGAGCAAGCCGAAACACGCAGGCCGCGACGCGCGCGTCGAGCAGGAAAATATTGTCTCGCAGCCGGCTGCAAACCTTCCGGCGCCCTCGCGCCAGAGCTTGCGCGGCCTCGACTGGTTCATCTTCTTCCTCGCCGACGTGCAGACCGGGTTCGGTCCGTTCATCGCGGTCTATCTGACGACGCAGAAATGGACCCAGGTCGAGATCGGACTCGTGCTGTCGATCGGCGGCATCGTCGCGCTGATCGGGCAGATGCCGGGCGGGGCGATCATCGACGCCGCGAAATCGGAGCGTCTGGTCGCCGCTCTCGCGATCGCGACCATCGGCGCCTGCGCGCTTGCCTATGCCGCGATGCCGATCTTCGCCGTTGTGGTGGCCGCGGCCACCCTGCACGCGGCGGCGAGCTGCGTGCTCGGGCCGGCGATCGCCGCGATCAGCCTTGGCCTCGTCGGGCCGCTCGCGATCGGCGAACGACTGGGCCGCAACGCGCGGTTCGCCTCGCTGGGCAATGGCGTGGCGGCAGCGGTGATGGGCACCGCGGGCTACCTGCTGTCGAGCCGCTCCGTATTCCTGGTCACATTCCTGCTCGTGATCCCGACCCTGATCGCGCTGTCGCGAATCCGCGAGGAGGAGGTCGACATCAGGCGCAGTCACGGCGAGATGCCGCCCGAGGCCGCTGACCGCGGCGACGCCAATATCTGGCACCTGATCCGGCAGCGTCCGTTCATCGTCTTCGCACTCAGCGTGCTGCTGTTGCAGCTCGCGAACGCCACGATGATGCCGCTGATGGCGAGCGCAGTGACGGCGCGGTCGAGCCAATGGGCGACCGTGCTCGTCGCCGCCTGCATCATCGTGCCGCAGGCGATCGTGGCGCTGCTGTCGCCGACAGTCGGGCGCAAGGCACAGCTCTGGGGCCGGCGTCCGCTGCTCCTGATCGGATTCGGTGCGTTGACGATTCGCGGCCTGCTGTTTGCGACCGTGCGCGATCCCTACCTGCTGGTGCTGGTGCAGGTGTTCGACGGCTTCACCGCCGCGGTGTTCGCAGTCATGATTCCGCTGATCGTGGCCGACGTCGCCTTCGGCAGCGGTCATTTCAACCTGGCGCAGGGGATCGTGGGGACTGCGACCGGCATCGGCGCATCGCTGAGCACGGTGCTCGGCGGCTATGTCAGCGACAAGTTCGGCAATGCCACCGCGTTCATCGGGCTGTCCGGCGTCGCCGCGACGGGACTCCTTCTGATCCTGGTGATGATGCCGGAAACCCGGCGCACGGCATGATCGCGGCAAAAATGAAAAGGCCGGCCGAATCGGGTTCGGCCGGCCAAGTCATGGGGGGAGAAATCGATCAGGCGTCGAGATTGTGCAGGCGTTGACGGTTGCGCAGCACGATCTGGCGGGCGCCGGAGAAGCCGAGAATGCCCTGGGCGTGAAGCTGCGACAGTGCGCGCGACACGGTTTCGAGGGTGAGGCCGAGATAGTCGCCGATGTCGCGGCGGCACATCGGCAGCGCCATCATGCCGGCAACGGCGAGGCGGCGGTCCATTTCGAGCAGGAAGGTCGCGACACGCTCCATCGCGGTCTTGCGGCCCAGCAGCAGCATGTGGTCCTCGGCATGACGAAGCTCACCGGCGGTCATGGCCCAGAGCTTGCGGGCGACCTGTACGTCGGTGGCTGCGGCCTTCTCGAGGCTCGCACGCTTCACGAGACGCACGGTGGTGTCGATGATGGCTTCGGCGGCGAGGCGGTGAGTGGGACCGGATTCGAGGCCGAACACGTCGCCGGGAAGATGGAAGGCGCCGATCTGGCGGCGGCCGTCGGAAAGGAGCTTGTAGCTGCTCACTGCGCCCGACACGACCTGGTAGACATACTCGGATGGCTCGTCCTCGCCATAAATCTCCTCGTCCTTGCGATAGGAGAACTCCGTGGCGACCAGGCCGACATGGCCGGCAATTGCGCCGAACTGGTCGGTGACGGGATGGGCAGGAGCAATCTTGCCAACAATCTGGGTGTTGATCGCCTGGGTGTTGAGGGTCTGGGTGAGCATCTGCGCCATCTCCGTTGTGATGACGCTTAGGTACGCGGTATCGGGTGCCTCGAAAATTTCGCGAGATATCTTAAGGGGGTTACCCTACGTAGAATCCCGGAGGTCAGTCGAGGGGACGATCCTGGATGGCGTGGCGGATGTATTTGACCAGGTTTTCATCCAGAAGCGGCTTCAAAACCACGTCCTTGATGCCCGCCGTCGCAGCCCGGACGGAGATGTTCTCGTCGGGATAGCCGGTGATCAGGATCACAGGCGCGTTGCAGTCGGATTTGCGCAGGCGGCTGGCCAGCTCAATGCCATTGATGTCCGGCATCTTGTAGTCGATGACGTAGCAGTCCGGTCCCGGCGCGCCGCTGACATTGAGCAGCGCAGTGCCGCTCCTGAAGGTCCGCACGGCGAAGCCGTCGGTCTCCAGCAGGAAGCGCAGGGATCCCAGGACGGCGGCATCATCGTCGACCACAAAGATGGTGGGTCGTGCGAGGGACGCCGGGCGCGCATGATATGAGCTGACCTCGATCATATTGCCTGGTTAGCACGGCCCCGGGAAGGCACCTTGACTTGCCTCAATCGTTGAGCATGCCGGCGCGCATCGCCAGCCGGACCAGCTCCGAGAGGCTGCCCGCCTGCATCTTGGTCATGACGTTGGCCCGGTAGACCTCGATGGTGCGCGGGCTGATGTCGTATTCGCGGGCGATCAGCTTGTTGGAAAGGCCTGCGATCAGCCCTTCCATGACCTGGCGCTCCCTCGGACTCAACGAGGCGACGCGGGCAGCGATGTCCTGCGCGACGGCCTCGCTCTTGGCCGTCGGCTCGGCCTGGAGGATCGCCGCTTCGATCATGGCGGTGAGACGGTCGTCATCGAACGGCTTTTCCAGGAAATCGACCGCCCCGAGCTTCATCGCCTCGACCGCGAGCGGCACGTCGCCATGACCCGTCATGATCAGGATCGGGAACGGGCTCTGCTGCGCCTTCATGCGTTTCAGCAGCTCGATCCCGTCGAGGCCGGGCATGCGCACGTCGGAGAGGACGCAGCCGAAGGAAAGGGCTGGCAGGGCTTCGAGAAAGGCCAGGGCGTCGTCGAACAGGGTGACGGAGAAGCCGGCGGAATCCAGCAGGAAATTCAGCGAATCGCGCATCGCCGGGTCGTCGTCGATGACGTAGACATGTCCCTTGGTCGTCATGAATCAGTTCTCGTCGGTTGCCGGCAGGGTGAAGCGGAATGTCGCCCCTCCCGCTGCGTTGCTCTCGGCCCACATGCGGCCGCCATGGGCCTCGATGATCGAGCGGCTGATGGAGAGGCCAACGCCCATGCCGGTGTCTTTGGTGGTGAAGAAAGTCTGGAACAGGTTTGGGATGACGTCGTCCCGGAAGCCGATGCCGGTGTCGGAGACCTCCACCTCGATCATGTCGCCGCCGGCACGGGTGTTGGCGACGACGAGCTCGCGCCGCGGCGACTGTGCCATTGCTTCGAGCGCATTGCGGAACAGATTGACCAGCACCTGCTGGATCTGCACCCGGTCGGCGAGGACGAGATCGGCGTCGGGATCGAGGCTGAAGCGGAGCTGCACGTTCTGCTCGCGCGCGCCGGCGAGCCCGAGAGCGCCGGCTTCCTCGATCAGCTTGGACAGGCTCTCGACCCGCTTCTCCGATTCGCCGCGGGAGACGAAGTCGCGCAAGCGGCGGATGATCTGCCCGGCGCGCAAGGCCTGCTCCGCCGCGCGATCCAGCGCGCTTTCGATCTTCGGCGTGTTGGGATCGCTGCTTCCGGCGAGGAGGCGCCGTGATCCCTTCATGTAATTGCTGATCGCTGCCAGCGGTTGGTTGAGCTCGTGGGCGAGGGCGGAGGCCATTTCGCCCATGGCGGTCAGCCGCGAGACGTGGACGAGCTCGGACTGCAATTCCTGGAGCCGCGCCTGGGTCTGCTGGTGCTCGGTGAGGTCGCGCACGAAGCCGGTGAAATAGGGCTCGCCGGCGCGTTGGGTCTGCCCGACGGACAGGTGCATCGGGAAAGTCGTGCCGTCGCGGCGTTTGCCGGTCACGATGCGGCCGATCCCGATGATGTGCGGATCGTTCGTCCTGAGATAGCGCGTGAGATAGGAGTCATGACGCGACTGGTCGGGCTCCGGCATCAGGATGCTCACGTTCCGGCCGATGGCCTCCTGCCTGCTGTAGCCGAACAGCCGTTCCGCGGCGCTGCTGAAGAGCTGCATGATGCCGCGCGAATCGATGACGATCATGGCATCGGGCACGGTTTCGAGAATCGAGCGAAGATGATTCTCCTGGGAGCGCAGGGCCTCCTCGAGATGCTTTTCCTCGTTGATATCGAGGAATATCCCGCTGAGATGACGCGGCGTGCCGGAATCGTCCCGGATCACACCCGCCCTGGCCCGGATCCATTGACCGGTCCCGGCCCCGTTGACGACCTTGAAGGACAGATCAAGTCCTCCCCCGCCTTCCGAGGTGCGCCCGATCGCCTTCAGGAATTGGTCCCGATCGCTTGGTTCCAGCAGGGAAAGAAAGCGATCGTAGCTGACGGCCTGGTCCCGCTCGAGGCCAAACAGCCGCTTGGCCATGTCCGACCACTCGAGTTCGCGCGTCTGCAGATCAAGGTCCCAGGTGCCCACCCCGAAGCCCTCGATGCGGCCCCGGAATTGCTCGCCCCGACCATCGTCCGCCGGATGGGTCACGCGCGTCGGCGCCAAGCTCTGCTCCTAATCCTTGGCGGACAGGCAGGATGCCTTTACCGCTCGGGCAATTTCGCCCAAGGCTCGCTCCGAGGCAAGCGCGGACGTTGAATTCACTGGCGGATTTCCCGCAAGACGGAGAGACGAGTCAGAAGCGCTTGTTTTTGATCTATCTCAGCCTGCCGCGCGGCAGCAGGTCTAGGATAACGAAAATTTGGTGATGCTGGAGATATCCGATGACATACGCGACCGTCATGGTCAGCTTGGCGCTCAATCAGTCCAACGAGGCGCGCCTTCGGGTCGCGGGGGAGCTCGCCGAACGATTCGAGGCCGCCATCATCGGGGTCGCCGCGGCGCAGTTCGCGCCGCCGCTCTATTTCTCGGATGGCACCGAGGCGCAAGCGCTGATCGACGAGGGCGAAGCTTCGGTCAAGCAGCGGCTGGCTGGGCTGGAAGCGCAATTCCGCGAGGCCACGAAAAATCGCGGCGGACATGTGGAGTGGCGCTGCGCCATGGATTTTCCGGCACGATTCGTCCTGGCGCAGGCGCGTTGCGCCGATATCGTCGTCAGCGGGGGGCAGAGTCCGGCCTTCTCCGATGCTTTCTCGCTCGTGAGCCCCAAGGATCTGGTGATGCAGGTCGGCCGCCCGCTTCTCGTCGTCCCCGACCGGGCAAACTGGCTCGACCTGCGCAACGTGCTGGTGGCGTGGAAGGACACGCCGCAGGCGCGGCGGGCGGTAGCCGACGCGCTGCCGATGCTGCGCAAGGCCAGGGACGTCACCATCGTCGAGATTCCAGAGCAAGGCGACGACCGTTCGGCCGTGATGGCCGGCGTCGCCGACGTTGCCGCCTGGCTCGGCCGTCATGGCGTGACCGCGACCGCACGCGTCTCGGAGGCCCATGGACGCGAAGCCCCGGCGGCGCAATTGGAGAAAGTCGCCGGCGACGTCGGCGCCGGCCTGATCGTCGCGGGTGCCTACGGTCATTCGAGATTTCGCGAACTGATCCTCGGGGGCGTCACTCAGTATCTGGTCACACAAGCCACCCGCAGCGTGCTGCTGTCGCACTGAGCGCCGGCCCGTCAGTATGGAAGCGAGGAGGACGCGCCGTGTATAGATTTCTCGAGCAGACCGTCGACGGCTACATGACGCGCGACGTCAAGACGGTGCAGCGCGACCTCAACCTGCTTCAGCTGAGCGAAATGTTCGAGACGGACGATTTCAACAGCTATCCGGTCGAAGACGACGGGCAAGTGGTCGGCATCGTCACCAAGTTCGACATTCTGAAGTGCTTCGCCTTCACGCCGAGCCAGATGTTGCCGCGCTACGACGATCTGATGAGCCGCAAGATCGGCGACGTCATGACGCCCGAGTTCATCTATGTCAACCCGGACACGCGGTTGACACGCGTGCTCCAGATCATGGTCGAACACCGCATCAGGAGCATCATCGTGCTCGACGGTGCACAGAAGCTGGTCGGCATCATCGCCCGCGAGGACGTCATCGCGGCACTCAAGGCCAGCGCGGGCGACTGACCCGCGTCCTTCGATTCCCGCGGTTTCCAAACTCCGTGATTTCACGGAGGTGATTTCCTTCGTGCGATTGGCCTGCCGCCCTCTCGTGCTCTCGCACCGTGGCGAGAAGGCCTCTTAAATCCGCGCCGCGTCCGTCCACGTCGACGGGAAAACCCATCCATCTTGATTTCAATCAATTCCCCGCGGGGGTGAATGTGGTTTCTGGCGCTGTGTTCTTTCAGAGAGAATCCGCATGAGCCAGCCCTCCATCTCAAAATCCATGACCGTCGGTGAAAGCGGCTTGGCTGTCGTGTTCGCAGTCACCGCCTTCCTCTGCGTGATCGCCTCGGCCAAGGCGCTCGATGCTCCCTTCGCCTTCCACGCCGCGCTGAGCGCGGCGGCAAGCGCGGCTGCGGTGTTCTTCATCGTCAACCGCTACTTCGAGCGGCCGGCGGCGCTGCCGCCGGCGGAGATCAACGGCCGCCCGAACTACAACATGGGGCCGATCAAGTTCTCCGCCTTCATGGCGATGTTCTGGGGCATTGCCGGCTTCCTCGTCGGTCTCATCATCGCCTCGCAGCTGGCATGGCCCGCGCTGAACTTCGATCTGCCCTGGATCAGCTTCGGCCGCCTGCGGCCGCTGCACACCTCCGCGGTGATCTTCGCCTTCGGCGGCAACGTGCTGCTCGCGACCTCCTTCTACGTCGTGCAGAAGTCCTGCCGCACGCGCCTCGCCGGCGACCTCGCGCCGTGGTTCGTCGTGCTGGGCTACAACTTTTTCATCCTGATCGCCGGCACCGGCTATCTGCTCGGAGTGACGCAGTCGAAGGAATATGCCGAGCCCGAATGGTATGCCGACCTCTGGCTGACCATCGTCTGGGTGGTCTATCTGCTCGTCTTCGTCGCCACCCTCATCAAGCGCAAAGAGCCGCATATCTTCGTCGCGAACTGGTTCTATCTCGCCTTCATCGTGACGATCGCGGTCCTGCATCTCGGCAACAATCCGGCCCTCCCGGTCTCGGTGTTCGGCTCGAAGTCCTACGTCGCCTGGGGCGGCATTCAGGACGCCATGTTCCAGTGGTGGTACGGCCACAACGCGGTCGGCTTCTTCCTGACCGCCGGCTTCCTCGCCATCATGTACTACTTCATCCCGAAGCGCGCCGAGCGGCCGATCTATTCATACCGGCTCTCGATCATCCACTTCTGGGCGCTGATCTTCCTCTACATCTGGGCCGGCCCGCATCATCTGCACTACACGGCGCTGCCGGACTGGACGCAGACTCTGGGCATGACCTTCTCGATCATGCTGTGGATGCCCTCCTGGGGCGGCATGATCAACGGCCTGATGACGCTGTCGGGCGCCTGGGACAAGCTGCGCACCGATCCCGTGCTGCGCATGCTCGTGGTCTCCGTCGCCTTCTACGGCATGTCGACCTTCGAAGGCCCGATGATGTCGATCAAGGTGGTCAACTCGCTCAGCCACTACACCGACTGGACCATCGGCCACGTGCATTCCGGTGCGCTCGGCTGGGTCGGCTTCGTCTCCTTCGGCGCGCTGTACTGCCTGGTGCCGTGGGCCTGGAATCGCAAGGGGCTCTACAGCCTCAAGCTCGTCAATTGGCACTTCTGGATCGCCACGCTCGGCATCGTTCTCTACATCTCGGCGATGTGGGTGTCCGGCATCCTCCAGGGTCTGATGTGGCGCGCCTACACTTCGCTCGGCTTCCTCGAATATTCCTTCATCGAGACCGTCGAGGCGATGCACCCCTTCTACATCATCCGCGCCGCAGGCGGCGGCCTGTTCCTGATCGGCTCGCTGATCATGGCCTACAATCTCTGGATGACGGTTCGCGTCGGCGAGCAAGAAGTCCAGATGCCCGTCGCTCTTCAGCCGGCGGAATGAGGAGCTCAAGCAATGTCGTTCTGGACACGCCACCAAGTCTTCGAAAAGAACTCGATCATCCTGATCGTCGGCATCCTGCTGGTGATCGCGATCGGCGGTCTCGTCGAGATCACCCCGCTGTTCTACCTCAAGAGCACGATCGAGAAGGTCGACGGGGTCAGGCCCTACACGCCGCTGGAGCTCGCTGGACGCAACGTCTACGTCCGCGAGGGCTGCTATCTCTGCCACTCGCAGATGGTCCGGCCCCTGCGCGACGAGGTCGAGCGCTACGGCCACTTCTCGCTGGCCGCCGAGAGCATGTACGATCACCCGTTCCAGTGGGGCTCCAAGCGTACCGGTCCCGATCTTGCCCGCGTCGGCGCGAAATACTCCGACGACTGGCACGTCACCCATCTGACCAACCCGCGCGCGATCGTGCCGCAATCGGTGATGCCGGGCTATCCGTTCCTCAGCAAGACCGAGATCGACCCTGACGCGATCGCCGGCGACATGCGTACGCTAAGGACCGTCGGCGTACCCTATAGCGACGAGCAGATCGCCAACGCAGCCGCCGACTTGAAGGCCCAGGCCGATCCGGAGAATGCCGGCACCGACGCCTTCAGCAAGCGCTACGCGAAGGCCGTCGTGCGCAACTTCGACGGCAAGATCGGCACGCCGACCGAGATGGACGCGCTGGTCGCGTACCTGCAGATGCTCGGCACGCTGGTCGACTTCAAGATCTACAACGAGAAAGCCAATCTTCGCTGAGAAGGCATGAACGATGAAAGCCATCCTGACCGTCCATAATCTTGCGTCCGATCTCGTGACGACGATCTGGACACCGGTGTTCGTAGCGATCTTTCTCGCGATCATCGCCTACGCATTCTGGCCCCGTAACAAGGCTGTGTTCGACGAAGCAGCGCACCTGCCCTTGCGGGAGGAGTAGAGAACCATGACCGACCATTCTAGCGACATCGATTCCGTCTCCGGCACGTCCACGACCGGCCACGAGTGGGACGGCATCAAGGAGCTCAACACACCGCTGCCGCGCTGGTGGGTGATCACCTTCTACCTCACCATCGTCTGGTCGATCGGCTACTGGATCGTCTATCCGGCCTGGCCGCTGATCTCCAGCAACACCACCGGCGTGTTCGGCTACTCCTCGCGCGCCGACGTCGCGGTCGAGCTCGCCAACCTCGAGAAGATCCGCGGTGACAAGATGGTGGCGCTGGGCGCCGCCTCGCTCGCCGAGATCGAGAAGGATCCGGCGCTGCTGGCGCTCGCCCGCGCCAAAGGCAAGACCGTGTTCGGCGACAATTGCGCGCCGTGTCACGGCACGGGCGCCGCCGGAGCCAAGGGCTATCCGAACCTGAACGACGACGAATGGCTGTGGGGCGGCTCGCTCGACCAGATCATGCAGACCATCCAGTTCGGCGTGCGTTCCGGCCATGCCAAGACGCGTGAGGGCCAGATGCTCGCCTTCGGCAAGGACGGCGTGCTGAAGCCGGACGAGATCGTCACCGTCGCCAATTACGTGCGGGCGCTGGCGGGTCTGCCGACCCGGGCAGGCTTCGACAAGGCCAAGGGCGAGAAGATCTACGCGGAGAACTGCGCGGCCTGTCACGGCGATGCCGGCAAGGGCAACCCGGAACTCGGCGCGCCGAACCTCACCGACAAGATCTGGCTCTATGGTCCGGAGGAGGCCACCCTGATCGAGACCATCACCAACGGCCGCGCCGGCGTCATGCCGGCCTGGGAAGGCCGGCTCGATCCCGCCACCATCAAGGCGATGGCGGTCTACGTCCACTCGCTCGGTGGCGGCAAATAGCCGGCGCGCGACAGCCGATTTCCAACGGGGGCGCAGAAAAACGCCCCCGTTTGCGTTGGATCAAGTGACCGACGAACACCGGGTCTAGGTTTAATCGCACCTCCTGAGAAGATTCCGCGATGAACAAGACCGTCAATCCGAACGAACTGAAGCCGGCGGACGACAGCGGGCCGCTCTATGTCCCTCGCAAGAAGGTCTATCCCCAGAGCGTCTCCGGAACGTTTCGGCGGATCAAATGGGGCCTGATGGCGTTCTGCCTCGGTGTCTACTACTTGCTGCCTTTCGTGCGCTGGAACCGCGGCCTCGGCGCTCCCGATCAGGCAGTTCTGATCGATCTTCCCAACAGCCGCTTCTACTTCTTCTTCATCGAGCTGTGGCCGCAGGAGGTCTATTACTTCACCGGCCTGCTGATCGTGGCCGCGGTGGCCCTGTTCCTGATGAACTCCGTCGGCGGCCGGATCTGGTGCGGCTATCTCTGTCCGCAGACCGTCTGGACCGACCTGTTCTACGCCGTCGAGCGCCTGATCGAGGGCGACCGGCGCGAGCGGATGAAGAAGGACAAATCGTCCGACCCGATGAATCTCGAGCGCATCTCCGAGATCGTGCTCAAGCATTCGATCTGGCTCATGATCGCCTGGTGGACCGGCGGCGCCTGGGTGCTCTATTTCAACGACGCGCCGACGCTGGTGAAGGAGCTCGTCACCTTCCAGGCGCCAATGATCGCCTATATCTGGATCGGCATCCTCACCGCGACGACCTACGTCCTCGCCGGCTTCATGCGCGAGCAGGTCTGCACCTATATGTGCCCGTGGCCGCGCATTCAGGCCGCGCTCACCGACGAATGGGCGCTCAACGTCACCTATCGCTACGACCGTGGCGAGAAGCGCACGTCGGTCAAGAAGGCCGCCGAGTTGCGGGCGCTCGGCCAGACGGTCGGCGACTGCGTCGATTGCTACCAATGTGTCGCGGTCTGCCCGACCGGCATCGACATCCGCAACGGGCCGCAGCTCGAATGCATCCAGTGCGGGCTCTGCATCGACGCCTGCGACAATGTGATGACGAAGATCGGCCGGCCGAAGCGCCTGATCGGCTACGACAACGACATCAATATTCACCGCCGCCAGGAAGGCAAGGCGCCCATCTACCGGATCGTTCGGCCCCGCACCATCGTCTACAGCGCGATCATCGTGGCCATCGGCGGCTTCATGACGTACACGCTCGCGACCCGCAGCCTGCTCGACGTCAACGTGCTGCATGATCGCAATCCGGTCGCGGTCAAGCTCAGTGACGGCTCGATCCGCAACGCCTACACGGTGCGCCTGCTGAACAAGAGCGGCTACGACCGCATCATCGCCATCGACGCGCACGGCCCGGCGAATGCGACCGTCCACGTCATCGGCGTCGATTCGGTGACGCCGGATCGGCCGATGATCGTGGTCCCGCGCGATTCCACCAGCGAGCTGCGGCTGCTCGTCACCGCGCCGGCCGACAACAATCCGGAGAAGTCGATCCCGGTCCGCTTCCACGTCACCGATATCGGGCTCGGCGAAGTCGCATCCGCCACCGACAATTTCGTTTCGCCTTGAGGATCAGGAGACTGCCATGGCTTCCAAGCCGCTGACCGGGACCAAGGTCTTCCTCATGCTCGTCGCCTTCTTCGGCGTCGTGATCGGCGTCAACGGGACCATGATGAAGCTCGCGATCGCGACGCTGCCCGGCACCGACGTCGACAGCCCCTATGCCGCCGGCCTCGTCTATGACCGCGAGATCTCGGCGGCGCAGGAGCAGGCCGCGCGCAAATGGAAGGTCAGCGCCCATATCGAGCGCCGCAACGACGGCGGCGCATTGGTCCAGGTCGAAGCCCGCGATGCGAGCGGCCAGCCGATCTCCGGGCTGAAATTCGACGGCCGCCTGGAGCGGCCGACCGACAAGCGCGCCGATCTCGCCGTCGAGCTCATCGAAGCCGGCATCGGGCTCTATCGCGGCAATGCCGCATCCGTCGCGCCGGGCCAATGGGATCTCGTGATCGAGGGCGAGGCGCGGGGGGCGCGCGTTTTCCTCTCGCGCAACCGCGTGATCCTGAACTGAGGATTTTGTCATGCAGGTCTCGCGCGATTTCTCTCACTATGTTCGCGATGCGGGCGAGGGCCGCCGCCATATCGACCTCGCCGTCGAGGGGGTTCACTGCGCCGGCTGCATGGCCAAGATCGAACGCGGCCTGTCCGCAATCCCCGACGTCACGCTCGCGCGCGTGAATCTCACCGATCGCCGCGTTGCACTGGAGTGGAAGGCGGGTACGCTCGACCCCGGCCGGTTCATCGATCGGCTCGAGGAACTCGGCTACAAGGCCTATCCCTACGAGACCGAGAGTGCGGAAGTGGCGGAGGTCGCCGAATCGCGCTTCCTGCTGCGGTGCCTCGGCGTTGCCGCCTTCGCTACCATGAACGTGATGATGCTGTCGATCCCGGTGTGGTCGGGCAACGTCTCGGACATGCTCCCCGAGCAGCGCGACTTCTTCCACTGGCTCTCGGCGCTGATCGCGTTGCCCGCGGCCGCCTATGCCGGCCAGCCGTTCTTCCGCTCGGCTTGGCGCGCGCTGTCGGCGAAGACCACCAACATGGACGTGCCGATCTCGATCGGCGTGATCCTGGCGCTCGGCATGTCCGTGGTCGAGACCATCCATCATGCCGAGCACGCCTATTTCGACGCGGCGATCATGCTGCTGACCTTCCTGCTGGTCGGCCGCGTCCTCGACCAGAACATGCGGCGGCGGACCCGCGCGGTCGCCGGCAACCTCGCAGCATTGAAGGCGGAGACGGCCGCCAAGTTCGTCGGTCCCGACGAAATCTCGCAGGTCCCCGTGGCGGCCATCCATCCCGGCGACATCGTGCTGCTCAGGCCGGGCGAGCGCTGCGCGGTCGACGGGACCGTGATCGAGGGCCGTTCCGAGATCGACCAGAGCCTGATCACCGGCGAGACGCTCTATGTCACGGCGGAGCAGGGCACGCCGGTCTACGCCGGATCGATGAACATCTCCGGGACGTTGCGGGTGCGGGTCTCGGCGGCGTCCGAGGCGACGCTGCTCGCCGAGATCACGCGACTGCTCGACAACGCGCTGCAAGCACGCTCGCGCTACATGCGGCTCGCCGACCGCGCCTCGCGGCTCTACGCGCCGGTGGTGCATGCGACCGCGCTTCTGACCATCCTCGGCTGGGTCATCGCCGGGGCCGGCTGGCACGATGCGATCGTGACCGGCGTCGCGGTGCTGATCATCACCTGTCCCTGTGCGCTCGGGCTGGCGATCCCGACGGTGCAAACGGTGGCGTCGGGCGCGATGTTCAAGGCGGGTGTGCTGCTCAATGCGGGCGATGCGATCGAGCGGCTGGCCGAAGCAGACCATGTCATCTTCGACAAGACCGGCACGCTGACGCTGCCCGACCTCGAAGTGATGAACGCGGCCGCCATTCCTGCCGACGTTTTCGAACTCGCCGGGCGCCTGGCGCTGTCGAGCCATCATCCCGTCGCCGCCGCCGTCGCTCAGGCTGTCGGTGCGAAGTCTCCGAT
>NZ_LSIC01000036.1 GCF_001556045.1 Bradyrhizobium sp. CCH5-F6
CGAACGGCAAGATCGACCGCAAGGCGCTGCCGGTCCCGGATCAGCTTGCGGCTTCCACCGCGCATGTCGCGCCGCGGACGCCGGCGGAAGCTGCGCTGGCGGCGATCTGGGCCGATCTGCTGCGCCAGCCCAAGGTTGGTATCACCGACAATTTCTTCGAGCTCGGCGGTGATTCCCTGATCGCCGTTCAGCTCGTCAGCCGCATCAAGCGCGATCTCGGCCACGACCTGCCGCTCAACCGTCTGTTCGAAATGACGACAGTTGAGACCATGGCGGCTGCGCTGGGCGAGGAAAGCGAAGCCGACAAGCGAGGCGACGACATCGCCACGATGCTCGACATGTTGAAGGAAGTCGAACTGTCCGATGAGTGACACGGCAACCACGCAAAAACAGCAGCTGCGCGACATCTCACGGCGCCTGATGCGCCTCGATGCCGGCAAGCAGCAAACGTTCCTCTCGCAGCTTGCGGCGAAGGGCGTCAACCTCGCCATGCTGCCGATCGTGCGCCATGAGCGCAAACGTGCGCCGCTGTCTTTTGCGCAATCGCGCCTCTGGTTCCTTTGGCGGATGGATCCGGGCAGTGCCGCTTACAACATCTCGGCGACGGTGCGCGTGCGCGGCAAGCTGCAACCAGGCGCGCTGCAACAGGCATTGGACGCGCTCGTCGCCCGCCACACTGCGCTTCGCACCGTGTTTCGGCAGGAAGGCGAGATTGCCGAGCAATGGATATGCGACCCGCAGCCCGTCGTATTGCGGCAGGTGTCCCTCGACGGCGATGACCGCGAGGGGCAGGCGCGTTTGCTGGCGCGGCAGGAAGCTTCGCTGCCGTTCGATCTCGAAGCCGGCCCGCTCATGCGCGCGGCGTTGCTGACGCTGGACGAGGGCGACCACTACCTCGTCGTCAACCTGCACCATATCGTCACCGACGGCTGGTCGATGGGCGTGCTGGTCGACGAATTCTGGAAGCTGTACGCGGCATTCGCAAGCGGTGAAACGCCGGCCCTGCCGGAGCCGGAGATCGATTATGCCGATTACGCTGAATGGCAGCGGCTCTGGATGAGTGCGGTCGATGGCGCGCGGCAGGTCGACTACTGGACCAGGCGTCTCGCCGATCCGGCCGTGCTCCAGTTGCCGATCGACCGGGCCCGGCCGGCGGTCCCCGATCTTGAGGGAGCAGCACGCCGCATTCCACTTGATCCGGCGTTGGCGGGTGGCTTGCGCGCTCTGGCGCGGCGGCACCGCACGACTTTGTTTGTTGTCATGCTGGCGAGCTTCAAGCTGCTGCTCTATCGCTACACGGGCCAGTCCGACATCAACATCGGCGTGCCTGTCGCCAATCGGAACCGTGACGAAACGCGCGGGGTGATCGGCCTGTTCGTCAATACCCAGGTGCTTCGCACGCAGATCGACGGCCGCGCGGCGATCGCCGACTTCATCGCGGCGGTCCATTCCACCACGGTAGAGGCACAGGAGCACCAGGACCTTCCGTTCGAGCGAGTGCTCGAGATCCTCCAGCCCACGCGCAGCCTGAGCCAAAATCCGCTCTTCCAGGTCCTCTACAATCATCAACGACGCCGGGCGTCGGACAATCCACAAGATCGGACCGGCCTCCAGATCGAGACGGTCGACACTGAGGTCGATACGGTCAAGTTCGACCTCGCGCTAGATACGGACGAGGGGCCATCGGGCGAGATCCGCGCGATCCTCACCTACGCAACGGCGCTGTTCGAAGGCGCGACGATCGAGCGCCTGGCCGCGCATTGGACCACGATCCTGAAGGCGATGGTCGCCAACGACACGCAATCCATTGCCGCTGTGCCGTTGCAATCCGAAGAGGAATTGAAGAGGCTGCGCCAATGGAACGATGTGGGTGCTGGAACGAAAGACGCACCATTCACGCCGGTCCACCGGACAGTGGCACGGCTGGCGACCGAAACGCCCGATGCGACGGCGCTGGTCTTCGGCGATGATGACATCACCTATTCCGAGCTTAACCGTCGCGCCAATCGCCTCGCGCATCACCTGATCCGCCGCGGCGTCGGGCCCGCGGACCTCGTCGGTGTCTCGGCACGACGCTCGCCGCATCTCATCGTGGCGCTGCTCGCCATCTTGAAGGCGGGGGCAGCCTATCTGCCGCTCGATCCCGAACATCCGGCCAGGCGACAGATCGGTACCCTGAGCAATGCCGGCGCGAATGTTGTCCTGGTTGATGCGCATGGCTCGGCATTGACGCTGCCGCCCGCCGGCATCGACGTCGTCCCACTTGATGCGATCGATCTCGTGCAGGAGAGTGAGAGCGATCCGGAGATCGCGGTGGCGCCAACCAGCCTTGCCTATGTGATCTACACCTCGGGCTCCACCGGTATCCCCAAGGGCGTCGCGGTCGAGCACGGTCCGTTCGCGATGCACTGTGAGGTGACGGCCGGGCTCTACGACATGGACCGGCACTCGCGCGAGCTGCACTTCCTGTCTTTCACTTTCGATGGCGCCCATGAGCGGCTCTGGACCGCGCTGACCTGCGGCGCCGCGCTCGTGATGCGCGACGGAGACTTATGGTCGGCCGAGCAGACACTCGATGTTCTGCGCCGGCAAGGCGTCACCAATGCCGGATTTCCGCCGGCCTATCTGCAACAGCTCGCGGATTTCGCTGTGTGGCGCGGTGACCCGCCGCCCGTGGAACTCTACTCGTTCGGCGGCGAGGCGATGCCCAAGGCCGGCTTCGACAAGGTCAAGCGTGCGCTCAAACCGCGGACATTGATCAACGGTTATGGCCCGACCGAAACCGTGGTGACGCCGCTGGTCTGGAAAGTCGATGCCAGCGAGGAGATCGATGGCAACTACGCGCCCATCGGGCGTCCGGTTGGTCGCCGCTCGGCCTACATTCTGGACGGTGATCTCAACATCGTTCCGGTCGGCGTCGCCGGCGAGCTGTTCATCGGCGGCGAGGGACTGGCGCGCGGCTACTGGCGGCGCGCCGAACTGACGGCCGCGCGGTTCGTGCCCGATCCTTTTGGCGAGCCGGGCGCGCGGCTTTATCGCACCGGCGATCTGGCGCGGTGGCGCGCCGACGGGGTGATCGAATATGTCGGCCGCTCCGATCACCAGGTGAAGATCCGCGGCTTCCGGATCGAACTCGGCGAAATCGAGGCATGGCTGATGCGGCAAGCCGGCGTGCAGGCCGCTGTCGTCGTTGCCCGCGATGCTGGCACCAGCCGCCAGCTGGTCGGCTATGTCGCCGGCGGGGGTCCATTCGACGAAGCCGCGATGCGCGCGGCGCTTTCGGAGGAATTGCCCGATTATATGGTGCCGGCCCGCATCATGCGGCTCGAGCGGCTGCCGCTCACCGCCCACGGCAAGGTCGATCGCGACGCGTTGCCGGCGCCCGAAACACCCGTAGCAACTTCTGCGCATGTCGCGCCGCGCTCGACGGCCGAGACGGTGCTCGCTGCGATCTGGGCCGAACTGCTCGGTCAGCAGGTCATCGGTATCGATGACAATTTCTTTGAGCTCGGCGGCGATTCCATCATCTCGTTGCAATTGGTCGGCCGCGCCCGCCAGGCGGGCCTGCTGATCGAGCCGCGTGACGTCTTTCGGCATCAGACCTTGCAAGACTTGGCGCGGGTGGCGCGGCGTGAAGGCAAGGCGGACGATGTCGTCCCTGAGGGCGCTATCGAGGGCCGCGAGCATCCGCTGCTGCCGATCCAGTTGCGGTTCTTCAGCGAGGACGCAGGGGAGCGCCACCACTGGAACCAGGCTGTCCTGTTGATGCCGAAGTCGCGGCTCGATTGGCGACTTGTCGAGCGCACGGTCGCCGCTCTCGTCGCTCATCACGCGGCCTTGCGCCTGCGCTTCGAGGACGTGGATGGCACCTGGCGTGCAACCTATGGCGCAATGCCGCCAACGTCGGAGCTGCTGTGGATTCGCAGCGACGTCCGCGACGCTGCCGCAGTCACGAAAGTCGCATCTGAAGCCCAGGCCAGCCTGTCGCTGGCAGGGCCGCTGCTGCGCGTGGTCGGTATGGACCTTGCGGACGGCAACCAGCGGCTTCTGGTGCTCGTGCATCATCTGGTCGTCGATGGCGTGTCATGGCGCGTGCTGCTAGAGGATTTTGCGACGGCATACGATCAGCTCCACCAGGATGCGGCCTCGGTCGTGCTTGCGAGGAGCGAGCCATATGCATCCTGGGGCGCGCGGTTGCAGGCCTATGCTGGCAGCGATGAGTTGGCAGCTGAGTTCGGCTATTGGCTTGAAAGAGGATCGCAGGCTGAGTTTCCCTGCGACGATGATCATGGCGGCGTTGACAGGGTTGCGGACGGTGAGGAAATCCAGCTGTCGTTCGACGCAGGATTGACGACGCGGCTGCTGAAGGAAGCGCCATCCGCCTATCGAACCCAAGTCAATGATCTCCTGCTTGCAGCGCTTGCGCGTGCGGTGTCGCGCTGGAGCGGAATCGAGGATGTCGTCGTTGAGCTCGAAGGGCATGGCCGTGAGGATGTGTTCAAGGGAATGGACGTGTCTCGCACCATTGGCTGGTTCACCACGGCTTTTCCGGTGCGGCTGCCGGGCGGTTCCGGCGACGATGCTGCGCTGATCAAATCCGTCAAGGAGGAGCTTCGAGCCGTTCCCAGCCGCGGGCTGGGTTACGGCGTCCTGCGTCATCTCGGCACCGAGGCGCAACGCAGCGCGCTGGATGCATGCCATGAGCCGCGCATTGTCTTCAACTATCTCGGCCAGTTCGATTCCAGCATGGGTGAGAGCGCGCCGTTCCGTCTCGCGCCCGAGAGCGCGGGGCCGATGCGCAGCGAAAGCGCGCCGCTCGGTCGTTGGTTGACTATCAACGGTCAGGTCGGCGAAGGACAATTGCGTCTGTCGTTCAGCTATGGCCGCAGGCGTTACCGGCGGGCAACGATCGAACGTCTTGCGGAGCATTATGCTGCGGCCTTGCGCGAACTGGTCGACCACTGCACCGGAGGCGCCAACGGCGTGACGCCGTCGGATTTCGTGTTGTCGGATCTGAGCCAGGCTGATCTCGACGCGCTGGTCGCGACGATCGACTGCCGTGAGATCGAGGATATCTATCCGCTGTCGCCGATGCAGCAGGGCATGCTGTTCCATGCCCTGCGTGATGGCGAGAGTGGCAATTACGTCAACCAGATCGGCCTGGAGGTCCGCGGCCTCGATGCCGGTAGATTGCGCGCGGCCTGGCATGAGGTCAGCGCGCGGCACGCCGTGTTGCGAACCGGATTTGCGTGGCGCGAGCTGTCGGGGGCGGCGCAGCAGGTGGTCCACCGTCGTGTGCATCTGCCATTTGAAGAAGAAGACTGGCGCGCGCAGGCGGCCGCGATGGACGATGAAGGGCTTCGAGCCGCGCTGGCACGGGTCTCGCAAGCTGAGCGCGCCAGGGCGTTCGACTTGGCGCAAGCGCCGCTCCAGCGGGTGCGGCTAGTCCGGCTCGACGACGCACGCCACTGGCTGATCTGGACGCACCACCACATTCTGCTCGATGGCTGGAGCGCGGCACGTCTGATGGCCGAGATCCTGCAGCACGAACGTGGCGAGCGTTTGCCGGCCGTGGCGGGCCGCTATCGCGATTACATCGAGTGGCTGCAAAAGCAGGACCGCGCCGCGTCGACGGTGTTCTGGCGCACGGCGCTAGCGGAGCTGGAGGAGTCCAGCTTCCTCGCGGACGCGCTGGGAGGACCGGCAACGGGGGGGGCATCCGGCCACGGTTCGCTGGACTTGTTTCTCACGGCCGAGCTGACGGTCGGCCTGCAAGCGTTCGCCAAGCGTGAGCGCGTCACGCTGAACACTCTGGTGCAGGGGGCTTGGGCGCAGCTGCTGCGCCGTCACACCGGTCAGCGCGCGGTCTGTTTCGGCGCGACGGTCTCGGGCCGGCCGGCCGAGATCGGTGGGATCGAGAACATGGTCGGCCTGTTCATCAACACGCTGCCCGTCGTCGATCCGGCCAGCCCGCAAGCCGAAGTGGGAGTGTGGCTGCGCGACCTCCAGGCGCGCAACACGGATCTGCGCGATCACGGCTGGATGCCGCTCTATGAGATTCAGCGTCTCGCAGGTCGCTCCGGGCGCGCGCTGTTCGACAATATCCTCGTGTTCGAGAACTATCCGATCGATCAGGCTCTGCGAGGCGAGAACGAAAGTGGGCGCCGGTTCGGCCGGGTCGAGCAGGTCTCGATCACGAACTATGCGCTGACGGTGGCGGTGTTCGCCAAGTCCGACGGCATCAATCTAGGCTTTCGCTATGACCGAGGCCGCTTCGAGGACGACCAGATCAGGTATCTGCAAGCTTCGCTGTCGCGGCTGCTGGCCAGGATCGTGGAGGACGCGTCCAGGCCGCTGGGCGCGATCGACGGCCTCGATGCCGACGAAATCCAGAAGGTGCTCGGTTGGAGCGGCAGTATCGAGCGGGTCCCACAGTTTAGCGACAGCATCGTCACACAGATCGAAGCCCGTGCTGCGGCCTCGCCGTATTCGATCGCATTGGTTTTCGGCGACCGGCAGATCAGCTATGGCGAGCTGAACGCGCGCGCCAATCGCCTGGCGTGGCGGCTGCGAGACCATGGAATCGGTCGCGACCGACTGGTTGGTTTGGCACTCGAACGCAGTTTCGAATTGATCGTATCTGTCCTCGCCGTGTTGAAGGCGGGCGGCGCCTATCTGCCGCTCGATCCCGACTATCCCTCCGATCGCCTCCTTCACATGCTGCGCGACAGCGGAGCAGCCCTGTTGCTGACCCAGGAACGGTTGCTCCCGCATCTTGCGCCGGTGATCGCGGAGGCAGGAACCGAGGCCTGGACCATCGGCAGAGAGGACGAAGCTAGCATCGAGGAGCTCGCCGGCAATCCCGATGCGGCGCTTCATCCGGACAGCCTGGCCTACGTGATGTACACGTCGGGATCGACCGGCGTGCCCAAGGGTGTGGCCTGCTCGCATCGCGCGCTTGCGGCGCGCCTTGGCTGGATGCAGGCGGAATATTGTCTCGATGCCAGCGAAACTTTGCTGCACAAGACACCGTTCAGCTTCGACGTCTCGGTCTGGGAGATTTTATGGCCGCTCGCGACCGGTGCGCGGCTTGTGATCGCGGCTCCGGGGGCGCATCGCGAGCCGCAGCTGCTGGTGGATTCCGTCATCGCCCATGACGTGACGACGCTGCATTTCGTGCCGCAGATGCTCGAGCATTTCGTGACCGAGCCTGGCGCGATACGTTGCATCTCGCTCAAACGCTTGTTTGTCGGCGGTGAAGCGCTCTCGCACGAACTGATGACGCGCGTGCTCGGAGCGTTCCCCAATGTGCGCTTCGACAATCGCTACGGGCCGACCGAAGCCCTGATCAACGCCACTTATTGGACCTGTTGCGACGAGGGTTCGGCGCGTGTGCCGATCGGACGGCCCATTCCTGGCGTCACGATTCGTATCCTCGATACCGATCTGAACCTCGTTCCGCAAGGCGTGACCGGTGAGTTGTTCATAGGCGGGGCGGGATTGGTGCGGGGCTATTGGCGGCGCGAGAAGCTGACGGCGGAGCGCTTCATTCCCGATCCCTTCAGCGAGGCGGGTGAGCGGCTCTATCGATCGGGAGATCTGGCGCGCTGGCGGGCCGACGGCGCGATCGACTATGTCGGGCGCGCGGATCATCAGATCAAGATTCGCGGCTTCCGCATCGAACTCGGCGAGATCGAGGCGCGGCTGCTCGAACAGCCCGGTGTTCGCTCGGCAGTCGTGGTGGCGCGAGAGGTCGGCGCCGGCCGTCAACTCATCGGCTACGTCAGCGGCTCAGGTGAGTTGGAAGAGGCAGGCTTACGGACTGCGCTCTCGACCGTCTTGCCCGATTACATGGTGCCACCGAGGATCATGGTGCTGGAGCAACTGCCGTTGATGCCAAGCGGCAAAGTGGATCGTCATGCGCTTCCGGCGCTCGACACGTCCCGCGGGCAGGCGGAGCATCAGGCACCACGCACGCCGGCCGAGATGGCTTTTGCGACGATATGGGCCGAACTGCTCGGCCGGCCGGCCGTCGGCCTCACCGACAACTTCTTCGAACTCGGCGGAGATTCCATCATCTCGCTCCAGATGGTGAGCCGTGCCCGGCGCGCCGGATATCTGATCGAGCCCCGCGACGTGTTTCAGCATCAGACGCTGGAAGGGCTGGCGCTGGCGGCGCGGACAGAGCAGCGCATGGAGACGCTCGCCGACCAAGGGCAGGTCACCGGCCCTCATTCTCTTTTGCCGATTCAGTCCCGCTTCTTTGCGGAGGACATCGAAAATCGGAATCATTGGAACCAGGCGGTGCTGCTGCAGCCGAGAGATCGCCTCGACTGGGACGTGATGGGGCGCGCGCTCGCAGCCGTGGTCGATCATCATGACGCGCTACGCCTGCGCTTTGAAGAGAGCCAGGAAGGCTGGCGCGCCGAGCACGGCGCTGCTCCAACTGTGGACGCGCTGCTCTGGATCCGGCATGCGGTCGACCGCGAAGCCGTGACGGCGCTGGCATCGTCGGCGCAGGCAAGTTTGGCGATCTCCGACGGGTTGCTGCTGCGGGCGGTCGGAATCGATGTCGCCGATGGCAACCAGCGGTTTCTGATCGTGATCCACCATCTCGTGGTCGACGGCGTGTCTTGGCGGATTTTGCTGGAGGACATCGCGTCCGCCTACACCCAGCTTGCGCAGGGCAACGCCACGGTCACGTTACCGCCGAAGAGCCATGCCTACGCGCTGTGGGGACAGCACTTGCGGGCCCACGCTACATCGCCTGAACTGGCGGCGGAACTTCCTTACTGGGTCGGCCGCGGCGCAAATGCGGAGATTCCCTGCGATGACGATCATGCCGGCATCGATCGCATTGCGGATGCCGATGAGGTCTTGCTGACGTTCGAAAGCGAGTGGACGCAGCGGCTGCTCGCGGAAGTTCCGCCTGCCTATCGTACGCAGATCAACGATCTTCTCCTCGCCGGGCTTGCACGCGCCGTTTGGCGGTGGAGTGGGCAGGACGAGGTCCTCGTCGAGCTGGAGGGGCATGGCCGCGAACACTTGTCCGGCGATCTCGACCTCTCGCGCACGGTCGGCTGGTTCACGACGGCCTTTCCGGTGCGATTGGCCGGTGGCTCGCAAGAGCCCTCGATGTTGATCAAGTCGGTGAAGGAGGAGATTCGTGACATTCCGGGTCGTGGCCTGGGCTACGGCGTGTTGCGGTATCTCGGCTCGAGAGAGCAGCGCACGGCGCTGTCGCATGTCGGAGAGCCGAAGATTGCCTTCAACTATCTCGGCCAGATCGACGGCGGTGACGCTGATGCGGCGCTGTTCACGTTGGCCGCGGAGAGCGCCGGTCCATCCCGCGGTGCATCGAGCCCGCTAAGACGCTGGCTGAGCGTGAACGGCACGGTCCGCGATGGCCGGCTGCGGCTGTCGTTCGGTTTCGGTCGCAAACGCTATCGGCGCGAGACGGTCGAACGATTGGCGGCGTTGTACGAGACTGCACTGCGTGAGCTGGTCGATCATTGCACCAGCGGTGCCTGCGGCCTGACACCGTCCGACGTGGCGTTGTCGGGGCTCGATCAGGCCGAGCTCGACAGGCTTGGGCTCGATTGGCGCGAGATCGAGGACATCTATCCATTGTCGCCGATGCAGCAGGGCATGTTGTTCCATGCAATGCATGACGGCGAGAGCGGGCTCTACGTCAATCAGGTCGCAGCGGAAATCCACGGCCTGGATGCGGGAAAGCTGCGCCGCGCCTGGCAAGCGGTCAGCGATCGTCATGCCGTGCTGCGGACCGGATTTGTCTGGCGCGACCTGTCCGGCGCGCCGCAACAGGTCGTCTATCGACGGGCCGAAGTGCCCTTTGTCGAGGACGACTGGCGGGCGCGTATGGTGACGTGGGACCAGGCACAATTGGATGCGGCGCTGATCGACGTCTCGCGACAGGAGCAGGTCGCGGGGTTCGACTTGTCGCAACCACCCTTGCAGCGGGTCCGGCTGATCCGGCTCGGCGACAACAGGCATTGGCTGATCTGGACGCATCATCACATCCTGCTCGACGGATGGAGCTCGGCACGGTTGATCGGCGAGGTGATGCAGCATAACGGCGAGGGACGTCTGCCGGCGTTGCATCACCGTTATCGAGACTACATCGCGTGGCTGAAGAGTCGCGACGGCGACGCGTCGACGGCATTCTGGCGCAATGTAACTGCCGGGCTGGACGAGCCGAGTTTCCTGGCGGAAGGCTTGGCTGAACGAACAGGCGCGCAATCGTCCGGCCACGGCTCGCTTTCGCTGGAGCTGGATCCCGCGTTGACTGAACGGTTGCAGGGATTCGCGGCGCGCGAGCGCATCACGATGAATACGCTAGTGCAGGCGGCGTGGGCGCAGTTGCTGCGACAGCATACCGGGCAGAGCACGGTTTGCTTCGGTGTCACCGTGTCGGGCAGGCCGCCTGAGCTTGCTGGCGCTGAAGAGATGGTCGGCCTGTTCATCAACACATTGCCGGTCGTCGACGGCGTCAGCCCGCAGCAGACCGTTGGAGCATGGCTGCGCGAATTGCAGGATCGCAATCTGGGCTTGCGCGAGTTTGGCGCGACGCCGCTCTATGAGATTCAGCGCCTGGCAGGGCGCCCCGGACGGCCGCTGTTCGACACCATCCTGGTGTTCGAGAACTACCCGGTTGACCGCGCGCTGATCGGAAGGAACCAGCAGATCCAGGTCGGAGAGACCCGGATTGTCGAGACCAGCAATTACCCGTTGTTCGCAAGCGTCGGCATAGATGAGCGCCTGCGTCTCGTCTTCAACTATCAATGCAAGCATTTCGACGAGGCACAGATCGCGCGGTTACAGCGGGCCTTCGTGCGGCTGATCGAGGCGCTGAGCATCGATGCCGATCGACCTGTCGGCATGATCATGGCCCGCGATCCCGCGGACGACGTCTTGCTCGCACGGGCGAACGACACGGGCCGAAATGAGCCGCGCAATGGAATCGTCGCGCAGTTCGAGACACAGGTCCGGAACTCACCCGAAGCGATCGCGCTGGTGTTCGGCGCGACGGCGCTGAGTTACAACGCGCTGA
>NZ_LSIC01000037.1 GCF_001556045.1 Bradyrhizobium sp. CCH5-F6
TCGACGTCGACCAGTATCGTTATGGGTTTGAGACCCTGATCGAGTCCGACAAGGCCCCCAAGGGTCTGTCGGAAGAAACCGTCAAGTTCATCTCCGAGAAGAAGAACGAGCCCGCCTGGATGCTCCAGTGGCGGCTCGAAGCCTATCGGCGCTGGCTGACCATGACGGAGCCGACCTGGGCGCGGGTCGACTACCCCAAGATCGACTTCCAGGACCTCTATTATTACGCGGCGCCGAAGCCGAAGAAGACGGTCTCCTCGCTCGACGA
>NZ_LSIC01000038.1 GCF_001556045.1 Bradyrhizobium sp. CCH5-F6
CGTCAGATGTGTATAAGAGACAGGTCAGCGGGAGAGGTGAACCAGCATCAGGCCAGCTTGACCGTCTCGGTCTTCACGTCCTTGCCGAGCGCCTCGAACACCTTGGCGACGATGCCCTTGGCGTCGAGACCGGCGCGGGCGTACATCGCGGCCGGGGTGTCGTGGTCCTGGAACACGTCGGGCAGCACCATCGAGCGGAACTTGACCATGCCGGTGTCGAGCACGCCCTGATCGGTCAGGTACTGCGCGACATGCGAGCCGAAGCCGCCGATCGAGCCTTCCTCGATCGTGATCAGGATTTCGTGGTCGCGGGCCAGCTTGAGCACCAGCTCGGTGTCCAGCGGCTTCATGAAGCGCGCGTCCGCGATCGTGGTCGACAGGCCGAGGGCGGCGAGCTCGTCGGCGGCCTTCTCGCATTCGGCGAGGCGCGTGCCGAAGGAGAGCAGCGCGATCTTGCTGCCCTGCCGGATCATGCGGCCCTTGCCGATTTCGAGCGGAATGCCGACTTCGGGCATCTCGATGCCGCGGCCTTCGCCGCGCGGGTAGCGCAGCGAACTCGGACGGTCGTCGATCGCGACCTGGGTCGCCACCATGTGCACGAGCTCGGCTTCGTCGGCCGCCGCCATGATCACCATGTTGGGCAGGCAGCCGAGATAGGCGTTGTCGAACGAGCCGGCATGGGTCGCGCCGTCGGCACCGACGAGGCCTGCGCGGTCGATGGCGAAGCGGACCGGCAGACTCTGGATCGCGACGTCATGCACGATCTGGTCATAGCCGCGCTGCAGGAAGGTCGAGTAGATCGCACAGAACGGCTTGTAGCCTTCGGTCGCAAGACCGGCGGCGAAGGTCACCGCGTGCTGCTCGGCGATGCCGACGTCGAAGGTGCGGTCGGGGAACGCCTTGTTGAAGATGTCTACGCCGGTGCCCGAAGGCATGGCCGCGGTGATGGCGACGATCTTGTCGTCCTTCTGCGCTTCCTTGACGAGGCTCTGGCCGAACACGTTCTGGTAGGCCGGCGCGTTCGGCTTGGCCTTGGCCTGGGTACCGGTCGCGACGTCGAACTTGACGACCGCGTGATACTTGTCGGCGGAGGCTTCTGCCGGGCCGTAGCCCTTGCCCTTCTGCGTCACGACGTGGACCAGGATCGGGCCTTCCTCCATGTCGCGCACGTTCTTCAGTACGGGCAGGAGGTGGTCGAGATTGTGCCCGTCGATCGGGCCGACGTAATAGAAGCCGAGTTCCTCGAACAGCGTGCCGCCGTCCATCATGAAGCCGCGCGAATATTCCTCGACGCGGTTGGCGCGGTTGGCGAGGATCTTGGGCAGGCGCTTGTTGATCTGCTTGGCCGCCTCGCGCAGGGTGCGATAGGTCTTGCCCGAGTAGAGGCGCGACAGATAGGCGCTCATGGCGCCGACCGGGGGCGCAATCGACATGTCGTTGTCGTTGAGGATGACGATCAGGCGCGAGTTCATGGCACCCGCGTTGTTCATGGCTTCATAGGCCATGCCCGCCGACATCGCACCGTCACCGATCACTGCGATAACGTTGTTCTTGCCGCCGGAGAGGTCGCGCGCGACGGCCATGCCGAGGCCGGCGGAGATCGAGGTCGAGGAATGCGCCGCGCCGAACGGATCGTAGTCGCTCTCGCTGCGCTTGGTGAAGCCGGAGAGACCGCCGCCGGTGCGCAGCGTGCGGATGCGGTCGCGCCGGCCGGTGAGGATCTTGTGCGGATAGGCCTGATGGCCGACGTCCCAGATCAGCCGGTCGCGCGGCGTATCGAATACGTAGTGGATCGCGGTGGTGAGCTCGACCACGCCGAGGCCCGCGCCGAAATGACCGCCGGTCACCGAGACGGCATCGATGGTCTCCTGCCGCAACTCGTCAGCGACCTGGCGAACCTGCTCGACCTTGAGCTTGCGCAGGTCTTCCGGCGTCCGGATGGTGTCGAGAAGCGGCGTCTTACTGTATGCGTTCACGGCGATTTCCAATTTGTCAGCGCCGGAAGGTCATTCCGGTGCGCGATGGGTTTGCACAATATCGGCGCAGCGCGAGTCCTCAAACCGTCGGAGCCACCTGCATGGGCCAAAGCCCCGTCTTCAAGCTTAGGTAAGCTTAGGTGCGCTCCGGTTCAGTCTCTGTGATCCCTGTCACTTAGATCGGCTTCGTCCGTCCCAAGCCAATTTCATTAGCAGTTTGAAGCGCTTGCCGTCGGTATTTGGTGCCCACGCAACGCTTGCAAAAAGCCACACTCCGCGCAGCTTTACACCAAAGCTTGGGCCAAAGCCAACCCGCAGGGCCGGCTACGGGTATGCAGGTGCAACCGGCGGGCCAGTTTGGTTAACCTTGGCCGGGCAAGGACCGGTTCCGGTTTGCCCGGTTCCGTCGCAGACTTTCTCGGCGGAATGGATCGTTTGGTGCACGGATGGCCCCGATTCCGGGGCGTGGCTGCAACGGCTCCGCCGAGGGAACCGCGTCACGCCAGGGAAGGCGCCGTGTCATCATGCAAAAATGCAAGCCGGCCGCGCCTTACAGGCGCACGCGCGGCCAGGGATCGGGGAGCCTTTCCTTACTGCACGTCGAGCGGCGCAGTGCCTGTGGGCTGACCACTGGCATCGGTGGTGATCTTGTCGACCCGCGCCTCGGCCTGGCGCAAGAGCTCCTCGCAGCGGCGCTTGAGGGCTTCACCGCGCTCGTAGATCGTCACGGATTCCTCGAGCGGCACCTTGCCGTCTTCGAGCCGCTTCACGATCGTCTCGAGTTCCTCGATCGCGCGCTCGAAGGTGAGCCTGGAGACGTCGACTTGGGTATTTTCGGCCATATCCGTTTCCGATTGCCCGACTCGCTTTCCTTGCAGTGAAGGCGGGTTTTGCGGGCTTAATGTGGCGGGCGTCGTCAGGCGCCCATCAAGGCGCCGACATGCGCCGTAACAGATTCTTTCAGTCCTTGCAGGTCATAGCCCCCCTCGAGCACCGAAACAACGCGGCCGCCTGCGGTCTTGTCGGCGAGGTCCATCAGCTTGCGCGTCACCCAGGCGTAGTCCTCCGCGCGCAGGTTCAGCGAGGCGAGGGGGTCGCGGTAATGCGCGTCGAAGCCGGCGGATATGACGATCAGCTCGGGGCTGAACTTCTCGAGCTGCGGGAGGATCAGATGCTCGAACGCGGAGCGGAATTCGGGGCCTCCGTCTTCGGAAGCGAGAGGCGCGTTGACGATGGTGTCGTGATCGCCGCGCTCGCTCTTGGCGCCGGTGCCCGGAAACAGCGGCATCTGGTGCGTCGAGCAGTACATCACGGTCGGGTCCGACCAGAAGATGTCCTGCGTGCCGTTGCCGTGGTGCACGTCGAAATCGACGATGGCCGCGCGCTTGATGCCGAATTTGCGCTGCGCGTGGCGCGCGGCGATGGCGACATTGTCGAAGAAGCAGAAGCCCATCGGCTTGCCGATCTCGGCGTGATGTCCGGGCGGGCGTATCGCGACGAAGGCGTTGCGGTGCTCGCCATTCATTACGGCTTCGGTCGCCGCGACAGCTCCGCCGACGCCGCGCATCACCGCTTCCCACGTGCCAGGGGACATCGAGGTGTCGCCGTCGATGTAAACCTGACCGCTGGTCGGAGCGATGTGGCGCAACTCGGTGACGTAATGCTCGTTGTGGCAGAGGGTGACGAGATCGAGATCGCCCTCCGGCGCCTCCTCGCGCGCCAGGAACTGGAAGCGCTCTTGCGACAGGGCTTCTTCCACCGCGCGCAGACGATCCGGCCGCTCAGGGTGTCCCGGCGGCGTGACATGGTCGAGGCAGGCCTTGTGGGAAAGGAGAAGCGTGCTCATCAGGTCGGCCTCATGGGATACGGGCTTTTGACGTCGTTGGCGCATCCGCCGCCAAAACGCAATGCAAATCCCAATTTAAGCGCTTGGCCGGGAATGGCAAAGGGCCGTCCGTTTGATCCGGATCAATTCACGCGCAGGATGCGGTTGAGCGGCAGCGGCCCGATCGGCCCGTGCGCCCTGAAGAACGCGAACAGCGCGTCCGCGTCGTAGCCGCCATATTGCAGCGCCGTGCCCTGTTTGGCGACGGTAAACCCGTCTCCGCCGACGGCGAGGTAGTCGTTGAGCGTGACGCGGTAGCCGCTTCCAGATTCGATCAGCCCGCCATTGAGCGTCATCTTCTCAGGAATGACGCGCTCGCCGAATGGCCTTGATGCATCCCAAGTATAGCTGAACCCGTTCGACACCTGGAGGATCCGCGGCCGCTTTGGGTCCAACCATTGCTGCTCGAGCATGTCCTTGAGCTGGCTGCCCGTCAGCGTCATGGTGACGAGGCGGTTGCGGAACGGCTGGCTGGCGAAGACATCGCCGAACGTTATCGCGCCGTTCTCCTTCGGGACGATGTCCGTGCGGATGCCGCCGGGATTGGTGAGCGCGATGACAGCGCTGCCATCCTTCGCGTCGCGGGTTGCGAGCAATTGCGCGTCGGCGATGATATCGCCAAGCGCGCTTTCGCCGGCCTCGTTCGGCACGCGCGACAGCGTCTGCGTCACCGAACCGGCCGGCCGGTTGGCGATCGGCGCAGAGAGCTTGTCGTAGGCGTCGATCAATGCGGTCTGCTCGGGATCCTTGGCCAGCGAAGCATTGGCGACGATGACGTTCTCGGCTTTGGCGCTGACGATGTCGCGCGTCGCCGGATCGAGCCTGAGGTCGATGGCGGTGACCAGCGTCCCGTATTTGTCGCCGCTGGTGACGAGCCGCCCGTCGATGTCGCAGACATAGGCGCGGTGGGTGTGGCCGCTGACGACGACGTCCACGGCACGATCGAATTTCTTGACGATGTCGACGATCGGCCCCGCAAGGCCCGGGCATTCATTGTAGTCGCCGGCGGGCTCGCCGCCCTGGTGGATCAACACCACGATCGCTTCGACGCCAGCCGCCTTCAGCTGCGGCACGAGCGCGTTCACCGTCTCGGCCTCGTCGCGGAATTCGAGTCCGGCAATGCCCGATGGCGAGACGATGCCGGCGGTCTCCTTCAAGGTCAGCCCGATGAAGGCGACGGGAACGCCGTCGAAATCCCGGATCTCGTAGGGCGGCAGCACGCTCTTGCCTGTCGCGGTCTCGATGGTGGAGGCCGCGAGATAACGGAATTTGGCGCCCGTGAAGGGATGCGGTCCCTGGCAGCCGTCGACCGGATGGCAGCCGCCGTTCTGCATCCGCAAGAGCTCGGTCTTGCCTTCGTCGAATTCATGATTGCCGACCGAGCTGATCGCAAGGCCCATCATCGAGAGCGACTCGATCGAGGGCTCGTCGTGGAACATCGCCGACAGGAAAGGGCTCGCGCCGATCAGATCGCCGGCAGCGACGAAGATGGTGTTCTTGCGCCCCTCCCGCAGCTGCTTCACCAGCGTCGCCATGTATTCGGCGCCGCCGGCCGCCACCATGACCTTCTTGGCGTTGTCCTCGGGATCCTCGATGCGGATGCCGCCCGGCGGCGGACGCAGATTGCCGTGAAAATCGTTGATCGCGAGGATGCGCAGCTCGACCGGCGCCGCGGTCTGGGCCGAGGCGGGGAGGGCGGCGAGGACGGCCAGGATCGGAAAGACGTATCGCATGGGACAAGATTAGACGCAGCGCGCGAAGATATCACAATGCTTCGTCGTTAACACGCGTGTCGGCTCGCACGAAACCCTCGAGGTTGTCGCGGCCGGTGAACGGAGACGCCGGCGATGATCATGCAACGGGCGTCGTTCTGCGCCGTATCGATCGCGCGGCTCATCTGCCGCTACATGCGCTCATCTTTTCAGCGCCGCGTTGCACAAGGATTGGCGCACGCCACCGGCTGATGGCGCGTGGCGCAACAAGTGGCTACAATGTTTCATTTGAAAAACCGTTAGTTGTGGGGCACGATCTCGCGCGTTCTCTCTTTTTCTGATTGCTCGACAGATGATTGCCGCAACCCGTATTGACGAATCCTCCCCACATTATCGCGGTTGGCGTGTCGTGCTGGCCTGCTTCCTGATGGCCTTCTTCATGTTCGGGTTCGGCCTCTACGGCCAGGGCGTCTATCTCGCCGAGCTCCAGCGCGCCCATGGCTGGCCGGGCACGCTGATTTCCGCGGCCAGCACCTTCTCGTTCGTCCTGACATCCGTGCTCGTCGTCTTCACCGACGATCTGCTCGAGCGCATTGGGCTGCGCTGCCTGATCCTGTGCGGCCTGTCGGCGCTCGGCGCTTCGACCGCGCTGCTGGCACTGATGCAGACGCCCTGGCAGCTCTATCTCGCCTATGCGCTGATGTCGGTCGGCTGGACCGGCATGGGCACCGTGGTGATCGCGACCCTGCTGAATTCCTGGTTCGAGCGGCGCCGCGGGCTCGCGCTCAGCCTTGCTTTCAACGGAGCGACCTGCGGCGGTATCATCCTCGTCCCGCTGCTGCTGTCGCTGACCGGCAGCATCGGCTTCCGGTCCGCGATGCTGGCGGCCACGCTCGCGATGATGGTTCTGGTGCTGCCCGTGGTCGTGACCTTCATCAGCTGGCCCGCCGGGATGTCGCTCAAATCGGGCGGACGTCCGGTCGCTCGCGGCGCGGCCGCGCCAGGCCTTTCCCGCAAGGCGCTGCTCGCCAACGCGGCGTTCTGGACCATGGTGCTGCCGATCGCGATGGCGCTGCTGGCGCAGATGGGGTTCATCATCCACCAGGTCACGTTTCTCGAGCCGCTGATCGGCCGCTCCGCGGCAGGGCTCGCGGTGACCATCATGGCGGCGATGGCGGTGGTCGGGCGCCTGTCGCTCGGCCTGTTCGTCGACCGGCTCGATCCGCGTCTCGCCTGCGCTGCGTCGATGACGAGCCAGGCGGCGGCGCTGTTCGTGCTTCTCCAAAGCACGAGTCCGACCGTCCTGCTGGCCTGCTGCGGCGTCTACGGCTTCTCGATCGGCAACATGATCACGTTCCCGCCCCTGATCATCCAGCGCGAGGTCGGCGCTACCGCCTTCGCTGCCGCGATGGGATTGGGCACGTCTATCAGCGGCATCGTCAGCGCGTTCGGCCCCGGCATCGTCGGTCTCGTGCGTAGCGTGACCGGCAACTACACGACGGCCTTTGCGTTGTGTGTGGTGCTCGATCTCGTCGCGGCGGGCGTGGTGCTGTGGCGGCCGGGCAGACGGGCGGAGATCGCAGCTTCGTAGCCTGAGCCGGGTTGCCTCTCGTGCCCCCGGACGCAGCGCTATTTCAGCGGTGCGCTGCCGAACGGGGGCTCATGTCATCCCGATCGCTTCCTTGCCTTGTGTCCCGACTCTGCGCAGCAGCGCGACGCGTTGCAGCGCGTCCGGACACATGAAGCGACTACCCCAGCAGCACCGCATCCGCCGCCGCGACCGACTCCGCGCTTTCCGTCACGGTCCGCTCGAGCGCTCCCGCCTGCACCGTGATGTTCTCGGCAAAGAAGCGCGCGAGCGCAACGTAGCGCGCAGCGTCCGCGTTACCGTCGGCTTTGGCGGCAAGCGCCTCGGAGGCGAGCAGGCAGCCGCCGAGCGTCGCGCCGAACTGCTGCAGATAGGGAGTCGCTCCCGCGAGCGCCTCGTTCGGTGCGGAGGCAACGCGCTCCAGGAGCCATTTGCTGGTGCGCCTCAAAGCGTCCAGCGCCTCGCGCAGCTTTGCACCCGTGGTGCCGAAACCGGGATCGTTGGAGGCCTCGACCTTGCTGACGGTTGCCGAGAGTTCGTCGAGCAATGCCCACACAGACGCGCCGCCATTGGCCGCCAGCTTGCGCGTGACGAGATCGATCGCCTGGATGCCGTTGGTGCCCTCGTATATCGCGGTGATGCGGGCATCGCGGTAGTGCTGGGCCGCGCCGGTCTCCTCGATGAAGCCCATGCCGCCATGGATCTGCACGCCGAGATAGGCGACCTCGTTGCCGATATCGGTGGAATAGGCCTTGGCCATCGGCGTGAGCAGCGCCGCGCGTGCTGCCGCGTCGGCGCGCACCTTCGCGTCCTTGGCCCGCGTCGAGACGTCGATCGCGACCGCGGTCGCATAGCAGATGGTGCGCGCGGCCGCGGTCTGCGCCCGCATCCGCATCAGCATGCGCTTGACGTCGGGATGCACGAAGATCGCATCCGAGCCGTCGCCTTTCTTGCCGACCGCGCGACCCTGCTTGCGCTCCTGCGCATACGACAAGGCCTGCTGGTAGGCGCGGTCGGCAACGCCGACGCCCTCCAGGCCGACTCCGAGGCGGGCCTGGTTCATCATCGTGAACATGCAGCGCATGCCCTGGTTCTCTTCACCGATGAGAAAGCCGATCGCGCCGCCGTGATCGCCCATGGTCATGGTGCAGGTCGGGGAAGCGTGCATGCCGAGTTTGTGCTCGACGCCGGAGGCATAGATGTCGTTGCGCTGTCCCAGTGAGCCGTCGGCATTCACCATGAACTTGGGAACGAGAAAGAGCGAGATACCCTTGGTGCCGGCGGGCGCATCAGGCAGGCGCGCCAGCACGAAATGCACGATGTTGTCGGTCATGTCGTGCTCGCCATAGGTGATGAAGATCTTCGTCCCCGTGATGCGATAGGTGCCGTCAGCCTGCTTCTCCGCGCGGGTGCGCAGCGCGCCGACGTCGGAGCCTGCCTGCGGCTCGGTCAGCTGCATCGTGCCGGTCCATTCGCCGGAGACGAGCTTCGCGAGATAGATTCTCTTCAGCTCGTCGCTGCCATGCGCGTCCAGCGCCTCGATCGCCGAGGCCGTCAGCAGCGGACAGAGGCCGAAGGCGACGTTGGCGGCGCTCCAGATCTCGGTGCAGGCGGCGTTGATCGCGAGCGGCAGGCCCTGGCCGCCGAAGTCTTCCGGGCCGGACACCGCGTTCCAGCCGCCCTCGGTCCAGCGCTTGTAGGCGTCCGGCCAGCCCGGCGCGGTCGTGACCTTGCCGTCGTCGAGCTTGATGCCGTGCTCGTCGCCCACCTTGTTGAGCGGCGCCAGCACGTCCGAAGCGAACTTGCCGGCTTCCTCCAGCACGGCGGCGGCGAGGTCGGCGTCGAAATCGCCATAATGCCCGGCTTCCATCGCGGCCTTGAGGCCCGCGCCATGGTTGAGCGACAGCAGCATGTCAGAAATCGGCGCGCGGTAGGTCATGGCTCACTCCCGAGGACAAATATTGCAGCCGTATTCTCACGAAACGGGGGCGGTCTCAATGGTCCGAGGCGGGGCAGTGGCCGGGAACGGCATCGCTGCGGGGGCAATATAGAGTGAAGCGGGCCGATCCTTGGCCTGTGGTATTTTGCCCCTCCAGGCGGTTGAAATGCCGCGCCTCTCCCTATAGACCGGCTGCGACTGGAGAGAATCCGCGGTAGCCCGATCTTCCGCCATTCCGTCAGTCGCCTGATGGGGCGTAGCCAAGCGGTAAGGCAGCGGATTTTGATTCCGCCATTCGGAGGTTCGATCCCTCCCGCCCCAGCCAGATTGCCCGGGCAGCCTGAAATAACTCACGAAGCCGGCCAGGCTGGGGAGCGCGCTTGCCGAACGCGCCGACCCGCACCTGGTCGACGATGTCGTTTTGGACAACGGTCCGATCCCGCACATAGCGCCGTAGCGGGCGGGGATGCATCTCACCAGATCCGACAGGACCTCTTCACCCGCGCGAGCGTGTCATCGCCGCGTGCCTCAGCGCTCCCGCAAGCTTTCCTGACCATAGCGAATGAGCGGCGAGATCAGATAGCTCAGGATGGTCCGCGTACCGGTCTTGATTTCGACGGTCACGGCCATGCCGGGCGCCAGATTGACGGTGCGTCCATCGACGTCCATTTCGGGGCGGTCGAGGGAGACGCGGGCGGAATAGACGAGTTCCTGGCCCTTCGGCTCGCTGGATGCCGTTTCGGTGCCCGTCGGCGCCTCGCCGGGCTTTTCCTGCGGCTTGTTGCGGACGATGGCGTCCTGCGAGACGCTGAGCACCCTGCCCTGACGCAATCCGTAGCGGGTGAAGCTGAACGTATCGATCTTGATCGCGGCCTCTTCGCCCGGACGGACGAAGCCGATGTCGCGGTTGGAGATCATGGCCTCGATTTCGAGGCCGCCGCTTGTTGGCACCAAAACCATCAGCGTCTGTGCCGGCGTGACGACGCCCCCGATCGAGTGGACGGCGAGTTGCTGAACGATGCCGTCTTCCTGCGCGGTGAGGCGCAGCAGGCTGGTGCGCTGCTCGGCCTTGACGATGTCCTGGCGCAGCCCTGCTGCTTTCTGCTCGGCCTTTGCGAGTTCGTCGAACAGGCCGCGTTGATATTCGGCTTGCGTGCGGCGCAAGGTCTCTTCGATGCCGCCCACGGCCGCGTCGGCCTCGGCAAAGCGGCTCTTCTGGACCAGCAGTTCCTGCTGGTAGGAGACGAGGTCCTGCATCTCGGTGAGATATTGCAGCTTGGAACCGAATTCGCGGTCGACCAGATATTTTCGTACGTCGACGCGCTGCTGGAGGATCGGGATCAACGAGGAGATCTTGCCGATCGAGGCCTCGGTGGTGGCCCGCTCCGCCTTCTTTTGCGTGCCCTGCCATTCCAGCGTGGTCAGCTTGGCCGCCTGTTCGGCCGTTTGCGAAGCGAGAAACCGCTTGGCGGTCCGGATCTGCTCAGGGGTAGCGCGTTCGGGCGGGACGAATTTGCTTTCGTCGCCACCGGCAAGCGCCGCCCGCAGGCGAGCGATGTCGAGTTCGCTGGCGACGAGGTCGCTCTGGAGATGGCTGAGCTCCGCCTGGCTCATCGTCGGGTCGAGTTCGATCAGCAGATCTCCGGCCTTGACGCGCTGACCATCCCGCACGTGGATGGCACGCACCACGGCGGTCTCGAACGGCTGGATCACCTTGGTGCGACCATCCGGCACGATCTTGCCGGTCGCAGTGGCAATGATGTTGACCGTGCCGATGCCGGCCCAAATCAGCGCGATCAGGAAGACCGCCGAGATCGTCCCGGAAATGGCGCGGCCGATCGGGGAGGGCGGTGTCTCCACGATCTCGAGGGCGGCCGGAAGGAATGCCCGCTCGTCGCGCGTGCGCGTCGGCCTGCGTAGCGAGGCGAGCATCGCCCTAGCCGACCTCATGGATGCCTGCCTGGACACGATGAAGTGTCGCATAACGTCCGCCGCTGCGGATCAACTGGTCGTGCGAGCCGTCCTCGACGATGCGCCCGCGCTCGATCGTGATGATGCGGTCCGCTGTCCGCACGGTCGAGAGCCGATGCGCGATGATCAGGACTGTACGGCCTGCCGTGATCTCGCGCATGTTCTGCTGGATCACCCGCTCGCTCTCGTAATCGAGCGCGGAGGTGGCTTCGTCGAAGATCAGCACCCGCGGATCGGTCGTCAGCGCCCGCGCGATCGCAATGCGCTGGCGCTGACCGCCCGACAGCGTGCTGCCGCGCTCGCCGATGATCGTGTCATAGCCGTCCTGGAGCTCGAGGATGAACTCGTGCGCGCCGGCAAGCTTCGCCGCGGCGACGACCCGTTCCATCGGCAGGGCAGGGTCCGCCAGCGCGATGTTGTCGCGCACCGAGCTGTTGAACAGCATGTTCTCCTGCAGCACGACGCCGACCTGCCGACGCAGCCAGGTCGGGTCGACCGCGGCCAGATCGTTGCCATCCACCAGCACGCGGCCCGACTCGGGCAGGTAGAGCCGCTGGATCAGCTTCCCCAACGTGCTCTTGCCGGATCCCGAGGTGCCGACGATCCCGACGATCTGACCCGCGGGTATTCTCAGATTGATGTCGTTCAGGATGGATGGCCCGTCGATCCGGTAGCGGAAGCCGACATGCTCGAAGACGATCTCGCCGCGGATCGCCGGCAGGGCCGCGCGTCCCGGCCGGTGCGTCGGCTCCGGCACGGTGTTGAGGATGTCACCGAGCCGTTCGACCGACAATCGTGCCTGGTGGAAGTCCTGCCAGAGCTGGGACAGTCTCAGCACCGGTGCCGTGACGCGGCCCGAGAGCATGTTGAAGGCGACGAGTTCGCCGACGGTCAGATTGCCGTCGATGACGAGCTTGGCGCCGAAATAGAGCAGCACCGCCATGTTGATCTTGCTGACGAACTGAACGCCCTGGCTGGCGACGTTGCCGAGATTGACGACGCGGAAGCTGGACGCGACGTAGCCCGCAAGCTGCTCTTCCCAGCGCCGTTGCATCTGCGGCTCGACGGCCATGGCCTTGAGCGCCTCGACGCCCGTGACGCTCTCCACCAGGAATGACTGGTTCTCGGCGCCGCGCTTAAATTTCTCGTCGAGCCGATAGCGGAACAGCGGCGTGGCTCCGGCGGAGATGGCGATGTAGAACGGAAAGGACGCGATCACGATCGCGGTCAGGAGCGGCGAGTAGAACGCCATCAGCGCGAGAAACACGAAGGTAAAGAACAGATCGATCACCAGCGTCAGGGCCGAGCCGGTGATGAAATTGCGCAGATTCTCGAGTTCACGGACCCGTGCCACGGTGTCGCCGACGCGCCGCGCCTGGAAATAGGACAGCGGAAGCGCCAGCAGATGGCGGAACAGGCGCGCGCCGAGTTCGACGTCGATGCGGTTCGTGGTGTGCGCGAACAGGTAGGTGCGCAGGCCGCCGAGGACGACCTCGAAGATCGATATCGCGACGATGCCCACGACCAGCACGTCCAGCGTGCCGAGGCTGCGGTGGACGAGCACCTTGTCGATCACCACCTGGAAGAACAGCGGCGACACCAGCGCGAAGATCTGCAGGAAGAACGAAGCCAGCAGCACCTCGCCGAGCAGGCCGCGATAGCGGTTGATCGCGCCCATGAACCAGGTGATGTCGAAGCGCCGCGACAGTTCGGCCAGCGCCGCCCGCTTGGTCATCAGGATGACGCGGCCGTCCCAGAGTACCTCGAACTGGGCCTTGGTCAGCATCTGCGGACGCGGCGAGCCGGGATATTGCACGATGGCCTTGCCGTCGCCGGCCTTGCCCAGGATGAGGAAGCCGCCGTCGCGCAGCGGGACGATGGCCGGCAGGGGAGTCTTGTCGAGACGGTCCCACCTGGTCTTCACCAGCCGCGCCTTGACGTTGAACTGCCTGGTGGAGCGCAGCATCTCGGTGATGCCGACCACATTGACGCCGAGCTGATGGCGGAGCTGCTCCGGCTCGGCGGGAACGCCGAGAAACTGGAGCATCATGACCAGCGCGGTCAGGCCGGGATCGGCCGGAGCCCTCGGGGTCGCGGCAGCGGACGGTTGGCCGGCCGCCGGCTCCCTCGCATTGGTCTCGTTCATACTCATGGACTGCAGCTATCCGAGTTCACCGGGTCCGGATGATCGGACATCGCCTGCCGGCGGCAGGCCGCCGATAGCTAACGCTGCTATGTTACGGTTTGATAACTACGTTCGAGACTTGCGGACAATGTTATTGCTCGCACGTCGTCGGATGTGAAGACGGCGGGAGGCCCGCGAGGCCTCCCGCCGCTTCGGACGGAAATCGGGACCGGCTGTGCCGGTGCCGATCGCGGGATCAGCCGTGGCTGACCAGCGTGGTCTGCTGCTGGGTGGTGTCCTGCGCCACGAAGCTGCTCTCCGTGCCTGCGTCGGGAACGAGACTGGCCGACTGCTGCACGAGCAGCGACAGCGAGATGGCCGTCCCGCCGTGGCCGTCGTCAGCGACGTTCAGCTCGGTGCCGGACTGGACCCCGGCAAACTGGTAGGCGTGGGTACCGGCATTCGTGACCAGTGTCAGGGTCGAGCCGTCGAAGGTGAACGAGGAGACCGACGTATTGAGCAGGTCGATCATGTCGCCGACTTCGAAGTTCGACACGGTGCCGGTGAGGCCGTCGGCATTTGCCAGCGTGAGGGTTGCCGCGGAGCCGGCGAAATCGACGCCATTCTGCACGCCGCCCGCCAGCACGCGTTCCACGCCGCCGGCCAGATGCGTGCCCGAGGCCGAGCCCGTCAAGTCCAGTTCGCCGCCGTTGATCGTCGTGTTGAAGGCCGTGCCGGCGATCCAGGCGAAGCCGCCGTCGATCGTCGTGCCCGAAGCGGACGCGCCGGTGTCGACATACAGGAGGCCGCCGGCATTCACCGTGGTCGCGGTCACGCTGCCGCCATTGCCGACATAAGCGTTGCCGCCGGCCTGGACCACCGTCTGGTCGGCGCTGGCACCTTCGAGGACCTGCTGCGAGCCGCTGAGGAGCGTGCCGGTCACGGCGCCGTGGTAGACGTCCTGGAAGGCGCCGGCCTCGACCGTCGTGCCCGAGGCGCTGCCGCCGTTATAGACGTGCTGGGCACCCCCGTTCTTGACCGTCACGTTGTTCGCAATGCCGCCGGTCTGCGATTGACCGCCGCCGATCGAACCACCGTTCGAACTGCCGTTGACGAACTGGAAGCCGCCGTTGATGACGGTGTCGTCAGCGGTGGCCCCGGTGTCGACGTACTGGAGACCGCCGGTGTCGATCACGGTGCCTTCAGTGTGGCCGCCGTTGCCGACGTACTGATAGCCGCCGCCGGTGACGGTGGTGTCGATCGCGCTGCCACCGGCAAGAACCTGCTGCTGGCCCTTGAGCGTAACGTTGGTGACGGTCGAGCTCGAATAGACGTCCTGGTAGCCGCCGGCTTCCACCGTGGTCCCGTCGGCGTTGCCGCCGAAATAGACGTGCTGCTGACCACCGGCGCGAACGATCGTGTCGCTGGCGTTGCCGTAGTCATACTGCACGCCGCCGTTCAGGATGTCGGTGTGCTGGGTCGTCGCACCGTTCAGGACATCGACGACGCCGCCATTGCCGATCGTGATCTGGCCGGAGACGTTGCCGCCGCCGACAACATCGAGCACGCCGCTGCCGAGGACGACGTAGCCCATCGAGGTGGTGGTCGCCGAGGTGACCGAAACCGGAGCGGTCGATACCAGCGTGGGTGCTGCGAAGACCGTCGAATTGCCGGTGTTGCCGGCGAGGTCCGTGGTCTTGGCGGTCAGGTTGTTGGCGCCCTCGACCAGCGTCACACCGGCCAGGCTCCAGGATCCGTCGCCGCCAGCCGTCGTGGTGCCGATCAGCGTCGCTCCGTCATAGACCGAGACCTGCAGGCCAGGCTCGGTGCTGCCGCTGACGGTGAAGCTGGGCAGGCTGGAGGTGTTGAGGCTGACGCCGGCAATGCCGACAACCGGCGCAACGGTATCGACAGTGACGTTCACCGCGGCGGCGGCATCGCTCACCGCGCCAGTAGTATCTGTGACTTTGGCGGTGATTGCATGGGTGGCGTCGCCGAGGACGCCGGTCTGAAGGTCGATGTAGCCGCGTGCGATGTCGGCGAGCGAGAGCGTCACGCCGGTGCCCAGCGCGGTCTGGCCGTCGAACAGCTGGATGACGTCGCCCGCGAAGTTGCTGCCGGTCGCGATGCGCACCGTCAGGTTGGTGTCGTTGGTGCTGGCGCCGTTTCCAATCACGCCCGTGTTCGGAGAAACGTCGTCGGTCACCGACACGATGGCCGGCGCGGTGGGCGCGTTCGACAGGTTGAAGACCTGGGCGGTGATGCCGTAGGACGAGTTGTCGCCGAGCGTCTGGCTGAAATCCTGCCAGCTGATCACAAAGCCGCCATTGGCGAGCGCTGCCACCGTCGGATAGTACTGATAGCTGGCGATCTGCGAATTGACGACGTACTCGCCGCCGACCTTGGCCCCGGCCGCGTCGTACACCTGCGCCTTGATACCGGAGCCGCTGCCGTCCGCCGTGCCTTCGTCGGACCAGGTCACGACGAAGCCGCCACCCGTCAGGGCGGTGATGCTCGAAAAGCCCTGATTGCCGCTGGTCTGGGTATTGACCTGGAATTCGGAGCCGACCTTGGCGCCGCCGGCCGTGAACACCTGCGCGCGAATTTCTCCGCTGGTATCCTCGAAGCTGATGACGAAATTGCCGTTGGCGAGCCCGGTCACGCCGGCAACCATGCGATTGTTGTAGTAAGCTTGGTCGACGGTGAATTCGCTGCCCACCTTGGTCGCCCCGCTGGCGGTGGGGTGGAAGACCTGGCCGCGAACTTCCCAGTTACCGGTGCGAAAATCGTTCCAGGTCACCACGAAGTCGCCGTTGCTCAGCGTGGCGATCGAGGTTCGTTCCTGATCATAGACGCTGGTCGAGTTCACCAGGAATTCCGAGCCGACCTTGGCGCCGTTCGCGTCGTAGACCTGGGCCTTGACGTCGGGCGCGGACGAACCCTGATTGGTCCATGCGACCACGAAGCCGCCGTTCGGCAGGCCGGTGATAGCCGGCATGTTCTGGTTGTTGGAGGTGACCGTATTGATCAGAAACTCGCCGCCGACCGGGGTGCCGCTGGCGCTGTAGATCTGGGCCTTGATGTCTCCGCTCGTCGAGTTCTGGTCCTGCCAGGAAACGACGAAACCGCCGTTGCTGAGGCCGGTCACGACCGGAGTGGCCTGCGATCCCGTGGTCTGGGTGTTGACGAGGAATTCCCCGCCGACCTTGCTGCCGTCGGCGGCATAGACCTGCGCCTTGACGGAGGAGCCGCTGGTGTCGCCGAGCGAACTGCTGCCGCTGCCGTTATATCCGGCGAGACCATCCTGCCAGGTGACGACGAAGCCACCGTTGGCAAGCCCGGTGACGGAGGGATACCACTGGCCGCCGGTCGTCTGGCTATTGACCTGAAATTCGGCACCTATTTTTACGACGGTGGTCATAACATAACCTCAAATGATGCTGCAGGGCGCTTAAGGGCGAGATTCCGTGCGCGCCCGGTCATCCGGAACGCGCACCAAACCCGCGCAGGGGTTTAAACGATATATTTATGATAATTTATGATACTATTCTGTGCGTAATGCGACATTATCCCCGCCCTGAATGTTGTCTGCGGGCAAGGGTCGGGGACGAAGGCCCGAAAGACTGGCTCTTCGTTCGGCAGGCGGCCGCGTCGATTTCAGAAGGACGGGGCTATCGTCTGTTCTTCCGGCAAGCGGCATGATGCACGCAGCGCCGTCACTGCAAGTACGTGATTGGAGTCAACAGCATGGGCCATACCGGGAGTGCCCCGATACGGCCCGCGACGTTAGCGCTCAGCTCTGCGCGTGCACAAGTTGAGTGTTCTGAGCGTCGGAGCCCTGAGGGGTGATCCCGTCCTGGCCGGATTCCGGAACCAGCGTGCTGGAGAATTGCGTCAGCAGGGCCAGCGAGATCGCGGTGCCGCCCTGACCGTCGGACGTCACGTTGATCTCGGTATTGGCCTGGACGCCCGAGAACAGATAGCTGAACGATCCGCCACTCGTGTTCAGTGTCAGGTTGGCGCCGTCAAAGGCGTAAGACGACACCACCAGATTGCGGAAGTCGATGAGATCCCCGACCTCGAAGTTCGCGACGGTACCGGTCAGGCCCGATGCGTCTTCGAGATAGAGTTTCGAGGCTGTACCGGCGAAGTCCACGCCGTTCTGAACGCCGCCGGCATAGATGTAGCCGATGCCTCCCGCCAGATGCGTGTTGCTGGCCGAGCCCGCCACGTCGAACTCGCCGCTGGTGACGACCGCGCCGGATGCCGTTCCCGCCACGAAGACGTAGCCGCCGTTCACGCTGGTCGCGGTAGCGGAGCCGCCCACGTCGATGTATTGCAAGCCACCCGCGTTCACGATCGTCCCGCTGGCTGTTGCGCCCGCGCCGATGTACTCGTTGCCACCGGCAAGCACCACCGTGTCGGTCGAGTTCCCCGTCGCCAGAACCTGCAAGCTCCCGCCGACCTGGCTGCCTTGCACTGTTCCGCTATTGACCTGCTGGAAGCCGCCGGCCTGTACGATCGTGGTGATTGCCGTGCCGCTGAGCACGACGTGCTGGATGCCGCCGCTCATGACAACGGTGTTGTTGGTCGTGCCGGCAACCTGCTGAACGCCGCCGCCGAAAACGATGGTATCGTTGCCGGTGCCCAGAACGTACTGGTAGCCGCCATTGTTGATCTGCGTGCCGTTCGATGTGCCGTTCTCGCCGACATACTGCAAGCCAGCGGACGAGATGATGGTGCTGTAGGTCGTCCCGCCGGCTGCAACGAAATCGTTGCCGCCGCTGACGATCACGGTGGAGTAGGTCACGCCGCCGACATGGACCTGACGGGAGCCCGCCAAGGTCGTTCCAGTGACCGTGGCGTTCATGACATCCTGGTAGCCGCCCGCACTGACGGTGACGTCGCTTGCCGTGCCGCCATAGACGTGCTGGATGCCACCGTTCGAGATCACGGCGCCGTTGGCGGTACCATAGGTGAGCTGGACTCCCCCGACGATCGTCGAGTTGTTGGCCGTGCCGCCGGCCTCGACCACGATGCTGCTGCCCGTGCCGACAGCCGTCGCCCCGGATACGACGCCGCCGTTGGCGACATCGAGGGTTCCCGGGGCGACGATGATGTAGGTGGTGGTGGTGGAAGAGGAAACTGTCGTCGTGCCGCTCGCTACAAATTCGGTTGTCATATATGCCTCTGAGTGAGAGCCAATGGGTTGAACGCGATATAAGTACAATTCGATGAGTGAATCATTCCATGGCTAATGATATATTTATATCATTGCGGACAAATGGTGTTATTGTGGCGGCGGGCGTGCGACGACAGGGCGCATCCCCGGAGGCGTTCGTGCCGCCTCCGCCCTGTTCGTCTTGAAGAGTTTGAGGTCTGCCGGCGGCGATGCCGGCCAGGTCGATCAGCGCTCGGTGGGCGCGATCGCCGGTTTGGGCTGTTCGGTCCCGAAGGAGACCCAGACGTTGGGGTCGGAGGCGCTTTGACGGGATAGATAGCGATAGTTCGTCTCGTACCAGAACAGGATTTCCGGCGTCTGATTGTCCAGGATCATCTCACCGCGGTCGGTGCGGACCGTCAGAACGGCGTGGCGTCCTCGGCCGGGGCCGGGCTCTTCGACCGTCGTGATCAGGAGCGAACCCTGCGGCCAGCCCGCTCTCGCGAGCAGTTTGCGCTTGAGCAGAGCGAAATCCTCGCAGTCGCCACGATCAAGCGGGAGGGTCCAGCGTTCGGCCTTGCCGTAAAGTGCGTCGTCGCTGGTCCAAACCACCCGATCATTGACGTACTTGTTGACTGCATAGAGCTCCTGCAGCTTCTCGGGCGTGAGCACCACGTCGCGGACCTGATCCGTGCCTGGACGGCATTCATCGGCGTTCTCGGCGCAGAACTGCTGCCATCCGGCCGGTGGCTTCGTCGCGGCGCCGATGGCCGCGAACAGGGCAGGGCGAGCGAGGAAGGCATGTGCCGGCTGCAAAGTAAGGCCGGCTGCAACCATGCCGGCGATCGCCAAGACCTCCAGTCGCCCCTTCTTGCTCATGCTCCACCCGCCGATGCCTTGCAGGAAGAAGCTGGCAGAAAGAGCTGGAGAGCCGGCTAAGCCATTATCTAAAATTGAATCGAACCCGCAGGTTCGGTCATAGCCGCATCGATCTCCAGGTGACTATCGTTAACATTCACGCAGACGTCACATGGAGGCAGGAGGTCCTCGGCTAACGTGAGGGGACGGACGTGGCTTGCTTGAGGATGCTGTGATGAGAGGTGGATCGTCAGGGGAGGCTGAGGTCGGCCAGGCCGCTGATGTAGCAGCTCCGTGCATGCCCGATCGCGGCGCCTGGCTCCGATGGGGAGGTCAGGTCTGCGGCGGGGTCGGTCCCTTGCTCCTCGGTCTGGGCGTCTTCGGCATAGTTGCAAGCGTGTCGGTGGGGGAGGGCGCTGCGGGCGTTTTCGGCGCAGGGTTGGCGCTTCTGATGCTGGCGATCGCCATGATCGACGCGAGGATGTTTCTGATCCCCGATCAACTCAATGCCGCGGGCGTTGCGCTCGGAATTGTCAACGCCGCAATCCTCGGGCACGGCGATGTGACATGGCCCGCTGAAGCGATCCTGAGGGCGCTGGCCGTCGCGGCCGCTTTTTGGGGCCTGCGCGCCGCCTATCTTCGGCTGCGGCGACGGAATGGCATCGGGCTCGGCGACGTCAAGCTGGCGGCCGTTGCCGGCGCGTGGCTCGACTGGTCTGTCTTGCCGATTGCAGTCGAACTCGCCGCGTTGTCGGCCCTGGCGGCTTTTGGTCTCAGGCGCCTGATGCTGGGCCGGAATGCTCCCAGGAATGACCGGTTGCCGTTCGGGTTGTTCTTCGCGCCCGCGATCTGGATCGGCTGGCTGCTGCAGACGGCGCTGTGGACTGTCGGCTGATTGGCGGGATCAGAAGGCCGAGTCTTGCGGCCAGCGCAACGCGTGCCATTGGCCGGCGGCGATCTGGCCCCGGCTCATCTTGGACGCGACGGCGTTGCGCAGTTTGGCGAAGTTCTCGCGCATCCGTTTCGGGGCATGAGCGGCCGCAAGGTTGAGCCATTTGTAGGCGGCGACCTCGTCCTGGGGAACGCCCTGACCCTTGTCGTAGGCCAGACCGAGCAGATATTGCGAGGTTACGTCGCCTTTCTCGGCCGCAAGCCTGTACCAGTAGGTGGCGGCATCGTGGGCCTGCGGAAGCCCTTGCCCGGTCGCGTACATGAAGCCCACCATGCCTTGCGCGCGAGCGCTGCCGCGCTCGGCCTGCGGCAGGAGAAGCCGTGCGGCCGTGTTGTAGTCGCCTCGGTTGAAGGCATTCGTCCCGGCGCCGAGCGCATCGGCGCGGGCCATGCCTGTCCCGCAGAGGCCGACCAGGACGACGGCTCCAAGCGTGCGGCACCTGATCATGTGGAGCGCTCCTGCGGCGTGGCTCATAAGCCGGTCAGCGATAGGTGGTCGGCGCGCTCTGCGTCGGTCCGATCGCGTTGATCGTGCCGCGCAGCTTGGTGCGCAGTTCCTCGGCGACGAAATGGGCGTCGGCGCCGTCGCGGATGATCTGGGGCCGGATGAAGATGATCAGCTCGGTCCGCTTGACCTGCTTGTCGGTCTGGCCGAACACGACTTCGCCGAGCCCCGGAATCTGGTCCAGTCCGGGGATGCCGGCGCGCGCCTTGGTTTGCGTGTCGCTGATGAGGCCTGCCAGCAGGACCGTCTGTCCGCTGGCGACAGCGACCGAGCTGCGCACCTTCCGCGTCGAGACGGTCGGCGTCAACGAATTGGTCGAGCTCGACGAGGAGCCGGAAGAATTGCTGACGGGATTCGATATCTCCTGCTCGACATCGAGGCGGACATTGCCGTTTGCATTGATCCGCGGCACGACGCGAAGGATGATGCCGGTGCTGCGATAGTCCGTGGTATTGGCAATGGTGTTGCTGCCGGTCAGCACCGTCGCGCTCCCGGTCTGGATCGGGATCTCGTCGCCCACCTGCAGGGTCGCGATCTGATTGTCGATCACGACGACCGAGGGGTTCGACAGCACCTTGACGTCGGTAATGCTGTGCAGCGCATTGAGCACCGCCCGCGGCGTCCGCGCCGAGCCGACCAGGAAGTTGAACCCCGGAATGGCGCGCTGGAGCACGACGTCGGCGGCCGCCGCGGCGACCGATGTCGCGCCATTGTAGCCGAACGAGCCGGTATCGGGTTTGAGGCCGAGATCCTTGCTCATGATGTACGACTGGACGCCATACTGAAGCTGGTCCGTCAGCGTCACTTCGGCGATGGTGGCATCGATCGCGACCTGCAGCTGGGGTTGATCGATCTCGCGAATGGTCTGCTCGATGATGCGGTACTGTTCCTGGCTCGCATAGATCAACAGCGTGTTGTTCACGCTGTCGGCGGTAATGCGAACGCCGTCGAGCACGTTGCCGGCCCCCGCGCCGCGTCCCGAATTCTGCCCGGAGCCGGCATTGTCGAACAGGCTGGTGCCGCCTTGTGTGGTCGATGATCCGCCATAGGCCTGCTGGCCGCTCGCGGACGCATCCGTCGCGGCGCTGTTTGCCGAGCGTCCGCCCGCACTGGACCCGAATCCGCCGCTCGTCTGGTTGGGTGACGCCGAGAGCCGGCTCAGTGCCGATCCGCCGCTCGAGCTCGCCGCGATGCCGGAGCCAGGTGCAATCTGCCCGCTCGCGCCATCAAGCGGCGAGGTCGACGAACCTGCTGACCCGCCCGCACCGAAGACGTCGTTCAGCACGCGCGCGATCTGCTTGGAATCGCCGAACTTGACGCGGTAGACGTGAACGGCGGAGCGGCCGGTATTGGTGGTGTCGAGGCGTCGAATCCACGTCTCCACGCGTTTCAGCAGCTCCGGCCGCCGTGTCACCGCGAGCACCGCGTTCATCCTGGTGATGGACTGGAACTTGATGAGGTTCTGCGTCATGCCGCCTTCGCCGGAATCGACGATTTTCTCCAGCTCGGCGATGATCGGACCCGGATTGCTGTTCTGCACGGGAAAGACGCCGACCGATTGCCCCTTGAGGAAGTCGGCGTCGAAGCTGAGCACGAGGTCCACCGCATTGCGGCGCTCGCTGCCCGAGCCCTGGATCAGGATCAGGTTGCGGCCGGTGTCGGCACGGATCATTCCCTGCTTCGCGGCAAAGCTCTCCACCAGCTTGATGACGGTCTGGGCCGAGACGTATTGCAGCGGTACGACGGTGATGCCGTAGCCTGGCGTCATGCGATCGGACGCGTCCGCGGTCCCGGCTCCCACCGCATCCGCCTGCGGCATCAGCCGGTAGCCGGTGTCGTCCCGGACCAGCGCGATGCCGCCGATCCTCAGCGCGTTCTCGAGTGCGAAGACGACGTCGGATTTCGGAATCGGACGACCGGACGACAGGCTGATATTGCCCTGGACGCGCGGATCGATGACATAGCCGACGCCGAGAATGTCTCCGAGCACGACCTTGGCGACCGAAGCAATCGGTGAATTGTCGAAGTTCAGCTCGAACCTTTCGGTGCTGACGCCGGCTTTCTGCGATGACGTCGCGACGGGCGCGTCCTCGCCGGAGGCGCCGGTATAGATCGCGGTCTTGGCCCGGGGGCCGGTCGACAGCTCACGCTGCGGTAGCTGGTTCGGATAGCGCGGCAACAGGTCGACGGAGCGGACCTTGTCGAACACGTCCGGGTCCTTGGCATCGGCATCCGCAACGCCGCTCACCGTGTTGCATGATCCCAGCAGCACGCAGACGAAGGCGCACTGGACGACCAAGCCGATCCGGATTGCTGTTCGGCTCACTGTCTGCCTCACTCACGCACTGCCCACTGGTTTTCTCGTTGCGGCGGGCGAGCCGACCGAGGGCCTGCTTAACCCTCTCCTGTGACATTCATGTGTTATGAATTCTCGGTCGATCGTTATTGTGGATCTCGGCTTATCATATGGCTGGCGAGGCGCAGGAATTCTCCTGCCACGTCAGTGGCTTTGGCTGGGCGGTTCTGATCATGCGAGATGTGGTTATCATGATTGATCATCGCGTCACATTTCCATTCGTAAAAATGAGCTAAACGGCCCGCTCGCCGCTCTGCGGCCATCAGAGTGACTTCGGTAGACGTTCATGGCTTTCCCGGATGCGCGCGAGTTCGCGGCTCGCCTCGGCCAGAGGGCGGGGTTGACGACGGACGTCGATGTGCCCGGAAGCCCGACCAGTCCGCTCGAAGGCGGCCTGCGGCGGCTCTGGGAGGCGAGCGATTTGTCGGCGAGCGAGTTCGCCGACGAGGTTGCCTCGTTTTTCGGCCTTGCGCGCGCGAGCCTGCAGGAAATGATGGCAGCCCAGGCACTGGTCCAGCAGTTCTCTCGGCGATTCCTGCGGGAGATGGCGGTCTTTCCCTGCCAGCCCACCGATGGCCTGCCCGTGCTCGTGCTCGCCGATCCGACGGACCGCGCCTCGGTCCAGGCCGCCGGGATCGTGCTGGGCACAGAACCCGCCGTCAAGGTCGCCTCGTTCGAGGACATCGCCGCCGTGCTCGATCAGCGCCTCGGTGAGGAGGAGCGTGCGAATCCGGGCTCTGCTGCCAACGCGGCCGTCCATGACGACGATATCGACAATCTCCGCGACCTCGCCAGCGGCGCGCCGGTGGTGCGGGCGGTCAACGACATGTTCGAAACGGCGGTCGAACTGCGCGCCAGCGACATCCATATCGAGCCCGGCCGCACCGCTCTGGCGATCCGCATGCGCGTCGACGGACTGCTGCGCAGCGTCCCGACACCGAACGGCATACCGCCGGCCGCCGTAATCTCCCGGATCAAGATCCTGGCAGGCCTCAACATCGCGGAGCGCCGGTTGCCGCAGGATGGCGGCGCGCGGGTCCGAGCCGCGCGTTCCGAAATCGACGTGCGCGTGGCAATCATGCCGACGCAGCACGGCGAGTCCGCGGTCATCCGTCTGCTGCCGCGGGATCGGGCGCTGCTGTCGATCGACAAGCTCGGCTTCCTGCCGGGCGACCAGAGCAAGTTGCGGCGGATGCTGGCGCTCCCGCACGGAATGATCATCGTCACCGGCCCGACCGGCAGCGGCAAGACGACGACGCTCGCGACCGTGCTGTCGCTGCTCAATGAGCCGACACGGAAGATTCTGACGATCGAGGATCCCGTCGAATACGAGATTCCGGGTATTTCACAATCCCAGGCCAAGCCCGCGATCGGTCTGACATTTGCCAACGCCCTGCGGTCTTTCGTACGTCAGGACCCCGACGTCATCATGGTCGGCGAGGTCCGCGACTCCGAAACCGCCCATGTGGCGATCCACGCCGCTCTCACCGGCCATCTGGTGCTGACCACGCTGCACACGGAGACGGCTGCCGCAGCCGTGCCGCGGCTGCTGGATCTCGGCGTCGAGGCGTTCCTGCTGCGCTCGACCCTGCGCGCAGTCATCGCCCAGCGCCTGGTTCGGCAGCTCTGCGACCGTTGCAAGAGCAGTCGGCCGCTGACCCGCGCCGACCTCGACGCCGATCCGCGCTATGCGGCGGTGGGCCTGTCCGTTGGCAACGTCATCTTCGAACCGGTCGGATGCGAGCGCTGCGGCCATGTCGGATATCGCGGCCGCATCGGGGTCTTCGAAGTGCTGGAAATGAACGAGGAAGTCCGCGCGCTTGTCGAGGACCAGTCCGATTGGGAGTCCATCGACAAGGTCGCCATTCGCAACGGAATGACGACCATGATCGAGGATGGACGCGCCAAATGCCTCTCCGGCATGACCTCCGCGGCCGAGATCCTTCGCGTGACGACCGTCAGGTGACGAGATGCCGACCTTCCGTTACCGGGCGCTGACTCAGAAGGGCGAGGTCGTCTCGGGATCGATCGCAGCCGCGAACCGTGCCGAAGTGGCCCAGCGTATCGAGTATCTCGGTCTGGTCGCGATCGATGCCGATCCCGAGATCGAGACAAAGGGATGGTCGCTGTCGGGTGCTCTTTCCAGGCCGGGGCCTGCGGAGGTCACCATATTTACTCGCGATCTCGCCTTGCTGCTGAAGGCGGGCGCCCGGCTCAATGATGCGCTCGAACTGCTTGCCAACGACATGGATGCCGGCCGGCTGCGTCCCGTGATCAGCAGCATCAAGACATCAATTCTGTCCGGCGAGAGCTTTGCCGAGGCCTTGGCACGCGAGCCCGCTTTATTTCCGCCGATGTATGTCGCGCTGGTCAGGGTCGGCGAGATGTCGGGAGGGCTCGACCATATCCTGGAAACCATCGGGACGGAGCGGTCGCGTGCCGAAGCGTTGCGCCGCAAGGTCACCGGTGCCCTGCAATATCCGGCTTTCGTGCTGCTCGCCGCGGGCGGCGTCCTGATCTTCTTCGTCACGTTCGTGCTGCCGCAGTTCTCGGCGGTGCTGCGCGACTTCAATGCCAAGACCGATCCGGTCATCGAAGTGTTCCTCGCGCTTTCGGACATCCTGCGCGGTCACGGACTGGAAATCGGCATCATCGTCGCCATCGCCGTCGTCGGCGGCTGGATGGCGTGGCGCCGCCCGTCGGTGCGGGCCGGCATTGTGACCCAGGTTGCGAGATTGCCCGTCATTTCGACCGTTGTGGAGTTTCATCGCGCGGCGCTGTTCTCGCGCAACCTCGGCATTCTGCTCGGCAGCGGCGTGACGCTGACGGCGACGCTTCGCATCCTGATCGACATCATGACCGAGACCGGCAACGCGCCGGCCTGGTCGGCCATGGCCGATCGCGTGCGACACGGCGGAAGGCTCGCTGAAGCCCTGGCCGCGTCCGCCGTCCTGCCGCCGGTCGCTGTCCGCATGCTGCGGCTTGGCGAGGAGACCGGACAGCTGCCGACGTTGTCGGGGCGGGTCGCCGAATTCTACGAGGAAAAGCTGCAGCGGCAGCTTGATCGCGTCGTCGCCATCATCGGACCTGCGGCGATCATCCTGATCAGCGTCGTGGTCGGCGGTCTGATCGTGTCGGTGATGACGGCGCTGTTGTCTGTGACGCAAGTGGTCGGTTGAGAAGGAGAGGTTAGGCATGATCGGCTTTTTGGGGAAGGTGCCGTGTCCTCTGCCGAGGTGTTCTCGGCGGCGCCGTGGCGAAGAAGGATTCACGCTGGTGGAGATGCTCGTCGTCATCACCATCATCGGCATGATCATGGCGCTGGTCGGCCCGCGCGTGCTGAACTATCTCAGCGACTCCCGGGTCAAGTCGGCCAAGATACAGATCCAGAGCTTCGCCAGTGCGCTCGACCTGTTCTATCTGGATGCCGGACGATTCCCGACCGGTTCAGAAGGCCTCGGCGCGCTCGCGCATCCCGTGAGCGGTATCGCGTCCTGGAATGGGCCCTACCTGAAGGGCGGCAATGTTCCTAACGATCCCTGGGGCAATCCCTATGTCTACAAGCAGCCGGCAGAACGTGCGCCGTATGAAATCCGATCCCTGGGTGCCGATGGTCAGGAAGGCGGTACGGGCACGGCGGCCGATCTCGTCTCGGGGCAGAACTGAAGGCGGCGAGGCCGGTTTCACGCTGCTCGAAATGGTCTGCGTGCTCGCGATCGTCGCAATGCTCGCGGCGGTCGCGTGGCCGCGCTTTCCGTCGCAAACCTCGCGGCCCCGGCTCGAGGCCTATGCAATCGAGGTCGCCGCCCTGCTCAAGGCGGACCGGACTGCCGCGCTGGTGCGCTATGGTGCGGTCAATGCCGTAGTTGACGCGCGCTCGCGGACCGTGAGGTCGGGCTCCGGCCCCTGGGTCGTCCAGGTTCCCCATGACGTGGTGTTCGACGCACTGCTGCCGCAGCGCTGCAACGGCCGCGCCGCGCTCTCGACCATCAGCTTTTTCGCCAGCGGCACCTCATGCGGTGGCACGATCCGCCTGACCCGGCTCGGGAGTGCGGTCGAAGTGCGCGTGAACTGGCTCACCGGAGGAGTCGACATTGTCGCCAAGAACCTGCTCTAGGCACCGCCGAGAGGGTGGCTTCACCCTGATCGAAGCGGTCGTCGCGCTGGCACTGGTAACGGTCGGGTTGGCCGCGATCGGCGCGCTCGTCGCAACCAACTCGCGCGGGGCCTTGAAACTCGATCAGCATGCCGCACTCGCCAATGCTGCTCGCCTCGTGATCGCGACACTGCCGCGCGCTGGTGCTCCCATGCCTGACGACCTCCGGGGTCGTCAGGCCGGCCATCGGTGGCAGATGCGGATTACGCCATTCTTGGACGGCATTTCGCCGGTGCCGGAATCGCAGTTCGTTCCGCAACTCGTCCAGCTGCGCATCCAGGCCCCGGGAGGGGCGGTGGTGTCGTTCGAAACCGTCCGGCTGCTGAGCAGGAGCACGGTGCGATGATCTCTCGGATGCCGCGCCGCGCCGAGGATGGATTCACGCTGTTCGAGGCGCTGGTCGCGCTTGCGCTCATGGGCCTGATCATGGGGGCGTTGGCTTCTGTGACTTCGCAATGGCTGCCGAGCTGGAATCGGGGCATCGTCCGGGCGCAACGCAGCGAAGAGGTCGCCATTGCGCTGGATCGCTTGGCCGCAGATCTGTCGGCCGCAGATTACGTCACGAGGTCGGACAACGTGCCGCTGTTTCGTGGCACTGAGCATTCGGTAACATTCGTCCGGTCCGTGCTCGGTCCAAACAGCCGGCCCGGGTTGGAGATCGTCCGCATATCGGAGATCAACGACAAGGGCGTGCTTACGTTGGTGCGCATGCGCGCACCCTTCGTTCTGCTGCAGCCCGGGGATCCGCGAACGGACCAGATTCAGTTCGTCGATCCGGTCGTGCTGTTGCGGCCGCCTTATCGCGTGAGCTTTGCCTATGCGGACCCCGATGGCAGCTGGGATAGCCGCTGGATCAGTTCCGGCGAATTGCCTGCGGCAGTTCGCTTCGACGTCAGGGACGCACAACGTGGCACGGTGATTTCGGGTGCCGCACGCATTCATGTGGACAGAGCAGCCCCGCGACCGGATCCGTCCGTTCTGCAGGAGGCACCGCGCTCCGGAAACCGGCCGACGTGATGATCATCAGGCGCGCTCGATCGACGGATGTCGTCGCGGCAGAGGACGGATTCATCGTCGTCGTGACCCTTTGGCTGCTTGTCGGATTGGCGGCGCTCGTGACCGTTGCGTCCGTATACATCGCGCAATCGGCCCGGGCGCTCTCGACGCTCGACGCGGCGGCGCAATGGGAGATGCTGAGCTCCGCCGGCGTCGAACTGGCCGCTTACCAGCTGTCGGGGCCTGCCACGGTACGACGCCCGAGCCACGGCCACTTTGCGTTTCGCCTCGCAAATGCGACCGTCCGCGTCGAATACATGTCGGAATCGGCACGCATCAATCTCAACATGGCGCCAGCATCGATGCTCTCTGGCCTGTTCAGGGCGGTCGGCGCATCGACCGAAGCGGCCGACATGTACGCCATGCGCGTCGTCGCCTGGCGCAGTGCGCCGAAACCGGATGGTCAAGACACCGAACTGGCGAGCTACAGGGCGGCGGGCTTGCCCTACGTACCGCGGCAGGCGCCGTTCAGCAGCAGCGACGAATTGTGGCTGGTGCTCGGCCTCCCGACGGCGCTCGTCGAGCGAACCATAGCGTTTGTCACGGTCTGCAGCGGAATGGCGGAGATCAACGTGCTCGATGCCGCACCTGAAGTCGTCGCGGCGCTGCCCAACATGACCTCTGCCAAGCTGGAGGCGTTCCTCAACCAGCGTGCCGAACTGCCACGCGACAATCCGGAATTCGTCATAGGTGCGCTCGGGGGGCGCCAGCCGGGAGCCACGATATCGGCAAGCAACGCCTATCGGGTGCGGATGCACATCACGTTGCAGGACGGCCGCCAACGGATGCCGGAAGCCGTCATCCAGATGTCGGAACCAGGTGATCCAAAAGCCTTCCACGTGTTGGCTTGGACGGACGAGGTCGATCCGGAACGAGCAGGGCGGCCACGGCCGCGGGAGGGCAAATGAGTATTCCCGGTCAGATCGCGACTGCATTGTCTTTGTGGATCGATCGCGTTGCCTGCACGCTGAGTGCGCAGCTCGACCGCGCACGCCACACCAAGCGGATTGCTCTCAGCGAGGACAGCCCTGGCGGGTTTTCGATGAGCGTCGCGAGCCCGGCGAGCAAGGATACGGAACTTTCGGATGTACGCATTCAACTCGCGGACGGCGCGATCCGCGAAGCGATCCCAGAGGCGTGGTCGGCCGCAGTGAAAGGCGCCGTTGTCGATATTGTCCTCCTGCCGTCGCGATTCGTGTTCCGCCCTCTGGAATTGCCGGGGCGCGCCGTCGAATTCCTCGAAGGCATCATTCGCGCCCAGATCGACAGGCTGACACCCTGGACTGCGGACGACGCAGTTTTCCGCTGGACGCAGCCGCAGGCGAAGTCGGAGGACCATGTCGAACTGACGGTCATCGCCACGGCGCGGAAGGCCGTGATGGCATTGTCCCAGTCCTTCATCGACATGGGGGCCGCGGCAGTGGAGATTTCGACGCTTGCCGCTGGGAACGAACGCGTGATGGTCCTCAGGCACAGCGTCGATGGCGGAAATGGTGCAGTTCGTATCCGACGGGGACTCATCGCCGTTCTGGGCTCGACGGGCGTGCTCGCCCTGCTATCGGTCGGACTGGGCGGGATCGTGACGGACTCCTATGATGCCGAGCAGCAGCAGATTCAGCGCCGGATCACGGAGATGCGGGTGACTGCGCGCGGCAATCAGGCTTCGGGTAACACCGCGCTCGAATTGCTGGCCCGTCGCAAGCAGACTGTGCCGTCGGCAGTGATGGTGCTGGAGGAGTTGTCGGCACTTCTGCCCGACCATACGCACGCGACCGAGCTGCGGCTCGAAGGCGCAAAGCTGCAGATCAGCGGAATGACCGCTGATGCCGCCTCGCTGATCCAGGTGCTGGAGCAGTCACCGCGTCTGGCCGGTGCCGGCTTCTTCGCACCGACCACCCGCGCGGCCGGCGAAGCTGGCGAACGGTTTCACATCGAGGCCAGGATCAAGCCGCAGTTCGGGCCGGGCACATGATGAATATGCCGAAACTTGAAGCGTATCTCGCCCGCTATCCGGTTGCCGCCGTGGCGGCCTATGTCGCGCTGGTCCTGCTGTTCGTCTTCACGACGGTGCAGACGACCATTGAGATCCTGGGTAGCCGTGACGCCGCGGTATCGAGCGCTGAGATCCTGCAGACCCTCGAATCCCGTCATCAGGTGCCTCGCACCAAGGCGCGCAGCGACGCCGGTGTCCCCACGGGATCGCCGTTTCTCGAAGGACAGACGGCGTCGGTGGCGAGCTCCATCCTGCTCCAGCGCGTGCTTGCGGCGACCAGGCGCGTCAGCGGCAATACGCTGTCATCGCAGGTCGACATTCAGGGCCCACAGGCGAAATCGGGGGTTGTCTCGGCGACCTTCAACATCGAACTCGCGTCGGCATCGCTGCAGACGCTGCTGTATGATCTGGAGGCGGGCATGCCGTTCCTCTTCGTCGACGAACTGGTGGTCCAGCCGGTCTCCGGCAACCCCGAAAGAATGCGTGTCGTCCTCGGCATATCCGCCCAGCGGCGGTCTCCGAAGTGACAGGGCTCAGGTCCGGTGACCGCCCAGCGTCGATCCGGGTCGAAACAGCAGCAGCAACACCGACATCCCGAACGCATCTCCCAGACTGAGGAGTTGCGGCTGAAAGAAGGCCCCGAAGCCGAGTGCGAGCAGACCTGCGAAATGCGCCGAGGCAAAGCGCCGCTGCCCAGCCGTTCTGCCGCCGGACCGCATGGCTTCGACGCCGGCGCGGCCAACGGTCCATCCGAAGAGGAACATGATCAAGCCGCCGCCGATGACGCCGAATTCGACCAAGGTCTTGAGATAGCCGTTGTGGCCGGCCTCAAAGGCCAATGCGCGCTTGAAGCCGATGCCAAGCGGATGGTTCGTGATGGTGGAGAGCGCCCCGTACCAGTATTCGTCCCGCCCCGTGAAGCCTGAAGACAGATTCCGGCTTGGATCGTCGAGCGCGAGGATCGCCGCGATGTGGGGCGATAGCGGTATGATCGCCAGCAGCACGAGTCCGAGCGCCGCCAGCTTCCACGGGGTGAGAGACCTGAACGTGAGTTCGTGGGCGGCGAATGCGGTGACGCAGCCGATCATCGCAAAGCGCGAGCTGACCAGCGCCACCATCGCGAAGCAGGCGATCCTGACCAAGATGCTGACGAGGCCGGGACGGAACTGGCTGAGTATGAAGGCCATAAGCAGGGGCGCAGCGAACAGGTTCGGCTGGATGCCGCCCACGTTCCGGTTCTCTGGCAGGCCGAGGATCGCGAGAGCCGAGATGCCGAATACGCAGAAGATCACCGAGGCGTTGCCAAACGCATTCTCGAGGTCCTTCGGCGCGAGCGTCCACATGACCGACAGGGCCAGGGCGGTCAGGACGAGCAGGACAGTGTAATATATTCCGATGAATGTCGCGCGCTCGTCGCCCTGCAGCTGCAGGATCAACGAGAGATAGATGACAACGATGATCGCGGCTTGCGCAAGGTCCAGCCTTCCGAAGCTTGAGGCGAGTTGCAGCGGGCGGGTGAGGGCGATCGTTGCCACGAACAGCACGAGCCCTGCGATCTGACCCAGGAGGACGCCGCCGCCCGAGCCGAAAGCGGTAGGCGCGTCGGCAAAGTCTTCGGTCACGCCGATCATCGGGAAGCACAAAAGTCCGCACCAGGCCCAAAATGCCAGCAGAATCGCAACGGCCGGCCGGCCGCCGGCGACGTATCGGTCCGCCGTCGCACCGAGCGTCATGGACATGACGTCTCACCTGGCAGGCGGATATGGTCGGGCGGCAATCCGGCGCGATAGCGCCGCATGATGGCAGCATAGGCTGTTTCGAGCTGGCGGGTGTATTCGGTCGTATCGTAGAGCGGGGTCCGCAGCCGGTTTACCGCGAGCTTGGCCCTGAGCGCGGCAAGCCGCTGCCGATCGTGAGCGAGCTCGATGGCGAGACGCTCATAGGCCTCGGGCGTTTCGGTGACGAGCTCCGGCAGGCGTATCGCATTCAGGAGGCTGACGCCGACGCGACCGGCAAACGTCTGGCCGCGGCAGGTGAGAACGGGCAGGCAGGCCCAAAGCGCGTCGCTTGCCGTCGTATGGGCGCCATAGGGAAGCGTATCGAGAAAGAGATCTGCGCAACGCTGCCGCGCCAGATGGACGTCTGGCGGCAGGCGACCGGCGAAGACAAGACGCCGCGGGTCGATGCCGCGTCGAGCGGCCGCGGCGCGCAAATTTCCCGCTGCCGCCGAATTGTCCTCGAACAACCATAGCACGCTGCCCTCGACCGCACCGAGGATGCGCATCCACGCGGAGAACGCCTCCGGTGTGATCTTGTAATTGTCGTTGAAGCAGCAGAAGACGAAGGCATCCTCAGGCAGACCGTGGACAGCGCGCGGCCCAACCTCCTCTGCGATGGCCCGGTTGCGATCATTGGGCTGGTAGCTCTCCGGCATCCAGACGATCTTTTCCTGATAGGCCTCCGCTTCGCCTTCGGGAATGACGTGCCGGTCCGCCACGATGTAGTCGATGAACTCCGCTCCCATGGTGCCGGGAAAGCCGAGATAGTTGACCTGGAGCGGAGCAGGGCGTCGGGCGAAAACCCCGGTCCGGGCGTCCTGCGTGAACCCCTTGAGATCGACCAGAATGTCGATCTCAAGGCGGTGTATCATGTCGGCGATTTCCGCGTCCCCGAGTGGCTTGGCGTCGATGAAGCGGTCAAACGCGGATACGACCCGCCGGCGCATCTCCGAACCATCATCCGGGCCGATTGAAATCGCCGTGACTTCGAAGACTTCCCTGTCGTGGTGTTCGAGCACCCCCGCGATCAAATGCGACGTCGCATGCTGATGAAAGTCCGCGGAAAGATAGGCCAGCCGGATTCTGCCCTGATCCCGGCGTTCGTTGCGGCCGGGCAGGCGGCCCGTTCCGGAATGGTGATGCGTCACCCACGAGCGCGCGCATTGCAGCTGTTCGATCGGAGTGGACGGCACGGCGACGAGCATCAAGGGCGACACGAGGCGGGAGTTCCGAACCGCCGATCTCACGGTCTCGCAGCCCGTTTCGAAGTCGGTCCAGTCGCAAAGATGCATCTTGATCCGCAGACACGCTGCTGCGATTTCAGCCTGATCGGGATTCAAGACAATCGCTTTTTCCCAGGCAGCCAACGCCTCCTCGTAGCGCTTCTGCTGATAGCTCACCTGCCCCTTGCCCAGCCACGCTCCTGCAAGCTGCGGATTGCAGGCGATGGCCCGGTCGAAGGAGGCCGATGCGTCGTCGTGCCGCCCGAGAAACAGTGCCGCCGTGCCGCGTCCGACCCACGCCTCGGCGAAACCGGGCTCCGCAGCAATCGCGTTGTCGAATGCTATGACGGCATCGTGCTGCCGGCCGGACCGGAGCAGGGCGTTTCCCTTGCCGCACCAAGCCGATGCAAGTTGCGGTCTCAAGGCCACAGCCTGGTCGTAGGCCGCGGTGGCCTCCTCGATCCGTCCGAGGTCCAGCAACGCATTGCCTCTGCCGACCCAGGCGTCGACCAGATCTGGCCGTATCGCAATGGCGCGGTCATAGGCGGCGAGCGCCTCGCCATGGCGCCGGTTTGCGAAGTGGATCGTTCCGATGTCGAGATGCGCCTCCGCAAAGCGCGGCTGCAGCTCGAGCGCGCGGTGATAGGACGCAAGCGCCTGGTCGTGGTGTCGGCTCTTGGCGAGAGCCGAGCCGAGCATGACGTGCGCCGGGAAATGATGGGGATGATGTTTGATGAGACGCGTCAGCAGCTCGACTGCTTCCTGGAACTGGCCAAGTGCAAGATGGCCGGCCGCGCCGGCATGCAGCAGCGCAAGGCTGGCCGGGGCAAAGGGCAGCGCATGCCGGCACAGATGAACGAGCTCATCATGCTCGCCGGCGCGATGCAGCACGGCCGCATAGTTCTCGATGAAGTCCACATTGGTCGACGCCACCTCGAGGGACTGCTTCATGAGGAGCTTGGCCCGCGCGAGATTTCCGGACGCGGCCTCCGCCACGCCCAGGAAATGCACGGCCTGCAGATTGTGAGGATTTTTCTTGATGATGCGTTCGTAGAGTTTCGCGGCGCCTGCGATATCCCCCATGTTATGAAGGGAAAGCGCCCGGTCCAGGATCTGTGCCTCGTTACGCATCTGGAAAACAGCGTCCGTGTGATGTCGGCCGCCGGGCCGACCCTGTTCCTTATGTCGCCAATTGAACAGGACTGTGACAGCCGACAGCCGCGACCGCTCCGGCCCTGCACCATGACATGGGAATGCCATCGAACGGCAATAACATCATGTGCGTTAGCTACGTTGCATCATGCGTCGTTTCTGTTATGAGCCTGCGCGACGCATTTGGTGGGGAGGCGACCTTGTCGTTGATGTCCAATCGGTATGTCCTGCAACTTCGGCGCGTCGCGCGCGCGGCGGGTGTGCCGCGGATGCTCGGTCGCTTCGCAAAGGACTACGAGAGCCCCTTCTCGAAGCAATTGATGCTGGCCTGCCGCCAGGGCGACGTCGTCTGGGACGTCGGCGCCAATGTCGGGCATTATACGACCAGCTTCTCGGATTGGGTCGGCGTCTCGGGCAAGGTGTTCGCGTTCGAACCCGACGCAGCCAACCTGCCGAGATTGCGTTCGGCCTGCACCGGGCGGCAGAATATCACCATCCTGGGCTGTGGCCTGTCGGAGAAGACGGAGCGCAGCCGCTTCCTGGGCGACGGCGGCGACGGAACGACGTCGCATGTGCTTCGGTCGGGTGAGACCATCCCCGAGGGCGCGATCGAGGTTGAGTTGAGAACTGGCGACGATGTCGTCGGCAGCGGGCAGGCGGATGTCCCTGACCTGATCAAGATCGACGTCGAAGGCCATGAATTGTCGGTTCTGAAGGGATTGCAGGCGACCCTGGCGAACAGGCGCCTGCGCAAGGTGTTCGTCGAGGTGCATTTCGGCGTGCTCGATCGCAGCGGTCGCGCGGATGATCCGAAGCGGATCGAGGACATTCTGAGAGGCAGCGGATTCAAGCTGAGCTGGACCGATGCCTCGCACATTCTGGCCTCCCGGCCGGCGTGATCGCGTATTTTCATTCGTAACCGGAGCCGCCCGCATGCTCGCCCCGCAACAGCCGCTGCAGAAGCCGGACGGCTCGGCCGCTCCCGGGAATTGCCTGTTCTGCCGCCATCCCGGGCCCAGTTACTGGTTCTCGAAGCAATCCAAGCATAACGGTCGCTTCTATCCGCTGTTCTGCTGCTCGAACTGCGGCGGTGCTTTCGCCTTCCCGATTCCAACCGAGCAGGAGCTGTTCGAATTCTATTCGGGCACGCAGAGCGCGCTCGAAGTCAATCTCACCAGCAGCGACGTTGTGCAACACTATGATCAGGCCATTCGGGAAGAGCGCGACTTTCCGAATTCCACGGTCGATGCAAAGAGGATCGCCGACAATCTCCAGCGGCTGGCGCCGGGCCGGAAGGCGCTGGACGTCGGCTGCGGCTATGGATTCTTTTCCAGGGCGCTGGTTCAGGCCGGCTTCGCTGTGGATGCAATCGAGCTCGGAGAAGCATCGCGCAAGATCCATGCTCGCATGAACGGGTTCGAGGCGCGTGCCGAGCCGTTCAATGCCGACTTCGCGAGCCGAAACGCCGGCATCTACGACGCGGTCCTTTTGTCACAGGTGCTCGAGCATCTGCCAATGGATGCCGATCCCGTCGGCAGCCTGAACGTTCTGCTGCGGAAGGGGGGCATCTGCGCGATCGCCATCCCGCATTTCCGCTCCTATCTGTCGATCCTCCAGGGGCGAAACGACATGTTCATCGTGCCGCCCGAGCATTTGAACTTCTTCACTGTGAGAGCGCTGGTCGCAGCCTTCGAAAGCCGTGGCTTCGAGACCGTCAAGTGCGAGACGGTCAGCAGGTTCGACTATCGCAAGTTCAAGAAGAGATTTGGTCCGCTGGCGCCGTTGCCGTCTGTTGCACTTAAGGGATTTCTGGGCCTTTCGACGCGCATGAACAGGGGCATGTTCGTCAACGGGTACTTCAGGAAGGTGTAGACCAGCCTACAGATCAAGCCCGGTCAGGCGACGAAGCTCCGCCCGCAGCTCCGATCGATCATTGATGTGGCCAACCGCCGTTTCGAGCTCAGTCACCTTGGCGCCGACCAGGAACCGGTACCAGAGACCCTGCAGGACGTGATAAACGAGACCCTGCTTGCCGTCGAGAAATCCGAGCTGGAAGATCACGCGATACAGAAAGTAGGAGGGCGCGCTGATCTGATAGGGAATTCGGTTATAGAGCCTTTCCTTGATCCAGCGTTTGAACGCGGCCTGGCGCGAGCCCGGTTTGTCAACGGACGTAGCGGCCTCCCCGCGAAGACCGGTGCGGCTGCTGATGACCTCAATTGCCTCGCGCGTGGCATACTTGTTGTGCTTGTCGGTGAAGTGCGTGAGGTCATTGAGGTTATGGTCGGCGAAGCCGCCGTCGAACGTAATCGTTCGGCCGCCCCAGACGACGACGTGCTCGTCCATCCAGCGGTCCTCCACCCGTCCGTGGCCGCGCCGCCAGATCCTGAGCAGAACCAGGGGATATCGGCCGCCGTGGCGGATCCAGCGGCCGAGGAAGATGTGCTTGCGCTTGAGGTTGACGCCAACCACCTCTTCGTTGAGGCGGGGCAGCTCGTCCCGGATACGCGCAGCGAGGTCAGCTTCGATCACCTCATCGGCATCGAGCCGCATGATCCATGTGGCCGAAATCGGCGCGTTGTCGAGCGCCCATTGGAATTGCTTAGCCTGATTGACGAATTTGTTCTGCAGCACGACCGCGCCGTTGGCGCGGGCCAGCTCGACCGTGCGATCGGTCGAAAAGCTGTCGATGACGATGGTTTCGCTCGCGATCCCGGCAACGGAAGCCAGCGCCCGTGCAATGTGACGTTCCTCGTTGTACGTCAGGATGATGACGGCAAGGCTCGGCAACTCACTGTCCTTCGTCATGCTCTTGCTGCTGATGGTTTGTCATCTGGAGCCTGTTGCCTGATGTAATGTCCCAACCGAACAGGACTGTGACATAAGGCGTGCGCAGCTATGATATCACATGTTTTGTTATTGCTATGTAACAATATAAAACCATACGGTTATGATGCTCCGCTCGGCAGTGGTTAGGTGGTGTGCGCGGACCCTCAGTCCGCTTCGGGAATGTCATGCTTGAAACGAGTGTCGCGGACCCCTCTGGCGAACCAGATCGGGTGATCCCGGGCGCCAGGCCCGGGCCGGCAGAACGGCTGCGCCTCGGCCAGGGCCGATGGCGCCAGATCGCCAATGTCGGTCTGATGGTCGCGGGACTCGCGTTGGGCCAGGGAGCCATCTTCGCCGTCCAGACCGGCCTTTTGGCCGCAGGCGAGTACGAATTGCTCGCCGTCTTCGCCACGCATTACTCCTTTGCCATTCTAGGCATCATCCTCGTCGACGCCGGTGCCAACATCACGCTGGCCCGCGCCGTCGTGCATCTGTCGCCGGGCGGGCTGCCGAACGCAAAGATGTGGCAGGCCTTCGCTGACACCAGCACGATCAGGATGCTGACGGCCCTGATCGTCGGCGCGGCTGCCACGCTCTACGCAGTGGAGATCTCGGACGACCCGCTGGGGCGTTGGTACGTGTTTCTCGCGCTGCCCGGCCTGCTGCTCTGGTCCGTCAACGGCGTCGGTCTGCTCGATGGACTGAGACTGAGCGGGGTCAGCGGGATGACGGGCTCGATCGCCTACGTCGTCAACGCGCTCGGGCTGCTCATGGCCTCCCATCGCTCTCACGAGGCCGCCGGCGCAATCATGGGCGGTGCGTTCTCGCTGGGATATCTCCTGACGCTCTGCGCACAATGGGCGGCCCTGACCTGGAAAGGATGGCATCCCGAGTTCCACATGCCGTCACGCGCAGGGCTGGCAAGGGCGTTCAAGGATGGCATGGCCCTTTCGTTCCAGATCGTGCCGGGCCAGATCAACATGCGGGTCCAACTGGTCTTGAGCGCGGCCTATCTCGGTGCAGAAACCACGGCCGTGTTCGTCTATGCCAAGCAGATCGTCACCGCCGCCACGCAGGTCTTGCAGTTCGTCCTGCGTGTCGAATTTCCGGGGCTCGTCGAGCGACTGGCGAGCGGAGGAAGACAGGGACTCTTCGGCATCATGGGCGCGCAGAAAATGACGCTCGCCTGCGCCGTACTGTTCTCCGTCGGTACGACGCTGCTTGCTGGCGTGGTTGCCATCTGGTCGGACGGCGCGCTGCATCGGACTGCAATCGTCATGGTCGGATTTGCGCCGACCATCCTCACGGTGGCGCTGTTGCAGATGACCTGGCAGTGTCTTGCCGCGGCGGGGGCCTATGCAGCTTCGGCCTGGGCGTTGACGATCGGTGCAGCCGTGGGCGTCGTTGCGAGCTATGGTCTGCTTCCGTTGCTCCACGTATTCGCCTTCGCGGCGGCGGAGGTGATATTGAATTTTGTGACGCTCTATGTCGGATATCGCTTTCTGGAGCGTACGCGCGTGACCTCGCCGGGTTCCCCCGAGCGCACCTGAAACTCAGGGGCGCTCCTTGGCGGACAGGGCGCCACGGTTCGGCCCACGCATGGATTGACGCGAGAATGGCCGGCCAGGCGCATCCGGACGGCGCCGGCTTCCCGTTGAGACGTGCTCGATCGAGCGCATCGATATCGCCGGCTGTTGAACCCGCGGCGCGTGCGAGGGCGCACATTGCGGAAGCGCCATGAACTCGCGCTCCAGCGAGCGCATGATCGAGACCCGGTCCCATTTCTGCTCGGCTCGCCTGCGCGCAACAGCGCCCAATCGGGCGCGGAGCGCGTCATCGGTCGCTAGGGTCAAGAGGGCCCCTGCGAGCGCGTCCGCGTTGCCGGGCTCAATGACGAGGCCTGCGCCCTCGACTTCCGTCGCAAGGCCCGTGCCTGGCTTGGCCATTGCAACGAGCGGGCGGCCCGAGGCCAGCATGCCGGCGAGCTTGGACGGAAGCACAAGATCGGCGATCTCGGCCTTCTGCGGCAGCAGCTGAATGTCGGCCGTGCTGAGCAATTCCGAGACGCGATCGAGCGGCTGAAGATCGAGGAAACGAACGTTACTCAAGCCGTCGGACATCTGCATCAGCGTCGGTTTGGCCGGTCCGTTGCCGCACAACACGAATTTGAGCGACGGATGGACATCCTTCACGGCCGCGGCGGCTCCGACAATTAGCTCCAGCCCCTGCTTGTTCGACATGGCCCCGGAGTAGAGGGCAACGATATCGTCTGCTTCGAGCCGCAACTCGGTCCGGAGCGGCGTCTGGCGGGAGCCGGGTGTAACAATTCCGGTATCGATCCAGTTGCGGAATTCACGCAATCTGCTCGGTGCGATACCCTTGTGCTCGAGCCGCGCCATCATCTGCGGTGAGATGGTCGAGACTCGCTGGAAAGCCTTCAGGATCCAGCGTTCGAAGGCCGCCATGACACGGCGCGCGGCACCGCCGCGCAGCAGGCCGACTTCGAAAGCCGCATCCACTTCGAGATCCTGGACATGGACCCAGGACGCCGCGCCGGCCAAACGTGCGGCAAGAGCGGCGATCGGCGCGGACAGCAAGGAGGGGGCGACCACGAACACGATGTCGGGCCGCCAGAACAATGCCCCCGACAACAGTGGACCGGCGGCCGACACCAGGAAAGATGCATGGTGGAGCAGCCGCCTGACCCCGGACGGTCGTGCCGGTACGTAGATCGGCGCCCTGATCACGTCGACCTCGTTCACGCGTTCACGGACATACCATGAGCGACGATACTCCCGCGGGATGCTCCAATCCGGGTAATAGGGCGGGCCTGTGACAACGCGGACCTCATGGCCCCAAGCGGCCATGCTTTCGCAGAATTCAGTGGTATATTTTGCAACGCCAATCAGATCGGGAGCGTAATTGATCCCTACCACCAAGATCCGCATGACCGCCCTCATTTCCGCGGCCGAAGCGGCTGGCTTCGACCGGCCCTAAAATCCCGGCCTGCCGAGCCGGTTGGGCAATCGGGCATGGCGCCTGCAGGCGGAAACGGTACCCGGTCCGACGTTAGCGTGTTCCCGTCTGCCTCTTGGTGTCTGTGATATCATTTGCCATGTGACATTATCACTATAACGATAAGACAGATAACAATTGGGAGAAGTGTGAGGCGTCGGCGGCTCGATCCCGAGGGAGGGACCGCCGGCCAATTCCGCTGCAGTGATGCCAGATCAGGTGCGCGGTGGCGCCGCCTGCAAATCGCTGACCACGTCGATCAGCGCCGTCGCCATCCGATCGACGCTGAAGCGCTCGCGGAACAGCGCGCGCGTGCGCCGGGTCATCGCAGCGCGGTCATCCGGCGACATCGCCAGCCAGGCCTTGAGAACATCGAGCGTGCCTGCGGCGGAATCCTCGGCGACGAGCCCGGCCCGCGCTTCGACGACCTCCCGCCAGATATTGACCTTGTTCGAGATCAGCACGGGCAGGCCGCAGCCGAGCGCTTCGGCAACGGAGATGCCGAAATTCTCCTGATGTGACGGCAACATGAAGGCTTCGCTGGCGTAGAACGCGCCCCATTTGGCATCGCCCACCAGCATGCCTGGCCACGTAATCCTGTCGGCAAGGCCAAGTGTTCTCGCCCGGGCCTTGAGCTCTGCGACCCAGCCGGTCTGGTCTGGTCCCGCCATCAGCAGATGCAGGCGCGGCTCCTCGGCGGCAACTTGCGCAAAGGCCTCGACCATGAGATCGCAGCCCTTCTTGGCATGAAGCCGGCCGAGGAACAGCATCACGCGTTTGCCGCGCAACTCGGGGTGATCGGCAAGGAAGGCCTCCCGCAGCGGATCGGCGTCCTGCGGGGGCAAGCGTGTTCCATAGGAGACCACGCGTTCGCGAGCCTGGTACGGCCGGAACGAATGTCGCGCCAGCAGCCGCTCTTCCTGGCTGGTGAACAGGACTGCGGCGGCGTCGCGCAGCACGCGGTATTCGGCGAACCGCCAGTAGATCAACTTCTTGAGGCGTTTGAGCGGGTAGGCCTGGTTGAACCAGGGGTCCAGCATACCGTGAGTGAAGATCACGTATGGGCGACCCAGTTCGCGCATCACCTGCCAGGCGGCGAAGCTGTGATATTGCCAGAGACCGTTGACGACGACGGCGTCGAAGCCGGCGGCATGGGCTCGCAGCCAGGGGCGGAGGGACGCCGCGTAATAATATCCGCCCCGCCTGGGCGGGCCCAGCGCGTGCACCGGAAGCGGAAAGGCGTCGACATGCGAAGCGCCGGGGTCATCGGACGACGCAACTTCGACCTCGTGACCCATCTCCCGCAGACGAAGGCCGCGCTGGAGCACGCCCTCGATGGGCCCGCCAAAACGCCGGTCGACGGAGGAGACGACATGCAGCAGCTTCATGACCGTGACCTCATGCCGCCGCGAAGCGTCCATAGAGCTGCTTTGCCCAGTCCCGATACTGCATGACGCCGCGGCGCGCCCCAGGATTGAGCCATTGATGGATCGGCACGGAAAAGCCCGTCTTGGGTCTGTTGAGTACCGATTCCGGCAAGTGCGGCGCCACGCGGCGAACGATGGTGCGCTTTTCGTTCGCAGCATCCAGGTCCGGCAGCTCGACGAAGTCGCGAAGCAGGTGCAGGTCGACCAGTGGCACGCGGATCTCGAGCGAGTGAGCCATGCCTGCCCAATCGGCATCACGGAGCAACTGGTTGCGCATGTACCATTGCATTTCCAGCGCAGAGACGGCGAGCCGATCGCGGTCAAGCCCCTCGATGCTCCCCTCGAGACGTTTTACCGTTGCCAGTTCCTGCAAGCCGTCTTTCGCCATCGCAGGGTCCATCAGGCCCGCGAGTTCCCAGGGCATGTGAAGCGCTCGCCGGAGGAGATAGGCCCCCGCCAGGCTGTGGCCGTATTCGGCCAAGCCGGCATATTTCGGCGACGGCATCAATGATGCAAATGGCTGGACGAGACCGCGCAAGAGAACGCCGGCGCGCTCATTGACTGGCGCACGTTGCATCAGCTTCACCAGCTTCGGCACCTGGTTGAAGCTGGGATAGGATCCGAACAGTTCGTCGCCGCCGAGCCCCGAGATGGCAACCTTGAGACCTTGCGCGGCAGCGGCCTTTGAAACGAACCAGACGTTGATCCCGTCGATCGACGGCTGGTCCATCGCTTCGATCAACCGCTCGCGGTCGCCCTCGAAGTCGTGCGCGGAGATCCGGTTCAGCGCATGTTTCGCGTTGAGCAGGCCTGCGACTTCGTCGGCCAGTCCGGCCTCGTCGTGGGGGGTGCCGGCATATTCGTTGAAGCCGAGGGTGAGCGTGCGCAGTTCACCCCCATGCGCCGCACAGGCCGCGAGCATCGTGGAGTCGAGGCCCGCCGACAGGAACACGCCGACCGGTACGTCCGCGACCATGTGGGCGGCGACGCTGTCCTTCACTGCAGCGGCGATCTGATCGAGCGCGTCCTCAGTGCGGCCTCCGGCAGCCGACGGCAAACGGCAGAGCGTATCGAGCACATTGGCAAAGCATACCGGTGGCGCCGTGCGCCCGTTTCCGAAACGCTGCCAATGACCGGGTGGCAACGCGCGGATGCCGCGATAGAGCGTGTAGGGTTCGGGTACTGATCCCCACAGCAGGAAGCCGGCGTGGCCGGCCGGTTCGGGCCTGCGGTCGATCGAGGTCTGGAGTAACGGCTTGACCTGCGATGCGAAGCGGACCGTGGCGCCGTTGTCGGCAACGTAGAGCGGCTTGATGCCGAAGGGGTCGCGGGCCAGCAGCAACTCCCGTCGCCCGGCGTCCCACAATGCGAAGGCATACATGCCGCGCAGGTCCGCAAACATCCCGGTGCCCTGCCGGGCATAGAGCTTGAGCAGAACTTCGGTGTCGGACTGTGTGCGCGTGGCAACACCCTGGCTGTTCAAGCGCGCCCGCAGCGATTGATGATTGTAGATCTCTCCGTTGAAGCAGATCCAGTTGCCGGTCTCGGGATCGAGCATCGGTTGCGCGCCACCTTCGCTCAGGTCGATGATGGCGAGGCGCCGATGCGCAAACCCGACGCGCGCGTCGTCCGACAACCAGAGGCCGGACGCGTCCGGACCGCGCGCGGTCATCGCGTCCCGGACGCGCAGCAGTTCGGACCTGTCGACCGGGGAAGCATCGGTGCCGTAGGCAAACGAGCCGTTGATTGCGCACATGACTCAGTGTTTCCAAGCCGGGAAATGCCGTGACGCGATGTCAGGACGGTGCATCAGGATGCTCCCGCAAGAGAAGGGGCTGCGGTCAGCGCTTCCCGCAGAGCGGAAGCAAGCCCAGGGGCCGGCGATTCCGCGCATGCTGCCACGTTCCGCTGCATGTGGTCGCTCCGGAACATCGAGACGATAACGATGCCGTCGGGGTTGTTGGCGAAAGCGAAGCGCAGAAGCAGATCCGCAGCATTCTGCGAGACGTCGATCCCGTATGCGCGCGCGACGGCACTGACGCGTCCGGCGCGGTCAGCGGAAAGACCGGCAATAGCCTGCCAGGCATCGGCATCGAGTGCCCCATGCGTCACGAACAACGGCGGGGCCGCGAACCGTGCCAGCAGGGTCGGGGCGGCGTTGCCGAGCGGAGTGTCGCGAAACTGGGCGATGTCGATCGGCATCCCGCCGTCGGCGGCTGCCATCACACTGGCAGGCTCGCCTGCGACGGACAGCGCGCGCACGTACCCCTTCTCGACGAGGCGGCACAGCCTGTCGAAAACGAGGTCGCTCGAGGCCTCGTCCGGCGTCGGGTCGTGTAGTGCAAGAACGTCGATGTAGTCGGTGCCGAGCGCGCGCAGGCTGTTGGTAACCGACGTCTCGATGGCCTCGGCGTCGATCGCCGCCCGCGTTCCGGTCGAGCGCGCTCCTGACGCAATCCGCCGCAGGGCGGGAAACGCCGCAACCGCCTTTCGGGCAGCAGGCCGGAGCAGCCTCGTGGTGACCGACAGCTGCGGAGGGGCGATACCGAACTTGGTGCAGATCGCGACCTTGTCGCGCCGCCCCCGGAGCGACCGGCCGAGTAGCGTTTCCGCGAGTCCGTCGCCATAGGGAGGAGCGACGTCAAACCAGCTGATGCCCAGATCGAGTGCGCGCGCAACCGCACGCTGGCCTTCAGTCGCTGAAATGCGCGAGCCCAGCGATGCGCAACCGAATCCGATCGCCGAAACCTCGAGACCCAGCCTCGGAACACGGACCAGTCTCATGCCGCTACTCCAAGATCCCCGGCGCGCGCATTTTCCGACAGGTGCGCAGCCAGTCTCAGCGCGAGGGCAACCGCCGCGAAGGTCGGGTTCGCGTGGCTGGAGGAGACGAACACGGAGCTTGACGCCACGTAGAGGTTTTCGATGCCGTGGACACGGCAGTTCGCATCGACGACACTGTCTTCCGCGCTCAGACCCATGCGGGTTGTGCCGATCTGATGGAACCCGTCCTTGGCCTGATGCAACACGCTGGCAACGCGAGCCTCTGCTGGCATGTGATATTCGAGGCGGCCGTAACCGGCGTCTCGCAGCGATCGGTCGAGGATTTCATGGGCCCGGACGACGGACTGAGCGTCGGCTTCCGAAAACCGCAGGTCGATGTCGAGGAAGGGCAGGCCCAGCGCATCCTTGCGGTCCGAAAGGCTGACACGGGAGTTGCCGTTCGGTCCGTGTTCGGCCAGAAAATGTAGCGCATAGCGGCCCTCTGCGCTTCGGATGAGGAAGCCCGGCCGCCGGGGCCTGGCAAGAAAGCGCGCCTGGACGATGGTGGCGAGATTCTGCAGTGTCTCCAGCGGCGACCGCAGCACGTTGCGCAGATGGTCGCTCCAGCGATGTGGCGCAGGGCCGACGTGGATCGCGCGTATCGCTTCCGGCAGCAGGCGTCGGCCGATCGGCGGAACGGCAAGCGCCATCCAGACCAACGACAGGATGCCGTTGCGGTGAGCGGGTTGATGGAACGGCGGATTGTCGAGCCAGAAGGCGATATTGAGGAGTCTCTCGCGCTGCTGCACTTCGCGTGCAAGCGTGAAGCGCCTGCGAACGTACACGCCCTCGTCGAGAAAGAAGTTGTGGCCTGAAGCGGTGGCAGGGTCCGCGAGAACCACGTCCGCGATCTTTCCGGAGGCGTGCCCCATGTAGAAACGGCCGAGAGTGCTCCCGAACAGGCCCGGCCGATTCTGCTGTGCGAACAGCAGCAGCCGCGTCGTTTCCAGCCCGCCGCAAGCCAGCACCGTTGAACGGGCCGCGATCCGGCGCCTCTGCTTTGCATCGCAGGCGGTCAGTTCCACGACGCGACGGCCGTCATCCGACACCTTGAATTCCGTCACGGTCGCACCCAGCACGACCTTGATGAGGGTGGATTGCGCGAGACGCGCGCGATTCCTGCGCCCGGCGTCGATATTTGCCGTCCAGCGCTCGAGCTGGTCGGTCCGGACGTGGCCGTCGAGCGACTGTGATGCCGTCGAAGTCGTGAAGCGGGCAGGGCCGATACCGAAGAAATCGGCCGCCGCGTCATACCAAGACGATATGTCCCGATGCGTAATTGGCCAGACGGCGCCCGGCACGTGGGGGCGCCTCGCGAAATCGACGTCGTCGAACGGAACGCAGCGCCCGCCCCACCAGCGCGACGTGCCACCGAGCCCGCGGCAGATCGCGATCTGCGTCGGCGCGTGTCGCCGTTCGTCGATCAGGTGGTCAGACGAGAGTGCCGCGGCGAATTCGTCCGAGCCCTCGCGCCCGGATTCCAGTAGGACCACGGAAAGTCCGCGCTGTTCGCAGGCAAGGGCCAGTGCGATGCCGACGGGACCGCCGCCCACCACGCAGACGTCGCATGGTCCGAATTCGCCGACATCCGCGAATGACGTCAGCATCCGTGCGCCTCGTTCGGCACCGCGGAGGTCGTGACCGTCACTGCCATGCTCTACCCCGAAGTTACGCGCGACTGCCGCTGCGGTGCCCCGCTGCACATGCGAACGCGCGCTTCTCTAGCCAATGTTATCCCTCACCGCAATCCATCGAATGAATGTGATTGCGAGCGAATGTTATCGTCAAACTGTAATGTTTGTTTGGTATCGGCTGCGCCTCAGATGGCAGGGGTGGGCCGGATCGTAGCTGCAACATGTCGCGCGGCGATGATCCGCGGCCTGCAGGTCGGGACGAGCGCTCCATCGTCATGACCGCCCGGCGTCCTCCTGCTACAGCGTCATCCCGCGAGTTGTCTCGGAAATGTCCAAGCCGCGCCGGCACCAACCTTCCGAAAGACTGTCGCTCGTCTCGAACCTGCCACGGCCGGCAACTGACGTGACGGAAGCACTCGGCGGCTCGGGAGAGTTCCGGGCAGTCGATCTTTCGAGTGCAGCGCAGACGAGATCCTGGATCAGGCGAGCAGGGATCTTTGTCCTGCTCTTCGGCGCAGTCTGGATTGCGCTGGGGGCGGCCCAAGTCCTGCTTCCTTTCCTCAGGCCGGGCTCGGTGGTCATTGCCGACGCAAAGTTCGACACGCTCGTCAAGAATCCGATGTTCGATCCGCTGGACCGGTATCGTGTCATGGTGTTCGGCAACAGCAAGATCCTCTCGGCCTTCCGGCCGCGCGAACTCGACGCTGAGGTGGGTCCGTACTTCCGTTCCTACAATTTGGGACTGCCCGGTGATGTGCGCTTCCTTCCCATCCTGGAGGCCGCTCTGGCGGCGGGCAACATCCCGACGCACGTGCTGTTGACGATCCCCTGGGATGGGAAGGCCGAAGCCGACGGCCTTGCCGCGCTGCTGCACGACGACAATCGCCTCGCGAGTACGCTTTTCCCGTTCCGCACCTTGCCTCGCGACGCCGCGCTGTTTCTCTTTCAGAACCGGAAGCGGCTCGTGGAAGCAATTCGCGACGTGGAAGCGCAACGATCGGCCATGATCGATGACAGGGGCTGGTACTTCATCAAGTCGCAGAGCCATTATGCCAATGACCGACTGCCGGCGGACTATTCGCTACCGACCGACAATGCCGCGCGAAGCCAACCGCGCTTCATTCCCGAAAGATCCCACGTTCGCGATCGTCTCGAGCAACTGGCGCGGCAGCATGGATTTCAAGTGGTCTTCGTTCCTGCGCTGTTTCGCACGGGGGAGGTGGCGCCGTGCCCGCCGTCTGACCAGTTGCGGATGACTGTCTTGTCCGAGCGGCCACTCGTCCGCGCGCTCGGGCCGGACTATTTCGTCTATCCACCGACGCTCTTTGCCGATCCCCAGCACATGAACCCCACGGGCGCGACGATCTATACCGCGGATTTGGCGAGGCTCCTGAAGGCCAGCGGAGCATTCGACTGATGCTCTTCAATTCCTTCGAGTTCCTGGCATTCTTCGTGGCGTTCCTCGTGCTCTTTTTCGGACTGCCGCAGCGGACCCAGCCGATCCTGTTGCTGATCGCGAGCTACGTGTTCTACATGAGCTGGCGTCCGTCCTTCGGGCTCTTGCTCGCACTGACCACGGCGGTGGACTACACCACCGCGCTGATGATGGCTCGCTCCGGGACGGAGGGCGGCCGCAAGGCGGCAATGATCCTGGCGTTGTCCATCAATCTCGGCATACTCGCGACGGTCAAGTATCTGGATTTCCTGATCGCGAATTTGATCGGTGCGGCCGGACTGTTCGGCTACGTCATTCCGGACTACGCCCTGGGGCTCGCGCTGCCTCTCGGTATCTCCTTCTACACGTTTCAGTCGGTCGGTTACACCTTGGACGTCTACTATCGCAAGGTCGAGGCCGAGCGCGACTTTCTCACCTACGCCCAGTATGTGAGCTTCTTTCCGCAGCTGATCGCCGGTCCAATCGAGCGCGCCGGTCACATGCTGCCGCAGTTTCGCGCGGCCCATCGGTTGTCCTTCCCGGATTTGAGCGCGGGCCTGTTCCTGATCGGCTACGGGCTCTTCAAGAAGATGTGCATCGCCGACGTCGTGTCGCCGGTGGTCAACGGGATCTACGCCAATCCGGAGCAATATTCGGGAAGCTACCAGTTGCTGGCGGTCGTTCTGTTCGCGATCCAGATCTATTGCGATTTTTCCGGCTATTCCGATATTGCCCGCGGGACGGCCCGGATCATGGGATTCGATCTCATGATCAACTTTCGACAGCCGTATTTTGCCAGCAGCCTGAACGAGTTCTGGCGTTGCTGGCATATTTCGCTGTCCAGCTGGTTTCGCGACTATCTGTTCATTCCGCTCGGCGGCAGCCGCGGCAACGAGCGGACCACCGCGCGCAATCTGATGATCGTGTTCGCCGTCAGCGGCATCTGGCACGGCGCTGCGTGGACCTTCGCGGCCTGGGGCGTGCTGCACGGTATCGGTCTGGTGCTCGAACGCGCATTCACGAGGACCGTGAGGCCGGAGCTCTGGTTGGGAGCGCCCGCCCGACGGCTGCTTGGCTGGGTCTGGATGATAACGATCGTGCTGGCAGGATGGGTGTTCTTTCGGTCGACCAGCCTTGCGAACGCATTTATCGCGTTCCGAAGCCTGGGTGAGTTCGGTCCGATGTCCTATGGTACGCTCAAGATGCTCGGGCTATCGAGCGTGGAACTGGCGATGCTAGGGGTCTCGCTGCTCATCCTGTTCCTGGTCGATTTCCTCCTGGCGTTCCGCCCGCAGCGGCTCCAGGCGCTTGGCCAAATGCGCTGGCTTTCGACAGGCGCGGGCGTTGCGCTAGCGTACTACATCATCCTGTTCGGCATCTTTGGTCATGCCGAGTTCATCTATTTCCAGTTCTGAGCATGCGAGCCGTTGTGAGGCGATTGCGCGCAGAATCGACCCTGATACGCAGCCGGGTGACCGGCTCGATCGGTGCGTCAAACAAGCCCAAGGTACCGCGGCAACCGGTATCGCGAATCTGCAGGAGTGAGGTGTGAGACATGACTAAGCGGATCGCTCTCATCACCGGCGTGACCGGACAGGACGGCGCCTATCTCGCCGAATATCTGTTGTCGGTCGGCTATGTCGTGCACGGCATCAAGCGGCGCTCATCCTCGTTCAACACGGCAAGGGTGGACCATCTCTACCAGGACCCGCATGTCGGCGACGTACCGTTCCTGATGCATTACGGCGACATGACCGATTCCACCAATCTGATCCGCCTGGTGCAGCAGATCCGGCCTACCGAGATCTACAATCTCGCCGCCCAGAGCCATGTGGCAGTCAGCTTCGAAAGCCCGGAATACACGGCCAATGCCGACGCCATCGGCGTGCTGCGCCTGCTGGAGGCGATCCGCATCCTCGGCATGGAGAAAGAGACGCGGTTCTACCAGGCCTCGACGTCCGAACTTTACGGCCTCGTGCAGGAGATTCCGCAGAAGGAGACCACTCCGTTCTATCCGCGCTCGCCCTATGGCGTCGCGAAGCTCTACGGGTACTGGATCACGGTGAACTACCGCGAAGCCTACGGCATGTTTGCCGCGAACGGCATCCTGTTCAACCACGAGAGCCCGATCCGGGGCGAGACCTTCGTGACGCGCAAGATCACCCGCGCCGTGGCGCGCATCGAGGTCGGTCTGGACGAGACGCTCTATCTCGGCAATCTCGAGGCCAAGCGCGACTGGGGCCACGCCCGGGATTATGTCGAGGGCATGCACAGGATCCTGCAGGCCGACAAGCCGGACGATTTCGTGCTCGCCACCGGCGAGACGCGCTCGGTGCGCGAGATGGTGGAACTGGCCTTCGCGCAGGTCGGCCGCCGCATCGCATGGCGCGGCAAGGGCGTCGGCGAAACCGGCGTGGACGAAAAGAGCGGCAAGACGGTCGTGAAGATCGACCCGACCTATTTCCGTCCGACCGAGGTCGACATCCTGGTCGGCGACGCCAGCAAGGCGCGCAAGGTGCTGGGCTGGACGCCGAAGCGCACCTTCGCGCAACTGGTCGAGGAGATGGTCGCGAGCGATCTGGCCGAGGCGAAGCGGGATGCGGGCCATGGCAAGCGCACTGTTTGAGCTGAAGGGCAAACGCGTCTACGTCGCCGGCCATCGCGGCATGGTCGGCAGCGCTTTGGTGCGCCGACTGGCGCGGGAGGACGTCGATCTCGTGACGGCGGACCGGCGCGAGGTCGATCTCTGCAACCAGGCCGCCGTGTTCGACTGGTTCGCGAAGCTGCGGCCGCAGGTCGTCTTCCTCGCGGCGGCGAAAGTCGGCGGCATCGTCGCCAACAACACGCTGCGCGCCGAGTTCATCTACGACAACATCGCGATCGCATCCAATGTGATCCACGCCGCGCATCAGAGCGGCGCCGAGAAGCTGATGTTCCTCGGCTCCTCCTGCATCTATCCGAAGCTGGCCGCCCAGCCGCTCCGCGAGGACTCCATGCTGACGGGCCCGCTGGAGCCGACCAACGAGCCCTATGCGATCGCCAAGATCGCCGGGATCAAGATGGCGGAGGCCTATCGCAGCCAGTACGGCAGCGACTTCATCAACGTGATGCCGACCAATCTGTACGGCCCCGGCGACAATTATCATCCCGAGTTCAGCCATGTCGTCGCCGCGCTGATCCGGCGCTTCCACGAGGCCAGGGTCGCGGGCGCGAAAAGCGTTGTGGTGTGGGGTACCGGCACGCCCCGGCGCGAGTTCCTCTATGTCGACGACATGGCAGATGCCTGCGTGCATCTAATGAAGACCTACTCGGCTCCCGACCTCGTCAATATCGGCACCGGTGAGGACATCAGCATCGCCGAGTTTGCGCGCATCGTCGCCGAAATCGTCGGCTATCGCGGCGAGATCGCCTTCGATCCTGCCCGCCCGGACGGCACGCCGCGCAAGCTGCTCGACGTCAGTCGCCTCGCCAGTCTCGGCTGGCGCGCCACGACCTCGCTGGAGGAGGGGCTGCGGCGCGCCTATGAGGCTTACCGGACGACGTCGGCATTGCCCGCCTGATCGACGGGCGGTTGCACGGTAGATCGACCGAGCATCAATTTCTGTGATGTCCGCACAGCATTCTCAGGCATTGGGCAGGAGATGCGCGTGCTCGGCCTTCACCACGAGATAGCGGCCGAGACAAATCGCGTCGAGACCGGTCCGCAGGAAGCAGCTCATCGCCTGTTCCGGCGTATCGACGATCGGTTCGTTCTCGTTGAAGCTGGTGTTGAGCACGATGGGGATGCCCGACAACGCGCCGAAGCTTTCGATCAGCTCATAATAGAGCGGGTTTGTCTCGCGCGCGATGCTCTGCAGACGGCCCGTCCCATCGACATGGGTGATGGCCGGGAGCTTCTCCCGCCACTCCGGCCGCAGCTTGACGACGTGCATCATGAAGGGGCTGAAGACGTCCTGTTCGAAATAGGTCGCCACTGCGGGCTGGAGGATGCTGGGCGCGAACGGGCGGAAGCTCTCGCGCCGCTTGATCTTCGCATTGATCACATCCTTCATGTCAGGACGCGTCGGGTCGGCGAGAATGGAGCGATTGCCGAGTGCGCGCGGGCCCCACTCGGAGCGCCCTTGGTACCAGCCCACGACCAGACCGGCATTCAGCAGGGCCGCGACCGCCTTCGGGACCTGCCCGGCAGGCAGCTCCCGCATCGGGCACTGAGACTGCTCCGCCGCGCGGCGCATGGTCTCGTCGGTGTGCGCAGGTCCCCAATAGGCGTGAGTCATGTGAAACCGCTCACGTCCGCCCGCGACATTGTGCCAGGCCCACAGAGCCGCACCCACGCAGAGGCCGTCATCCGCGGAAGCGGGCTGCATATAGGCCTGCTGGAATGGCGTATCGCGCAGCAAACGCGCATTCATGACGCCGTTGAGTGCACAGCCGCCGGCATAGGCAATCTGCGCGGACGGCACGAGGTCGTGCAATCGATTGAAACAATGAAGCGAGATCTCCTCGAACCGCATCTGGCAGGAGCGGGCGATGTCCTTCTCCCGCTGCGTCATTTCTGCGCTCCGCTCCCGCGGGGCACCGAATCTGGCGGTCCATTTGTCGGTGAACAGGCGAAGCATATCGATGCGATGGTTGTCGTCCATCTTGCCGCCTTCGCCGCCGCGGTGCATTCCGAAGTAGCCGTCGGTCAGTTTGAACCAGCCATCCGACCTCGTTTCGACGAGCTCGCGCATCTCGCCCAGATATTTGTCGGTGCCGTAGGGGGCGAGCCCCATAACCTTGTACTCCTCGCCGAAACCGTCGAAGCCGATGAATTGGCAGCAGGCCGTGTAGAAGAAGCCAAGGCTGTGGGGCAGGTGGACACGGTCGATTACTTCGATGCGGGTGCCCTCGCAGCGGGCGGCCATCATGCTGGTGAAGTCGCCGCTGCCGTCATACGAAAATCCGGCGGTGAGACTTTCGAACGGCGAACAGTAATATGAACTCGCAATGTGCGAGAGATGATGCTCGACATTCACCAGCTTCGCCTTGACCGCGTCCGGGGCCTGTCCGCCGGCCTCTGCGACCATGTCGCTGATGCTGAGATCGACCCGTGCGCGGCGCATGTGCTCCATTGCGGCCATGCCGCCAGAGATGGGATTGCGCAGCACATAGGAGACCTGTGCCGCCCGGTTCTGCGAAGGGTCGCGGGCGACCGCTATGAAGTCGAGCTCCTTTGCCGAGATGCCGCCCATGGAAAGAACCGCGCGGATCGCATTCTGCGGAAAGGACGGATCATGCTTGATGCGCCGGCCGAAGCGTTCCTCGGCAGCGGCAGCGACCACTTTGCCATCGAGAACGAGCGCCGCGGAGGCATCGGGATGGTTGAGGTTCAGGCCGAGGATTGCGGTCATCAGGGTGGTCTTTCGATGATGCGTCAGGACGGGACGGAGAGCATTGTTGCTGTTATGAGAACCGGCGGGGCAGCAAGAGGGTAACTAACAACGGAACTTATCATTTAGGTGACTGGGGCGGCGCCGGACGCAGGCTGCGCTACTTCTGGATGCGCTTCTCTTCGTTCTTGCGGGCGATCCACCACGCGACGCCGCGATCGATCGTCAGACCCTCGCGCGATGCGCCTGTGATGTTGTCCTCGATGACGACGTCGCGAACGCCTGGCGAAGCGGGGGCAAATCCCCTGATCTCGATGTGCGCATCCTGATCCAGTCGATTGCCGCGGATGACGATCGCCTGAACCATTGGCGGGCGGTTCGCGCTCGTCGCGGTCTGGTTTCCGCGCACCAGGATCGAAGCCTCGTTGGAAAAGACCGAACGTTCGGGGCCTGCGCGATACACGTTGCCTTCGAGGATGTGATTGCCGAGAAACTGCGTTCGCCAGACGGGCTGGAATTGCTCGTAGGACAGACCGAAGGCGGCGAAGCCGCTGGTCCTGTTCGAGCGATTGCCCGCGATGACATGGCCCAGGGCCGTTCCATAGGCCTGGGCGGCGACACCGGTGTCCTCGAACGAATTGCCGATGACGAGGTAGTTCTGCTGGGCCTGGGTGACCGTGATCTCCGAGGTTTCGTCGAGCGGCACCGGAAGCGGCCGATCGAGCGTGATCGACAGACCGCCGGGCTTGTCGTCGCGCGCCTTGAGGCGGGCATATTGGCCGGTGCCGCGGCCGTTCACCACCATGACGGCGGCGTTCGTCCAGTCGAGACTTGCGGGATACGGATTTGGGCGGTCGCGCAGCGACAATCCATCGGGCATCGTGCTCCGTGCGTGCCCGAAATAATAGCCGCCGGGCCCGTCCGTCGTCATCGCTTCCCGGTCGAGCCCGTAGATGGCCTTGAACGTGTTGCCGCCGATGAAGATGTTTTCGGAGGCGCTGACGGATTTCGACAGGGTCGTGATGCCGCCACCGCTGGCCTGAAGATCGGCCGAGGACACGGTATTGTTCTCGAAGATGACCTGGCGCGATCCGACCAGTGAATAGGCGCCGTAGCGCCCGTTGATCAGGATGTTGCCGGTGACGACGGCGTTGCTCGCCTTGAACAGCCTCAGTGAGTGTCCAGATCCCAGGACATCGCAATCCGTGACCTCGATGCGGTCGCCGCTCAACCGAATGCTGTCCGGCGCCGCGGCGGCGTAGGTACGCTGAAAATCGTTCATGCGACGAAGGGCGGCGTCCGGCTCCATCAGGCCCCGAAAGGCCGAGGCTCGAATGCGAACGCGCCTGATGGCAATATCACCGGCGCCAGGTGCCTGTTGCTCGCCGAACTGGAATCCTCCGGCGATGACATGCGGGTGGTTGGAGGCGTAGATCGTGACATCCTCGATTGCAAACCGCGAGGTGCCGCGGATCAAGGCGGCCGGCAGGCTTTCGAAGTCGGGCCAGAGGAGATTGACGAGATCCGTACGTTCTCCTCTGAGCTTCACTCCGGGCGGAATGCTGATCATGTCGGAGACGAGATATCGCCCCCGCGGGAAATAGACCGTGCCACCGCCAGCTTCATTTGCCGCATCGATCGTAGCCTTGATCGCCCGGGTACTATCGAAACGGCCATTTCCGTTTGCGCCGTAGGCCCGGACATCATACTCCTGCTCGGTCATCGGCGCCGAAACGCGGACGGTGAGGGCGCCCGCATCGACGGACTCGCTCTCACCACCATCGCCGTTTGCGAGCCGCAGTGCATAGCGTCCGGGTCTGACGTCCTTCGGGATGCGAAAGATGCCACGCCACATATCGCCTTTGACGAAAGGAGCATCAATCCGGCCCTGGTTTTCCTCCGCAATCAGCGACAAGTGTACCCGTCCGGCGTCGCGAACGATGTTGCGGCCGAACACCTGAAGCCAGCCGCCCGGTGATGCATCATCGCCGAGATCTCCCTGCCTCCAGTAGACGGTTGGCAGATTGATCCGTCCTGTGATTGCGCCTTGCGCATGCGTCAGTGCGAACCGGTACAGACCGGGGCTGAAGTCCTTCGGGACCACGAATTTGAGGGAGAGCGGATTGGACTGCAGAATTGGGACGGTCGTTTCCTGTCCGGCGCCGCGACCCGGCACGTCCGTTATCCGCGCCACGGTCGCCGATGTGATCTGATCGAGATCCGCACCGGTGACCAGGACGGTCTCATCCGGGCCAACGGGGTCGTTGAACCAGAACATGACGGGCTGCGCAGTTGCGGTCCCACTCCACAGACAGTGCAGCAGGATGGCCAATCGAACCTTCGTCATCGTGGATGCCCCGCAGCGCTGTTCGACGGGCGTGCGTGGCCGATGGGGCAGGTCATCGCCACACGCTATTTGCGGCCGACCGTTGCCTTGTCCGCTCCCTGCGGCTGGTCGACGCGCTCGATCTTGGCCTCGGAACGAATCTTGTCGACGAGTTCCAGCTGTGCGGCATTCGCAACGAGAACGGCGAGGCGGTCGCGGACCTTGTCATAGGCGGCAGGCTGCCGGGTCCGCATGTCATCGAGCTTCAGGATGTGCCAGCCGACCGCCGTCTTGAATGGTGCGGACACCTCGCCTTTCTTCAGCTTGAAGGCAATTTCGGCGTATTCCTTGCCCATCTCGCCGCGCGCGCGCCAGTCGTAGTCGCCCCCTCGGTTCTTGGTCACGGGATCTTCGGACATGTCGGCGACCACGACTGCGAAGTCCTCGCCCTTGTTTATCCGTGCAATCGCCGCCTGCGCTTTCTGCTCCGCTGCCTTCACGGCGGCATCGTCCGCGGGAGGCGCGATCATGAAGACGATATGTCGCAGATGCAGCTCCGGTTCGGTCGGCGCTCCCTTCACCACGACTTCCTCGTAGGCCTTGCGCATCGCCTCCTCGGTCACCGCTTGCTGCCCGACGACCGTCAGGAAATGATTGGACAGCCCCTGATTGCGCGCAAACGTCATACGACGCTGCAGGTCCGCCTCGTCCACGATGTTGCGATCCTTGGCGGCCTGAGACAGCAGCACGCCGTCGATCAGGATCTTCACGAGGGTGTCGCGGCGCTCGAGGGGTTCGCGCGTGAGAAGGTTACGGCCGAGGATATCGTCGGCGACTTGAATATCGCTCTCGAGAATCTTCTGGCCGTTCACGATGGCAACGACGGAATCCGGCGTTTGAGCCTGGGCCAACGCCGGTGCTGCGGCACCGAGCAGAAGGGCAAGCCAGAAGCTCGCGGTACCCGCACGTGCCTTGTCGAAGGGGCGAGCCGTAAGGATGGGGGACGAGACGCTCATGTCGCTTCCTCTCGTGGGACGGTCGTTGCAGCTCACGCCGCTCGTCATGCGTCTGATCTCGTCGAGGCTGCATGTCGAAGTGCGATCACTTTGCGGGGCCGCTTTTTAGCGGCATGACATTGACGATGATGTGATGGCGGCAAGACATGTGTGTGAAGTCACGTTCTTCGCAATCCGCAGGCCGCAATGGGGACTCGACACGCGCAGGAGCGAATTGCGCGCAGCGATTGTCGGCTCTCTCTCTCTCTCTCTCTCTCTCTCTCTCTCTCTCTCTCTCTCTCTCTC
>NZ_LSIC01000039.1 GCF_001556045.1 Bradyrhizobium sp. CCH5-F6
CTCGACGACGCCGGCCGCAATCGGCGGCAGGTCGAGCAGTCTTGCCAGCACGAACTCGGCCGCCGGCATCACCACAAGCTTCAGCGCGCACATCACCAGAATGCTCAGCTCCTCGCCCTTCACCGCGAAGCGGGGCAGGTTGATGCCAAGCGATCAGTGCGGCTCGAAGCGGGGCCTATCCGCAACTTTGCTCAAAGCCAACTTTGTCCGCCGCCACCGTAGCTCCTCCGTCCACAATGCGCTATCGGTAGCGAGCCAAAGACATTCATCGACAAGCAGCCTAGGCGAAAAACATCGTGAGTTTCTTCGAGCGTCTCAAGACCGCAGCATCCGGTGAGTGGCGGGCTTACACCGAGCATCCCTTCACGAACGGATTGGCGGACGGCTCGCTCCCTGAAGCTGCGTTTCGTCACTACCTCGTTCAGGACTATTTGTTCCTCATCGAGTTTGCGCGCGCCTACGCGCTCGCGGTCTACAAGTCGCCGAGGCTTGCCGACATGCGCGAGGCCGCGGCCGGCCTTTCGGCCATCCTTGATGTCGAGATGAACCTGCATGTGAAGCTCTGTGCCGAATGGGGCCTGTCCCCGAGCGACCTTGAACAAGCCCCTCCGGCGGCCGAGATGCTGGCCTATACGCGCTACGTGCTGGATGCGGGAATGCGCGGCGATCTGCTGGCGCTCAAGGTGGCGCTTGCCCCCTGCGTGATCGGGTACGCGGAGATTGCAACGCGACTCGCCTCGCGCCCCGCTGCTGACGCCGCGACGAACGCCTATTGCGTCTGGATCGCCGAATACGCGGGCGTGCCGTACCAGGAGGTCGCTGCCAAGGCGCGGGCGCATATGGACCATCTCGCCGATCTCTACGCCACGCCGGCCCGCGAGGCCGAGCTGATTGCGATCTTCAAGGAAGCCACCCGTCTCGAGGCAGACTTCTGGGAGATGGCCTGGCGCGCGGGCCAGGCCATCTCCCAGAAGTCTGCCTCGAGA
>NZ_LSIC01000004.1 GCF_001556045.1 Bradyrhizobium sp. CCH5-F6
TGCGGAAACACCCTCTCCCCAACCCTCTCCCGCAAGCGGGAGAGGGAGCTCACTTCCGCCTTTAGCCATTAAACCTGATCTCATCACGCTTTAGGCTCCGGGAAGTCGGGCTCCCAGACGCACCTCAAAAGTGCGCGTCGCGGGGCCGTGACTTGATTTAATTTATGGATCTCAATATTAATATATTAATATAGACGTCGACATTATAATATTAATTGGCAGGGCCTGAGAGGGCCGCACAAGTCCAGACTGTCGTGGCGCGACCTTTCGGCACCGCTGCCTGCCTCTGTCAACGTCGTTCAGTCCGCAGGGCCGTCGGCCAGGGGAGACTTATGAAACAGGCAGCAAGCCCCGCCAACCGGCTACCGGTCACCGTGCTCAGCGGATTTCTGGGGTCGGGGAAGACGACATTGCTCAACCACGTGCTGAGGAATCGCGAGGGCCTTCGCGTTGCCGTCATCGTCAATGACATGAGCCAGCTGAACATAGACGCCGATCTGGTCAGCAACGGCGGCGCGAACCTGTCGCATACGACCGAAACACTCGTGCAACTCAGCAATGGCTGCATATGCTGCACGCTGCGCGACGATCTCCTGACGGAGGTCAGGCGATTGGCCGAGGAGCGACGCTTCGACTATCTCCTGATCGAAGGGACCGGGATTGCCGAACCTCTTCCCGTCGCAGCAACTTTCTCCTTTCGCGACGAAGCCGGGGTCTCGCTCTCTGATCTTGCGAACCTCGACACGATGGTCACCGTCGTGGACGCCCTGAACCTGCTCGCCAAGTACAACAGCCGCGATCTGCTGCGCGACCACGGCGAGTCACGCGATGCCGCCGATGGACGCACGCTGGTCGATCTCCTGGTCGAGCAGATCGAATTTGCCGATGTGGTCGTGATCAACAAGGTGTCGGAAGCCACTGAGGCGACGCGTGCGGAGGTCCGCAAGGTGGTTGCCGCGCTCAATCCACGGGCGCGCCAGATCGAGACCGACTTTGGCGAAGTTCCTCTCCACGCCATTCTCAACACCGGCCTCTTCCACGAAGCGAAGGCTGCGACTCATCCTCTCTGGGACAAGGAGCTCAACAGCCCCGCTTCCCATGTGCCGGAGACCGAGGAGTACGGCATATCCAGTTTCGTCTACTCGGAAAGACGTCCGTTCGATCCGGCCAGCCTCTTGTCCTTTCTCAACAAGCCCTGGCCAGGCGTGTTGCGCGCCAAAGGACATTTCTGGCTTGCCACGCGGCCGGATTGGGTGGGTCTCCTCTCCGTTGCAGGGATGCAACGTCGGTGCGAGCCCATGGGATATTGGTGGGCAACCGTCCCGAAGTCGACGTGGCCAAGCCATCCTCACGTGCAACAACATCTCAGTGAGAGATGGGACAGCACCTGGGGCGATCGTCGTCAGGAGCTGGTGTTCATCGGTTCAGGCATGGACGAAACGTACATCCGAGCCTCGCTCGATGCTTGTCTCGCCACTTCGGAGAACGGGTTCAATCCCCGGAGCTGGCGCAATCTCAGCGACCCCTTTCCGCCCTGGCATTATCCTGATCACCTGAACCAGGCGACGTAACGCCGTGACGCACGCGCGTCTCGAGCCGGGCATTGATGCTCGACACGACCATGTGACATTGAAAACCATTGAATTAATATTAAATGCAATTAATAATGCCGGTTTAATTCGATGCGATGACGTCTTGCCGGCGATGCCATGACCACAGAAATCATTACGAAAAACGGGGCGACCGCAGCCTCTCCTGAAGGTCCAAAATCGGCTCGTTCCCGAGTGGTGGAGACGTCGCTTCGACATCCGCGCCGCCGTCAAGGTGACGGCCATCAGCATCTGTCATGCATAGTCCCCCAACTCGCGAGGATGTCATGAGGTCCTTGTACGAAAGTCTTCGTTTGAGCCACATCGCTCTCGGATTGCGGGCGTGGCCAAGGACTCTGTCCCGGAGAAACAGCTGGACGCCTGATTCGGAGGCCGATGACGAGTGGCTGTCACGGCACGGAGCGCGAGATCCGCTGGATCCTGCGGGCCTGAGCGCCGCCTCAGCTACCGCTGTGCTGTCGTCTTCGTCCAATACGACTTCGAGCGACGGATTCGCGGGAGTGACCGCAGGACTCCGAACGCCAACCTCTGCGGCCGCGGACCAAACGACGTCGAATCCGGTCGTCATCCTTGGCCGGATCCCCTCGGCGAGCCTGGCCCCGGATATCGTCGGGTCGTCTACGACTCCAGCGGTCGCGCAGGTCTGTGGTTGCGGCTACTTCATTGCTCCAACACGATTGCTCGATCAAAGCGCAGTCCACAGCGGGCAGCTGCAGGGTAGCCGGCTGTCCGGCGGAGCAGATTTCGTGCTGACCGGTCAAGCCGGTACCATGGGAGCCTCCACCAGTGTTCACCTGTCGACGCACCACGTTGCGCCGCTTTCCAACTGGAACGTCCTGCCAGGTGGAGGAGAGATGGGTATCGGGACGTCGACCGGCCAAATCGGAATTCTGTCCGGCTCGGTGACAGCCGCAACGGCTCCCCCCGCCGGCCGGCAGGCCGCCGCGCCGGAGTCGAGCAGCCTTCTCGCGGCCGCAGCGACTTCCACGAATCCAATCGTTCTCGAGAACCAGAAGCCGGGAAACCCGCAAAGCGAGTGGGATATCGAAGGCGCCGGCAGTTCGAACATCGAAGGCTTTGCCACCGACATCAGCGTCAATCGGGGCAACCGGGTCGACTTCAAGATCAATACGGATTCATCAGACTACCGGATCGACATCTACCGCCTCGGCTACTATGGCGGCATGGGGGCGCGTAAGGTCACCACCATCCAGCACACGGGCGTGCAGGACCAGCCTGCGCCGCTGCGCGACGCGGCGACCGGCCTGGTCGATGCCGGCAACTGGTCCGTATCAGCCTCCTGGGATATTCCGGCCGATGCGGTGTCCGGCGTCTACATCGCAAAGCTCGTGCGCCAGGACGGAACTACCGGCGCCAATCACATCCCCTTCATCGTCAGAGACGACAGCAGCACCAGCGATGTTGTCTTCCAGACCTCGGACACGACCTGGCAGGCCTATAACGGCTGGGGCGGCGCCAATTTCTATGGCGGCGACGGTCCCGCGACCGGTCAAGGCGCGGGACGCGCCTACGCGGTGAGCTACAACCGGCCGATCGCCACCCGCGGCAACGTCGGGACCTATGCCGGTCCGCAGGATTATCTGTTCGGCGCCGAATATTCCGCGATCTACTGGCTGGAGCAGAATGGTTACGACGTCTCCTACATGTCGGGAGTCGATGTGGACCGTTACGGCAGTCTCCTGCTCAACCACAAGCTCTACCTCGACGTCGGTCACGACGAATATTGGTCAGGACAGCAGCGCGCCAACGTCCAGGCGGCCCGCGATGCCGGCGTGAACCTCGCGTTCTGGAGCGGCAACGAAATGTACTGGCGCACGCGCTGGGGCAACAGCATCAGCAGCGACGCCACCGCCTACCGCACCCTGATCTCCTACAAGGAAACATGGTCGCCGACAGCGTCGATCGATCCAAGCGACGAGTGGACCGGGACGTTCCGCGATCCACGCCTCAGCCCGCCGTCGGTCGGCGGCGGAATCCCGGAAAATGCCTTGGTCGGGCAGATGTTCCAGGTCGATGATGTCGGCCAAGGCAGCGGCCTCCAGTCGATTACAATTCCCTATGACGATGCCAATCTGCGCTTCTGGCGCAACACCAGCGTTGCCAATCTCCAGCCTGGGCAAACGGAAACGCTGACCAAGAACTATCTCGGCTATGAGTGGGATGAGGCGCCCGACAACGGGTTCGATCCGGCCGGCCTGGTCCGGCTCTCCTCGACGACGCTTCCGGTCAACACCTATCTGCTCGACTACGGCAACACGACCGGACCTGGCGTCTCGACCCATAACCTGACGCTCTATCGCGCTCCGAGCGGGGCGTTGGTCTTCGGCGCCGGGACGGTCTATTGGTCGTGGGGCCTGAGCGACAATCACGATCTGGCGCCGACGCCGACCGATCCGCGCGTGCAGCAGGCGATGATCAACCTGCTCGCCGACATGGGGATTCAACCGGGAACGCTCCAGCCGGGAATGATCGCGGCGACCGCCTCGACGGACTCGACGGCTCCGACCTCCAGCATCAACGCACTGGCGGGCTTCAGTGTCGGAACGACAGTCACGATCTCCGGCACGGCTGCGGATCTCGGCGGCGGCGTGATCGCCGGCGTGGAGGTCTCGACCGATGGCGGACTGAGCTGGCAGAACGCGATCGGTGACGAGACGTGGACCTATACCTGGGCGCCGCAGGTTGCCGGGACCTACACCATCAAGTCACGCGCGGTGGACGACAGCATCAATCTGGAGACGCCTTCGGCGGGTCGCACGGTGACTGTCAACGCGCCCTCCTACGTCTCGCTCTTTCCGGGCTCGGCAACCCCCGACACGGTCAACACCACCGATGCAAGCGCCGTCGAGCTCGGTGTGAAGTTTCAAACCTCGGTTGCCGGCACCATCAGCGGGATCCGCTTCTACAAGAGCAGCCAGGATACGGGCACCCACACCGGCACGCTCTGGACCAGCACCGGCACCTTGCTGGCAACCGCCACCTTTGGAAACGAAACGGTAGGCGGTTGGCAGAGTGTGACCTTCTCCAATCCGGTCCCGATAACGGTCGGCGCCACCTATGTCGCGTCCTATCATACGAATGTGGGCTACTACTCCTCCAGCGTGAACTACTTCACGGGCGATGTGACGAGCGGTCCGCTGACCGCACCCGCCAATGGTAACGGCGTCTATACCTACAGCAACAACACGGCGTTCCCCACCAGCACGTTCCAATCGACGAATTTCTGGGTTGACGTCATGTTCAACCCCTCCACGACCAATACCGCGCCGGTGGCGGTGAACGATACCGCGACCGTGACACAGAACACGCCCGCGACGATCACGGCGGCGTCGCTGATCGCCAACGACAGCGATCCCGATGGAGATACGCTGACCATAACCGGGGTGAGCGGAGCGACGAACGGCACCGTCGTCCTCAACACTCAGCCCAATCCTCAGAACAACACCATCACATTCACGCCCACCGCCGGCTACGCCGGCCCGGCCAGCTTCAGCTACACGATCTCGGACGGGCGCGGCGGTACGGCCACGGCCAATGCCAACCTCACGGTGGCACCGCTCGGAACGAATCCCTATAGCCTGTTCAGCGCGTCAAATACACCCGCGCAGACCAACCTCAATGACGGATCCCAGCTTGAAGTCGGGATGAAGTTCACGTCCTCGGTCGCCGGCCAGATCACGGCTCTCAAATTCTATCGCAGCGCCAGCGACACTGGTGCCAACGTCCTTGATCTCTGGACGTCGACGGGCGTCCGCCTCGCTACGGCCACCTTCACCAATACGTCAGCCAGCGGCTGGCAGACCGTCAACCTGCCATCCCCGGTTTCGATCACCGCCAACACGACCTATGTTGCGTCCTATCACACCACCGGCGCTTATGTGGTGACCAACAACTACTTCACCACGGCCGTCACAAGCGGCCCATTGACCGCGCCTTCGGCCACGACCGCGGGCGGCAACGGCGTCTATTCCTATGGCGGCACCAGCACGTCCGGCATCTTCCCGACCAACACCTATAACGCCTCGAACTACTGGGTCGACGTCGTGTTCACGCCGTTCGACGGCAGCAACCAGCTGCCGGTCGCAAACAACGACAGCGGCTACACCACCAGTCAGAGCACCGCGCTGGCGATCGCGGCAGCCGCGTTGCTCGCCAACGATTCCGATCCCGATGGCGGCACGCTCACCGTCACGGGCGTGAGCGGCGGCGTCAACGGCACCGTCAGCTTCAATGCCCAGACCAATACGGTCACCTTCACGCCGACC
>NZ_LSIC01000040.1 GCF_001556045.1 Bradyrhizobium sp. CCH5-F6
GTGCCGGATTCTACTACATCCCGGGCACTGACACCTGCATCAAGCTGGGTGGTTACCTGCGCGCTGAAGTCGCGCTGGGCAGCAACGCCGTTTATGGTCCGGCAAACGGTGCTCCCGCCGGTGCGCACAACCGCACGAGCAACTACTACACGATGCGCGCTCGTCAGGATCTCAACATCGACACGCGCACTGCGACCGAATACGGCGTCGTCCGCACCTTCTTCGATGCGACGTTCTCCTGGACCACCGGCGGCTATGTCGGCACTGGCTCCGCCACCGGCGCGACTGGTTACACCGGCACGACGGCGGGCACCGCGGTCATCAACCCGACTGACGGCGGCACCTCGGGCGGTTCGCTCGGCGTGTATTATGCCTTCATCCAGTTCGCCGGCTTCACCATGGGTAAGGCCGTGTCGCAGTTCGACG
>NZ_LSIC01000041.1 GCF_001556045.1 Bradyrhizobium sp. CCH5-F6
CGGCATAAGCCGTCCGACCATCGCGCAGGGAAGGCCGAGTGATCGGCACCACCTGTATGCTGCTGTGCGGTTCTTCTGCGTGTGCATTTTGCGCAGCAGACCGCGGGTGCGTTGTCAGCACCCGGCCTTCCCTGCGCTCTCTTGGATTCAGAGGGTGGGAGTAATCAGCAAAGCTCGGGCGAATTGCGCCGCGAGAGCGCGAAGGCGTGTCTGCGATTGGAAATGCATGTTGGAAGAGTGGCGATGTCGCCCCTTGCTCCGTCATTGCGAGGAGCGCTTGCGACGAAGCAATCCAGAATCCTTCCGCGAAAAGACTCTGGATTGCTTCGCTGCGCTCGCAATGACGAGGATGCGTGTGTGTGCTCTTCTCCCGTGCGCCCCGGACGCAGCGCAGAGTCGCTTCGACGGTGCGCTGCAGAGCACTGCGTCGTGCCGCTCTCTGGGCCTCGGCTCTGCGCCGCAACGCTTGCGCGTTGCAGCTTGTCCGCGACACGCGCCTCAATGACCGCGCTTCATCGCCTCGCCATCCACCACCTCCGGCGCCATCGCGGCCCAGGCACTCGATGCGAACTGCCGTCGCCAGGTCACGACCACCACCGCCGCCGTGGTGACGAACAGCACCCAGGGGCTGACGAACCAGCCGAGATAGCCGAGCGCGAAGAAGAAGGCGCGCTGGCCGCGGTTGAAATGACGGCCGGCGGATTCGAACAGACGCGAGGTGCGGATGACATGGGCTTCGGCCTCGGGCGTGTCGCGCCGGTCAGCCGGCGGCATGCCGCCGAACAGGATCGCGACGTAGTTGAACAGGCGGTAGGCCCAGGCGAACTTGAAGAAAGCGTAGACGCAGATCAGCACCAGGCCGACGCATTTCAGCTCCCACATGGCCGGCGACGTGCTGAGGTCGATCGGCAGCTTGCTCAGGATCGTGATCGCATCATTGGTGGCGTGCAGCAGCGCCAGCGCGCCGCCGAGCGCGAACAGGCTGGTGGACGCGAAGAAGGCGGTGCCGCTCTGGAGCGAGGCCATGATCTGCATGTCGACCATGCGTGTCTCGCGGTGGAGCATCCGGCGCACCCAGACCTCGCGATATCGATTCATCCGCGCCGACAGGCTGTCGCGGCCATAGGCCGAGTGCTCCAGCGTCAGCGCATAGACCAGCCATTCGATGATGAAGAAGCCGACGGCGGCGATGTCGACCCAATGCCTGCTCATGTCTGTCTCCTCGCAATCGCAACGATTGCCACGCGTGATCCGGTGCGGCAACGATTGATTGGCGGCAGGCGATGGCGCTAAAAGCGGCTCGCTTCAAGGCGTCGTGGGAAGGATTGATGACATGGCAGCGCTGAAACTCGCGATCGGCAACAAGAACTACTCGTCATGGTCGATGCGGCCCTGGCTCGCGCTGCGAGCCAACGACATCCCGTTCGTGGAGACGCTGATCCCGCTCTACACCGACAACCCCGCGGACAAGGAGCAGATCCTGTCCTTCAGCCGCGCCGGCAAGGTGCCGGTGCTGGTCGACGGCGACATCACGGTGTGGGATTCGCTCAGCATCATCGAGTACATCGCCGAGCGATTTCCCGAGAAGAAGCTGTGGCCCGACGATGCCGCGGCCCGCGCCCATGCCCGGTCGGTGTGCGCCGAGATGCATTCGGGGTTCATGGCCCTGCGCAACGAGTGCGGCATGAACCTGCACCGCCCCGTGCGGCCTGTGACGCTGTCGGCGGACGCCAAGGCCAACATCGCGCGAATTCAGGAGATCTGGCGCGATTGCCGCGCCCGTTATGGTGCCGGGGGACCGTTCCTGTTCGGTCGCTTCGGTGCGGCGGACGCGATGTATGCCCCGGTCGTGCACCGCTTCCGGACCTACGCGATCGAGGTTACGCCGGACACCAAGGCCTACATGGAGACGATGATGGCGCTGCCGGCATTCCAGGAATGGACGCGCGACGGGCTTGCCGAAACGCTTGTCATCGACAAGTTCGAGGATGCCTGACGGCAGATCCGGCCGGGGCCGCTGACCGAGTTCCGGCCAGCGGATCTCAAGGCGGGACGGGGCGAGGGCGGCGGGACCGGGCTGCGACACTTGCCTGCGACATCAGCCTGCGACATGCCGGCGGAACAAACCGCTACCACGGTATCATCGGCCCGCCGATTGCCCCGGTATCATTCTGAAATGACTGCAAAATTTGATCGCTCGCCATGCCGGCATGGCGCTGGCCAAAACGGCCCTGCGCGTGCTATACAACAAGCCGGGTTTCCGGCCGGCCATCGCAGTGGGACCATGGGCGAGGCAGGCGCTGTTTGAGTTATGGAGAGGGTGTTGAAGCACAAATTTCCCGTGGGATCGCGCGTCTTGTTCACCGCCAGCAATGTCGCGCGCCCCGCTGCCAGCGGGTCGTACGAGGTCATCCGTCTGCTGCCGACCGATGGCGACGATTGCCAGTACCGGATCAAGAGCTCGACCGAAGCCTTCGAGCGCGTCGCCAAGGAAAGCCAGCTCGCGCTTTCCTGAAGGCTGACCGCACCCGCGCATCGGTGCCATCAGGGATTAGTGTCCTGCCGCCGTCAAAAGGCCCGCTTCGCCTTCACAACGTGAACCGGGGGCAGTGGCCGACTCGCGGTGCTCGCTTGACCATTCGCTCTTTGCTCGCGTGAGGGGACGTCGCGCATGAACTGGGCATGGGCCACTTCGCTCGACCAAATCTGGCGTTCGCCGGCATTCCCGATGTGGATGACGCTGGCGGCTGCCGGATTCTTCGGATTGATTCTCCTGATCACACTGCTGCGCGCCGACAGATCGGTCGCCAACGGTGCGCTCACCGTCATCACGCTGCTATCCATCGTGATCGCAGGGGCAGCCACCGTGCGCGTCTATGGACCGGAAGGGCAGTCCGCTCCGGCCGAAGCGCGCGAGCAGGCCGCTGTCACGGCCAGCCTGCCGGCATTGTCCTGTCTCGACGACCTCGCCGGCGATGCCGTCGCCGCTGGCTGCGAGAAGGCGCTGTTCGGCGCCCCTGACGCAGCGGCCGCGGCCGTTTCCAACACTGCCGCCAGGATCGACCGGCTCACTGCGATCGGAGACGTCGCCACGGCCGAGAAGCGCCTGACGATCGAGATGAAGGTGCTGCGCAGATCGCTCGAGCGTGATCGCTACGGCCTGGTCGCGCATGTGCTGATCGCTCGCGACGGCTGCACGCAATTCGATTGCCCCGCGTTCCGCTCGCTGACCGACCAGCAGCAGGTCGCCGCCAACATGGAATCCCATCTCTACGACACGCTGATCGCGCGCTATGCGCCGACCTGGAACGCGCCCCCAACGGCACCGGCGATGCCGGCCACCGCGGCGCTCGCCGGGATGCCGCCGTCGATGCCGACGGGCAGGCCGACCAATGCCGAGTTCCCGAGCGCTTCGTCGACGCCGCCGGTGAGCATCATGAATCCGGAGCCGCCCACGGCGGCGACGCGCCAGGCGGGGCCGGCACCGCGTGCGCCCGCCGCGGCCTCGGCACAGGCCGCAGCGCCCTCGGCAACAGCTGCGCCGGCCGCGAAGAAACCGCCGGCTCCAAAGGCTGCGCGTGCGCCCGCCGCCGCACCGGTTCCGCTCGCGCCGCCGCCGGCGTCTACGGCTGCTCCCGCGGCTGCGGATAACGAGTAGATCGGCATTCCAAATGCGAGATTGCCCGGCTAATGCTTGGGCATGCCGCTACATCTGATCAAGCTCGCCGTCGGCTGCGACTCCGTCAAGGAATTGAAGGAGTGGGTGGCCGAACGGATGCAGACCGCCAGGAAGAAGGGTCTGCCGCAACATCACATCCACATCACCCGCATGGTGCCCAAGCGCGACGCCGAAATCCTCGCCGGCGGCTCGCTCTATTGGGTCATCAAGGGCGAGATCGCCGCGCGCGAAAAGATCATCGGCATCGAGCCGTTCCGCGACAAGGACGGTATCGGGCGCTGCCGGATCGTGATGCAGCCGAAAGTGATCTCCGTCTCGCCGCGGCCGATGCGCCCGTTCCAGGGCTGGCGCTATCTCACCGACGATTCCGTGCCGGCCGATCTCGGCAAGTCCGCGGCCGGCTCGATCGCGGCGATGCCGGAGCCGATGCGGCGCGAGCTGCGTGACCTCGGGCTGCTCTAAACCGCGATATTGTCGATCAGCCGGGTGGTGCCGAGCTTGGCCGCGACCAGGATTCGGAGCGGGCCGTCCTTGCGCGAGGTGATCGGTGCCAGTGTCTCGGCATGGCGGACCTCGTAATAGTCGAGCACCAGGCCGGCCGCCTCGATCATCTCGGCACCGCCCGCCATCGCCGGCGCGATGGAATCGCCGGCACGGATGCGCGCGGCGCTCGCCTTCATCGCTCGGTAGAGGACGGTGGCGGTCTGGCGTTGGTCGGGCGAGAGGTAGACGTTGCGCGAGGACATCGCGAGCCCGTCGCGCTCGCGCACGGTGCGGGAGCCGATGACCTTGACGCCCAGGTCGAGGTCGCGCGCCATCTGCGTCACCACCCGCAACTGCTGGAAGTCCTTTTCGCCGAAGATCGCAAAGTCCGGCCGGCACTGCGTGAACAGCTTGCCGACGACGGTGGCGACGCCGCCGAAGAAATGCGGGCGGAAGCGGTCCTCGAGCCCGGCCAGCGCCGGTCCCTCCGGGACGATGCGGGTGGCAAAGCCTTCCGGATACATGGCCTCGACGCCTGGGTGCCAGACGACATCGACCTCCTCGGCCGCGAGCTTGGCGATGTCGGCCTTCCAGGTTCGCGGATAGGCGCCGAAATCCTCGGTCGGGGCGAACTGGGTCGGGTTGACGAAGATCGACACCACGACGCGGCTGGCGCGCCGCTTGGCGAGGCGGACCAGCGACACATGCCCGTCATGGAGGGCCCCCATGGTCGGGACCAGCGCGATCGTGGCCTTTCGCTTGCGGAGATTGTCGACGGCGCGCCGCAGGGCGGGGACCGTGCGGGCGATCAATGGGCTTGCTGACATCAGGACTCGACGGTTTGGAATCATCGCAGGCACGGGCGTTGCGCCCGGCCGGCTAACCTTAACAAGCGGCGATCGTGGACGCCATGCATCCGGATGCGGCACAGCATCCCGCGCAAGGTGGCGCACGATGTCGCGACATTGTGGGCGAGATCACGGACGAAAGACGGCGCAGCGATTCATGACGAAGCAGTGCGCTGTGATTTGCATGACCTGTCACGCATTTCACTTGACCGCAGACGCGGTCAACTCGAAGATATTCGTCAAGGGGTGTTGAGGATTGCTATGCTTGTGCAGGCTAGCCAAGGCCAATCCGGCTCGGCGCATGTGGTCGTGCTCGGCAACGAGAAGGGCGGCTCCGGCAAATCGACCACCGCCTTGCACATCGCCGTTGCGCTGCTGAAGGCCGGCCAGCGCGTCGCCACCATCGACCTCGACTGCCGCCAGAAGAGCTTCACCCACTACATCGACAACCGCGCGGCCTGGGCCCGCCGTACCAAGCTCGACCTCGAACTGCCGGTGCATCGTTGCATCAAGCTCGGCGAGACCATGCATATTGCCGAGAACGAGAATTCCGAGTTCCAGCAATTCATGGATGCGGTTTCGGCGGTCGAGAGCAGCTTCGACTTCATCGTCATCGATACGCCCGGCACCGACAGCTACCTGATGCGCCTCGCGCATTCGATGGCCGACACCCTGGTGACGCCGATCAACGACAGCTTCCTCGATTTCGACGTGCTCGGCACCGTCGACCCCGCCAATTACGCCGTCACGGGCGAGAGCCACTATGCCGAGATGGTGCGTGACGTCAGGCGCAAGCGCCGCCAGCTCGACGGCGTAACCACCGACTGGATCGTGGTGCGCAACCGTCTGTCCATGCTCGGCTCCCGCAACAAGCAGCTCGTCGCCGAGGGATTGAAGGATCTGTCGCTGCGGCTCGGCTTCCGCTACGTCGACGGCTTCGCCGAACGCGTCGTCTATCGCGAATTTTTTCCGCGCGGCCTGACCGCCCTCGACGAGATCGACGAGGCCACGCTCGGCGTGCGGCCCAATCTCGGCCACCTCACCGCGCGGGAGGAGGTGACGAGCCTGCTTCGACAGCTCAAGCTGCCGCTCGACGAGCGCGGCCGCCGCCGTGCCGCCAACCGCGCCGAGTGGTTCAGTCAGGTCGACAAGCCGCTCGAGGTCCACGATATCCTGGGCGCCTGACGCCGCGGTATACGGCTACTTCCGGCGGACCCGAGCCCATGGTTTCACGCGGGAACCCGTCCTGCGCCCTGCGCGTTTTTACCCCACGCTGACCTCAAAATTGAACCCAATCGAGACCGGTTGCGTCGGATGGTAAGGTGTACCTCACGTAGCGGTATGAGAATGGGGTGCCCACAAAACGAGTGCGACGCACAATGGAAGGGCGGCCGATTCACAATATTTAGCCTTCCTGTCACGCTGCTGTGACATATATTAGGGAATAGGCGACAAGGGACCGAAGAGCCCGGAAGAACACGATTTTCAACAGGGATTCAGGCCGCTGGAGCCTGAGGCTGAGGACGAAAATGAAGCGTGGAATTGCCGTTCTGGTTTCTGTCAGTGCTCTCTGCGGCATCGCCTATTTCACGGCGAGCAAGTGGGCGATCAAGCACGAGACCATCACCTTCTATGACGCCTCGCGCGACAACCGTCCGGTGCCGCTCCACATCGCGGTGCGCCGCGACAAGGAAATGCAGGCCAATGCCGGCATGATCACGCTGCCGGTCGCCGTCATCAATCACGGCAACACCGTCAAGAACACCGAGTACGGCTTCCTCGCCAACATCTTCGCTGCGCGCGGCTACATGGTCGTGAGCCCCCAGCATGACTTGCCGACCGATCCTCCGATGGTGACCAAGCCCGGCGAGCTCTATGTCGGCCGGCTGCCGCAGATCCTGCGCGGCGTCGCCAACATCCATTTCGCCATGCACGAAATGAAGAAGGTTCAGCCCAACGCCGACTACGACAAGGTGACGATGGTCGGTCACTCCATGGGCGGCGACATCACGATGTACTTCGCCAAGCAGTATCCGGATGAGGTCAAGAAGGTCGTCACGCTCGACAATCTGCGCGTGCCTTTCGTCACCGCGGGCAAGTTCAAGATCCTGTCGTTCCGCTCGCAGGATCCGCAGTTCAAGCCCGATGCAGGCGTGCTTCCGACCGACGAGGAATGCGAGAAGGCGGGCATCCAGGTCGTGAAGACCGAATTCCAGCACAACGACATGCGCGACACCGGTCCGGATGTGGCCAAGAGCTCGATCCAGAGCATGCTCGACAAGTTCTTGAGCGCGACCGACAGCCAGGTCGCGCCGGTCGACACGCAATCCTCCCCGCCGAAGATTCTCGAGCCCGGTCCGGTCGCACTGATGGGGCCTGCCAAGAGCTGACGCCTACGCCATCATCAACACTCACTTCGAAGCCTCCGCCGGCCTACGTCCGCGGAGGCTTCGCGCATTGACCGGGCTCTGCGCGCTCACCACATGAGTTGCCCACGCATGATTGAGCAGGGATGTCGGGCCAGCCCATCAAACCGCGCGGCGATGCCGTCTCGACGACGACCGGCGGCGCAGTGCCGCAGACCGGGACGTCGACCTCGGAGGACATTGCCGCCTTCGTCGCCAAGGCGCGTGCGCTGTCGCCGCATGCGCCCGGTGCAAGAGGGCGGTTGATCTTCGCGCTGGATGCGACGATGAGCCGGCAACCGACCTGGGACATGGCCTGCGCGCTCCAGGCCGACATGTTTCGCGAGGCCGCTACGCTCGGCAGTCTCGACATCCGGCTGGTCTACTATCGCGGCCTCAACGAGTGCCGCGCCACGGGTTGGATCTCCGACAGCACCAGGCTGGCGACGCTGATGAGCACGATCGATTGCCGCGGCGGCGATACCCAGATCGGCAAGGTGCTGACCGAGGCCCGGCGCGAGGCGGTCGCATCCGGCGTGCGGGCCGTGGTGTTCATCGGCGATGCCATGGAGGAAAGGCTCGAGGAACTCTGCGCCAGGGCTGGCGAGCTCGGTATGCTCAAGGTGCCAGTGTTCGTGTTTCAGGAGGGGCATGACGCCGTTGCCGAGCAGGCCTTTCGCGAGATCGCGCGCCTGACCGGCGGTGCCTGGTGCCGGTTCGATCCCGGTGCGGCGGCGCAGCTGCGCGAGCTGTTGCGGGCAGCTGCGGCCTATGCCGCAGGCGGACGCGAAGCGTTGTTGAAGCTGGCGCAGACCGCGAGCGGCGCGGCAAATTTGATCGGCCAGATGAAGTAGCGATCAGGCTGGCGCGGTGCGCGGCGGCGGCGGAGGTGGACGCGATGCATTTTGCCGCGAGGGCGCCTATATTCCGGCCATGACCCTGATTGCCGGCGCTGTCGCTGTTATCACGCTTTACCTCCTGCTCCAGATGTTCCGTTCCGCCAATCCGGCGGTGCTGGCGCGCACCGTCAAGTTCGGCGGCGGCGTGCTGGCGCTGGCGGTCGCCGCGTTCACCGGCTTGCGGGGCGAGCTGGCGGTTGCGATCCCGCTCGGAATTTTTGGCGCCGGCTTGCTCGGCTGGACGCCCTTGGCGAATGCCGGCTTCGGCAATTTCGGTGGGCTGTTCGGCGGCGGCGCGGCGCGCCCGTCCGGACAGGCCTCGCAGGTGCGATCGCAATTCCTGGACATGCGGCTCGACCACGACACCGGCCAGTTGACGGGCCGGATCGTCGCGGGCCCCCACGCCGGTCGCGATCTCGGCGAGTTCGATCTCGCCGGCCTGCTGGCGATGGTCCCGGCGTTCGATGCCGAGAGCGTGGCCTTACTTGAAAGCTATCTGGACCGCCGGTTTCCCGCCTGGCGTCAGAACGCGCAGGGAGATGCGGCAGGGCGGCAGCGCCGCACGACGGCGAGCGGCAAAATGACGGCGGAGGAAGCCTATCAGATCCTTGGCTTGCAGCCGGGGGCGGGGCGCGACGACATCAGCCGGGCGCACAAGTCCCTGATGAAGAAACTCCATCCCGACCAGGGGGGCTCGACGTATCTCGCCGCCCGGGTAAACGAGGCCAAGGATACTCTGCTTCGCACGCATAACGGCTGACTCCGGCACCACGCTACAAACGCTCGTACCGCGTGAGCTCTGCTTGCTCTGTCTGCCGTCGCCCCGATGCCCGCCCTTGTCGGCGTGGTCGATCCCTTGAGCAAAGTCTTAACCGTAAATCCTTGACGAGAGGTTGTCGGGGAGCGGCCTTCTCATCAACAGCCTCGGCCTCGTCGCATCTCAAAACGAAAAATGCCCGCGCTGGGCGCGGGCATTTGATCCGGGACGGAGAAGGGAGATCAGTTCCGGACGGTGATGCAGGAGATCTCGGCGCGCTTCAAGGCGCGGCAGACAGCTTCGGCCTGGTCGCGCTCGAGCCCCGCGAAGCGGGCGCGGTAGAGCTTGCGATTGTCCTTGGCGACAACAGGCTCGGTGAACGGGTCGGCCTTGCTGAGCAGGCCGCGGGCCGAGTTGCGGGCGGCATCGATGCGCTGCTGAGCTTCGTTCTCGCTCTCGAGCGCGCCGACCTGGACGATCCAGCCGCTGTGGAGGGTGGCCGGCTTGGTGGTGGCGCTCATCTGGATCGGCTGCGGCGCCGGGTCGGCGGACGCGAGCTTCGGACCCGCGGGAGCGGGCGCAGCGGCAGTTGCGGCCGGCAGCACTCCGAGAATGCCGTTGCCGGTGCCGAATCCCGCCGGCTGCCGCGGCAGTTCGGTGCGGGCAATCTCGGCCTTCGGCGCTTCCGGCTGGCTTACAGCCTGCGGCTTGTTGATGAGATCCGCCCTGGCGACGACGGCGCCGGAGGTTTCCGCGACGTCGGAACGGGGCGGGATGGTGCTGGTGACCGGCGGGGCGACCTGGGTCGGGGCGGCGGAGGCGACCTTCACGGGGCCGGCCTTGACCTGCACCGTCTTGACCCGCACCGGCTTCATCGGCTCGGACGAGCCGGGGATGATGGAGAGCGGCTGGCTCGAGATCACGCCATTGGTGAGCGGCGCCGGCTCGACCCTGGATTCGGTCGGCCGAACTTCCGGCTTGCTCGCTTCAGATCGAGGCTGAGCCGGCGGCATTGCAGCGGTCGCGGCTGCAAGCGTAGACAGACGCGCGGCGAGACGCGACGGGGCCGCTTCGGGAGCAGCGGCGGCAGCGACCTGAACCTGCGCGGGAGGCCGTGTCGGCGCATCCGAGGCATTGGCAACATCGGTATTGGCGTCAGCGCCGTTGCGCTCAGTGATCGCCGCGACGGTGTGGACGGTCGCGCCCTTCTCGAGATTCTCCGCCAGCAGGTTGCGCATGATGGCGTCGCGCGAGCCGCCGCTGCGGCCGCCGAGCACCACGCCGATCAGGTGGCGGTTGCCGCGGCGCATCGAGGTGACGAGGTTGAAGCCGGAGGCGCGGGTGTAGCCGGTCTTGATGCCGTCGACGCCCTCGACGCTGCCGAGCAGGTGGTTGTGGTTTCGGATCGACTGTCCTCGCCAGTTGAACGTCGAGGTGGCGAAATAGCGGTAGTAGCGCGGGAAACGCTCCTGGATGGCGCGACCGAGCGTGGCCTGATCGCGCGCGGTCGTGACCTGCTCGTCGTTGGGAAGACCGTTGGCGTTGCGATAGACCGTCTTCGACATGCCGAGCGAGCGCGCCTTGCGCGTCATCATCTGGGCGAAGTCGTCCTCGCTTCCGGCAATCGCCTCCGCAATCACCACGGCTGCGTCGTTGGCTGAGCGGGTTACGAGCCCCTTGATCGCATCCTCGACACGGATGGTCTGGCCGGGACGCAGGTTCAGCTTGGTCGGATCCTGATCGGCGGCGTGCCGGGACACCGGCAGCTCGGTGTCGAGCTTCAGCTTGCCGGATTCGAGGCGCTCGAACAGCAGATAGAGCGTCATGATCTTGGTCAGCGAGGCCGGATGGCGGATCCCGTCGGGGCTTGTCGCCTGGAGCACCGCGCCGGAATTGCCGTCGACGATGATGGACGCGAATTTCGAGCTGGAGGTATCCGACACATCGCGCTGCACCTTGTGGTGCGCGTAGTGGCGGCGATGGCGCCTGGCCTCGGCGGCATCGGTGGTGAAGATGACTGCGGTGGTGACCGTAAGAAGCCCGAAAACGCCAACCCGCGCCCAGCGCGAGGAAGACCAGTTTTTACGAAGCATGGAACCCCGTCCCCGTTTCTGACTTGATCACCGGCCCGTGGGGCGAAATTGTGCCCAAATCGACCCGGGATCTTACCTGCTCAGGCTGTCCCTCCGCTGGTGTTCGCCGCGGGGGACGTTGAACCCGAGCCGCTGTTCTGGCTAAGGTGATGTTCTCAAACGGCTTTTGGCCGCTGTCGGAAGTGAACACGTCCAGGGAATCAGGGTAGGGGGCTGCGGTTTCCAAAAGCTTAAGGAACCCTTGCGGGAAACCCTGGGAATCTCTGCGATTTGCATTTGATTTTTGTGCGACGCACAAGATTCTTGACTTTTTTGTGCGCTGCACTAAATTTGTGCGAAGTCAGGGAGCCGGGGCTTCCCGACGCGAGCCAGGGAAAAGGATTCCGACATGTTCAAGGTTGAAGACTTTCAGAATTACGGGAAAGAGCAGTTCGAGCAGTGCGTTGCCTCCGCGACCTCGGTGCAGCACGGCCTCCAGGCGATCGCCAGCGCCTATGGCGACTATACGAAGAAGTCGTTCGAAGACACCAAGTCCTTCGTCGAGAAGCTGTCCGGCGTGAAGTCGCTGGACAAGGCCATGGAAGCGCAGACCGATTTTGCCCGTTCCACCTACGAGACCTTCGTTGCGGAATCGCAGAAGATCGCCGGCCTCTACAGCGACCTCGCCAAGCAGGCGTTCAAGCCGGTCGAGACCATCGTGTCGAAGTTCACCCCGGCCGCCCAGTAACGTTTCAGGACGTCCTGAAACGAAAAAGCCCGGCTCAAACAGCCGGGCTTTTTTGCGCGCATCGTTCGCTGGATAGATCCGTCAGCGCGCCACGCGCAGCTTCGACAGCGAAGTGCCGATATCCTTGAACACCGAGACGGTCTGGCTCGCCGAGGTGACCAGATAGAACTTGTCGCTGCCGCTGGCGCAATATTGCAGCACGCTCGATGTCGGATCGCCGCCGGTGTTCACCTGGACCGTGTAGATCGTGACGTTGTAGGGCTGGGCCTTGGCGTTGTCGCAGAGGATCTTCTGCCGGGCGTCGATCTGCGAAGCATTGTTGTACCAGCGGTTCTGCGTGTTGAGACCATCCGAGAGCAGGACGATGGCGTCCTTGTAGGTGTAGTTCGTATCCTTGGCCGGCGCGTTCATGGGATCGCCGGTCGACAGCGTCATCCAGCCCCAGGCAAGGCCGATGCCCTGGTTCGTATTGCCGGTCGGAACCAGCTTGTCGACAAGGGACTTGAGCGAGGTCCAATCGTAGCTGAGCGGCATGATCGGCTGGATGTAGGCCGAATTGCTGGGGTTGCAGTAGGTATATTGCTCGGCCGGAAAAAGCGTGGACGAATTGCCGCTCACGGGTGTCGTGTTCTTGGTATCGTAGTTCTGGTCGCGGTCCGTGACGCAGCCGGTCCAGGTGTTGTGGTTCTTCGGTGTCCAGGTCTTGCCGTTGTTCACGCAGCTTGACCGCTTCGTGTAGTTGGTGTTGCTGCAAGTCCCGTTCGCGGCTTCCCAGTCGGACCAGTCGATCCAGCTTTTCGTGTAGTTGGTGCTGCCGACGTTGACGTCCTTGGAGAACGGCACGATCGAGATGTAGACGTCGCCGTTGTTCTTCGCGAGCGCGCTGAGCTGATCGATCAGGTTCTTTGCGGCCGTTTGCATTGCAGGCATCTTGCCGTCGTCTGCCATGGATCCCGTGACGTCGAGCACCAGGGCCACGCGCATGCGCGTCAAGCCCCAGGCGCTGGTGGACGTTGTGCCGATGTCGAGCGTCGGAAAGCCGGCGATCTTCATGAAGGTGGTCGTGTAGGTGCCGGTTCCGCTGAGCTGGATGGTCGAGCCGATGCTGGTGCTGGCGTTATAGGTGGCCGCGACGTTGACCGAAGGCAGGGTGTTGGTGTCCGTGAACAGGGCGTTGAAATAGGCTTGCGCCTTGGTGGATAACTGCGATGTCGTGATCGTGCCGGACGAAAGGTCCCTGGAGAGCATCAGCGCAGCGGAATCCAGGGCTGACTGCATGGAGGAGCGCGCCTGGGCGGCGCGGCTATAGTCGATTGCGGCGCCGACGAAGCTCAGCACCGGAACGAGCGCGATGGCGAAGATGACGGCGATATTGCCCTGCTCGGCCGCTGCAAAGCGGGCGAGTTGCCGACCGAGGCGGCTCACGAGAGGCAGGCGAGACATGACGATCCCCGAAATCTGTATCCTGCCCGATTTCGCGCCACGCCATTGAATGGCAGGTAAATTGGACCGCAGAAACCCGGAGCCATCTGCGGAAAACCCGTCGCAGGCGGGTTAAGGGGCAGGTTTCTGGTCAACGTGTTCTAAACGCGAGGGGCGGAAATTTTTGTCAAATCGGTCCGGATTGATTAACCTGATCAGGATCGCCCGGACCGGGAATCGGGACTGCCGCGGCCGCATCGGCCGGACCTTCGCAAGCTTGCGGCCAGCCGGGGGCAGGCCCATATTGCTGGCGAACGATCCGGCTCGAGCCGGATCTGTCGGGAGCGGCGATCCAACCAGGCGGCGCGCCTGCGCCAGGCTCCGACGGGCCGGGTCGCGCGGTGACCGCCTTCGCTTCCGTGGGGAATTTGAACGCCTGTGCCATGCCGCAACTGACTTCCAGCCTCCACCTGTCCGCGCCAGCCGCTGCCGACGCTCCTCGCATGAGCAATGACGAGAACCGTTCGGGCGGCCCCACGGGTCCGAACACGTCGGTCATCACCAAGGTCAAGCCGAAGACCAAGCGGCCGAACCTGTACCGCGTGCTGATCCTGAACGACGACTACACGCCGATGGAGTTCGTGGTTCACGTGCTGGAGAAGTTCTTCAACAAGGACATCGAAGCCGCGACAAAGATCATGCTCCACGTCCATCATCATGGCATCGGGGAGTGCGGCGTCTTCACCTACGAGATCGCCGAGACCAAGGTGACGCAGGTGATGGATTTCGCCCGCAAGCACCAGCATCCGCTGCAATGCGTGATGGAGAAGAAGTAAGCACCGTGCGGCAAGCTTGATGCCACCTGTTGCGTAAGCCACTGTGATTGTCGCCTGACGGCTGCGCGCGATTCCGTTGCACCCCGGCAAAACTACGGAATTCTGCGCCAGCGCAGATCCTGCCCAAATCGGAACGGGTTTTGCATCGAAAATACCGCAGGTGTGTCGCCGCCGAGTCGCGGAACCGGTCTTTCGCCGCGGTCTTGTATAACTATATGTGACAAAGGTTGTTGTTGCCTGACCGGGCGAGGACGATCATGATGGTGGGGGCCATAGAGGACGCGAATGCCGACTTTTTCTCAAAGCCTTGAACAATCCCTGCATCGTGCACTGGCGATCGCAAACGAGCGTCATCACCAATACGCGACGCTCGAGCATCTACTGCTCTCTTTGATCGACGACTCCGATGCAGCCGCCGTCATGCGCGCCTGTAGCGTCGATCTCGACAAGCTCCGCACGAGCCTCGTCAACTATCTTGAGACCGAATTCGAGAATCTGGTGACGGATGGCGCCGACGACGCCAAGCCGACCGCCGGTTTCCAGCGCGTGATCCAGCGCGCGGTGATCCACGTGCAGTCGTCCGGTCGCGAAGAGGTGACCGGCGCCAACGTGCTGATCGCGATCTTCGCCGAGCGCGAGAGCCATGCCGCGTATTTCCTGCAGGAGCAGGACATGACGCGCTATGACGCGGTCAACTACATCAGCCACGGCATCGCGAAGCGGCCGGGCGTCTCCGAAGCGCGGCCCGTGCGCGGCGTCGACGAGGAGACCGAGACAAAGGGTACCGAGGACCCCAAGAAGAAGGGCGAGGCGCTCGAGACCTATTGCGTCAACCTCAACAAGAAGGCGCGCGACGGCAAGATCGATCCGGTGATCGGACGCAACTCCGAGATCAACCGGGCGATCCAGGTGCTGTGCCGCCGGCAGAAGAACAACCCGCTGTTCGTGGGCGAGGCCGGCGTCGGCAAGACCGCGATCGCGGAAGGCCTAGCCAAGCGCATCGTCGACAGCGAAGTGCCGGAGGTTCTGGCGGCTGCCACCGTGTTCTCGCTCGACATGGGTACGCTGCTCGCCGGGACGCGCTATCGCGGCGATTTCGAGGAGCGCCTGAAGCAGGTGCTGAAGGAGCTCGAGGCGCATCCCAACGCCATTCTGTTCATCGACGAGATCCACACCGTCATCGGTGCGGGCGCCACGTCGGGCGGGGCGATGGATGCCTCGAACCTGCTCAAGCCGGCGCTGGCCTCGGGCACGATTCGCTGCATGGGCTCGACCACCTACAAGGAATATCGCCAGCACTTCGAGAAGGACCGCGCGCTGGTGCGGCGCTTCCAGAAGATCGACATCAACGAGCCGACCGTCGAGGACGCCATCGCGATCCTCAAGGGCCTCAAGCCGTATTTCGAGGACTACCACCGGCTGAAATATACCAACGAGGCGATCGAGGCCGCGGTGCAGCTGTCCTCGCGCTACATTCACGACCGCAAGCTGCCCGACAAGGCGATCGACGTGATCGACGAGTCCGGCGCGGCGCAGATGCTTGTGGCCGAGAACAAGCGCAAGAAGACCATCGGCATCAAGGAGATCGAGACCACGATCGCCTCGATGGCGCGGATTCCGCCCAAGAGCGTGTCGAAGGACGATGCCGAGGTGCTCAAGCATCTCGAGACGACCTTGAAGCGCACCGTGTTCGGTCAGGACCGGGCGATCGAGTCGCTTGCCGCTTCGATCAAGCTCGCACGCGCGGGCCTGCGCGAGCCGGAGAAGCCGATCGGCTGCTACCTGTTCTCGGGTCCCACCGGCGTCGGCAAGACCGAGGTCGCCAAGCAGCTCGCGGCGACGCTCGGCGTCGAGCTGCTGCGCTTCGACATGTCCGAGTACATGGAGCGGCATACCGTGTCGCGCCTGATCGGCGCACCTCCCGGCTATGTCGGCTTCGACCAGGGCGGCCTGCTCACCGACGGCGTCGACCAGCATCCGCATTGCGTGGTGCTGCTGGACGAAATCGAGAAGGCCCATCCTGATCTCTACAACGTGCTGCTCCAGATCATGGACCACGGCCGGCTCACCGACCACAACGGCAAGCAGGTCAACTTCCGCAACGTGATCCTGATCATGACCACGAATGCGGGCGCGGCGGATCTCGCCAAGCAGGCGTTCGGCTTCACCCGTTCGAAGCGGGAAGGCGACGACCACGAGGCGATCAACCGGCAGTTCGCGCCGGAGTTCCGCAACCGCCTCGATGCCATCGTCTCGTTCGGCCACCTCAGCGTCGATGTGATCGGCACTGTCGTCGAGAAGTTCGTGCTTCAGCTCGAAGCGCAGCTCGGCGACCGCGACGTCACCATCGAGCTGTCCGAGCCGGCCAAGGCCTGGCTGGTCCAGCACGGCTACGACGAGCAGATGGGCGCACGTCCCATGGCCCGTGTGATCCAGGAGCACATCAAGAAGCCGCTGGCCGACGAGGTGTTGTTCGGCAAGCTCAAGGGCGGCGGCCATGTTCGCGTCGTACTCGTCAAGGACGAGGCCGACGAGACCAAGGAAAAGATCGGCTTCGAGTATCTCGATGGCCCTGTGACGCCGAAGCAGGAGAAGCTGCCCGGCACCCGCAAGCGCCCGGGCAAGTCCAAGCCGGGCGGTCCGGGAGGCTCGAAGGGGCCGACCAAAGGCCCGCTGGTCAAGGCTTGATCGGCGTACGCGATGATTTGAAAAGGCCGGCTGAAGAGCCGGCCTTTTTTGTTGCGGCGATGTCCGTCTCTGGGATCCCTAGGTTCCAGCCTCGGGGACGCGCGGTGGCCGCGGCTTCCTCGGCGAGCGCGGGGCTGCGTGCGGAACGGACGGCTGCATCGTCACGATGACCGGATTTGGCTTGTGATCGGTCGCCGCGCCCGTCGCGGCATCGACCCCCATGCCGATCAGGCCGCCGGCCAAGAGGTTGCCGGCGAAGCCGGCAGCGCCGGTACCCGAGACCTCCTTGGTGAGCTGTACAGTTTGCGACTGGTAGCCTTCCTTCTCGAAGGTGATGGAGATGTCGGCGCTGCGTTTGGCGACGATGGCGCATGGCGTGGTGCAGGTGGTAGGCACCTCCAGCCCGCTGACCACCGCTTCCACACCCGAGGGCGTCGACGAGATGCTGATATTCTCGGTCGTGCCGCGCGTGACAGACGCGCAGCCGCCCAGCATGACGCTGAGCGCCACAATTCCCAATGAACGCATGAAATGCCCCTTGTCCCGCCACTACTGAAGCGCAACCGGAGCGGGAGTGCAATACGTCATAGGTCGGGATAGTTAAGCCACGCACAGGTTGCGCTGCGGTTGCGGCAGGCCGTCGGCATGCTCGATCATGGTCGACGACATCGTGCAGCGTGCTCGATCGTGGTCGACGAGAGACGCGGCTGCTGGTCCCTGGTCCAACCCGGGATAGATCCTGCCAAAGCCTGGACGATTTCAGTCCTGTTTCGGCTTCCGTGGCTCCTGAATTGCCTTGAGGTAGCTTACCACGGCCTCGGCGTCGTCTCGGCCGAATCGAGCCGTTGGCATGGAGCGGTGGATGCTGCTGTAGCCTTCCTGGAGGCGCTGCAGGAAGTCGGGGTCGTAGAGTTTGTTCTCGCCGAGGTTCCGGAAAGGCGTTGCCAGCTCGTTACGGCTCTTGCCCGTTCGGCCGACCGCGTGGCACTGCGCGCACATCCGTTGCAGCAACGCTTCAGCGCGCCGCTGTTCGAGATCCAGGGCTTGACCTGCTGTACTCCAGAGAACGCCAACGGCCAGCAGCGCTGGCGCGAACTTGTTCATCGCGCACTCCCGTCGGGCCCCGCAATGGCAGCAGGATGCCACGGCCGACGCAAGCGGGCTTGATGCAGCTCAAGTGTCCTACACCGCCGGCGGATTCCGCTCGGTGAAGGTCACGCGCTGGTGCCAGTAGGGGTAGGGCAGCGTCACCGCGCTCGCCGCATCGAGCTTTGCGACCTGGTCCTTGGTCAGCGACCAGCCGACCGCGCCGAGATTTTCCCGCAGCTGGGCCTCGTTGCGCGCGCCGATGATCAAGGTCGAGACGGTCGGACGCTGGAGCAGCCAGTTGAGCGCGATCTGCGAGACGCTCTTGCCCGTTTCCTTGGCGATCTCATCGATCGCATCGACGACGCGGTAGACATGTTCGTCCGGCACGGGCGGGCCGAATTCGGCCGTCTTGGGCAGTCGGCTGACTTCCGGCTTCGGCTGACCGCGACGGATTTTTCCGGTGAGGCGCCCCCATCCGAGCGGCGACCAGACGACGGCACCGAGGCCCTGATCCAGCCCGAGCGGCATCAGCTCCCATTCGTAGTCGCGCCCGATCAGCGAGTAATAGGTCTGGTTGGCGACGTAGCGCGGAAAGCCGTGCTTGTCGGCGACGGCGAGCGACTTCATCAGGTGCCAGCCCGAGAAATTCGACACGCCGACGTAGCGGATCTTGCCGGCGCGCACGAGCACATCGAGTGTGCCAAGCACCTCTTCAGGCGGCGTCAAGGCATCGAAGCCATGGAGCTGGAACAGGTCGATGTAATCGGTGCCGAGCCGGCTCAGCGAACCGTCGATGGCCGCGAGCAGATGCTGCCGCGACGAGCCGATGTCGTTGGGGCCGTCACCGAAGCGGAACGTCGCCTTGGTCGAGATCAGAACCTTGTCGCGGCGGCCCTTGATCGCTTCGCCGAGCACCCGCTCGGACTCGCCGAGCGAATAGACGTTCGCCGTATCGAACATCGACACGCCGGCTTCGAGGCAGATGTCCAGAAGGCGCCGGGCCTCGGTCGCGTCCGTCGCGCCCCAGGCGGCGAGGCGGCCGACGCCGCCGAAGGTGCCGGTCCCGAGACTCAAAGCGGGCACCATGAGGCCTGAGCGGCCCAAGCGTCGGTATTCCATTGGTATGCTCCTCGCTGGCTTCTGGTTGATCGACGCGGCCTTGGTGACGAAGGATAGTGCAAGCGGGGCCGGCGTCCTATCACGCGCTCACATACCGGCCTTGCTCAGGAACGGCATGGTCGTGCAGGCGGTCGCTGACTGGAACGAGATCTCAATGCCGCAACTGGCTCTGCCGGAAGTCGCGTGGCGACATTCCGAAATGCTCGCGGAAGACGCGGCCGAAATGCGAGAGGTCGTTGAAGCCCCAGCCGAAGGCGATCTCGCTGATATGGCGATGGGCGAGCACGGGCGAGGCGAGATCGCGCCGGCATCGGGCTAGGCGTTCGGCCAGAACGCAGCGCTGGAACGAGGTGTCCTCGTCGGCGAGAAGGTCGTTGACGTAGCGAGCCGAGATGCCGAGCGCGGCCGCGGTCTCGGCCAGCGAGAGGTCGGGATCGGCCAGATGCGCGCGGATGTGCGCCTTCAATCGATAGAGCAGGGCCGAGCGGTGGGTCGAGGTCGGCAGCGATGTCTTGCCGAGCCGCTCGCTCAATGCCATCGCGAGCAGATCGACCGCCTGCTCCGACAGCGCCGCGGCGTTGTCCGGAGCAAGCCCGTCCGCATTCTGGCAGAGGCGGAAGATGAAATCATAGGCGAGTCGTTCGAGCGGTGCGTCGGTCCCGAACGTCATCGCTGTCAGCGTCTCGGTGCCGCCGAGCCGGCGCTGCAACATCTCCCGCGGCACCTTGAAGATGGTCTGCGTGAAGGCCTCGTTGAACTTCAGCTCATAGGGCCGGGTGGTGTCATAGAGGGCAAACTCGCCGGGATGGATCACGGTCTCGCGCCCGTCCTGAACAACGCCCCCGATGCCGCGATTGCCGAGTGCAACGAGAACAAAATCCTGGTCCGAGCGCGAGATGCGCGAGGGCGTGCGGAACACGTGCTGGCGGTCCGAGCAGACCTCGGAGCATACGGCTCTGCCGAGCGATGCCTGCGTGACCGAGCCGCGAAACGCGCTGCCGAGATCGGACTTGCAGTCGAGGCCGACGAAGACGTCGCAGACGATGTCCTGCCAGAGGGCGAGCCGCCGATAGCCGGGGCTGCCGTCGGTGGTGAACTGGATTGGCATCCGGACTGCCTCCCTTTCACGTCCCGCAAAACGCGGGGAATCCAGCTTGCCGGAGGCAAATCCCGTACCGGCCGACGGTCCCTTCCCAGTCGAGTTTTTGTTCCGCCGTGGTCGAGCGCCTGGCCACCCGGCTTGGCCAAATAGACTGCATCGGACGTGGTTTCCGATCAACCGGCAATGGAGGCGGGAATGGGCATCGAACATCCGAAATACAAGGTCGCGGTGGTGCAGGCGGCGCCGGCCTGGCTGGACCTCGACGCCTCGATCGACAAGTCGATCGCGCTGATCAAGGAGGCCGCGGAAAAGGGCGCCAAGCTGATCGCCTTTCCGGAGGCTTTCATCCCCGGCTATCCCTGGCACATCTGGATGGACTCGCCGGCCTGGGCCATCGGCCGCGGCTTCGTGCAGCGCTATTTCGACAATTCGCTGTCCTACGACAGCCCGCAGGCCGAGCGGCTGCGCGAAGCCGTGCGCATGGCAAAGCTCACCGCCGTGATAGGCCTGTCCGAACGCGATGGCGGCAGCCTCTATCTGGCGCAATGGCTGATCGGGCCCGACGGCGAGACCATCGCAAAGCGCCGCAAGCTGCGGCCGACCCATGCCGAGCGCACCGTCTATGGTGAAGGCGACGGCAGCGATCTCGCCGTGCATGCGAGGCCCGACATTGGCCGCCTCGGCGCGCTGTGCTGCTGGGAGCATCTCCAGCCGCTGTCGAAATACGCAATGTATGCCCAGAACGAGCAGGTCCATGTCGCGGCCTGGCCGAGCTTCTCGCTCTACGATCCCTTTGCGCCGGCGCTGGGCGCCGAGGTCAACAACGCCGCCTCGCGGGTCTATGCGGTGGAGGGCTCCTGCTTCGTGCTGGCGCCTTGCGCGACGGTGTCGCAGGCCATGATCGACGAGCTTTGCGACCGGCCGGACAAGCATGCGTTGCTGCATGCCGGCGGCGGCTTTGCCGCGATCTACGGCCCCGACGGCAGTCAGATCGGCGAGAAGCTGGCGCCGGATCAGGAGGGGCTGCTGATCGCCGAGATCGATCTCGGCGCCATCGGTGTTGCCAAGAACGCCGCGGACCCGGCCGGCCACTATTCGCGGCCCGATGTGACGCGGCTTCTGCTCAACAAGAAGCGGTACCAGCGTGTCGAGCAGTTCGCGCTGCCGGTCGACAGCGTCGAACCCATGGAGATCGCAGCGGCGACAAGCTGACGCCGCAGGGAGGCATCGCCATGGAATCCGCAATTCCCGTTCATCTCGAAACTGCGCGCACGCGTCACAAGCGCGTGCCTGACGACTATCAGCCGCCATATCCGTCCTTCGTGGCGCGCTACAAGCCGGCCGTGAGCCGGGTCGTGATGGCCTATTTCGGCGTCCAGTATCGCGGTGAGACGCCGCTGGCGGCGCTGACGGAGATCGCGGGGCTGCTTGCGGGCGAGGGCGGTCCTTCGCACTGGGACCGCGCGTATTATGTCGACCAGTCTGGCTATGAGACCATCGTCACGGTCGCCTATTGGGACGAGCTCGCGCGCTTCGATGCCTGGTTTGAGGGCGCGCGTGAAGCCTGGACCGGCAAAGCGCGTGATGGCGTCGGCACCTTCATCGAGGTGTTGCGCCCTCTTGTGGCGCGGCACGAGACCTTGTTCTCCTCGCCCGACCGGCCCGAGGGTGTCGCCGTCATTGCGGACGGCATCAGCGGCGAGGTGCAGGAGCATGCTTATTGGGGCGGCATGCGCGATCGTATCCCGCTGTCGCAGACAGACGCGATGATGCCCGGCGGCGCTCCCGAGCTGATCCGTGACGGCGCGCGCCTTCGCGTGAAGGCGCATGACAATCTCTGCCTGATCCGCTCCGGGCAGGATTGGAGCGATACCGAGGCGTCGGAACGAAAGCTCTATCTCGACGACGTCGAGCCGGTGCTGCGTGAAGGCATGGATTTCCTGCGCGACGAGGGCCTCGCCATCGGTTGCTATGCCAGCCGCTACATGCGCGTGCTCGCAGACGACGGCAGCGCGAGCGAAAAATCCTACGGCCAGAGCTGGTGGAAGAGCCTCGCGGCGCTCGAACGCTGGGCGGAGTCGCATCCGACCCACGTCAGGATCTTCGGTGCTGCGATGAAATATCTCTCGACGCTCGGCCCCTCAGCGAGGCTGCGCCTGTATCACGAGGTCACGGTGGCAGCCGCGGACGAGCAGTTCTTTGAATATCTGAACTGCCATCCGAAGACCGGCATGCTGGCGGCGGTCGAGACCGTCAGCGCCTAAGCGACACAGTGAACGAGCAGCTCCGGATGTGCGGCGCAGATGTGGTGTGCGCCGGCATCGCGCAGCTCGTCCTCGCTGCCATAGCCATAGAGCACGCCGATGGCGGTCATGCCGTTGGTCCTGGCTCCGACCACGTCATGGCTGCGGTCGCCGATCATGATGGCGGTGTCCGGATCGACCCGCGCCTCGTCGAGCGCATAGCGGAGCAGGTCGCGCTTGTCGACGCGCGTGCCGTCGAGCTCGGAGCCGAATACGCGCTCGAAATACGGCTTCAGGCCGAAATGATCGACGATGCGGGTGGCATAGACGGCGGGCTTGCTGGTGGCGACGAACATGCGCGGTGATGTCGCGGCCAGCGTCGTCAAGGTGTCCATGATACCGGCATAGGCTTCGTTCTCGAACAGGCCGATATCGCTGAAGCGCTCCCGATATAGCAGCAGCGCGCGGTCGGCGAGTTCGTCGGTTCCGGTCAGCTTTTTCAGGCTGGCATGCAGCGGCGGCCCGATGCACCAGGTCAGCTCGTCCTCGCTCGGGATGGGCTGGTCGAGCCGCTCCAGCGCATATTGGATGGATCGCGTGATCCCCGGCTTGGGATTGGTCAGCGTGCCGTCGAGATCAAAAAAGATTGTCACCATCCGGGCGAACCTGCGTTGATACTGTCGCTTGTTGCTAGTTGGCTGGGGTTCCAAGTCAAGGTTCGTTTTGTCCGATTGCATCAATGCCATGCGAATAGCTCGGGTCATCGCCGTCTTGTGCCTGGCCCTCGTGCTGGCGCCGGGGCTGGCGGAGGAGGCGCCGCTTCCGGTCGCGCCCCCCAAGGCTCAGGAGCCGGCAAAGCCGGCGGAGAAACCCGCAGACGCCCGCGAGAGCGACACGCGGGAGTCGCTCTGCCTGATCATCGAGGCGGCCGCGCGCGACGCCAATCTGCCGCTGGAGTTCTTCGCCCGCGTGATCTGGCAGGAGAGTCGCTTCCAGTCCGACGCGGTCGGGCCGGTGACGCGCAACGGCGAGCGCGCGCAGGGGATCGCGCAGTTCATGCCGGGCACCGCGAGTGAGCGCGGGCTGCTTGATCCCTTCAATCCGGTGCAGGCGTTGCCGAAGTCCGCGGAGTTTCTCAACGAGTTGCGTAATCAGTTCGGCAATCTCGGCCTGGCGGCCGCTGCCTATAATGCGGGGCCGCGTCGGGTGCAGGAATGGCTCGCTGGCACCGGCGGAATGCCGGAGCAAACCCGCAATTACGTCTACGCCATCACCGGCACCAGCGTCGATGCCTGGGCCAAGGCAGGAGCGACCGGCAAGGGACCGCCGAGCGCGCCGCCCACGAGCTGCCGCGATCTGATGGCGCTTCTGAAGCGTGCGCCGAATGCCTTCGTTGCCGAGCTCGAGCAGCATGTCGAGCTTGCTGCGGCAAAGCTCTGGGGCGTGCAGCTCGCCGCTGGCTTCGACCGCAACCGGGCGCTGGCGATGTATTCCCGCGCCGTCACGCGGCTGAGCGCCGTGATCGGTGAACGCGATCCAAGCTTGCTGAGCTCGGTGATGCGCAGCCGCGGCACGCGGGCGTTCTACCAGGTCCGTATCGGCACCGACACGCGTGCCGAGGCGGACGATCTGTGCCATCGCATCCGCAAGGCGGGCGGCGCGTGCTTCGTGCTGAGGAACCGCGGCATGAGCGGGTAGGGCTCGTTGTCATTCCGGGGCGCGCCCCCTTGGGCGCGAACCCGGAATCCATCGGACCGCAGAGATCGTCGCGAGATGGATTCCGGGCTCGCGCTTCGCGCGCCCCGGAATGACAGCGGTGGATGTGTCACGCATGCCAGCCCCGCCGCGGGCTTCCTTGACGCGGATGCCCCCATTGCCCGTTATGCGGGCACGATTCCGTAACCCCGACGAAAGCTCCCGTGGCGCTTCCTCCGCTCGATTCACCAGAATGGCAAAGTCCCTGGCGCGCCTTTGCGTGGGGCCTGCGCTCGATCACGCAGACGATCCTCACCATCGTGCTGTTCGTGACCTATCTCGGCATCGGCGCGCTCGCGCATGACACCCATTTCAGCCTGGTCTGGGCGCTCGCCTCGACGCTGTTCGTCTGGGCCGGTCCCGCGCAGATCATTCTCATCACCACGCTCGGCTCGGGCGCGACCATCGTGCAGTCCGCGATCGCAGTGACGGTCAGCGCCATCCGCCTGTTTCCGATGGTGGTCTCGGTGCTGCCCTTGATGCGCACGCCGACGACGAAACGGCGTGAGCTGATCTTCGCCGCGCATCTGACGGCGGTGACCTTGTGGGTCGAATGCCACCGTTTCCTGCCACAAGTGCCGCGTGAGCGGCGCATCGCTTTCGTCCACGGCCTCGGCTGTGGTCTCGTGTCGGTGTGCCTCGTCGCCAACACGGTCGGCTATTTCCTCGCCGCCAATCTGACCCAGACGCTGGGAGCGGCGATCCTGCTGTTGACGCCGCTGTCCTTCCTGTTCTCGACCGCGCGCAATAGCCGCGAGCTCGCCGACGTCGTCGCGCTGACGCTCGGGATCGTGCTCTACCCGCTGGCCGCGAAGATGAACTCGGGGCTCGACATCCTCGTCAGCGGCGTGGTGGCCGGCACGATTGCCTATGGCGTGCATTGGTGGCGGCAGGTGCGCGCATGAGCTACGCGCAGCTCATCGGCGACTGGCAGGCGCTCGCCGTGCTGTTCGTCGCCGGCGTCGTTCCCAACCAGATCTGGCGCATGCTGGGCCTGTGGTTCGGCGGCGGCATCGACGAGGGCTCCGAGCTCCTGGTCTGGGTGCGGGCGGTCGCGACCGCCATCCTGGCCGGCGTCATCGCGCAGATCGTGGTCGAGCCGCCGGGTGCGCTCGCCAGCGTGCCCGACGTCCTGCGCTATGGCGCGGTCGGTGCCGGGCTCGTGGTCTTCCTGCTCACCCGCCGCTCGATCTTCGCGGGTGTGGTCACGGGCGAAGTCTTCATGCTGGCCGGCAAGTGGTGGTTGGGCTAAAACCGCCGGCGAACAGCAAGGAACAGGACATATGGTTCGCGAACAGGAGCTCCGCGAGGGCGAGGTCGCCATCGAGCTGCCGCCGACCCAAGATGCCGGGCTGGTCTTCATCGGCCGTATCCGCACGCCCTGGACGTCGCGGCTGGAGACGCCGCGGCAGGGGCGTCAGGACGGCCCGATATGCCGGCTCGAGATCTTCGAGCCGTTCGTGCCGGCGATCAAGGGCGTCGATTTCTACAGCAATCTCGAAGTGCTCTACTGGCTCGACCAGTCGCGCCGCGACATCATCCTGCAAAGCCCGAAGAACAACGAGAAGACCCGCGGCACGTTTTCGCTGCGCTCGCCGGTGCGGCCCAATCCGATCGGTACGTCGATCGTGAAGCTGGTCGGCATTGAGGGCAATGCAATCCTGGTGCGCGGGCTCGACTGCCTCGACAACACGCCGCTGATCGACATCAAGCCCGACCGCTGCGAGTTCACGCCACTGGCCGCGCCGCAGAAGGGCGATTTCGAGGCGGAGTAGTCAAGGCTCTCTCCGTCGTCATTGCGAGGAGCGAAGCGACGAAGCAATCCAGACTGCCTCCGCGGAGGGATTCTGGATTGCTTCGTCGCAAGGGCTCCTCGCAATGACGAAGTCTGTGGGGCTACCCACCCTTCAGCGCCGCGATCAGCTTGGCCGCGTGCTCTTGCAACACCTTGTCGTCTTCCTTGCGGCTCGCCGGCGGCAGCATGGCGACGCCGTCGTGGCGCGGCATCACGTGCATGTGCAGGTGAAACACCACCTGTCCGCCGGCGGGCTCGTTGAACTGCTGCACGGTGATGCCGTCGGCGTCGAACGCCTTCATCGCGGCGGCCGCGATCCTGTGCGCGCCGCGGGCGACGTGGGCGTAGTCGTCCGGCTTGATATCGAGGATGTTGCGGGCAGGGGCCTTCGGGATCACCAGGGTGTGGCCGGGGACGCGCGGCATGATGTCGAGGAAGGCGAAGACGTGCTCGTCCTCGTACACCTTGTAGCAGGGCAGCTCGCCGCGCAGGATCTTTGCGAAGATGTTGGTGGTGTCGTAGGCGGTCATGGTAGCTCCTCGGCGGCTCCGTGAGATTTTGCGCTTACTGTCACCTGCAACGGCGAGGCGTCAAGGCGCCTCGTCGGTGCCCCTGCGGAACGGGCCGAGCTCGGCAAGCTCCCGCCCGGCTTCGGCGACATAGGCGCGCTCGCGCTTGAGGTAATCGTCGATGGCGCGGCGCAGACCGGGATCGGCGATGAAATGGGCCGAATGGGTGGTCTGCGGCAGGTAGCCCCGCGCTATCTTGTGCTCGCCCTGCGCGCCGGCCTCGACATGCTTGAGACCGCGTTTGATCGCGAAATCGATCGCCTGATAATAGCAGACCTCGAAATGCAGGAACGGGTGATGCTCGACCGCGCCCCAGTTGCGGCCGAACAGCGTGTCCGAGCCGATGAAGTTGATCGCGCCCGCGATCCAGCGATCGTTCCGGCGCGCCATCACCAGCAGCACGTCCTCGCTCATGGTCTCGCCGATCAGCGAGAAGAATTCGCGCGTCAGATACGGCCGGCCCCATTTGCGCGAGCCGGTCTCCATGTAGAACATGAAGAAGGCATCCCAGGCGTCCTCGGTGATGTCCTTGCCCGTGAGCCAATGGATGGTGATGCCGGCGGCGAGCGCATCGCGACGCTCGCGCTTGATCGACTTGCGGTGGCGGGAGTTCAGCGTCGCCAGGAAGTCGTCGAAGCTCGCAAAGCCTTCGTTGTGCCAGTGGAACTGCTGGTCGGTGCGCTGGAGGAAGCCGTGCTCTGCGAGCAGCTTCCATTCCGCCTCGCGTGCGAAGGTGACATGCACCGAGGAGGCCTTGCTGACCCCGCACAGTGCCACCAGCCCGCTCGCCAGGGCCTCGGTGATCCGCTCGCGATCGACGCCGTCGCGGACCAGCAGCCGCGGCCCCGTGGCCGGCGTGAAGGGCACCGAGACCTGGAGCTTCGGATAGTAGCGCCCGCCGGCGCGCTCATAGGCATCCGCCCAGCCTCGGTCGAAGACGTATTCGCCCTGCGAATGGGATTTCAGGTAGCAGGGCACGACGCCGACGACGCGGCCGTCGAGCCTGGCCACCAGATGCCGCGGCCCCCAGCCGGTCCGGATCGTTGCCGAACCCGATTTCTCGACGGCGGAAAGAAATGCGTGTGAGACGAATGGGTTATAGGCGGTCTTTAAGGGGCCGAGGGAATCGCCTGGACGGGCGGATGAGGTTCCCCCGTCATGCCCATTGCAAGCCTTGCCGGGATTGGCGCAGGCGTCCCAGTCCTCGGGCGAGACTTCGCCGATGGACGGTACGGCCTCGAGCGTAATTTCCGATGATGCCATCGTGGCCAAGATCGTGCATTGCAGCAGCGACTTCAAGGGTCAGGGCCCTCAAGCCTACGGCACGAACCCCTCAAAAATCATCTGGTCCGCGTATTGTCCGACCCGCGTCCGCTGCTCGGGTGTCCGCACGGTCCAGCCGAGCAGGGCGCAGCCGAAGACGTTGCGGGCGATCCAGGGGGCGGGAGCCGGGAGGTGATCGACCTTGAAGGCGACGAAATGCGGCTGGGTTTGGAAGCCATGGCGCAGGTACAGCATGCTGTCACGCTGCTGCTGCGTCAGGTCAGCCCAGTAGTCGTCCTCATAGGTCCGCTGCGCGACGATGCCGCGCGGACGGGAGGGCAGCAATTCGCGTAGCGCCAGCACCTGGTCGGGATCGAAGGACATGCCGACGGCCGGGCCGTCATAGGATGCCAGCACCTCGGCCATCCGCTTCACCAGCTTGCGGTCGCCGCCGAAATGGCTCTTCACCTCGATCACCAGCGGCACCCGCCCGGCAACCAGGGCACAGAGGTCGGACAGCGACATCATCCGCTCGTCGGTGTCCTTGAACTTGATTGTCCTCAGCTCAGCCGCGGTCTTTGCGATCACCTCGCCGGTGGCCTCGGTGAGGCGGCCGAGGGCATGGTCGTGATGCACCATGGCCTCGCCGTCGGCCGAGAGCTGGATATCGACCTCGATCGAGAAATTGCCCGCGATCGCAGCCTGCACCGCGCCCGGCATGTTCTCGACGATGCCGCGCGAAATGTCATGCAGGCCGCGATGGGCGACCGGCCGGGCTGTCAGCCAATCCGGAGCGCGCATGCGCTTCAGGCGACCTCGAACACGCCATCGACCTCGACCGCCGCATCGGCGGGCAGTGAGGCGACCCCGACGGTGGTCCGGGCGTGACGGCCCTTGTCACCGAAGGCAGCGACCATCAGGTCGGAGGCGCCGTTGAGAACCTTCGGTCCGTCCAGGAAGTCCGGCGCCGAGTTGATGAAGCCGCCGAGGCGCACCACGCGCACGACCTTGTCGAGGTCGCCCAGCGCCGCCTTCACCTGCGCCAGCAGGTTGACGGCGCAGCCGCGCGCGGCCGCCGCGCCCTCTTCGATGGAGACGCCGGCACCGAGCTTGCCCTTGGCGATCAGCTTGCCGGCGGGATCGAAGCAGACCTGGCCGGAGACGAACAGCAGATTGCCGGTGCGTACGAACGGGACGTAATTGGCGACGGGGGTGGGGGCCTCATGCAGCTTGATGCCCTGTTCCGCCAGTTTCTGCTCGACCGTGCCCGCCATGTCCCGACCTCGTTGTCCAAATCATTGCCCCGGCGCGTCCGTTTGATGGCCGGGCGCGCCCTGTTTCGCCCATCGTGCCGTCACATGCAAGCAACGGCAGGATCCGCATTTTGCCGGGGCAAAACAGCAGGTTCAACGCGTTGGGGCAACTTTACGTGAAACGGCCTCAGTTGCGACGCAATGGAACGGTCATTAAAATGTCGAATCTGCGCTTCCTCAGGGAACAGACATGGTGCACCTTTTCCGGACTTCGCTCGGTGTGATGGCGCTCGCGGCGGCCGCTTTCGGCCCCGGCGGCGTGGCGCTGGCCGCCAACGGTCCGTTCCTTGCGCATCAGGCGCTGTATGACCTCAGCCTCGTCAAATCGCGCTCCAATTCGGTCAACAGCGCCCGCGGCCGCATCCTCTACAATTTCACGGGGAACGCCTGCGAGGGCTACACCTCGGAATTCCGCCAGGTCTCCGAACTCGACAGCGGCGAGGGCAAGGTCACGCTGAGCGATCTCCGCTCCAATTCCTGGGAGGACGCCGCGGGAAAAAGCTACCGCTTCAAGATCGAGACGCGCATGAACGAGGCCGATGCAGGCCGCGTCGACGGCTCGGCGGAACGCGACGGCGACCGCATCAACGTCAAGCTGAAGCTGCCGGCGCCGAAGACGTTCACCCTCGACGGCAACATCGTGTTCCCGACCGAACAGATCCAGCGCATCATCGCCGCCGCCAGGGACGGCAAGTCGCTGCTCGAGCTCTCCGTCTATGACGGCTCCGACGACGGCCAGAAGGTCTACAACACGCTGACCGTGATCGGCCAGCCGATCGCCGCCGAGCGTGCCACCTCGGCCGATCCGTCGACCTCGGACGAGCACATGAAGTCGCTCAAGCGCTGGCCGGTCACCGTCAGCTATTTCGACCGCGACGCCCAGCAGAAGGAAGGCGAGCAGACGCCGGTCTATGCGATGTCGTTCGAACTCTACGAGAACGGCGTCTCCCGCCAGCTCGTGCTCGACTACAACGACTTCGTGATCTCGGGCTCCATGGGCAAGTTCGACGTGAAGGACAGCAAGCCCTGCAATTGAGGGGGCGTTGCATCTAGCCCTCAACGCCGTCTCCAGCTACGCTTCCTCCCAAGCACAAACTCCGGGAGGCAAGCACCATGCCCAAGCTCGATCATCTTCGCCCCAGCGGCCTTCATCACAATCCCGCCTATTCCCACGTCGTGAGCGCATCGGGCGCTCGGACCATCTACATCTCCGGCCAGGTGTCGACCGACGAGGAGGGGCGGATCGTCGGCGAGGGCGATATTGCCGCGCAGACGACGCAGGTGATGCAGAATCTCGGCCACGCGCTGAAAGCGGCGGGGGCGACCTACGCCAACATCGTCAAGATCACGACGTTCGTCGTGAACTACAAGCCGGAGCTGCGTCCCATCATCGGCAAGGCCCGCTCTGCGTTCTTCGAGGGCATGGAGCCGCCGGCCTCGACGCTGGTCGGCGTCTCCGCGCTCGCCGCGCCGGAATGGCTGATCGAGATCGAGGCCGTGGCGGTCGCGGATTAACCCGGCTACGCCGACCTGGTTTTGGCCATCCCTTGCAGAATGGCCATCGCCTCGTCGGCCCTGTCCGCCGGCACGAACAGGTGATCGTGATAGAAGGCCGAAATGGCATTCACGCTGATGCCGGCTTCCGTCAGACGTGACGTGACTGCCGCCAGAAAACCCACCGCATCGAGCGCGGAGTGAACCGTCAGGGTGATCAGGCGCGAGGCAAAGGCGTAGCACAGTCCCGCACGCTCGGCGTCTTCGCGCCGCATCACAATTGTCATGCCTTCACGCTCGCGGAACGTCAGTTGCGCGCAGATGGAGGCGGGTATCGGCTCATCTTGCGCAACCGTGCAGAACACGAAGAGGTCCGGAAGCAGGTCCGCATTCATATTCTTCAACAAGGCGTTGAGATCGAGCTCACCTGCCATGACGCGTTGCCTTTTCCGCGGATCACTTCGCGATTCAGCGACAGTAACCGGTGCTATACGAACCGCAATGGACTACGAAGCTGCAATTGAAAGCTCGGGGGTATTGGAGTCGCTTCGCGTGTTTGACCCGCGCGTGGTCGGCACACTGCCCCTTGGACTTGCTGTGTCGGGAAGCGACGTGGATATCGTCTGCCACGCCTTTGATCCCGTCGGGTTTGCCGAGACGATTTGGCGGCGATACCATTCCTGCGATGATTTCCTGCTGCATCAGTGGACGTCTGCGGGGCGTCCATTGGTCGCGCGCTTCGCGTGGGGCGGGTGGCCGTTCGAGGTTTTCGGAGCGCAACGACCGGTCGACGAGCAGCCGGGATGGTTGCACTTCGAGATCGAAAGAAGGCTCCTGGAGCTCGACGATGGTCGCCTGCGCAGCGCCGTCGCTCGGCTGAGATCGCGGGGTGCCAAGACGGAGCCAGCCTTTGCCGCCGTGCTCGAGATCGCCGGGGATCCCTATCGCGGCCTGCTCGATCTCGTCCGCGAAACGGACGATCAATTGCGGGCCCGGCTGAGCAGGCTGTGACGAAGAGCGTGGGCCGACCGGCGATCACTCCTGCGCCTTCTCCGGCCCTTCATACGCAATGCCGCGGATCACCGCGGCGCTGCCGAACTTCTTGCGCAGACTGTCCACCGCGCGCTCGGCGTGGGCGGCCCGGCGGTCGAGCATGTCGGTGTCGTCGGCGGGCGAGCCCTCGCGCAGCGCGCTGACGCCGGCGCCCATCAGGCGGAAGGCGGTGCCGTCGATCTCCTTGGCCAGCATCTCGCGACAGATCGAGAATATTTTCGCGGCGAGCTGCGTCGGGGCTGCGATCGATTGCGAGCGCGTGCGCTGACGAAAGTCGGCGGTCTTCAGCTTCAGCGTCACGGTGGAGCCGGCGAGTTCGCTGCTCTTCAGGCGCGACGACGTTTTCTCGCACAGCCGCCACAAGATCTTCTCCAGCGTCGCGAAATCGCGGATGTCGGTCTCGAAGGTGGTCTCGCTGGAGATCGTCTTGGCGCCCCGGTCGGGTTCGATGCGGCGGTCGTCGATGCCGCGGGCGAGCCGCCACAGCCTGCGGCCCTCGCTCGGAAATTGCCGCATCGTCTCGATCTCGTCGGCCTTTTGCAGGTCGGCGATGATGCGGAAGCCGCGCTGGCCCAGGCGCTCCTGCGTTGCGGGGCCGACACCGAAGATGAAGCCGACCGGCTTTTCCGCCAGCATCGTTCGCGCTTCCTCCTGGTCGAGCGCAGCAAACCCGCGCGGCTTGTCGAGGTCGGAGGCGATCTTGGCCAGGAACTTGTTGCAGGACAGGCCGACCGAGACGGTGATGCCGACGTTGCGCTCGACGTCGCGGGCAAAGCGCGCCAGCACCTTTGCGGGGATCATGCCGTGCACGCGCTCGGTGCCGGAGAGGTCGAGGAAGGCCTCGTCGATCGAGAGCGGCTCGACCAGCGGCGTCAGCGCCTGCATGGCTTCCCGCACCTCGCGGCCGACGCGGACATATTTGGCCATGTCCGGCCGGATCACGGTCGCATGCGGGCAGGCCTCCAGCGCCTTGAACATCGGCATCGCCGAGCGCACGCCATAGGTGCGCGCGATGTAGCAGGCGGCCGACACCACGCCGCGCTTGCCTCCGCCCACGATGACGGGCTTGTCGGCAATGTCGGGATTGTCGCGCTTCTCGACCGTGGCATAGAAGGCGTCGCAGTCGATATGGGCGATGGTCAGGCCAGCCAGCGCGCGATGGCGGACGAGGCGAGGGGATCCGCAGGCCGAGCAGCGCCGCACGCCGATGTCCAGATCGGCCAGACAATCCCGGCAGAAGCAGCGGGGCCCGGCCGGGTCGGGGACGCTCACGGCACGTCGCGCTCCCAGGTCCGGTCCCCGAGCGCATCGCCCAGAACCTGCCGCGCTGCGGCAACGTTGGTCGGATGCAGTTCCGCAGTGCCGGCAAAGGCCTTCACGGTAGCGTCATCCCGCAGCACGAAATCGAGCACGCTGAGGAGGAAATTCGGGTCCGCGGCGGCGTTCCGGAGGGTCTCCGGGCCCACACCTGTCTCGGCCAGGAACAGGCCCAGCCGCTCGGGGTCGCTCGCGACGAAGGACAGCGCCTGAATCGCAACGATTTCAGCGACTTCGCGGGGGTTGTGAACAGGCTTTTTCACGGGCCCGGTTTGCCTTTCCGTTAACTTTCGGTGTCTACTTTACATCATGCCCGAGTCTCGTGCCTGAGTCTTGCGACCGGGGGCAAGCAACTGGAAACCACATCGCAGAAAGTGGCCCCTCGGCTTTAACGAAACTAGAGCGAATCTGAGACTAGTTTGAATCCAGTTTTCGAAGCGCCGGAAAGCGGCGCCTGAGGCGTCACATGTATCCGGCTTGGTGCCAATCAGGAGGACGGGATGGCTAAGACCGTCCTGATCGTGGAAGACAACGAGCTCAACATGAAGCTCTTCCGCGACCTGTTGGAGGCGCACGGCTACCAGACCTCCGGCACCAGCAACGGCTACGAGGCGCTCGACCTCGTTCGCAAGATGCGGCCCGACCTCGTGCTGATGGATATCCAATTGCCACAGGTCTCCGGCCTCGAGGTGACGCGCTGGATCAAGGACGATCCGGAGCTGCGCGCCATTCCCGTCGTCGCGGTCACTGCGTTCGCGATGAAGGGCGACGAAGAGCGCATCCGCGAGGGCGGCTGCGAAGCCTATTTGTCCAAGCCGATCTCGGTCGGCAAATTCATTGAGACGGTCCGGCGTTTTATCGGATAGGAAGTGAGTTCAAAGTGTCCGCGCGTATCCTGGTCGTCGATGACGTTCCTGCCAACGTCAAGCTCCTCGAAGCCCGCCTGTCCGCCGAATATTTCGACGTGATGACCGCTTCGAACGGCACCGAGGCGCTGGCGATCAGCCGGCGCGCCGAATGCGACATCATCCTGCTCGACGTGATGATGCCCGACATGGACGGTTTCGAGGTCTGCCGCCGCCTGAAGACCGATCCGGCGACGCATCACATCCCGGTCGTGATGGTGACGGCTCTCGACAGCCCGTCCGACCGCAACCGCGGGCTTGAAGCCGGCGCCGACGATTTCCTCACTAAACCTGTCTCCGATGTCGTGCTGATCGCGCGCGTGCGCTCGCTGACGCGGCTGAAGATGATGACGGACGAGCTGCGCATGCGCGCCATCACCTCGCTCGAGATCGGCATGCAGGCGCCCGAGCGCAGCGCCGTGGCCGACACCGGCAAGGGCGGCCGCATCCTGCTGGTCGACGACCGCGAGTCCTCCTACGAGCGGCTGGCGACGATCCTCGCCGCCGAGCACACCGTCGACGTCGAGCCGAACCCGACGGAAGCGTTGTTCCACGCAGCAGAAGGCAATTACGACCTCCTGATCGTCTCGCTCGACCTCAACAATTTCGACGGCCTCAGGCTCTGCAGCCAGGCGCGCTCGCTCGAGCGCACGCGGCATGTGCCGATCCTGGCGATTGCCGACCCCGAGAATTCGACGCGGCTGCTCCGCGGCCTCGAGATCGGCGTCAACGACTATCTGCTGCGCCCGATCGACAAGATCGAGCTGCTGGCGCGTGCCCGCACCCAGATCCGCCGTCGCCGCTACACCGATCACCTGCGCGACAACGTGCAGAACTCGATCGAGATGGCGATCACCGATGCGCTGACCGGGCTGCACAATCGCCGCTACATGGAGAGCCATCTGGCAACGCTGGCCGAGCAGGCCGCGACCCGCGGCAAGCCGCTGGCGCTGATGATCCTGGACATCGACTACTTCAAGTCGATCAACGACAATTACGGCCACGATGCCGGCGACGACGTGCTGCGCGAGTTCGCGGTGCGGGTGCGCAAGTCGATCCGCGGCATTGACCTCGCCTGCCGCTACGGCGGCGAGGAGTTCGTCATCGTGATGCCGGAGACCGATCTCCACGTCGCCGGCATGGTCGCCGAGCGCCTGCGCCGCTCGATCGCGGGCGAGCCGTTCGCGATCCACAAGGGCACCAAGCGCATCGAGGTCACGATCTCGATCGGTCTCACCACGCTCGAGCAGAAGGGCGAGGCGGTCGCCGACGTCCTCAAGCGCGCCGACACAGCGCTCTATCGGGCCAAGCACGACGGCCGCAACCGGGTGGTGTCGCAGGCGGCGTGAGGCCGCCGCGACACAAAAGTTGCGAAAACAACCCCATGCACAGTAGACGACGCCAGTCGGATCAATGACTTACGCGGGTGGCAAAGAGGCGTGCGCCTGTGGCAGCGTCGTTTGACTTGTCGGGCAAAACAGGGGCATTTTTGTAGGATGGCGGCGGTCTTACAAACTCCACTGTCATTCCCCGCGAAAGCGGGGAATCCAGTACGCCGCGGCTTCTCGGTTCAATCACAATCGGCTCTGGAATACTGGATCACCCGCTTTCGCGGGTGATGACACCGTCCGATGCGGCGACGGTGGTCAGTGTGGTGGACGTTTGTTTTGCGTCGTCGCAGCGATCACTGCGTCAATTCCCCACATCCACTCCGGCATTGCGCAGCAACACCATCGCCGCCGCCTTTGCAGCTCTTGCCATCGCGGGGTCGTCGCGCACGAGGTCCTGGGCGATGGAGCCATCGACGAGCAGCACGAGCTGCGTCGCGAGCGCATCGGCGTCGGCGACGCCGAGCTCGTTCAACCGATCGCGAAACCAGAGACGTCGGCTTTCCTTGAAGGCGATCGCGATCTTCTTCACGGCCCGGTCGGCAGGTCCCAGCTCGGCCACCGCGTTCACGAACGGGCAGCCGCGAAAATCCTTGGCCGCAAAGCGCCGCTCCAGCGAATCGAACGTCGCAAGGATCTGCTCGGCCGGCGGCTTGTCGGAGGGGCGCTGAGCGACGAAGCGGCGCTCCAGATATGCCGCGATCAGCGCGTCCTTGGAGGGGAAATGGTTGTACAGCGTGCGCTTGGATATGCCGATCTCGGCCGCGATGGTGTCGACGCCGATCGCGCGAATGCCTTGCAGATAGAACAGCTTGTCGGCGGTCTCGAGGATCCGCTCTTTCATCGTCTGATGTGGGGGCGGGGGAGCCATGCGGCTGCAGACGTCCTGTTCGCTTGACAGCACAAGGCAATCATAGCCTAAGTAAACAGGTCTGTGTAACCAAAATCAGCGGCAAAAGCAGACGTCGGCGTTTGCGCCGTGCCCATGAGGGAGAAGAAAATGCCCCTGTTGCAGGTGCTGCGTCCGACACTGCCGATCCTGATCGGCGCCTCCATCATGCTGACGCTGAGCATGGGGCTGCGGCAGAGCCTTGGCATCTTCTTGCAGCCATTGACGCAGGACATCCATATCTCGGTGTCCGATTTCACGCTGGCGCTCGCCGTGCAGAACCTCGCCTGGGGCTTTCTCCAGCCGCTCGCCGGCGCGATGACGGTGCGCTACGGCTTCCGTCCCATCATGATCGTGGGCTCGCTGATGTACATCGCGGGGCTCGCGCTGATGGCGACCGCCAACGGGCTCACCAGTGTGATGATCGGCGGCGGCGTGCTGATCGGCACCTCGATGGCCTGCACCGCGGCGGCGATCGCGATGTCGGTGGCTGCGCGCGCGGTGCCCGAAACTGTGCGCTCCACCGTGCTCGGCATCGTCTCCGGCGCCGGCTCGCTCGGCGCGCTCCTGTCGGCGCCGATCGGGCAGATGCTCAACGAGGGCTTCGGCTGGCGCATCGGGCTTGCCGGCTTCGTCATCATGTCGGTGCTGATGATCCCCGCCGCCTGGTATGCCGGGCGCGTCGACAAGATCCCGCTGCCGAAGCCGGCCGCCGACGAGATCGACGACGCCACGGCCGCGGCGGCGGCGAGGACCGCATTCGGCAATGCCTCCTTCGTGGTGATGACCTGCGCCTATCTCGTCTGCGGCATGCAGCTCGTGTTCCTGACCACGCATCTGCCTTCCTATCTCGCGATCTGCGGCCTCGATCCCATGCTCAGCGCGCAGACGCTCGGCATGATCGGCGGCTTCAACGTGCTGGGCTCGCTGTTCTTCGGCTGGGCCGGCCAACGCTGGAACAAGCTGGCGCTGCTGGGGGCGATCTACATCCTGCGCTCGCTCGCGCTCGCCTGGTACTTCATGCTGCCGGCGAGCCCGTTCTCGACGCTGCTGTTCGGCGCCATCATGGGCTTTCTGTGGATGGGCGTCGGCCCGCTGGTCGCGGGCGCCGTCGCCGAGATGTTCGGCCTGCGCTGGCAGGCGATGATCCAGGGCCTCGCCTTCATGAGCCACCAGATCGGCAGCTTCCTCGGCGCCTATGGCGGCGGCGTGATCTACGACGCGCTCGGCTCCTACACCATGGCCTGGCGTATCGGCGTGGCGCTGGGTCTGGCCGGCGGCATCGTCCAGGTCGCGTTCGCCCTGATCAGGCCGTCGCGGCCGCCGGCTCCGGTGCTGCGGACGGCGTAGGTGGCACGTGTGATCGCTTTCGTCGTGGCCGGGAGCAGCGGACGCCACGCTGCTTGGTCGTGATCGGCTGCTTGTGGACCCGAAGCGGATTTGATGTTCACGCCGTCCGTACATCGGCGCGACGAATGGCGATGAGAGGAGCGGCGACGAGCCCGCTCACCAGCAGGAGCCAATCCTGCGGCACGGCGAGCAGTATGGCGGCGCTGCCGCCGATCAAGGACCAGATGACAGGAACGACAAGAAGCCAGCGCGGCACCGGACCAATGGTCAACAGGAGCATGCCGAACGTGAAGATCGCAACCGGGCACGGCGTGACGCCGAATACCGGAGCAGCAGGATAGTCATGGCCTGTGGCCATGCCGATCAATGGGTAGGCAATCGCAGCATAGGCGACCAGTGACGCTCCGACGAAGGCTGCGGCACCGCGGCGGAAGCCGAAGCGCAACTGATGTCGGTATGCGCCGGCCAGGAGGAGGCCACCGCCCTCGATCACGAACAACACGGCGAAGAGATATGCGGGCTTGTTGATCTGGGAGAACCAGATCCCGTGATAGAGAACGCCGGTCCATATCCACATCGCCGAGAGTACGAACGCGATCGCGCGACTCGATCTCGCCGTTTGCCGGAATAGCAGGAGAACGGCCGCGCCGCCGAGCAGGTACGCCAGAATCTGGCTCGGCCAGATGGCTTCGTTGTAGTCCGAGAACACCGCCAGAAACTGCTGCTGAGTGAATGGCAGCATCGCCAATGCCTCCACGCGATCTCTCGCCAGGGTAGTCGACCCTCAGAGGTCGCCGCTTGATGCGACGCAAGTTGGCCTTTCATGATCCCGGACAGCAGACACTTGGCCACAGAAGGTCACGCGCGAACCGCTAGAGCCGATATCAACTCATCTTCTCGGATCGCTCCAGCAGACCGTAAATCAATCCCATCGTAACGCTATAGGTTGAGAGCATCGCCAGCGAAAATGCGGCCGGCCAGGGGCCTAGTCCTATGGCGGATGCAAACGGGCCGAGGCCGACCAGCGGAAATGCGAACACATTCATCATCAGCCAGCCGCAAAGCCCGAAAACCATTCCCTTCGAGGCACCACTGCCTCCTGGCAAGTATCGATAGAGATAGCCGAAGGCGAGGCCGACCGCAGTCGACCCGTTGAAGAAGGAGGCCAGCCAAAGAACTTGCGGATGAATGTCGCGCCCGATCAAGTCCGCCGCTGCCATCTGGAAGTTCTCGAACGGCTGGAACGAGGGCAGGATTCCGGCTTTTGCCTTGAAGTACATCAGCGCGGTCGAAGCGGTGCTGCCGCTCAGCCCGGATATGGCGGATTTCCAGATCCACTCCCACGCCGTCCGCTCACGGTGAGGTGAGGTCTTTGGCCCCGCAGTCTGCATGGTCGGTAAGTTTGCAGCGGGCGACCGAGGTCACTTTGATCTGCGTCAACCAGTTTCTGGCCGATCGTCGACATCGAGCGACACGGTTTCGGCAGATCAGCACTGGTTATGACGCCGCGACATTCACCTTCGCGGGGACGGGCAGCGGGAGACGCAGCCCTCGTGCAAACGCCCGATGTCGCGATGCCCGCCGTCTTTCCGGCAGCTTGCCGAAATGCGCGAGCGCCTGCATCAGCGCGGATCTGACGACCGGCTCGATCTTCGCGCAAATGAACCAGCAGACGAGGACAAGCATGCCCAGCGAGACCCATACAGCCGACGTGGCATCCAGGCCGGCATCGACCAGGGCACGAATGATCGCGCTGCCGATCACGTTGTGGGTGAGATAGAGCGGGTAGGTGATCAATCCTAGCGTCCTCAGATACGCCGGTGGTGCTTCAGGGGAGGCGATGCCTTCAGAGCGTCTGCTGCGGTTCGCGGCAATGCCGATGAGAAGCACGGCGCCGGCCCAGACCATGATCGGCACGAGGGCTGATTGATCCGAGATGGCGGGTATCGACGTCAGAAAGAAGGAGGCGAAGAAGTAGATTTCGGCTGCGCCCGACAGACAGGTGACGGCAATGGCGACCTGTTCGAGCGCCGTCAATTGCCTGTTCGAAGAAATGAACAGCCAGATGCCAAGCGCAAAGAAGCAGCCATGCGTCAACAGGAACGCGGCGCACGGCACCCGGAACATCAGGATGACGAGATAGGGCAGGTCGGATGGCGTCGTGCAGGCCGCTACCAGCAGCGCGACGGTGTTGAAGATTGCGCTGTAGATGGTGAGGCCCCATGCGAGGTGTCGCAGCGTGATCCTCTTCGTGAGCATCGCGCAAAACACCAGTCCATAGAACGCGGTCTCGGCCGCCAGCGTCCAATAGACCTCGTCGAGCCATTGGCCCGTGACGCCCTTGGGGACCATCAGCATGGCGTGGACGTAGGGCAGGATGAATTCGGAAGCGGGTCCGCTCCCGAAGAGAAGCAGGACGAGGAAGGTCGCCGTGGCGCAAACCCAGACGGCCGGATAGAGCCTGAGTGCGCGACCGAGAAGAAACGCGCCGGGTGAAGACTGGCTCGCGGAATTGGCGATGACGAAACCGGAGATGACGAAGAAAATCTCGACGCCGACCCAGCCGAACCAGGTGAACGGCGCGGCGGAGGGGTAGAGGACGTCAGCGGCGACATAGCGCTCGAACCCGGGGACGCCGATCGAGACCCAGGCCCATGACCAGAACATCTGGTGAAAGATGGCAACGCCGAGCGCGGCGGTGAAGCGCAGCGGATCCAGCAGGGACAAATGGCTCTTCACGGGAATGGACCAGGTTCATGGAACGATCCCGTTGGAGATATTGAAGCGGCTCATGGCGCTCTGCGAGGTTGGTCACACTTGCCCCGCGGCGGGCCACTGCGGCGGCAGTTCATGTCCCGGCTCAGCGCAGCAGCGCTTGCGCGTTGCAGCGCGCTTGGGACATGGGAGTTGGGACATGGGAGGGAGGGCAGGCCAAAAATGAAAACGGGGCCGCAAGGGCCCCGTCAAAGTCTTCAACGTCCCGCGATCTTACTTGATCTTGGCTTCGCGGAATTCGACGTGCTTGCGCGCGACCGGGTCGTACTTCTTCTTGACCAGCTTGTCGGTCATGGTGCGCGAATTCTTCTTGGCGACGTAGTAGAAGCCGGTGTCGGCCGAGGACACGAGCTTGACCTTGATGGTGACCGCTTTGGCCATGTTCTGAACCTCAGAATATCGGGGAATCTGGGAGCCGGCCAAACGGCCCGCGTTGGCCGGCAACCTAGCCAGAAACCGCCTGATGTCAAGGTTTTACACCCCGAAAACCACCCAAATCGGCCCGATCAGGCCTCGAAGAACCGGTTTTTCGGCCGCGGGAGGCCCAGATTCTCCCGCAAGGTGGGCCCTTCATACTCTTTCCGGAAAATTCCCCGGCGCTGGAGCTCCGGGACGACCTTGTCGACGAAATCGTCGAGGCCGGCGGGCAGGAACGGGAACATGATGTTGAAGCCATCCGAGCCGCGCCCGACCAGCCATTCCTCCATCTGGTCGGCGATCGTCTTAGCAGTGCCGACGAAGGATAGCCCGCCATAGCCGCCGACGCGCTGGGCGAGCTGGCGCACGGTGAGCTTTTCGCGCGCGGCGAGATCGACCATGCGCTGGCGGCCGCTCTTGCTGGCATTGGTCTCGGGGATGTCGGGGAGCGGGCCGTCGGGATCGAAGCCGGACGCATCGGTGCCGAGGATGACGGAGAGCGAGGCGATGGCGCTGTCGTAATGCACGCGGCTGTCGAGCAGGGCGCGCTTCTCCCTGGCCTCATCGACGCTGTCGCCGACCACGACGAAGGCGCCGGGGAGTATCTTGAGGTGCTCGGGGTCGCGGCCGACCTTCTCCATGCGGCCCTTGATGTCGGCATAGAGCTTCTGCCCGTCGGCGAGGCTGCCGCCGCCGGTGAACACGGCTTCCGCGGTCTCGGCCGCGAGCTGCTTGCCGTCTTCGGACGCGCCGGCCTGCACGATCACCGGCCAGCCCTGCACGGGCCGGGCGATGTTGAGCGGGCCGCGCACCTTCAGGTATTTGCCCTTGTGGTCGAGCGTGTGCATCCTGGCGGGATCGAAGAACAGGCCGCTCTCGACGTCCCGCACGAAGGCATCGTCGGCGAAGGAATCCCACAGGCCGGTGACGACGTCGTAGAACTCGCGGGCGCGCTTGTAGCGCTCGGCGTGCTCCATGTGATCGTCCAGGCCGAAGTTGAGTGCGGCGTCAGGATTCGAGGTGGTGACGATGTTCCAGCCGGCACGGCCGCCGCTGATGTGATCGAGCGAGGCGAAGCGGCGCGCGACGTGGTAGGGCTCGTCGAAGGTGGTCGAGCCCGTGGCGATCAGGCCGATGCGCTCGGTGACGGCGGAAAGCGCAGACAACAGCGTGAACGGCTCGAACGACGTGACGGTATGGCTGCGCTTGAGCGCGTTGATCGGCATGTTCAGGACGGCGAGGTGATCGGCCATGAAGAAGGCGTCGAACTTGCCGGCCTCGAGCTTCCGGATCAGCGTCTTGATGTGCGAGACGTTGAAATTGGCGTCGGGCCAGGCGCCGGGATAGCGCCATGCGCCGGTGTGGATGCTGATCGGGCGCATGAACGCGCCAAGCTTGAGTTGCCGTTGTGCCATCGCCCGGTGTCCGTTCTTGGTGACGCTCGGAAAGACATAGGCACGCGGCGGAACTCCGCCATCGGGGAAGGCGGGAAGATTATTTTGTTTTTCGATGCTCCCTCAGCACGTCATTCCGGGGCGCCGCGGAGCGGCGAGCCCGGAATCCATCGTGCCGCGGAGACGGTGGATGAATGGATTCCGGGCTCGCGCGACGCGCGCCCCGGAATGACGAGAGGAGAGAGCTGCGTCCCGCAATGACGAACGAGGGCTTGGCGCCGGACCTAGCCCAACATGTCCTTCTGCATCTTGCCGCCGTAGAAATGAAAGAACGGCACCGGCGCGTTGTGGTGGAGCGGGCCGGTGGCAAGGCGGGCGTCGAGCTCGTTGAGCACGTTGCGCGTCATCGGATGCAGATCGGCGAGCGGCTTCGAGCCGAGCTCGACCCAGACCAGTTCGACCAGCTCCGCGTCGGCATGGATCACGCCCTCGACGCGATGGGTGATCGCGGAGGCGTCCGCAGTGAAGAAGCGGGTGTCGAAACGCTTGACCCGGCCGGGCGGGGTGATGGCGCGGGCGATCAGGAACAGCCCGGAAGGATCGGGCAGCAGGCCAGCATCCGCGAACGGCTTCCAGGGACCGTCGAGCTTCGGCACCTTGCCCTCCGCCTTGCGCCCGAGGCAGAGACCGGTCTCCTCGCAGGCCTCGCGGATCGCGGCAACGGCGAGCGATTTGGCGCGCGAGGCCGGGGTCTTCGGGCTGCCCTTGGCGAGATTGGCTTCCAGCTCCGCGGTGACGGGCGCGGCACAGGGGATGCGATAATCGGCCTTGTCGACGCGGCCGCCGGGGAAGACGAATTTCCCGGGCATGAACACCACCTTGTCGTGGCGCTTGCCGACCAGCACTTTCGGAGTGGCGCCGCTGCGATCGACCAGGATCAGCGTCGCCGCATCCTTCGGGCGGAAATAGGGATGGTGGTCGGCTTCCTTCTCCTCGTGAACCTTGGTTCTCTCCTCGGCCTGCGAAATATCCGTCATGTCCTCACCCAAAACCGTTCTTGCTTATTCTGCTTACACAGGCGGAATACCATCCGGCGGGTTCTCGTCAAACCCGTGCATGCGCAGAGCCCATTGCAAGCCGACCACAGCTCCCTTCACCGGCTGCAAGAGCGCGAGCGAGGCGACGAAAGTGAAGGGCAGATAGGCCGCGAAGCTGATCCAGACCGGCGTGGTGTAATTGGTCTCGATCCACAAAACGGCCGGCACCACGATGTGACCGACGATGACGATGACGAGATAGGCGGGCAGATCGTCGGCGCGATGCGGCGTGAAGTCGAGGCCGCAGGTCGCGCAGTTGTCCGCCGTCTTCAGGAAGGCGCGGAACAGTTTTCCCTCGCCGCAACGCGGGCAGCGGCCGCGAAAGCCGCGCTTCATCGCTGCAAAGACGTCGCGCTTCTCGACGAGACCGGTCTCGCGCGTCCAGATTTTCGGGGCCGTGCTCATCGTCACCATGCCTTGCCTTTCCTGCTTTTTCCCTTGTTCTTCGCCTTGCCCTTGTCTCGGCCCTTCTTTCCCTTGCCGGACTTCTGCTTCTCCGGCTTGCGTTTTCTCTCCGGGCTGCGTCCGGGATGGGGCTTGGATGATTTTCGCGGTGGGCGGAACTGCCGGCGCTCGCTCTGGCCGCTCTCCGAGGACAGCAGCTCGAAGCGCAGCGCGCCCGCGATCGGGGCTGCTTCGACCAGACGGACGTCGACGACGTCACCGAGCTGAAACATCGTGCCGCTGCGTGTGCCGACCAGCGCGTGACGGCTCTCGTCATAGTTGAAATATTCCGTGCCGAGGGATCGGATCGGGATCAATCCGTCGGCGCCGGTCTCGCTCAGCTTGACGAACAGCCCGGCGCGGGTGACGCCGGAGACGCGGCCCTGGAAGCTTGCGCCGATGCGATCGGCGAGGTGATGCGCGATCAGGCGGTCGACGGTCTCGCGCTCCGCCTTCATCGCGCGCCGCTCGGTCACCGAAATATGCGCCGCGACTTCGCCGAGCGTTTCCGGCGTCTCGCTGTCGGGCAGCGCGCCTTCGCCGAGGCCGAGGGCGCGGACCAGCGCGCGATGCACCACGAGGTCGGCATAGCGGCGGATCGGCGAGGTGAAATGCGCGTAGCGGCGCAGGTTCAGGCCGAAATGACCGTAGTTCTCGGAGGAATATTCCGCCTGCGCCTGGGCGCGCAGCACGACTTCGCTGACCAGCGGGTAATAGTCGTGACCTTCGAGCTGGGCCAGCACGCGGTTGAACAGTGTCGGGCGCAGCGCGCCTGATTTCGTGAAGGGGATGTCCAGCGTCTCCAGGAACTCGGAGAGCGCGTGGACCTTCTCCAGCGTCGGCTCGTCATGCACGCGGTAGATCAGCGGCAGCGATTTCTTCTCCAGCATCTCGGCTGCGGCGACGTTGGCGAGGATCATGAACTCCTCGATCAGCTTGTGCGCATCGAGCCTTTCAGGCACGACGACGCGGTCGACCGTGCCGTCGCCCTTGAGCAGGATCTTGCGCTCGGGCAGATCGAGATTGAGCGGATCGCGCTCGTCGCGCGCACGCTTGGCGCAGGAATAGGCGGCATAGAGCGGCTTCAGGATCGGATCGAGCAGGGGGCCGGTGATATCGTCAGGCTTTCCATCGATCGCAGCCTGGGCCTGCGCGTAGCTCAGCTTCGCGGCCGAGCGCATCAGGATGCGGTGGAAGCTGTGCGAACGCTTGCGGCCGTCGGGGCCGAGCACCATGCGCACCGCGAGCGCGCCGCGCGGCTCGCCGGGCACCAGCGAGCAGAGATTGTTGGAAATGCGCTCGGGAAGCATCGGCACGACGCGGTCGGGGAAATAGACCGAGTTGCCGCGGTCGAGCGCGTCTCGGTCGAGCGCGGTGCCCGAACGGACGTAGAAGCTGACATCGGCAATGGCGACGTTGACGATGAAGCCGCCCTTGTTGTTGGGATCGTCATCGGGTTGCGCGTGGACCGCGTCGTCGTGGTCCTTCGCATCGGGCGGATCGATGGTGACGAGCGGGACGTCGCGCCAATCCTCGCGCCCCTTCAGATTGGCGGGCTCAGCCGCCTCCGCCTCGCGCTCGGCGGCGGGTGAGAATTGCAGGGGGATGTCGTGGGCATAGATCGCGATCAGGCTGATCGCCTTCTCGGACTTCACCGAGCCGAGCTTCTCCTTGACCCGGCCCGAGGCCAGGCCGAAGCCGCGCGAGCGGACGATGTCGACGCTGACGAGGTCGCCATCCTGCGCGCCACCTGTATCGGCCTTTGCGATGTTCAGCTCGCGGTCGGCGAACTTCTTGTCGACGGGAACGAGTCGCCCGCCGCCTTCGGGAAGCTCGCGGAATACGCCGAGGATGCGGCTCTTGGCCTTGTCGATGACCTTGATGATGCGGCCGCGCCAGGCGGGGCCTTCGGTCTCGTCCGAGCGCTCGACGCGCAACAGCGCGCGGTCGCCGACACCGGCGGCGGTGCCGGGCTTCGGCCGGCGCGGCATCTCGATGAGGATCTTCGGCGGCTCGCCGCTCTCGACCTCGTCCCATTCGGCGGGGGAGGCGATCAATTCGCCGTCGCTGTCGCGGCCGGTGATGTCCGCGAGCAGCGTCGGCGGAAGCGTATCCGGCTCCGAGATCTTGTGGCGCTTCTTCTTGACGATGCCGTCGTCGGCGAGCTCGCGCAGCATGCGCCTGAGCTCGGCACGGTCGGCGTTCTTCAGGCCGAACTCGCGTGCGATGTCGCGGGTCCCGACATTTCCCTGATTTGCCTTGATGAAGGCGACGATGGCGCTCCTGTCGGGAAAGCCATGGTCTTTCTTGCGTTTCACTTAGCCTCTAATTCTTGCCGGCACTTTTCTTGGCCGGAGCCTTGCCGGCGGCGGCCTTGGTCGGCGACGTCTTGGCGGTCGACGATACGGCGGCGCGCGCCTTGCTGGTTGATTCGGATTTTGGTTTTGCCGCGGCTTTCTTCGCGGCCGGTTTCTTCGGCTTCGGCGGGGTGTCATCGCCGCCCGCAGCGGTCTCGGCGGCCTTTTTGGCCTTGGCCGGCTTTGCCGCCTTCTTCGCCTTGCCGCCACCCTTGGCGGCACGCTCGTCGATCAGCGCGATCGCCTGCGGCAGGGTGATCGTATCCTTCTCGAACTCGGCAGGGATGGTCGCGTTGACGCCGCCGGCCGTGACATAGGCGCCGTAGCGGCCGCTCTTGACGGTGACGGTGCCCAGCGTCGGATGATCCCCGATCGCCTTGCCGGGATCGGCGCCGAAGCGGCGGCTCGGGCCCTTGGCGACCTTCTCCGCGATCAGCGTCACCGCGCGGTTGAGGCCGATGTCGAACACTTCGTCGCCGGCTTCCAGGCTGGCATAGGTCTTCTCGTGCTTCACGAACGGCCCGAAGCGGCCGAGGCCGGCGACAATCGGCTGACCGGTTTCCGGGTGCTTGCCGATCTCGCGCGGCAGCGACAGCAGTTTCAAGGCAAGCTCGAGATCGACATCGGCGGGCGAGGTGCCCTTCGGGATGCCGGCGCGCTTGGGCTTCTCGCCTTCCTCGTAATCCTTGGCCTCGCCGAGCTGGATATAGGGGCCGAAGCGGCCGGCCTTGACCCAGACGTCGCGACCCGTCTCAGGGTCCTGGCCGAGCGAACGGTCCGCGGTCGCCTCGCTGTCGGCGGCGAGCTGTCGGGTGTAGCGGCATTCCGGATAGTTCGAGCAGCCGACAAAGGCGCCGAACTTGCCGGCCTTGAGATTGAGCCGGCCGGTGCCGCAGTTCGGGCACTGCCTGATGTCGCCGCCATCGGCGCGCGGCGGATAGATGTGCTGACCGAGCATGTCGTCGAGGACGTCGAGCACCTGCGCCACGCGCAGATCCTTGATCTCGTCGACGGCGCCGATGAAGCCGCTCCAGAAATCCTTCAGAACCTGCTGCCAGGAGATCTCGTTGTTCGAGATGCGATCGAGTTGCTCTTCCAGATTGGCGGTGAAGTCGTATTCAACGTAGCGGCTGAAGAAGCTCTCGAGGAACGCGACCACGACACGTCCCTTGTCCTCGCCGTGCAGGCGCTTCTTCTCCAGCTTGACGTAGCCGCGGTCCTTCAGCACCTGGAGGATCGAGGCATAGGTCGAGGGACGGCCGATGCCGAGCTCTTCCATGCGCTTGACGAGCGAGGCCTCCGAGAAGCGCGGCGGCGGCTCGGTGAAGTGCTGGGTGACGGACAGGCTCTGCCGCTTCAGAGCATCGTTCGGGCTCATCGCGGGCAGGCGGCGGGAGTCCTCGTCCTCCTCGTCGTCACGGCCTTCCTGGTAGAGCGCAAGGAAGCCGTCGAACTTGACGACCTGGCCGGTGGCGCGCAGCTCCAGCGTGCGGGAGCCTGCCTTGGCCGCGATGTCGACCGTGGTGCGCTCCAGCTCCGCGGATTCCATCTGGCTCGCGATCGTGCGCTTCCAGATCAGCTCGTAGAGCTTCGCCTGATCGGCATCGAGCTTGCGGCTCAGGCTGTCGGGGCGGCGGGAGAGGTCGGTCGGGCGGATCGCTTCATGCGCTTCCTGGGCGTTCTTGGCCTTGGCCTGGTACTGGCGCGGTGCGTCCGGCACATAGGCGTTGCCGTAATCCTCGCCGATCACCTTGCGCGCCTGGGTGATCGCGGACGGATCAATCTGCACGCCATCGGTACGCATATAAGTAATGAGTCCAGTGGTCTCGCCGCCGATGTCGATGCCTTCGTAAAGGCGCTGGGCGATGCGCATCGTGTGCGCCGGCGCAAAGCCGTATTTGCGGCTGGCTTCCTGCTGCAGCGTGGAGGTGGTGAACGGGGCCTGCGGATTGCGCCGGGCCGGCTTGGCATCGACCGCGGTCACGGTGTAGCTGGCGGCTTCCAGCGCCTTCTTGAAGTCTTCGGCTTCCGCGCCGGTGCCGATGTCGAGCCGCTGGATCTTCTTGCCGTCGGCCCCGACCAGGCGCGCCTCGAAGGGGTCGCCGCGGGGGGTGAGCAGGGTCGCGATCAGCGACCAATATTCGCGCGGCACGAACTTCTCGATCTCGAGCTCGCGGTCGCAGACGAGGCGCAGCGCCACCGACTGCACGCGGCCGGCCGAGCGGGCGCCCGGCAGCTTGCGCCACAGCACGGGGGAGAGGGTGAAGCCGACGAGGTAGTCGAGCGCGCGGCGCGCCATATAGGCGTCGACCAGCGCGCCATCGATCTGGCGCGGATGCTTCATCGCGTCCGAGACCGCCTGCTTGGTGATGGCGTTGAACACCACCCGCTCGATCTTCTGGTCCTTGAGCGCGCGCTTCTCCTTCAGCACCTCCAGCACGTGCCAGGAGATGGCCTCGCCCTCGCGATCGGGGTCGGTGGCCAGAATCAGGCGGTCGGCGCCCTTCAGGGACTTGGCGATCTCATTGAGCCGGCCGGCAGCCTTGGGATCGACCTCCCAGATCATCTTGAAATTGGCATCGGGATCGACGGAGCCATTCTTCGCGGGCAGGTCGCGGACATGGCCGAACGAGGCCAGAACCTCATAGGAGGAGCCCAAATACTTATTGATCGTCTTGGCTTTCGCCGGCGACTCCACGATGACGATATTCATGTAGTTCCAGTAACTTATGGGGAAATCTTGGGCCGAAAACGAAAGGATTCGGGTCGGCCGTTTCGAACCGAACATGGGTGGTGAGGCCGTTCCTGTCAAATCGAGGGGTGTTGACGGGGCCGGCGACGGGGAAAGTTTCATATCGAGAAAGTTGTAAATTACCACCTTTCAGTTGCGGGGGCTGTCGGCGTAGAGTCCTTCCGGGGCGCGGATTCGGGGTGAGGTTGGTGACCAAACCAGGAAGGAAACGCGTGCGCGCGCGTTCCGGCGCGCAGGCACGTCCGCGGGGCGAGGAACCCGGCGAAGGCGGATCAGATGAGGCCGTCGCCTTCATCGCCGAGCAGGTGGCGGCCCTGCGCAAACTCGCGGAACGGCACAAGCTCGACGTGCTGCATTATTTGCTTGGCATGACCAAGCTGGAAGCCGACGAGCATCTGCGTCTGCGGAGCAAGCGCAAGCTCTCGTAGGGGGCGAGCCTTGCTCGTGAACTGCCGTGGTGCTCCCGGCGACCAAGCCGATGTGAAGAACGCCTTCAAACTCTCGACCCTGGCCGACCAATTGGCCAGCGACGTCCGCAGCCTCGTCATCGCCGCCTTGCTGATCGGAGGATTGATCCTCTGGTTCATGATCGCCGGCCGGACGGATCGCGTCATCTATCGCGGCGTCGACCAGGCATGGGCGGAGCCCGGGATCGTCCATCTCAGGACGGATCCAGCAGGCAATTACGTGATCGAGCGCAATGCTGAATTTGCCGCCATGAAGGTCGGCTGCCTCTATGACCTCAACTACGATGTCGCGTTCGGCCGGCATCAGAGCAATGACCGCATCAAGACGGTCCGCCGGGTCACGCTCGTCGGATGCCAGACTAATTTAGGACTATTTCTGCCGCAGCGCGCGGGCGAGCTGATCTTCCAGCGGCTTGCGCAGGTAGGCGAGCGCCGTCCGCACGCCGTTCTGGATGAAGGCTTCAACCGGCATGCCGGGTACCAGCGCCTTGCCGTCAAGCTTGGCGAGTTCGCTCGGGTCGAGGCTGATGCGGGCGACGTAGTAAGCCGCGCCGGATTGTTGTTCCTTGGTAAGGTCGGCGGCGATCCGCGTCAGCGTGCCGTGGAGCTCGGGGGTCACGGCGGCGTCGAACGCGCTGAAGCGGAGCTTGGCGGATTGCCCGACCTTGAGCCGGTCGATCATTTGCGGATCGATCCGGGCCTCGACCACAAGCGAATCCTTCGGCACGATGAGCATCAGCTGTTCGCCCGCGGTGATCACGCCACCGACGGTGAAGACCGATTTCTGGTGGATCAGACCGTCCTGCGGCGCGCGCAATACCACACGATCGAGCTGGTCCATCGCGGCGATGCGGCGTTCGCCGAGATCCGCAAGCTTGGTCTCGACGTCGCGCAATTCGGTCGCGACCTCGCGGCGCTGGTCCTGGACCAGCTGGATGATCTGCAGCTCGGTTTCGGTGATCCGGCCCCTGGCGCGCGCGATCTCGGCGACCAGCTGGCCTTCCTCGCCGGTCAGACGGGAAGCCTCGCGCTCGAGCGCGGTGAGGCGCGCATAGGGCACCAGACGCTTGTCGTACAGCTGGCGGACGCCCTCCAGCTCGGTTTCGATCCAGCGGATCTGTTCGCGCTTCGACGCGATCTGCGCCTCCAGGCCGCGGATTTCGTCTGCGATCTGGGCCTTGCGTTCGCGTAGCTGCGATTGCTGGCCGCTGATCGCCTCGCGTCGCCGGGCGAACAGCGTGGTCTCTCCCTCGATCATCTCCGCGATCACGGCGATGGCGCGCCGTGCGGCGATCTCCCCGGGCAGCACCACAGCGTCGCGGCCGTTCTGCTCGGACTGCAGCCGGGCACGACGCACCCCGAGCTGGTTGAGCTGGTTTTCGATCAGCGCAAGGTTGGCGCGCGACATCGTCTCGTCGAGGCGGACCAGCATGTCGCCGGCCCGAACCTGATCGCCGTCGTTGACGTAGATTTCGGCGACCACGCCGCCGGTCGGGTGCTGAATTCGGCGGACGTTGCTGTCGACCACCACCTGCGCCGGCGCGATCACGGCGCTGGCGAGCGGGGCGGTCACGGCCCAAACGCCCGCGGTGGACACCACGATCGCCAGCGCGCCGATTCCGAGTCCTGTGGCGCGCCGGATGTCGCGAAACGGATCGTTGCGGCGAGCTTCGCGCGTGCGGGGTGCGGTCATATTGAGGTCCTCAACTGACGGCTGCGGCCGGAACTGGGCGCGCATCGGGCACCGCCTGCAGCGCCGCGCCGCCCGGCGCCGGATGAGCGGCGAGCGATTTGCGCAGCACTTCGTCCTTCGGGCCGAACGCCTGCACCTGGCCGGACGCAAGCGTCAGCACGAGATCGACCGCCGCAAGCGCCGCCGGTCGATGCGCAATGATGACGGCAATGCCGCCGCGAGCCCGGACACGCCGGATTGCGTCGGTCAGCGCGGCGTCGCCTTCCGCGTCCAGGCTGGCGTTCGGCTCGTCGAGCACCACCATGAACGGATCCTTGTAGAGCGCGCGCGCCAACGCGATCCGCTGCCGCTGGCCACCCGACAGGGTGGCGCCGGCTTCGCCGATCCGCATCTCGAACCCCTTCGGCAGCTTCAGGATCATCTCGTAGGCGCCGGCGGCCTTTGCCGCGGCGATCACCGCCGCCTCGTCGATCCCCGGGTCGAAACGTGCGATGTTCTCCGCCACCGTTCCATCGAACAATTCAACATCCTGCGGCAGGTAGCCGATCATGCCCCCACGAATTTCTGCCGGCCACTGGTCGAGGGTGGCGCCATCAAGGCGGATCTCGCCGCGTGCGATCGGCCAGATCCCGACCAGCGCCCGCGCCAGCGTCGATTTGCCGGCGGCTGACGGGCCAATGATGCCGACCGCCTGGCCGGCTTCGAGTGCGAACGAGGCGTTGTGCACGATCGCGGTGGTGCCGCCGGGGGCGGCGATCGTTACCTGCTCGACCGTGAGCCGATGGACGGCGCGTTCGGGCGCGACGTCGGGGGTCGGGGCGTCGCCGTCGCGCAGAGCGGCGCGGAGCCGTTGGCCCGCCTGTCGCGCGCCGAGAAACGGACGCCAGATGGAGATCGCCAGTTCCACCGGCGCGAGCGCGCGGCTGCCCATGATCGACGCGGCGATCATCACGCCGCCGCTGGCCAGCCCCTCGATCACCAGATAGGCGCCGAGACCCAGCAGCGCCGATTGCAGCATGAAGCGCAGCGTCTTCGACAATGCGCCGAGCGATCCGGCGATATCGGCGTTGCGCTGCTGGGCGGCGACGAGATCGTCGTTGGCGGCACCGATCCGGTCGATCAACCGCTGTTCCATCCCCAACGCGCCCACGATTTCGGCGTTGCGCCGGCCGGCTTCAAGCTGGACGCCACGGATTGCGCCGGCACGCGACGCGTCCCGGGTCGGCGCCCGCGTCAGCACCTCGGTGAGCAGCGCGATTCCGAACAGCAGCACCGCGCCAGCGACCAGCGTCCAGCCGAGATAAGGATGCAGGAGAAAGCAGCCGGCGAGATACAGCGGCATCCACGGCAAGTCGAACAGGGTCGTCGGGCCGAGCCCGGAAAGGAACGACCGGACCGAGTCCAGATCATGTGACAATTGCAGGCCGCGATTGGCGCCGCCGCCGCGCAGCGGCCCGCGCAGGATGTTGCGGACGACCGGTTGCCACAGCGCGGCGTGCAGTGCCGATCCGATCCGGGTCAGAATGCGCTGACGCAGCAGGTCGAACAGCCCTTGCATCGCATACGCCGCCGCCACCGCGATCGACAGAGCGATCAAGGTCGGAATGCTGTGCGAAGGAATGACCCGGTCGTACACCTGCAACATGTAGATCGAGCCGGTGAGCATCAGCAGATTGAGCACCGCCGAGAACAGTCCCACCGTCAGAAAGGCCGTTCTGCAGGAGGCGAGCGCGGCCGACGTGAGATCGCCGGACGCGGGAGTCGACGCGGAGGACGTTGTTGCGGTCATGATACTCAAATTCAAAACGACGTCGGACCGTCACGGTCGGTGCGGTCGGCGTTCGTTAGCGAGCTTCAACGTCAGGCGCATGACAAGGCGGCGCGTGCGCGAAAACGCGTTCCAGTGGCAACGAGGCGCGACATCCTGCGACGAAACGCCGCTCTGGTTCGGAATTCGGCCGCACCGGCCGGCAACCGAAGCCTGGCGTGGTCGTCCCTCGCGGCGGGCTGATCAAGCTTTAGCGCGATGACTCAATGGCGATCGCTGCCGGCCGACCGTCGAGCACGCCGCAAGGAGTCGTCGGTTCGCGCGGTCTTCGCGTCACTTTCCATAGTGCGACTTCACCGACCCGTTAAGAAGCAGTCACCGATCTGTTGTCGTCGGCATTCTATCAACGCGCATTAACGATCCGTTAACCATCGGCCGTCTGGACCGCGCCCTCACGCATGCCGTGAGGCGGTGATCCGCGACGTCTTCTTCTCAAGCGCTGGAGTGCGATACATGTCGACGACCCCCCATGTCCTGGCGAACGGCGATTTCCTGCAGGATTGGTCCAACACCGGCCTCATCACGACTAACGATGATTGGTCGGGAGTCGCATCGATCGTCGGCTATCTCGGCAACGATGTCGTTTCGGCCACCGGGGTGGACGCGCGTACGGCTACCGGATCGTCGTCGGGAGACGTCGACGTCATCGCCAACCAGACCAACACCGCAATCACCAACGGCGGTGTGGCCGAATTCCAGATCGCCAACCCGACGGTGGCGCTGAACGGCTCGAACAGCGCGGATGCCCCCAGCCTCGTGATCCATCTCGACGCCACCGGCCGCAAAGATGTCCGGCTGAGCTTCAATGCACGCGACCTCGACGCCGGCACGGACGACTCCGCGCAGCAGATCAACGTGCAGTACCGGCTCGGTTCGAGCGGGTCGTGGACCAACGTTCCGAGCGGTTACGCCGCCGACGCCACCACCGGTGGCGCCGCGACCCAGGTGACGCCGTTCGATCTGCTGCTGCCCTCCGCCGTCGACGGCCGCAACGACATCCAGGTTCGCATTCTCACCACCAACGCCGCCGGCAATGACGAGTGGGTCGGTATCGACGACATCCGCGTCACCAGTTCGTCCGAATCGTCGGTCGAAGCGCAGCACGTCGCCTTCGCGCCGGCGTCGATCACGGTCTCGCATGACGAAGGCAACAGCGGTCCGACCGTCTATCAGTTCACCGTCGAGCGGAGCGGCGGCACGACGGGCGACGTCGCGTTCTCGGGAACGATCGCTTCGGCGCAGACCGATGCGGCCGACTATGTCGGCGGCAAGCCGGTCAGCTTCAGCGGCAGCATCGCTGACGGACAGACCTCAGCGGTCGTGACCGTCACCGTCGCCGGCGACACCGGCAATGAGGCGAACGAGAGCTTCACGCTGACGCTGCAGAACGTTTCCAATTCGGCGGCCGTGACCACCACGATCGGCAGCGCCGCGACGGCGACCGGCACCATCGTCAACGACGACGTCGGTATCACCAAGATCAGCACGATTCAGGGTAGCGGGGCCAGCAGTGCCATGGTCGGCCAGACCGTGACCGTCGAAGCCATCGTGGTCGGCGACTTCCAGAACGGCGATGCCGACGCCGGCCGCAATCTCAACGGCTTCTATCTCCAGGAGGAGACCACCGATTCCGACGGCAATGTCCTGACCTCCGAGGCAATATTCGTCTACGGCGGCGCCACCGACGTCCAGATCGGCGACCGGGTGCGCGTGACCGGCTCGATCAGCGAATATTTCGGTCTGACAGAGCTGACCGCGAGCAACATCTCGGTCGTCCAGGCCGGCGCGGTGGCCGACGTCGACACGATGGCGGTGCAGATCGACCTGTCGTCGATGGGCACCACGCTGAGCCAGGACGGCGACTACCAGCCCGATCTTGAAGCCTATGAAGGCATGCTGGTCACGATCCCTGAGACCCTGACCGTCACCGAGCAGTATAATCTCGACCGCTTCAACGAGATCAAGCTGGTAGCGGGCGAACGGCCCGAACAGTTCACGCAGGAGAACGCGCCCGATGCCGCCGCCTACCAGGCGCATCTGGCCGAGCTCGGCGCCCGCACCATCACATATGATGACGGCCTGAACGTCCAGAACGCCGCGATCAACAACCTCGACGGCTTCGATCCGAACGACAACCCGTCTGCCACTCCGAACTACGGCACCGCCGACGCGGCGCGGATGGGCGACACCATCACCGGCCTGACCGGCGTGCTCGACTATCAGTGGGCCGGCAACTCTGCCTCGGGGGCGACGTGGCGGATACGCTCGGTCGAGGACGGTGCCAACACCTTCGGAGCCGGCGACAATCCGCGCACCGATGCGCCGGAAGACGTCGGCGGCCGCCTGAAGGTGGCGAGCTTCAACGTGCTGAACTACTTCACCACGCTCGACAATGGCGGCAACACCGCGATCGGCGAAGAGCCGCGCGGTGCCGACAACGCCGCGGAGTTCGCACGTCAGACCGAGAAGCTGGTCGCGACCATCCTCGACATGGACGTCGACGTGCTGGCGCTGACCGAACTGGAGAACGACTTCTCCGCTGCATCGTCCGGCAATGCCATCAAGTATCTGGTGGAACAGCTCAATGCCGTGGCTGGGGCCGGTACCTATGCCTGGGTCGATCCCGGCCGGCAGTTCGTTGGCGGCGACGCCATCGCGGTCGGCTTCATCTACGACACCACCGCGGTGAAGATCGCCGACGGTACGACCATCGAGATCCTCAACGACGCCGACCTGCCCGGCCTCGGCCTCGGCGGACTGCTCGGGCAGAGCACGGTCGGTGCGGTGTTTGACGGCGAGAACACCAGCCGCAACGCGCTTGCGGTGACCTTCGAGGAACTCGCGACCGGCGAAACCTTCACGGCGATCGCCAACCATCTCAAGTCCAAGAGCGGTACCGGCTCCGGCGCCGATTCCGATCAGGGCGACGGCCAGGGCAACTGGCAGAACCAGCGCGAGCTGGCCGCCACCGCGCTGACCGCCTGGGCGGCGAGCGATCCGACCGGCTCGGGCGATCCGGACGTGATGCTGCTCGGCGATTTCAACGGCTACGCCAAGGAGCAGTCGACCGCTCTCATCGAGAGCGCGGGCTATGAGAATCTGCAGGATCGCGAGGACGGCGCTTATTCCTATGTGTTCGACGGCCAGACCGGCACGCTCGACTATGCCTTCGCCAATGCCAGCCTCGGCACGCAGGTGTCCGGTGTGACCACCTGGCACATCAATGCCGACGAGGCCGACGCGCTCGACTACAACACCGACTATGGCCGCGACACCTCGATCTTCGACGGCGACTCCTCGATCCGGGTGTCCGACCACGATCCGGTGATCGTGGGCCTCAATCTCGGGGAACAGGAGCCGACCCCGGCTTACACGCTGCAAATCCTGCATGCATCGGACTTCGAGGCGGGTCTGAATGCGGTCGATCGCGCCGGCAACTTCGCGGCGATCGTCGACTATCTCGAGGAGACCTACGCGAACTCGATCACGCTGTCTTCGGGCGATAATTTCATTCCCAGCCCGTTCTTCAGCGCCGGCAGCGACAGCTCGCTGAAGGAGGTCTACGAAACCGCGCTGGAAACCTATTACGGCCTCGCTGCCGAGACGCTGAACATCTCGCCCGGCTTCGGCACCGCCGACATGGCGATGCTGAACATCATCGGCGTGCAGGCCTCGGCGATCGGCAATCACGAATTCGACGCCGGCACCAAGGCGTTCGCCGACATCATCAAGCAGACCGCCGGCTATCCCGGCGCGCAGTTCCCGTACCTCGCGGCCAATCTGGACTTCTCGGCCGATGCCAATCTCGCTTCGGTCTACACCGGCACGATCCAGGATGCCGACGCCTACACCGGCTTCCCGCCGGTGGCCGGTATCGGCAAGAAGATCGCGCCGGCCACGGTCATCGAGGAGAACGGCGAAAAGATCGGCGTGATCGGCGCGACCACCCAGATCGTGCAGAGCATCTCCTCGACCGGCGGCGTCGAAGTGATCGGCGACAATGTCGATGACATGGCGGCGCTGGCGGCAATCCTGCAGCCGACGATCGACGGTCTGCTGGCTCAGGGCATCAACAAGATCATCCTGGTCAGCCATCTGCAGCAGCTCGCGCTCGAAAAGGCGCTGGCGCCCCTGCTGCACGGCGTCGACGTCATCGTCGCCGGCGGCTCGCATACGCTGCTGGCGGACGAGACCGACACGCTCCGTGCCGGCGATACCGCTGCCGACACCTATCCGATCGTCACCGCGAACGCCGACGGCAAAACCGCGCTTATCGTCAACACCTCCGGCGAATACTCCTATGTCGGACGGCTGGTGGTCGATTTCGATGCTGAAGGCAACGTGATCTACACCGCCAACTCGGCGGTCAATGGCGCCTACGCCAGCACGGAAGAGGTGGTCGCCTCGCTGTACGACGGCAATACCACAGTCGACGTCGACCATGACGGCGACGTGGATGCCGACGACGCCGATCCGTTTGCCGACGGCGGCCGCGGCGATCTGGTCAACGACATCGCCCAGGCGGTGGGTGGCATCATCGACGTGCAGGACGGCAACACTTTCGGCAAGACGGACGTCTATCTCGAGGGCCGCCGCAGCGAGGCTCGCACCGAGGAGACCAACCTCGGCGACCTCTCCGCCGATGCGAACCTGTGGTACGCCCAGAAGGTCGACCCGACCGTGCTGGTTTCGATCAAGAACGGCGGCGGCATCCGCGACTCGATCGGTTACGTCTATGCGGTCGGCGGCGAGGCGGTGGAGAGCCCGCCGCTGGCGAACACCAGCGTCGGCAAGGAAGCGGGCGAGGTGTCGCAGCTCGATATCGCCAACTCGCTGCGCTTCAACAACGCGCTGTCGATGGTCACGGTGACCGCGGATCAGCTGCTCAAGGTGCTCGAGCACGCAGTGGCGGCGACCACGGCGACCGCGACGCCCGGCCAGTTTGCCCAGGTCGGCGGCATCGCATTCTCGTTCGACAAGGATTTGCCGGCCGGCAACCGCGTGCAGTCGGCAGCGCTGATCGACGACAACGGCAACCCGGTGCTGGCGTTGGTCGCGAACGGCGAACTGGTGGTCGATCCGGAGATGGCGATCCGGGTCGTGACCTTGAGCTTCCTGCTCACCGGCGGCGACGGCTATCCGTTCGCGAGCTTCATCGCGGCCAATCCCACCTTTGCCAACGTCGTCAGTCTGTCGCCAGACCTGGTTCCAGATGCGGGGCAGGAGGCGAACTTCGCCACCGAGGGCACCGAGCAGGATGCCTTCGCCGAATACATGGCGGCGAACTACTCCGACACGCCCTACGACGTCGCCGACACCGATCGGGCGCACGACGAGCGCATCCAGAACCTCGACTATCGTCAAGACACGGTGCTCGAAACCGAGGCGCTGGTGCTGGTCGGCGACGACGGTGACAACCAACTCGCCGGCGCGCTCGGTGACGATGTCCTCACCGGCCTCGGGGGCGACGACGTCCTCGCCGGGCTCGGCGGCGACGATCAGCTCGATGGCGGCGAGGGCGATGATACCCTGTCCGGCGGCGATGGCGACGATACGCTGCTTGGCGGAGCAGGCGATGACACACTCGACGGCGGCGCTGGCGACGACCGGCTGGTGGGCGGCGACGGTGACGACACCCTGACGGGCGGCGAGGGCGACGACGTCCTGATCGGCGGCGAAGGCTATGACACCCTGCAGGGCGGCGCCGGCAACGACGAACTGGTGGCTGGCGCCGGCGACACCGCGGAAGCCGGTGAAGGCGACGACCTCATCATCGTCTCCACCGACGACCCCGCGCCGGGCTCGATCGACGGCGGCGCCGGCAACGACACCGTCAAGCTGATCGGCGGCGGCACGGCGGAACTGATCGCCACGCTCAATGTCGAGAACCTGCTGGTGGCCGCAGGCACTTGGTCGGTGGCCGGATCGGCATCGTACGACGATGTGACGATCCAGGACGGCGCGACGCTGGCTTCGAGCCTCGTCGTGGACAACAACGATCACGTCGCCATCGAGGCCGGCGGCACGCTCTCGGCGTCCGGCAACGCGATCGTCTGGCAGGGTGGTGGCAACGCCGTCATCGACAATGCCGGCTTGATCGCAGGCTCGACCCGTGCGCTCTCCACTACGGTGGGGGCGACGGGCTCGATGACCCTCAACAACCAGGCCGGCGGCGTCGTCCGCGGCGCGCTGACCCCTGAACGGGCCGGCCACGCCGACGCGACCATCACCGTCAACAATGCCGGCGTGATCGAAGCGAACGGCCGCGTCATCGACTTCCGCACCTTCGACAACAACGGCGCGTCGGCGGTGATCAACAACCTTGCCGGGGGCGTCATCCGCCAGCACGGCAGCGATACCGACGTGATCCGCCCGGGCACTGACGGCGTCGTCAACAACTGGGGAACGATCACGACGGATCCGACGTTCGTGGGCGGAGGCGACCTGATCGACTTCCAGAGCGACACCGGCGGCAAGGTCACCAACTATGCCGGCGGCTGGATGGAAGCTTCGCGTCATGCCGTAACCGGTGACAATGCCGTCACCGTCATCAACAGTGGCACGATGATCGGCCGCAACGGGTCGGCGGTGAATCTCGACACCGACGGAACCGAAGCGCAGAAGGCGTTCATCACCAACCACGGCGTGATGGAGGGCCGCTCCGCCGAACTGTCCGACAGCGACGGCGACGCCATCGATGTCGACGGTCTGGTGCAGATCGTGAACTACGGCAAGATCTCGGGCCTCGGCGCCGAGGGCTATCACGACGGCGAGCCGAACGTCTCCGAAGCGATCGCGATCGGCGGCGGCAGCATCGTCAACAATGCCGGCGGCGAGATCTACGGCTACGGCCGTGCGATCCAGGTCGACAACTCCAGCAACGCTAACGCGCTGGGGGTGACGACCATCGTCAACCACGGCCTGATCAAGGGCGACGGCCACGGTCCGGAAGGGGTCACCCCCGAGGATGCGGCGCGGTTCGACCTGCGCGGCAACGAGGCGATCAACCTGGTCGGCACCTATGCCGACAGCCTCACCAACAGCGCCACCGGTCAGATCGTCGGCGGCGTCTCGATGGGCGGCGGCAGCGACACGCTGAGCAATGACGGCTCGATCACCGCCACCGGCGGATCAGCGGTGAACATGGGCGAGGGTGACGATCTGATTGTCAACCGCGCCATCATCACCGGCGACGTCCTGCTCGGCGCCGGTGCCGACGAACTGATCAACCAGAGCTCCGGCGTCATCACCGGCGACGTCAGCTTCGGCGACGGCAACGACAGGCTCGGCAACACCGGCAAGATCGTCGGCAAGGTCGATCTCGGCGCCGGCGACGACTTCGTCAACATCTGGATCGGGTCCGATATCCAGGGCCAGATCCTGCTCGGCGACGGCAACGATATCTTGATCTCCAACGACTGGATCTCAACCAACATGGAGATCGACGGCGGTGCCGGGAACGACGAGATCTACACCTCGTTCGGTAACGACACCATCCACGGCGGCGAAGGCAACGATCGGATCTACGCCAACCAGGGCAACGACACCGTCTACGGCGATGCCGGCAACGACGAGATCTACGGCAACGACGGCGACGATCTGATCATTGGAGGTGCCGGCGACGACACCACCAACGGCGGCGCGGGGGCCGACATCGCGGCCTTCTCCGGCGCGATCGACAGATACGCCATCACCCTCAACGCTGGCGGTAGCATCACGGTCGTCGATCACGTCGGACAGGACGGGACCGACACGCTGAGCAACATCGAGAGCCTCGGCTTCTCGGACGGCTACTGGAACCTGGTGATCGGAACCGGCGGCAGCGATACGATCGTCGGCGGCCTTGGCAACGATCTGGTGTTCGGCGGCGCCGGCGACGACGCCTTCATCGGCGGCTATGGTCTGGATCGCTACGATGGCGGCGACGGCGTCGACACCATCGACTACAGCAACATCTCGTTCAAGCTGACGATCGATCTCGACTCCGGGCTGGCCTACTATCCCGGCTACATCCCCGGCGCCGACCATCTCGCCGGAATCGAGAACGCGGTGGGCACGGTGTTCGGCGACACGCTGATCGGCTCGGCCGGAGCCAACACCCTGAACGGCGGCCTCGGCGACGACCTGCTGATCGGCGGTGCCGGTGACGACGTGCTGCTCGGCGGCTTCGGCGACGACGTGCTCCGTGGCGGTGCTGGTGACGACACCATCGACGGCGGCTTCGGTCAGGATCTGTTGGATCTGTCCGACGCCACCGGTGCGGTCACCATCAACCTGGTGTCCGGCACCGCGACCGGCGCAGGCATTGGCACCGACCACTTCAGCGGCATCGAGGGCTTCGTGCTCGGTGCCGGTGCGGACCATGTCACAGGCGGCAACGGCGCCGACATGTTCGATGGCGGAGCCGGTAACGATGTCATCGCCGGTGGTGCCGGCAATGACACGCTGCGCGGCGGCGAAGGCGACGATAGCGTCGACGGCGGCTCCGGCAACGACGTGATCGAGGGTGGCGTCGGCAAGGACACGTTGAAGGGCGGTTCGGGGGTCGACGTCGTCTCCGGCGGCGACGGCGACGACAACATCGATGGCGGCTCCGAGAACGACATGCTCAATGGCGGTGCCGGCAACGACACCATCAAGGGTGGCTCGGGTGCCGACTTCCTCGCGGGCGATGCCGGCAACGACATCCTGTCCGGTGGCTCGGGCGCCGACGTGTTCATGTTCGCCGCCGGCTTCGGCAAGGACACCGTCACCGACTTCGCCACCACCGGTGGCTGGGCCGACGTGCTGCAATTCTCGAGCAGCCTGTTCGCCGACTTCGCCGACGTGATGTCGCACACCACCCAGGTCGGCAACAACGTCGTCGTGACGCTCGATGCCGACAACACCGTGACCCTGGCCAATCTGCAGATGGCCTCGCTCGCGGCAGACGATTTCCGCTTCGTCTGATCCATCGCCGACTGACCCTGGCCACGGAACGCAAGAGCGTTCCGTGGTTCATCGCAAAGAGCGGCAGCATCGATACCCGTGAAACTGCAAGGCCGAACTCAAGAGACGGCCTTGAATATCCGCTAATTTAGCCGGACCGGCTCCGGCCAACCACCTTCGATGACCGGCGCGGCTTGAGCGTCGTGTCGCCTGGTGCGAGCAGCCGCCCATCCTCGGCGCGCATTTCCAGCTTCTTCACCGGGCGGCCTTTGTCGCGATCGACGAGAATGGTCGCGATTTCCTCGGGGTGATCGTCGAACTCCTCGCTCCATTGCCGCAGCGCGACCAGGATCGGGAAGGTGCCGCGGCCCTTCGGCGTCAGCACATATTCCTGATAGGCGCTGCCGTCGGAGGCGGGGGCGGTGGCCAGGATGCCGTGGTCGACCAGCGATCGCAGGCGCGCGGCCAGGATATTCTTGGCCATGCCGAGCCTGCTCTGAAACTCGCCGAAGCGGCGGACGCCGAACAGCGCCTCGCGGATAATCAGCAGCGACCACCAGTCGCCGAGCGCCTCCAGCGACCGCGCGATCGGGCAGGCATCGCCCTCGAAGCTGGTTCGTTTCACCATCGTCCCTGGTCCTTTCGCGTTCGCCCGATCCCGTGGCGATCACGCGCTTGTGTGGTTGCATCATAAAACCAAATGGCCTAGACCGCAATCCGGTTTTATGATGCAACCACTGGAGGCGAACGTGAGATTGACGAACAAGACGGCCCTGATCACCGGCGGCAACGGCGGCATCGGCCTTGCGACCGCAAAACTGTTCGTGGCGGAGGGCGCCAGGGTGGTGATCACCGGGCGCAACAAGGAGACGCTGGCAGCGGCTGCCAGGGAACTCGGCCCGAACGCGCTCGCCTTGCCGGCCGATGCGACCGACATCGCGGCCACGGAAGCCGCAATCAAGCAGGGCGCGGACAAATTCGGCAAGTTCGACGCCGTCTTCGCCAACGCGGGCATCGCAGGCGGCACGCCGCTGGGATCGGCGACGTTGGAGGTGTTCGAGAAAGTCATCAGCACGAACCTGACCGGCGTGTTCTTCACCGTCCAGTCTGCGCTGCCTTACCTGAACGACAACGCCTCGATCATCCTCAACGGCTCGGTGATCTCGGTGCTCGGCATTCCCGGTTACTCCGCTTACGGCGCCGCCAAGGCCGGCGTGCGCGCGATGGCGCGGATCATGGCCTCGGAGCTGTCGCCGCGCGGCATTCGCGTCAACGTGGTCGCGCCGGGCGCGATCCGCACGCCGATCTGGGGACCAGCGATCGCAACGCCGGAGGCCGAGAAGGCGTTCGAGAAGCGGATCGCGCTGTCGACGCCGCTCGGCCGCATCGGCGAAACCGATCACGTTGCGAAGACGGTGCTGTTCCTCGCATCCGATGATTCCGCCCATGTGCAGGGCCAGGAGATCTTCGTGGACGGCGGCGCGGTGGCCTCTCCGAGCGGCGCGCCGATCTATCGCGGCTGATCGCTGCAACAGTGCTCGATCCCGTCCGGCGCAAGACGCACCTTGCGCCGGACGATTGAGTCGTGGCGAACGTTATGCCGCGTGCAGGCTGGTCGCGGCCTGAAGTGCGCCGGCGAGTCCCTTTTCGCGGTGCTCCGGCCCGAGCTGGATCCCATCGGCGGAGATGAATTCGGGATTGGCGATGCCGATGAAGCCGAACACCCAGCGCAGATAGGTTTCGAGATGTTCGCCAGCCGCGGCAGGCGAACCCGCACCGTAATGGCCGCCGCGTGAGATCGCGACGATCACGCGCTTGCCGCCGGCAAGCCCTTCCGGCCCGGCCGCGCCGTATTTGAAGGTCTTTCCCACCACCAGGATGCGGTCGATCCAGGCCTTGAGCTGGCTCGGAATGGTGAAATTGTACATGGGCGCGCCGATCACGACGACATCGGCCGCGAGGAATTCGTCCAGCACGGCCGCGCTGGCGGCGAGGTCGGGTGCGAGCTCCGCCGGCGCGGGGGCGCCTTGCGCGGCCGCCAGATGCGATCCGGAGAGATGGGCGAGAGGGGTCTGGGTCAGGTCGCGATAGGTGACGTCGAGGCCGGGCGTCGTCTGCCGGAGCCGGTCGACGACCGCGGCGGAAACCTGGCGGCTGACGGAGTGGGGGCCGAGCACGCTGGAGTCGATATGGAGCAGTTTCATTTGGGGTCACCCTGGTATAGGTTTGTAACCAGAGCTACATGAGTGACCGTGAAAATCCCCGCAAGAACGCACTTTTTTGAGCCATGGGCACATTATTGAAACCTGAGAACACCGATTTGCCCGCCGCGGCGAAGCCAAATCCAGGGCAGGATACTGCCCCCGAGCCAATGCCGGACCCCAACCATGCGGATTGCCGTGGGGTCGCCTCCGTGCTGTCCCGCGTCGGCGACAAATGGAGCGTGTTCGTCATCATGATGCTGAGCGACGGGCCGAAGCGCTTCAATGAGCTCAAGCGCATGATCAACGGCATCTCGCAGCGGATGCTGACATTGACGTTGCGCGGGCTGGAGCGCGACGGCCTCGTCACGCGCACGATCTTTCCGACCATTCCGCCGCGCGTCGACTACGAGCTCACCGATCTCGGCCGCGGTCTCCAGCAGCCGGTGAAGGCGCTCGGCGAGTGGGCGATCGAGCATCAGGAGCAGATCGCGGCAGCGCGCACGCGGTTCGATGAGCGAAACGAGACCTAAACTAAAGCAGCGAAACCAGCCCGCCGCCGTGGCGTTCGAGGCGGCCGGCGAGTTCGAGCTCCAGCAGCACCGTGCGCACGATCGCAGGGGAGGCGCCGGACATCCGCACGAGATCGTCGATCGTAACAGGCGCCGGGCCGAGCAGGCCGGTGATCTGGTCGCGGTCATGGCCCTGCGGATCGCTCTCGAACGGCTCGCTGTCGGGCTCGCTTGCGGGGTGCAGCAGCGGCCGCTCCATGATCGGCTGCACCGCGTTGATGATGTCGGCGGCCTCGGTGACGAGCGTCGCGCCCTGCTTGATCAGATCGTTGGCGCCGGCGGCGCGCGGATCGAGCGGCGAGCCCGGCACCGCGAACACCTCGCGCCCCTGTTCGGCTGCCATGCGCGCCGTGATCAGCGAGCCGGAGCGGTGTGCGGCTTCCACCACCACGACGCCGAGCGAGGCGCCCGAGATCAATCGGTTGCGGCGGGGAAAGTCGCGGGCACGCGGCTCGTGGCCGAGCGGCATCTCGGAGATCGCCGCGCCCGCGTGACCGAGGATCGCGGCGAGCAGGTCGCCATGCTCGGGCGGATAAATGCAATCATGGCCGCCGGCCAGCACGGCGATCGTGCCGCTCTCGATGCTCGCGCGATGCGCGGCCTGGTCGACGCCGCGGGCAAGGCCCGAGATGACGACGAAGCCGGCCTCGCCCAGCTCGCGCGCGAGCTGGCCGGCGAACTTCAAGCCGGCGCCGGACGCGTTGCGCGAGCCGACGATGGCGATCATCGGCCGCATCAGGGTCTTGGTGTCGCCGCGCACGGCGAGCAGCGGAGGCGCATCGTCGATCATCGCCAGCCGCGACGGATAGCCGTTCTCGCCGGGCGCCAGCCAGGCGATGCCGAACTTGCGGCTTGCGGCAAGCTCGGCCTTCGCCTCGTCTGCGCTGCAGATGCGGCCTGATCGCTGGGCGCCGCCGCGGCGGGCCAGATCCGGCAACCGCTCCAGCGCAGCGCGTGCCGTGCCGAAATGATCGACCAGCGAACGGAAGGTGCGCGGCCCGACATTGTCGGAACGGATCAGCCGCAGGCGGTCGATCCGCTCTTGCTCGGTCAGATTCACGCTCGGATTGATGGCGTCCACGGCGTCTCCTTGCAGGCACAGCATGGAACAACCTGAGAGCGTTGCGCAACAGTGACGTGCGCTTGCGCGACCTCGCTGCGATGCTAAAAGCGATCAAAATAACAAGGATTTTGTCATGATCTCACTCGCCGACCTCCAGCGCCGCATCGAAGCGGGGGAGCTTTCGCCCGATGACGCCATCGCACAATCGCATGCGGCGATCGAGGCCAGGGAGAAGGACGTCCAAGCGTTCGTCCGCCATGACAAATCCGCGACGGCGCAGGCTTCCGGGCCGCTGCGCGGCATCGCGGTCGGGATCAAGGACATCATCGACACCGCCAACATGCCGACCGAGATGGGTTCGGAGATCTATCGCGGTTGGCAGCCGCGCGCTGATGCGCCTGTGGTGATGATGCTGAAGCGGGCAGGGGCCACCATCATCGGCAAGACCACAACCACCGCGTTTGCCTCGCGCGATCCGACGCCGACGCGCAATCCCCACAACACAGGTCATTCGCCGGGTGGCTCCTCCGCGGGCTCGGCGGCAGCCGTCGGCGCAGGCATGATCCCGCTGGCACTGGGCACCCAGACGGGCGGCTCGGTGATCCGGCCCGCCGCCTATTGCGGGACGGCCGCGATCAAGCCGTCATTCCGGATGCTGCCGACGGTCGGTGTGAAGTGCTATTCGTGGGCGCTCGACACGGTCGGCCTGTTCGGCGCGCGCGCGGAAGATCTTGCGCGCGGGCTTCTGGCGATGACCGGTCGCAGCGAATTTTCCGGCATCGCGCCGGCGAAAGCGCCGCGCATCGCCGTGGTCAGGCAGGAGTTTGCCGGTGCCGTGGAGCCGGCCGCGGAACAGGGCTTGCAGGCCGCGATCAAGGCGGCCGAACGCGCCGGTGCCAGCGTGCAGACCATCGATCTGCCCGCGGCGGTGCATGAGGCCTGGCGCATCCACCCGATCATCCAGGACTTCGAGGCCCATCGCGCGCTGGCCTGGGAGTTTTCCGAGCGTCACGACGAGATCGCGCCGATGCTGCGCGCCAGCCTCGATGCGACGGTCGGGCTGACGCCGAAGGAATATGACGAGGCGCGCCGGGTCAGCCGTCGGGGCCGCCGCGAGCTCGGCGAGCTGTTCGAAGGCGTCGACGTGCTCTTGACCTATTCGGCGCCGGGCACCGCGCCGGCCAAGGAGCTCGCGACGACAGGCGATCCGCGCTACAACCGGCTCTGGACGCTGATGGGCAATCCTTGCGTCAACGTGCCGGTCCTCAAGGTCGGCGGCCTGCCGATCGGTGTGCAGGTGATCGCGCGCTTCGGTAACGACGCACTCGCGCTCTCGGCGGCATGGTTCCTCGAGGAGGCCTTGGCGAAATCAGGCTAAGGCAGGTTCGGCGCGAGCCGCGGCTCGATCGTGCGCGGGCGCGTTGCCGTCCGCACCTTGCCCGAGCCAGAGCTCCGCGGCCTCGCGGCCGCTCCGGTGCAGTGCGCGAATGAAGCCGCGGCCGAGATCGGTGGATGAGCGCTGCGCCAGACCCTCAAAAAAATCCTCGGCCGCGATGCGGGAGAGCCGCAGCGAAGGGGCGGCGTGCGCCTGCGCCCATGCGATCGCGGCGATTTCGGCATTGAGGGTGGCGTTGGCTGCGATCTGGTCGAGCCGACGGTCGATCGCGGCGAGCGTGATCGGCACGTAGCTGTCGCGCGCCGGCGTGACCTGTATGAGCAGGACGTCGGACGTCGTCGTCTCCTGCGCCAGCCGCAGCAGCGGCGGATTGCCGCCGAAGCCGCCGTCCCAATAGGCCTCGCCGTCGATCTCGACGGCACAGTGAACCAGCGGCGGGCAGGTGGACGCCAGCGCGACGTCGGCGGTGATCGCATCGTTGCGGAAGATTTGCTGCTGCCCGTCGCGGATCCGCGTCGCGGCGATCAGAAGCTTCGGGCACCTCGCGTCGTGCAGGGCGGCAAAATCGATGTCGCGCGCCAGCGCCTGCCGCAGCGGATCGAGATCGAACGGATCGAACTGGCCGGAGCGCAGCGTCGGGCCGAACGCGACCGAGCTTCCCGCCGGCGAAAAACCGCCGATCAGCATCAGCGAGCGGAACGAGGCCTCGTGCATCAGGCGGATCCAGAACCGGTTGAGCCGGTTGCGGGCGCCTTCGCGTCCACCCTCGACAAGGCCAGAAGCGAGCAGCAGCGCATTGATGGCGCCGGCGCTGGCGCCGCTGACCGTGTCGATTGCGATGTCAGGCTCTTCCAGCAGCCGCTCCAGCACGCCCCAGCTGAAGGCGGCGAAGGTGCCGCCGCCCTGGAGCGCCAGCGAGAGCTTTCGCGGCGGCCATTGGTCGGAACGCGCCTGCGGGCGCGAGACCGGTGCAGCCTTGCCGACCACGACGGCGGGCGGAGCGTCGGCTTGCGCGACGGGCTCAGGCTGCGGCACTTGCGGCGAAACGGGAGCGGGCGGCGGCGCATCGGCCCAGATATTGGTCGCCGAGAGCAGCCGGCTCGCCGCGCTGCCGGAAGCACCGAGCGAACCAACCCCGTCATGCGCGCCGACAATCATCTCGCTCATTCTGAGCAACCGCGTAACGCCGTGTCCTGTGTCAGGATGACAGGCATGGAACCCGTTCGCTACTGTCTGCACCGAGCGGTGCGGAAGTTGCGAACAGGATTTGGCATACAATGCGGAAGGTGTGCGGCGATATCCGTACTTTTTCCGGCTTCAGGCCTTCTCGCCGATGCGACTTTCCTTGCCGGCTTGCAACCGCTTGATGTTCTCGCGGTGCGCGTAGAACAACAGCAGGGTCAGCACTGCGAACAATGCTGCGAGCGCGAGGTGGCCGAACCACCACAGGAACATCGGCGTGATGAACGCCGCCACCAGCGCCGAAAGCGAGGAGTAGCGGGTCGTGAAGGCCGTCGCGAGCCACAGCAGGCAAAACACGACGGCGCCCGGCCAGAACAAGCCGAGCAGGATGCCGATATAGACGGCGACGCCCTTGCCGCCCCTGAACTTGAGCCAGACCGGGAAGAGGTGACCGAGGAAGGCGCCGAGGCCGGCCACCATGGCGGCATTGGGGCCCGCGATGTAGCCGGCGATCACCACGGCCACGGTGCCCTTGAGCGCATCGAGCAGCAGGGTGCCTGCGGCAAGGCTCTTGCGTCCGGTGCGCAGCACATTGGTGGCGCCGATGCTGCCGGAGCCGATCGAGCGGATATCCTGCGTGCCGGCGAGCCTGGTCAGGATCAGCCCGAACGGAATCGAGCCGAGGAGGTAGCCGATGGCGAAGGCCACCGGCAAAAATGCTTCAAGCCCCATGGCGGCAGCTCCAAAGGCAGGATTCCAGTGTCGAACGATTGCGGATGTCAGACATGCTCGTAAACCGTCCGTCCGCCGACAATGGTGCGCACCACGCGGCCTGTAAAGCGAGCCTCGTCGAACGGCGTGTTCTTGCAGGGTGATTTGAGCTCTGCGGGATCGACCACCCAGGGCGTATCGGGATCGATCACGATGACGTCGGCGGGGCTGCCGGCGCGCAGGGTTCCGCCGGGGAGCCCGAGCAGCTCGGCCGGACGGGTCGACATCGCGCGGATCAGCGTCTTCAGTTCCAACTCGCCATTGTGGACGAGGCGCAGGCCTGCGGGCAGCATGGTCTCGAGCCCGACGGCGCCGGGCGCGGCTTCCGCGAAGGGCAGGCGCTTGACCTCGACGTCCTGCGGATTGTGGTCGGACATGATGACGTCGAGGAGGCCGGAGGCGATCGCCGCCACCAGCGCGCGGCGATCGTCCTCGGTGCGGAGCGGCGGCGACAGCTTCAGGAACGAACGGTAAGGGCCGATGTCGTTCTCGTTCAGCGCCAGGTGGTTGATCGAGACCGAGGCGCTGACCGCAAGCCCGGCGTCGCGCGCGCGCTCGAGGATTTCAAGGGAGTCGATGCAGGTCAGCGAAGCCGCATGGTAGCGGCCGCCGGTGAGCGCGACGAGGCGCAGATCGCGCTCCAGCATCACGGCTTCGGCGGCATTGGGGATGCCCATCAGGCCGAGCCGGGTCGCGAACTCGCCCTCGTTCATCACGCCTTCGCCGACGAGGTTGGGATCCTCGGTGTGATGCACGATGAGAGCGTCGAAGTCGCGCGCGTAGGTCAGCGCGCGGCGCATCACCTGGGCGTTGGTCACGCTTTTGTCGCCGTCGCTGAAGGCGACTGCGCCGGCCGCTTTCAGGAGGCCGAATTCGGTCATCTCCTCGCCGTGCATGCCCTTGGTGAGCGCCGCCATCGGCTGGATGCTGACGATCGCGGTGTCGCGGGCGCGGCGCATCACGAAGTCGACCGTCGCCGAATTGTCGATGACGGGCGAGGTGGCGGGCTGGCAGATGATGGTGGTGATGCCGCCGGTCGCGGCGGCCTGGCTCGCGGAGGCAAAGGTCTCGCGGTGGCTGAGGCCGGGCTCACCGACGAAGGCGCGCATGTCGATCAGGCCCGGCGCCACGATCTTGCCGGAGCAGTTGATGATGTCGGTGCCCTCGGGGACCCCGGCCGCGCCGATGCCGCGGCGGGTGTCGCGGATGGTGCCGTCGGCGATGAGGACGTCGCCGACGCCGTCGAAATCCCTCGACGGATCGATGACGCGGGCGTTGGCGAGCAGGATGGGGCGGCGATCGGTCAACATCGGCATCACGCGTTGGGCAGGTTGCGGGCGAGCGCTTCCAGCACGGCCATGCGCACGGCGACGCCCATCTCCACCTGTTCGCGGATCAGGGACTGGGCGCCGTCGGCCACGATCGAGTCGATCTCCACGCCGCGGTTCATGGGGCCGGGATGCATCACGAGGGCATCCGGCTTGGCGTAGGCGAGCTTCTTCTGGTCGAGCCCGAAATAATGGAAATATTCCGACGAGGAGGGCACGAAGGAGCCGTTCATGCGCTCGCGCTGCAGCCGCAGCATCATGACGATGTCGGCGCCTTCGAGGCCCTCGCGCATGTCGCGCATGACCTCGACGCCCATCCGCTCGATGCCGGTCGGCAGCAGCGTGGATGGGCCGACGACGCGGACGCGGGCGCCCATGGTGTTGAGCAGGATGATGTTGGAGCGTGCGACGCGCGAATGCAGCACGTCGCCGCAGATCGCGACCACGAGGCCCTCGAGCCGGCCCTTGTTGCGGCGGATGGTGAGCGCATCCAGCAGCGCTTGCGTCGGATGCTCGTGCGCGCCGTCGCCGGCATTGATCACGGAACCGTCCACCTTGCGCGCCAGCAGTTCCACCGCGCCGGAGGCGTGATGGCGCACCACCAGGATGTCCGGGTGCATCGCGTTCAGCGTCACGGCGGTGTCGATCAGGGTCTCGCCCTTGCGGATCGAGGAGGAGGACACCGACATGTTCATGACGTCGGCGCCGAGGCGCTTTCCCGCGAGCTCGAACGAGGACTGGGTCCGGGTCGAGGCCTCGAAGAACAGGTTCACCTGCGTCCGTCCTCTCAGGACGGTGCGCTTCTTGTCAACCTGGCGGTTGACCTCGACATATTCTTCGGACAGGTCGAGGAGGCCGGTGATGTCGGCCGCGGAAAGGCCCTCGATGCCCAGCAAATGCCGGTGGCCGAGGACGAAGGTCGATTTCGATGTCATTAAAAGCAGAGCTATAGGGGGGGATGGCGGGGGGAGCAAGCTTCAAATCCCGCCGCCGGACTTATCCACGGCGCTTTGCGGCCGGGAGGGCGCCGGCCGCCTGTGTTCGGGGCAGCCGCTTTGCGCTAGACTCGTGCCATTCATCGCGTCACAGGCATGGATCATGACGAGCATGCGGCATTTTAGTCGACTGGCGCGCATTGCTGCTGCGCTGGCGGCTGCGTGCATGGTCGGCCTGGCGGCACCGGCGCTGGCGGAGAAGCGCGTGGCGCTCGTCATCGGCAACGATCTCTATCCGAACCTGCCGGCCGACCGGCAATTGAAGAAGGCTGCCAATGACGCAACGACGGTGGCCGACGCGCTGAGGTCGCTCGGATTTGAGATCGTGCTCGGGACCAATCTCGGCCGGCAGGGAATGATCGACCGTCTCGCCGATTTCACGGCGCGGCTGGAGCCGGGCGACACGGCTGCGGTGTTCTATGCAGGGCATGGCGTTGCGATCGCCGGGGTCAACTATCTCGTGCCGAGCGATGTTCCCACCGTCGTCGAGGGCGCCGAGGCACGTGTGCGCGGGGCCTCGATCGCGGAGCCCGACGTGATTGCGGAGCTTCAGGCGAAGGCGGTGCGGGTCGCCTTCGTCGTCATCGATGCCTGCCGTGACAATCCGTTTCCGCGGGCCGCCGGCCGCTCGATCGGGAATACGCGCGGACTTGCCGATGCGAGGCCAGCGCGCGGAATCTTCACGCTCTATTCCGCGGGGATCGGCCAGACCGCGCTCGACCAGCTCAGCAGCAGCGATACCGCTCACAATTCGGTGTTCACGCGCATATTCGTCGAGCAGCTGAAGCGTCCCGAACTGCATCTCGGCGATCTCGCGGTCGAGGTGCGCGAGCGCGTGGCGGCGCTGGCGCTCACGGCGAGCGATGGCAGCGGACAGCCCGTGCCGCACGAGCAGACGCCGGCCTATTACGACCAGACGCTGGGCGGGCGCATCTATCTCTGGAATACGGGATCGTCGAACGCGGCGCCGAAAGTGGCGGGCATGCTGGTGAAGCCGCCGGCCAGTCCTGCGGCTGCGGAGCGCTCGGCCTTTCGTCCGCCGCGTCCCTCCGTGGCGGGCGAAAGCTGCGCCCGCAGCGGGTTTGAGACCTATTGCGTCAGCTCGATGCTGAAGCCGCAATTCGGCAATTCATACGGTGCGGCGAACCTGTTTGACGCTTCGACAGGGACGGCCTGGGTCGAGGGCGCCGCAGGCAACGGCATCGGCGAATGGATCACGGTCGAATTCGAAACCCTGCGGCGGGTCAAATCGATCCATGTGCAGAACGGCTACCAGAAAAGTCCCGACATCTTTGCCAAGAACAACAGGGTTCGCCAGATTCGCGTGCTGTTCTCCGGGGGCGAGTCGCAGATCTTCATCCTCGACGACAAGCTGTCGGCGCAGCTGCTGACATTGCGGCCGCAGGTCTCGGCCTATTGGATGCAATTCATCATCGACGACGTCTGGGCCGGTAACAAATATACGGACACCGCGATCACAAAACTTCTGGTCAACTCGGATCCGGTGCCATGACCGCATGGACTGGAATCGCGGCGCGCGCAGCGCTCCTCGTGCTGTCGGCAATATCCATCTTCGCGCCGGCGCGGGCGCAGACCTTGCCCGGCGGCTTCGTGTTCCTGCGCGACATCGATCCCAGCATCATCCAGGACATCCGCTATGCCACGTCGAACAATTTCGTCGGCCGTCCGCTCGCCGGCTACGGCGCCGGCGAATGCGTGGTGAAGCGGGAGGTCGGGCTGCGGCTGAAGGCGGTGCAGCAGGAACTGGCGGCGCAGAACCTCTCGCTCAAGATGTTCGACTGCTACCGTCCGGCGCGGGCCTCGCTCGACATGGTGAAGTGGTCGCAGAACGGTCATGAGACTGCGGCCGAGCGGCGCTACAACCCGAATATCCCGAAGACCGAGCTGTTCCGGCTCGGCTACATTGCGAGCCGCTCGCAGCATTCCACGGGTGCAGCGCTCGACCTCACGCTGGTCGATCTCAAGGCCGACAACTCCGCCAAATATGATCCGTCGAAGGCCTATGCCGATTGTACGGCGCCGATCGGGGCGCGCGCGCCGGAGGGCAGTGTCGACATGGGCACCGGCTACGACTGTACCGACGCGAAGGGACACACTGCGACACCATCGATTAATCCGGAGCAGCGCGCCTGGCGAAAGCGGCTGGTCGCTGCGATGGCCAGGCAAGGCTTTGTGAACTATTCGAAGGAGTGGTGGCATTTTTCGCTGCCGGGGGCAGGCGGGGCAGCCTATGATTTCCCGATTCCGCCGCGCCGGAACTGACGCCCGAGCCGAGAAGCGCCATGACCCAGCCGAGCTTTGCGACCCACGAGGTCTTCAACCAGTCGCCGCCGTTCGAGGACGTCGACCTCTTCGCCGTGGATCGGCCGCTGATCGAGGCGGTGAAGGCCAATGGCGGCGCGGCGGCGGAGCGGGAGCTGTCGGAGTTCGGCAAGCATTGGGGCTCGGCGGCGATGGCCGATCGCGGCCGCATGGCGAACGAGAACACGCCGAAGCTGCGCACCTTCGATGCCAAGGGCAATCGGCGCGACCAGGTCGAGTTTCATCCGTCCTATCACGAGCTGATGGCGCATAGCGCGCATGCGGGCGTGCACAATTCGACCTGGACGGCGGATGGAAAGCCTGCGGGCGGTGCCGCCGAAGTCATTCGTGCGGCAAAGTTCTACATGGCCGCGCAGGTCGAGACCGGCCATCTCTGTCCGATCACGATGACGCGCGCTTCCGTGGGTGCGCTGGCGATGCAGCCTGACTTGCTCGCGCGCGTGATGCCGGTGCTGTCGACGAAGAGCTATGATCCCAGCTTTGCGCCATGGTGGCAGAAGCGTGGCATGACGGTCGGCATGGGCATGACCGAGAAGCAGGGCGGCACCGACGTGCGCTCCAACATGACACGCGCCGTGCGCGACGGGGACGGCTATCGCATCACCGGCCATAAATGGTTCATGTCGGCGCCGATGTGCGATGCGTTCCTGGTGCTGGCGCAGGCAGATGGCGGGCTGACATGTTTCTTCATGCCGCGCTTCGCGCCCGATGGTTCGGTCAACGCCATCCAGTTCCAGCGGTTGAAGGACAAGCTCGGCAACCGTTCCAACGCCTCGTCGGAGGTCGAGTTCGCCGGCGCCTACGCGGAAGCGGTCGGCGAGGAAGGCAAGGGCATCCGGACCATTATCCAGATGGTGCAGCTGACGCGGCAGGATTGCGCGATCGCCTCCGTCGGCCTGATGCGCTCGGGGCTGGCGCATGCGCTGCATCACGCGCGACACCGCAGCGTGTTCCAGAAGCATCTTGCCGACCAGCCCCTGATGCAGGCCGTGCTGTCGGACATGGCGCTGCATGTCGAGGCGAGCACGGTGCTGGTGATGCGGCTCTGCCGCGCGTTCGACCGCACGCTGCATGATGCGGCGGAAGCCGCCTATATGCGGCTGCTGACGCCCGCGATCAAATACTGGACCTGCAAGAGCGCGCCGCCGTTCCTCTACGAGGCAATGGAGTGCCTCGGCGGCAACGGCTATGTCGAGGACGGCATCCTGGCCCGCCACTATCGGGAGTCGCCGGTCAACGCGATCTGGGAAGGTTCGGGCAACGTCATGTGCCTCGACGTGCTCCGCGCGCTCGCGCGCGAGCCGGAGGCTGCGATGGCGGTGCTGCAATCGCTCGCAGCCGAGACCAAGGGGCTGCCGGGGGCTGTCGAGGCGGCCACCTTCATTGGCAAGACCTTCCGCCGCGCCGACGGCGAGCGCGTCGCGCGCCTTGCCGTCGAGAAGCTGGCGCTGCTTGCCGCCGCCGCGGCGCTCAACGGCGTGTCACCGCACAACGCCGAACTGTTCGCCGCAACGCGCCTCGCGGCCAATCACGCCAGCATGTATGGCGCGGTCGACCTCGACAACGGCGACGTGCGCGCGCTGCTGGAGCGGGCGCTGCCGTGATTGTTTGTTCCGTCATTCCGGGTTCGGTCCTTCGGACCGCCCGGAATGACGGTGTTCTTCCAACGAAGGCTCTCTGATGGATTCTCTCAATCCCGACCATCCGCCGCCGACCGTGACGCCTGCGCCGCCGCACGTCTGGATGTTCTGGGGCACGGCGCTGTGGGGCGCCTTCATCTTCGTCGCGATGTTCGTCGGGCAGATCGGCGCCGTCGTTCTGCTGGCGTCGCAGCGCGGTCTTCCCATGGACCTGTCTTCGCTTCAGATCATCGGCCGCGAGCCCCAGACGCTCGCGCTTTCGGTCATCATGGGACTGCCGGCGACGCTTGTTGCGGTTTGGCTCGCGATTCGCATCAAGAAAGCGTCCTTCGTCGATTATCTCGCGCTGCATTGGCCGTCCTGGAAGCAGCTGCTGTTCGGCGCCGTCGGCCTCATCCTGATCGTGCTGGCCTGGGAGACGATGTCGCGCGCACTCGGCCGCGAGGCGACGCCGGGCTTCATGTCCGACCTGTTGAAATCGGGACGCGACAAGGGCGCCGCGCTGTCGCTTCTGTTCGCCTTCAGCGTGGCCGCGCCGGTGTCGGAGGAGATTCTGGCGCGAGGCTTCCTCTATCGCGGCTGGTCAGCGAGCTTCCTGCGCGTGCCCGGGGCGATCCTGCTGTCGTCGCTGGTCTGGACGGTCGTGCACCTGCAATACGACCTGTACTTCCTCACCGAAGTCCTCGCCATCGGCCTGTGGTTCGGCTACATGCGCTATCGCTCCGGCTCGCTCTGGCTCACCATCGTGCTGCATGCGCTGAACAATCTGACTGCGGTGGTGCTGACGATGTGGCTGGGTGCCTAGCCGCGGCCACTCAGGGCTCCGTCAAGGTCTAGGCCGCCAGCGCGATCGCGACCGGCATCGTGATGGCCGCAAAGATCGTCTGCAGCGTGATGATCTGCGCCAGCAGCGGCGCGTCGCCGCCCATCTGGCGGGCGAGGACATAGGCGCTGGACGAGGTCGGCACCGACGAGCAGATCGCCACGATCGCGAGGCTGTTGCCGGAAAGCCCGAACCAGAGACCGAGCCCCATCGCGAGCGCGGGCATCAGCAAAAGCTTGAAAACGACGCCGACGGCCGCGCCGAGGCTTGGACGGAAGAGCCCTTCGAGATGCAGCCCCGCGCCGGTGACGAGCAGGCCGATGGCGAGCGAGGAACTGCCGAGCGCGTCGGCAACCTCATGCCAGAGCCTTGGCAGCGGCAGGTGGGTGACGTTGACGGAGAGGCCGATGATGCAGGCCCAGATCAGGGGATTGCGAACCAAGGTGATGACGATGGCGCGGCCGGATTGCTTTTCGGGCGATGCGTAACGAGCGAGCACCGAGACGCTGAACACGTTGACGAGCGGGATGATCGCAACCATCGCCACGGAGGCGAGTGCCAGCCCGACATCGCCGAACAAATTGGCGGCGATCGAAAGTGCCACGAAGGTCTGCCAGCGCGTCGCGCCCTGGAAGATCGAGGTGAAGGCGGGACCGTCGATGCCGAGCCGCGACAGGGCAGGGCGCAGCGCGAGGCACAACAGCGACATCGCCAGTGCCGATAGCAGCAGCGCGCCGCCGACGCCGGCGACCGGCACCTTGGAAAGGTCGGCCTTCACCAGGGTCTGGATCAGCAGCAGCGGGAACAGCACGAAATAGGTCAGCTGCTCCAGCCCGTGCCATTGCGTGTCCAGCCGCATCAGGCTGCGCTTCAGCACGATGCCGAGCACGATGAGGATGAAGACCGGCAGCAAGGCCGCAATCACGACGGCCATCGGTCAGGCGGATCCAGCGCGAAGATTGGCGAGGCGGTCGAGCGCGCCTTGCAGGATGAAGATGGCGGCGTGCTCGTCGATCACCTCGGCGCGCTTGGCGCGGCTGACGTCCATGCCGATCAACTCGCGCTCGACCGCCGCGGTCGACAGGCGCTCGTCCCAGAGGCCGATGGGGAGCGCGGTCAGGCCGGCAAGATTGCGGGCGAAGGCGCGGGTGGACTGCGCGCGCGGGCCCTCGCTGCCGTCCATGTTGATGGGCAGGCCCAGTACGAGACCGACTGCCTTGCGCTCGGCCCCGATCGCGAGCAAGCGAGCGGCATCCTGCTTGAAGGCCTTGCGCTGGATCGTCTCGACGCCGGTCGCTAACCTCCGGTCGGGATCAGACACGGCAACGCCGATGGTCTTGGTGCCGAGATCGAGCCCGACCAGCGCGCCGCGCGCGGGCCAGTGGGTTGCAGCATCGACGAGAGGCAGGATAAGAGCCGGCATGGCGTAGCGCATATCATGCGTCATGCTGCGGAGTGAACCCGAAACATGGATGCGCTGACATTATTCGGCCTGTTCGCCGTCACGGCGATGCTGGTCACTTACGCGCTGGAGGACCGCAGCCACTGGTTCGTGCTGCTGTTCGCCGTATCGTGCGCGCTCGGCTCGGCCTACGGCTTTCTCCAGGGCGCCTGGCCGTTCGGTCTGGTCGAGGCGATCTGGTCCGTGGTGGCGCTGCGGCGCTGGCACCTGAAGCCCTAGTGGTTAGACCCGCGACAGGAGGAGCGTGAGAAGGCCACGCACGAATGCACCGATCATTTGTGGCGAATCTCACACGGATGAAGCCGCTGACCATGGCATGATGTCGCGTCCTCAGCGGCGACGTCGATTGACGCTCTGGTTGTCGCGAGATAGGTTTATAGGCTTAAGGTAGTGTAGGGCGCGTGCCCCGATTTCCAAAACATCGGCAGCGGCCGGCAGCCCGGCCCGCGATGCAACTTGGCGCATATTTTCAGGCGCCGACCATCCAATATTCGCCCTTTATTATTTTGAGAGGTCATGATGCTCATCAAGCCAAGCCTGATCGCGGGCTCAGAAAGGCGATTCAAGCAAGCCGAGTTCTCACCCGATGCCTTGAACCGGAAACTGGGCGACGGCCCGATCGAGATGACCGTCGAAAAGATGCGCCTGCGCCAGCGCCAGCTGCTGGCAGAGACGCACGACATGCGAGCGGCCGAAATCGGCCTGGAGCGGATCATCCAGGGCAACGACCTCGACAGCATCAACTATCTCGTCAAGGGGACCGCCGCCGCGCGCTCGGTCTGCCGTATTCAGCTCAGGGATTCCAAGTCGAATCTGCTCGGCTATGGCTCGGGCTTTCTGATCGGGCCCGGCCTGCTGCTGACGAACCATCATGTCTTCGGCAAGCCGGCCGATGCGGCCAATTCGATTGCCGATTTCAACTACGAATTGGACGTTTCGGGACAAGAGCGTGTGCCGGTGCGGTTCAGATTCGAGCCGGGCAGGTTCTTCTACACCAATGACAGGCTGGATTTTTCGATCGTTGCGGTGGCGCCGACCTCGTTGTCGGGTCACGAGGAACTCGAGGATTGGGGATGGCTGCCGCTGAGCGGCGCGCCCGGCAAGGCAGACCCGGGCGAGTATCTCACCATCGTCCAGCATCCCGGCGGACAGATGAAGCAGGTCTGCGTCCGCGAGAACAAGCTGCTCAAATATGTCGGCGACTTCCTCTGGTACAATACCGATACGACGGCCGGATCGTCGGGTTCGCCGGCCTTCAACCGCTTCTGGCAGGTGGTCGCGCTGCACCACAGCGGCGTTCCCCGGAAGGATGCGCAGGGCCGTACCCTGACCAAGGACGGCAGGGTTTGGAAGCCGTCGATGGACGAATCCTCGATCGACTGGATCGCCAACGAAGGCATCCGGATCAGCGCGATCGTCGCGGATATCAAGGTCGCCGTCGGCTCCCATCCCCTGATCAAGCCGGTGCTGGACGAGGAAGAGCCACCGATCCGGCAAGAGCGTGCGAAAGCCCCGGTGCCGGCCGCCGTCCCTGCTTTTGGTGCCAATGCCTGGGTCGAGCAGTCCCTCGATGGGACCTCGCTGGTGGTCCCGATCCGCGTTCCGTTGCCGACGTTCAGGAAGGAAATTCCCTTCGCTCCGCTGACGCCGTTGCAGGGCCCGTCGGCTGGTAACGGAGGCGCGCCCAACGGCGGCAAGCCGTTGATCGCCCGACCGGTCGCCTTGTTGCCGCACATCAGCGCGAAGAACGGCCTGCCGATGGAGGCCGTGCATATCGATCAGAGCACGCTGAAATCGCGGCCCGGCTACAAGGCCAATTTTCTCGGCACCGGCAAATTCTCCGTACCCCTGCCGAAAATACCCGCCGCCCTCAAACCGAGGGTCGCGATGTTGAAGGGGAGCTCGAAGCAGTCCGAGCTGAAATACTTCAACTACAGCGTCGTGATGAACAAGGAGCGCGGGCTCGCCTTCTTCAGCTGCGTCAATATCGACGGCGGCAAGCAACAGGACGTCGGCAAGCGTGAAGGTGATTCCTGGCTGCGCGATCCGCGCATCGACGAGGATGCCCAGATCGGCGACGAGTTCTACCGCAAGCAGGCCACTTTCGAAGCGGACCGCAGCAAGAATCCATTCGACCGCGGTCATCTGGTGCGCCGCCTCGATGCGACCTGGGGCGACACGGTCGCCGCGGCCAAGCAGCATGGCGACGATTCCTTCCATTTCACCAATTGCGCGCCGCAGTTCTTCTCGTTCAACCAGGGCAAGCAGCTCTGGGCAGGACTGGAGGATTACACGCGCGATGTCCTGCTCGAAGGTGAGGAGAAGGGCATCGTCATGAACGGCCCGGTGTTCGATGGCCCGGATGCCGACGGATCCGATCTGCCCGATCCGGCCGGCCGGCCGCACAAGGATCCGAGCTTCGGCGGCGTTCGAATTCCGAAGTACTTCTGGAAGATACTGATCCGCCGCAACGACGATGACGACGCGCTCAAGGCGGCGGCATTCCTGATGAGCCAGCGAAAGCAGGTGATCGAGATCGACCGCATCCAGGAGGCGGGCCTGCTCGAGCGGATGTCCGAGGAGGATGTCAGCGTCTTCCAGGTCTCGATCGCGGACCTGACGAAATTGACCAAGCTCGACTTCGGCAATCTCGCCGACGCGGATTCGCACGAGGCGACCTCGGTGGGCCCGCGGCGGATCGAATCCTATGAGGACATTCGGATCTAGGGCGGTGTTGTCGCCGTAACGGAACGATGGGTTCGGGTGAGGGGAGCGGTGTGTTCTGTCGAGACACTGATGACCCTCACCCGGAGCGCTTGTGAGACGAGCCGCGCGTCAGCGGATCGCGATCGGGTTGATCATCGCCTGCACGCCGCCGGTCCAGCGCGGCTGTCCCAGCACGAACAGGAATTCATAGCCCTTATCCCGGGCGAGCGCTGCCGTGTCGAGGTTTTCCAGGATGTAGGTTCCATTCATGGCGAGCAGAATCTGGTGCACCTCGAAAACGTTCTTGGATTCGAAGGGCAAGACCTCTACTCCCCAAGTGTCGGCGCCGACGGCGACGACACCCTTGCCTGTGAGGTATTTGGCTCCTTCGACGCCGAGGCCGGGTTCACCAGCCGAGTAGCGCTTGTCGTCTTTCCCGACCAGGCTGAGCCAGCCGGTATGGAAGATGACGACGTCACCCTGACGGATCTCGACGTTCTGCTGCTTGGCGGCTTCCTCGATCTCCTTGACGTTGAAGGCGGTGCCTTCCTTCACCACGTCGGTCTTGAAATAGGCGGCCATGTCGAGCAGGACGCCGCGCGTGACCATCGGCGGCACCTTCTCGATGCCAAGCTTCTTCAGCCCGGTCGGATCGGCGAAATCGGCAAGCTTGTTGCCGTTGTAATACACATGCTCGATGCCGAGATGGCCGAGGCCGTCGAGCTGGCTGCCAACGCCGACCCATGTGTCGAGGATATCGTCGTTGTAGGTGGCCTTGTTGGGACCAAGCCCTGCGTTGCCGGCCTGTCCCGGCTGCACCACCGTGATCTTGTAGGTGCGCGGCGGATAGGCGGGCGTCTGCGACGTGACGGGCATGCCGAGGGCGTAGGTCTTGCCGGTCTTCACCAGCGATGCCGCCTTCACCACGAGCTCGGGCGTCATGTAGTTGGCGGCGCCGATCTCGTCGTTCGGCCCCCATTTCGATTTGGTCCAGTCCTGTGCGCTTGCAGTTCCTGATATCGCCGACAACACAGCGACACAGCACAACACGAGCGTATTGCGCATCGATAGTCCTCCCGATGTTCTTGCCGATGTTTGGCTTCGTTATGGTTTTGCGCTGGCCAGTCAGTCATCCTAACGTAGAATGATCGCGGGCTTCAAAGCTTTTTGATGTGCTGCGTTGCCGCGGAAGGCACGCGGAAACGCGATGGATTTGTGACGAATTTCGTAGAGTGGAACGCTGCGTCGTTTCAGGCCGCGATGACGTCGTCGTCCTTCTTCAGGCAGTGGGCAAAGCCGCTCAGCGCGCTGGTTTGATGGCCCGCGCGGCGGTGGATGAACAGTGTCTCGACGCGCGCCTGCGCCGGGCTCAGCGCGTGGATCGCGATGCTGCCGTTCATCGCGCTGCGCTCGACGACCGCGCGCGGCAGCAACGTCACGCCCATGTCGGCGGCGACGCAGCCGATCATGCCGTCGAGCGTGCCGAGCTCGAAGCGCGCCGCCGACGGCCAGCCGAGCTCGACGAACACTTGTTCGAGCCGCTGGCGATAGGTGCAGCCGGTGCGGAACACCAGCGCGGTCGGCCCGGACTCCGGCGTGCCTGCGCGCAGCTCGGCCAACGAGGCCCAGCGCCGCGCGCTGACCAGCACCAGCTCCTCGCGGAAGGCGCTCGTCGCGATGAGATCGGCATGCGTGATGGGACCCGCGACGAAGGCGCCGTCGAGCGAGCCTTCGAGCACGCCGGTGACGAGGTCGGCTGTCGGCGCGGTGCGCAAGGATAGGCGCACGGCGGGGAAGCGGCGGTGGAAGTCGGCGAGCAGCGGCGGCAGGCGCACGGCCGCCGTCGTCTCCATCGAGCCGATCGCGAGCGGCCCTTTCGGCTCGCCATCGTCACGCGCGGCGAGCAAGGCTTCGTGCGACAGCGCCGCCATCCTTTGCGCGTAGGGGAGGAGGCGCTTGCCGGCGCCGGTCAGCGTCATGCCGCGCGAGTGCCGCTCGAACAGCGCCGTGCCGATCTCCGCCTCCAGCGCCTTCACGCGCTGGGTGACGTTCGACTGCACCGTGTTGAGCTCTTCGGCAGCGCGGGTGATGCCGCCCGTGCGGGCGACGGCGGCGAAGGTCTGGAGATCGCTGAGTTCCATGGCGTCATTTCGCTTTTGAGATGGCAACGTTCGTAACAATTCATTTTTCGAGAATGCTAGTCGCGGCTAGTCTCGCTGTCCAGATCGGGGAGGAGCCATGCCGATGACGACGCCGCTGACCACGCTGCTGGAGATCGCGCATCCGATCTTGCTGGCGCCGATGGATGTCATCGCCGGCAGCCGCCTGGTGGCGGCAGTGAGCCGCGCCGGCGGGTTCGGCATTCTCGGCGGTGGCTATGGCGAGCGAGCGTGGCTGGAGCAGGAGACTGCGAAGCTCGCCGAACTGCGTGCGCCGTTCGGGATCGGCTTCATCACGTGGAGCCTCGCCAAGCGGCCCGAACTTCTCGACATCGCGCTCGGCGTGAAGCCGTCGGCGATCATGCTGTCGTTCGGCGATCCTGCGCCGTTTGCGCCCAGGATCAAGTCCGCCGGCGCACGCCTGATCTGCCAGGTGCAGGACGAAGCGATGGCGCGACAGGCGCTCGATGCCGGCGCCGATGTCCTGATCGCGCAGGGAACGGAGGCGGGAGGTCATGGCGCCTCGCGGACCACCGTCGATCTCGTGCCCGCGATCGTCGATCTCGCCGCAGGCCGCGTGCCGGTGGTCGCGGCCGGCGGTATCGCCGACGGGCGCGGGCTCGCCGCCATGATGATGCTGGGCGCGAGCGGCGTGCTGCTTGGCACGCGCTTCTATGCGAGCAAGGAGGCGGATGGCGCGGATGAGGCGAAGCGGCGGATCTGTGCAGCGAGCAGTGGCTCGACCGTACGCGGCATCATCTTCGATCTCTCGCGCAACAATGTATGGCCGGCGCCGTTCACGGGGCGGTGCCTGATCAACGATCACGCCCGGCGCTGGATCGGCCGCGAGGTCGAGCTGATGCAGAATGTCGCCGCAGTTGCCACGGACTATGCCGCGGCGAAGGCGGCCGGCAATTTCGACGTCGCGGCCGTGATCGCGGGCGAGGCGGTGGGGCTGATTCATGATACTCCACCGGCGGCCGAGATCGTCGAGCGGATTGCGGCCGAGGCGGAGCTGCTTCTCTCCGGCCGGCGCAACTCGATCGCTTCCTTTCCTTCTCCCCTTGCGGGAGAAGGTGGCGCGCAGCGCCGGATGAGGGGTTCTATCCCCGGAGAATGAAGTCAAACCTGAGAGGTCTGTATCCGCGGATGCAAACCCCTCACCCGTCTCGCCGCTACGCGGCGATCCGCCCTCTCCCACAAGGGGAGAGGGGAAGAGCGAGAGAACAACCATGTGGCCTGACCGTCGACTGATCGATCTGTTCAAGACCGAATTCCCGATCGTGCTGGCGCCGATGGCCGGCGCCATGGATGCGGAGCTGGTGATTGCGGCCGCGCAGGGCGGCGCGCTGGGCTCGCTGCCATGCGCGATGCTGTCGGCCGAGAAGGCGCGCGAGCAGGTCGGTCTCATCCGCCAGCGCGTCAAGGCGCCGGTCAACATGAACTTCTTCTGTCACACGCCGGTCGAGCTCACGGCTGAGGCCGAAGCGCGCTGGAAGCAGCGGCTCGCGAGCTATTACAGCGAGCATGGTCTGGATCCCGCAGCACCGATCGCTGCGGCGAACCGCGCACCGTTCGATGCAGCTTTCTGCGAGGTCGTCGAGGAGCTGAAGCCTGAGGTCGTCAGCTTCCATTTCGGGCTGCCGGAGCAGGCGCTGCTCAATCGCGTCAAGGCGGCCGGCTGCCGCGTCATCTCGTCCGCCACGACGGTCAAGGAAGCGGTCTGGCTCGAGCAGCACGGCGTCGATGCCGTGATTGCGCAAGGCGCGGAGGCGGGCGGCCATCGCGGCATGTTCCTGACCGACAAGATCGCCGAGCAGCCCGGCACGTTTGCGCTGGTGCCGCAGGTCGCCGATGCCGTGAAGGTGCCGGTGATCGCGGCGGGCGGCATTGCGGACGGGCGCGGCATTGCCGCGGCCTTCGCGCTCGGCGCGTCCGGCGTGCAGATCGGCAGTGCCTATCTGCGCTGTCCGGAATCCAAGGTCAGCGCCGGCGGCCGCAAGGCACTTGCCGAGGCACGGGACGATTCCACCGTCATCACCAATGTCATGACCGGCCGTCCGGCGCGCGGCGTCCAGAACCGCCTGATGCGCGAGGCGGGCCCGGTCTCGCCGGATGCGCCGCCGTTTCCCCATGCCGCGACGGCGCTGGGGCCGCTGAAGGCTGCGGCCGAAAAGCAGGGCAGGGTGGATTTCACCAATCTCTGGGCGGGACAGGCCATTGCGCTGGGCCGCGAGGTCCCCGCCGCCGAGTTGACCCGCGATCTGGCCAAATCGGCCTTGGTTCGCCTGAAAGCGCTGGCCGGATAAGCCTCCAGGTTCTTGTTTGCGCATGATCTTTTCGGAAAGCCGCTTCACACTTTTCCGGATCATGCGCTAGCGCCGGTTGCGGCGCAAAAGCGGCCTCTGCTATACGGCACATGGGTTTTGCCGTGAGAGGCCTTATATAATGTCCGTCGACGCCGCTACCGTCCGCCGCATCGCGCATCTGGCGCGCATTGCGGTTTCCGAGGACGAGGTTCCGCATCTGCAGGGCGAGCTCAACGCCATGCTCGCTTTCGTCGAGCAGCTCTCGGAGGTCAATGTCGAGGGCGTGGAGCCGATGACCTCGGTCACCCCGATGCAGATGAAGAAGCGGCAGGACGTGGTCAATGACGGCGAGATCGCCGACGATATCGTTGCCAACGCGCCCGCGACCGAAGGCCATTTCTTCCTGGTGCCGAAGGTCGTCGAGTAGCATCGCGTTTTCGAGCGAAGAAAGCGCGTCAAATCAAAGAGTCTTGGGACGTGGTCCGATGTGTCTGCTTTGCGACGATGAGAAGGCCTATCAGGCCTACATGAATTACCTCGACAAGATGGAGCGGCAGGGCAAGGCTGCCGACCCCAATGTCGCCGTCAATGCCGTGCTCGACGAGATCGAGGCCGCTGCGAAAGCCGCCGCCAAGAAAAACGTCATGCAAGACGACCCGGCCAACGACAAGACCCTGTCTCCGTTCTTCTGCAGCCCGATCAATAAATGACCGATTTGACATCGCTGACGCTCGCCGAGGCCCGCAAGGGCCTCGCGGCCAAGACTTTCACGTCACTCGAGCTGACCGACGCGCATCTGAGCGCAATCGAGGCCGCGCGCGTGCTCAATGCCTTCGTGATGGAGACACCCGACCAGGCGCGCGCGATGGCGCGCAAGGCGGACAGCAAGATCGCCAAGGGCGATGCGGGCCCGCTCGCGGGCATCCCGCTCGGCATCAAGGACCTGTTCGCGACCAAGGGCGTGCGCACCACGGCGTGCTCGAGGATCCTCGGCAATTTCGTGCCGACATATGAATCCACCGTCACCTCGCAGCTCTGGCGCGACGGCGCGGTGATGCTCGGCAAGCTCAACAACGACGAGTTCGCGATGGGCTCGTCGAACGAGACCTCGTGTTTCGGGCCCGTCGGCAATCCCTGGCGGCGCGACGGCAGCAACACCACGCTGGTGCCGGGGGGGTCGTCGGGCGGTTCGGCCTCGGCCGTGGCGGCGCTGCTGTGCATGGGCGCGACCGCGACCGACACCGGCGGCTCGATCCGCCAGCCGGCGGCGTTCACTGCGACCGTCGGCATCAAGCCGACCTATGGCCGCTGCTCGCGCTGGGGCATCGTTGCTTTTGCGTCGTCGCTCGACCAGGCCGGTCCGATCGCACGCAGCGTCCGCGATGCCGCGATGCTGCTGCGTTCGATGGCCGGTCATGACCCCAAGGATACGACGTCGGTCGACATTCCGGTTCCGGACTACGAGGCCGCGATCGGCAAGTCCGTGAAGGGCATGAAGATCGGCATCCCCAGGGAGTATCGTCTCGACGGCATGCCGGCCGAGATCGAGAAACTCTGGAGCGAGGGTGCGGCCTGGCTGAAGGCGGCTGGCGCCGAACTCGTCGAGGTCTCGCTACCGCACACCAAATATGCGCTGCCGGCCTATTACATCGTGGCGCCGGCGGAGGCCTCCTCCAATCTCGCGCGCTATGACGGCGTGCGCTACGGCCTGCGCGAGCAGGGCAGGAACGTCATCGAGCTCTACGAGAATACCCGCGCCTCGGGCTTTGGCGCCGAGGTGAAACGCCGGGTCATGATCGGCACCTACGTGCTCTCGGCCGGCTATTACGACGCCTATTATCTGCGCGCCCAAAAAGTGCGGACGCTGATCAAGAAGGACTTCGAGGACTGCTTCGCGAAGGGAGTGGACGCCATCCTGACGCCGGCGACGCCGTCGGCTGCTTTCGGTATCGGCGAGAAGGGCGGCGCCGATCCGGTCGAGATGTATCTCAACGACATCTTCACGGTGACCGTGAACATGGCGGGCCTGCCCGGCATCGCGGTGCCCGCCGGCAAGGACACGCAGGGCCTTCCGCTCGGCCTGCAACTGATTGGCCGTCCGTTCGACGAGGAGACGCTGTTCTCGCTCGGCGAGGTGATCGAGCAGGCCGCCGGCCGCTTCACGCCTGCGAGGTGGTGGTGAATGTCGCTGATTTCATCGCGAGCCTCGACGGCGCGGCGCCGGCGCCGGACTTGAACGCGCCGCTCGCCGGGCTCTGGTGGGCGGCGAAGGGCGACTGGGACCGCGCGCACGGGATCGTTCAGGAGGACAGCAGCCGTGAGGCCGCCTGGGTGCACGCCTATCTGCACCGCGTCGAAGGCGACCTCGGTAACGCCGGCTACTGGTACCGCCAGGCTGGCCAGCCCACGGCAAAGGATTCATTGGAGGCAGAGTGGAAGCGGATCGCTGCCACGCTGCTCGGGAGCAAGACATGAGCACGGCCACGCACAAGCTTCTCAAGGGCGCCACGGGTGACTGGGAGATGGTCATCGGCATGGAGATTCATGCTCAGGTGACCTCGAACTCGAAACTGTTCTCGGGGGCCTCGACGGAATTCGGCGGCGAGCCGAACAGCCACGTGTCGCTGGTCGATGCCGCGATGCCGGGCATGCTGCCCGTTATCAACGAGGAATGCGTCAGGCAGGCTGTCCGGACCGGGCTCGGTCTCAACGCCAGGATCAATCTGCGTTCGGTCTTCGACCGCAAGAACTATTTTTATCCGGACTCGCCGCAGGGCTACCAGATCAGCCAATACAAGTCGCCGGTGGTGGGCGAGGGCGAGGTGCTGGTCGAACTCGACGGCGGCCGCAGCGTCAGCATCGGCATCGAGCGGCTGCATCTGGAGCAGGACGCCGGCAAGCTGCTGCACGACCGGTCGCCGACCATGTCCAATGTCGATCTCAACCGCTGCGGCGTGGCGCTGATGGAGATCGTCTCCAAGCCCGATATCCGCGACGCCGAGCAGGCCAAGGCCTATGTGACCAAGCTGCGCTCGATCCTGCGCTATCTCGGCACCTGCGACGGCGACATGGAGAAGGGATCCTTGCGCGCCGACGTCAACGTCTCCGTGCGCAAGCCCGGCGGGCCGCTCGGCACCCGTTGCGAGATCAAGAACATGAACTCCATCACCTTCATCGGGCAGGCGATCGAGTACGAGGCGCGGCGGCAGATCGAAATCCTCGAGGAGGGCGGCCAGATCGAGCAGGAGACGCGGCTCTACGACCCCAACAAGGGCGAGACGCGCTCGATGCGGTCCAAGGAAGAGGCGCATGACTACCGTTACTTTCCCGATCCCGACCTGCTGCCGCTTGAGTTCAGCCAGGAATTCGTCGACGAGTTGAAGGCGAAGCTGCCGGAGCTGCCGGACCAGAAGAAGACGCGCTTCGTCGCCGATTTCGGCCTGTCGGCTTACGATGCGAGCGTGCTGGTCGCCGAGCGCGAGAGCGCGGTGTTCTACGAGACGGTGCTCGACAGGCTCGGCAACCGCGCCCGCGACGGCAAGATGGCGGCGAACTGGGTGATCAACGAGCTGTTCGGCCGTCTCAACAAGGAAGGCCGGGACATTACGGGCTCTCCCGTCAACGCCGAACAGCTGGCAGCGATCATCGACCTGATCGGCGAGGGCACGATCTCCGGCAAGATCGCCAAGGATCTGTTCGAGATCGTCTGGCAGGAGGGCGGCGATCCCCGCGCGCTGGTGGAAAGCCGCGGCATGAAGCAGGTCACGGATCTTTCGGCGATCGAAAAGGTTGTCGACGACATCATCGCCGCCAATCCCGACAAGGCCGCGCAGGTCAAGGACAAGCCGCAGTCGCTCGGCTGGTTCGTCGGGCAAGTCATGAAGGCGTCGGGCGGCAAGGCCAACCCGCAGAGCGTCAACGACCTGCTCAAGTCCAAGCTCGGTCTCTAGCCTCGCGCGTTCGAGCGTGGTGACGGACGCGCTTCGTCACCACGCTTTCCGCTCCAGGTGCGACGCTCGCGCGCATCCTCGGAAGCAAACTTCATCCCGATTGACGGTGTCGCGGCGACCGAATCGCCGTCGCGCGATTCGCGCGAAACGGCGGCATGAACACGCTCCGACGAGCGCTCGCGCCGTTAAGCACGAAAATATTTTCGTTGCCAAAATTCGCGACTCAGAGTCCGCGAAGCGCTCCTGCGAGGCGATCGAGGAGATGGCGATGCGCATCATCGCGTCGATCGCGCGCGATGCGCGCGTGCAGAAAAATACTTGCTGCATAGTGTTTTCCTGCAATCGCATCTCTCTCGAACGTCGATGCTGCGAGGACTCTCTGTCGTCGCTCGCACAGCTCATGCAGTGCGTCTGCGTCGCGCTCGACAAGCGCACGCGCCTTGCGCCGTCAACACTTCTTTAAGCGAGAAGCTGTTTTTTTCTTCGTGTTGGTGTATTCGGGATGAAGTGCATTCGATCCCCGAGTGCACGCAGCGATTAAAGCCATCTCACACATCGGAGGGCAACATGGCCAAGAAAGCGAAGAAGGCGAAGAAGGCGAAGAAGGCGAAGAGCGCAGTGAAGAAGACTGCGAAGAAGACCCGCAAGGTCGCGAAGAAGAAGTAACTTCGCTTCTGAAGTTGCCGGCTCCAGACAGCCGGCACGTCATCAGCGCCTTCTAAGGTTCTGGTCGACGATAGAGGGTGTCGGCGAGACATCAGGTCAACGGTCGGACCGTTCTCTTTCGCGGTCCGGCAGAAGAAACGAGTTTTCTTCGTTCGGTGCGGTCCTCCTTTCAGAGAGTTCCGCAATTTCGCAAGCGGCCTTCGGGCCGACGTGAAATCTGGTCCTGACGTGTTCGCCGACGCCCTCGTTCCTGAGGCCGGGGTATTGCCGGCATTCCCTTCCCCCCCCCGACATCGCTGATCTGACTGCGACGTGGCCGCGCTGCCTTGAGGTAGGCGAGGGCCGTGCATGATTGCACGCCGTCTGCGTGCCGCTTCTCCAGGCGCGGTGTCATCGCCCGGCTCCGACCGGGCGATCCAGTACGCCGAGACGGTCGTGGTTGAAACGATGGGCCGCAGCGTACTGGATTCCCCGCCTGCGCGGGGAATGACAGGCGGGTGCGGCCACGACGGCGCGCCGCTCCATGAATTGGAGCCGTAGCACGCGCCACCGCGCGCGATGGTTATCGATGTCCCAAAATCCCAGGGTAAACCGAATCTGAGGAATCGCAGAAGTGCCTGCAAACCGGGGACTTTTTGGATTCCGTTCCTCGGCGCCGCGCGCTCGCGTTTACGTCTGCTTCATCGCGATACTTAAACTGCCATTCAAATTTGCCCGCCATCATCGCCTCCAACAAGCCGGCAAACGGCATGTGGAAGAAGACTCGGGGATGAGTTGAACGGCGCATGATCCCGGAAAAGTGGTTTTCCGGTTTTCCGGCAAGGGTCATGCGCAAATCAGAATCGGACGGGAGCCGCGCTCGGGGGAACGAGACGGCATAAGAACAAAGGGGATGCGTGATGTTTCAGGGTACTTTCGATCTGGAGACGGCGACGCCGACCGACGCGAGCGCGCTGTCGGACGTGCTGTTCGAGCGCGGAATCTATTGGGCGAGCGGCCGCTCCGGGATCGTCGATCTCGTCGCCGCGCACAAATGGTTCAACCTCGCTGCGTTGAAGGGCCGCAAGGACGCCGTGGTCCTGCGCCAGGAAGTCGCCGGGCAGATGTCGGACGCCGAGATCTCGGTCGCGCAGCGCGAGGCGAGGGCGTGGGTTTCCGCCCATTGAGCGGGGAAGCGCATCGGCGAGAAGAATTTGGGCGCCGCCGCGCTCCAGCGGCAACGCGGATGTCCAGCCGGCCGGGGATCGTCCCGCACGGTCAGGCTTTCAGGAAGGCGAGGCGCTGATCGGTGCGGCGCGGCGTCACGTCGAGGATTTCGGGCTTGACCACGCCTTCGGCCACGAAGGGATCGTCCTGAATGCGCGCCTCGATATCGGCAAGCGAGGCATTGTGCGCGAGGATCGTGCCGCCCGCATTCGGCTGCAAGCTTCCAACAAGCAGGAACACGCCATCGTCGAAGCCGCGTTGGATCCAGGCATTGTGCCCGTCCATCAATGACGCGGCTTTCGCCTTGTCGGCAAAGCGAAGACTAATGACGAACATGATCGCTCCATCAAACGGGTTGGCCGGAATAAGGTAAGGGAGCGGCCGGACATTGGGCCTGCAGCCAGGCATCCATGTCTGCGATCTCGCGGCGGATGAAATCCTCGTCGCGGAACGCGGTGGCGAGCGTTGCGACTCCCTGGCTGCGCATCAGAACGTGAAGAGCCAGCGCCTCCGCTTCGGCTTCACGACCGAGCGCAGTGAATTGCCGGGCGAGCCAGTCGCCGAACAGGGAAAACAGCCCGACAGCCTTGTCCTTGGCGGAATGATCGAGCTTCGCCAACTCGTTGGAGAGCGTCCCGACCGGGCAGCCATGTGCCATGATCTTCGTCCGGTTCGCGATGAGAATGTGGATGAAACTGCGGATGCGGTCTGCGGGCGAGTCCACCTCCTGTTCCCAGGAGGCCAGCATGGCGCTTGTGGTTGCGATGCGCCGCTCGATCACAGCATCGAGAATCTCGTCCTTGGTTTTGAAATGGTAATAGAAGTTGCCGCGCGACAGCCCGACCTCTCCAGCGATGTCGGCAAAAGATGTCGCTTCGAAGCCACTCTCGTAAAACAGCCGATCGGCGACACCCACGATCTGCTGACGCGTTTCGCTCGCACCCATTACATCCCGTCTCCACAAATCGCAGCACGGATCAGCAAGGCCGAGGATCGCGCCATAGGACGATTGACCTAAAAAATCTTAGGTCAAGTGTCCTAATGGGTCAATGGCGGCGTATCCTTGCGGCGCTGCGATCCGACTCATTCGCAGCGTCACATGGAGGAGGTAGGGGAATCAGCGCCACCTGGTTTCCGAATGGCGATTTTTGTCATGGTGGCGGAGAGGGAGGGATTCGAACCCTCGATACAGCTTGAGACCGTATGACGCTTTAGCAAAGCGTTGCCTTCAGCCACTCGGCCACCTCTCCGGTGCGAGCCTTATGCCCTTAATCGCGCGGGCCGGTCAATTTGGAAGCGTGTGTTTTCGTTCGAATATTCCCAGCGATCTTCCAAAGCAGAACGGGCTTGTCCCCGGGCGAGCGTGAAGCGCTGCGGAAACGGGCCCAAAGCTGGCACGTCTGGCGCATGGCTAGGCGCCATGGAAGGCTGGCGCCCCTAACTGGCTGCCGGCCACCCGCTTCCATTCCCTTCATTCATATAGAGCGTGCTTGCGGCTCGCCTCAGGCGCCGCAGTGACCGTGCTTGCCTCAGGCCGCCAGAGGCGCGCGATGCGCCTGCTCCTGAGTCCCCTTTCCTGATTCCACGATTCGAGCGCGTCGAAGCCGTTCCAGGCGAAGGTCTCGCCGAGGGCGCCTCATGTGGGGAACTTTGATGGCAAATGGAACCGCTCTGAAAATTTCAATATAAACAAAGTGTTACGAGGGCGATCTGATCACATCTGCGTGTTATTTGTGCAACACCCGTTGGAAAACACGTTTCATCGGCCCGTTTCGGCGCGTTCTGTTGTTGTGTGTGCAAGGGCGTTCGGTAATTGTGACTGAGCGACGGAGGGGGGCATCCCGAGGTCGTCCCGTTTTAGGTGGTTCGCTTAAGTCCCTCGCGTTCAGCGGGTGTGTCCGAAGGCGCGAAGCGACTAAGCGGTGAGTTAAAGGGACAAGGGAACCAACCTTAGGGTGTCGTCACCCAGCGGATCCGGAACCTTCCCTATAGAGCAACTTGGAGGTTTAACATGAAGTTGATTAACAGCCTTTTGCTCGGTTCAGCGGCGGGTCTGATCGCCGTTGGCGGAGCGCAGGCAGCCGATCTCCCCGTGAAGGCCAAAGCGGTCGAATACGTGAAGATCTGCTCCCTGTACGGTGCCGGATTCTACTACATCCCGGGCACTGACACCTGCATCAAGCTGGGTGGTTA